>CAZXGS010000059.1:0-18591 GCA_964640525.1 uncultured Gammaproteobacteria bacterium | reverse complement strand
CAACGCGGCATGACTCAACCCAACGAGCCTCCGGGATTCCCGGGGCGGTTCACATCGCCCGGGTCGGTGTAGGTGAAGGTGTACTTGTCAACCGCGGCGCCGCCGACACCGTCATGCTGGGTCAGGATGGCGTGACCGGCCGGGTCATAGGCGAAGGTGGAGTAGCGCGTGCCGTTGTAGTCCTTGCCGGTCAGGCCGAAAGGAAAGCGCGCATCCTCGTAGTAGTAGGTGATTTTGGTCGGCTTCGTGCCCGGCAGGGTGGCCGTCTGCAGCAGATTGCCGCCCGCCCCATCGCGGTTGACGAGGTAGGTGTAGTTGTACGGATTGCCCTGCGGATCGACGACGCGCGTCAACTGCCCCGCCGTCCAGATGAACCGGATGGAACGACCCGACGTATGGGTGACGCGCTGCAGGTAGTTGTTCGCGTCGTAGCTGAACGTCCAGCCCACGCCTTGCTCGTTGGCGACCGACAGCACGTAGCCGCTGGCGCTGTAATGCTCGACGTTGTGATCCTCGCCGTACAGCGTGTAGCTGCCATCGGTGTTGCGCACGATCTTCGCAATCGGGCTGGGCTTGTCTTCCAACCACACGCCATACGTGGCGTTGAAGTTGTACTTGACCTGGATGCCATCCGGGCGCATCGCCCAGAGCGTGGTGGCATTCGTCGGCGGCGTGGCACAGGTCGCGCCGGGCTTGGGATAGCACGTCGCGGTGGTGGAACTGCTGTTGAAGGCCAGCTTGTAGTCGTAATCGCTCAGCCAGTTCTTGCCGAAGAGGCCGATGCCGTCCCAGTAGTTGTTGTAGGTGCGATGCAGCGACAAGCCCATGTCGCCGCCGCTGACGAAGTCGGTCTCCGGTTCGATCTTGTTGCCGGTCGCGTAGATGATCGGGTTGCCGGCGCACGGCTTCTTTTCGCTCGCATCCTTCTTGCCGTCCGGATTGCCGCGGTTGCCGATGGCGCCGCCACCACGACCACCGCCGCCGTCCACAAGCTTCGGTGCGCCGGAACCCGTCCGAATGAATTCGGCCGGATCACAGTAAACGCCACTGGTGCCTTCGTAGACTCCATTGGAATACAGGTCGTACACCCAACACCCAGCGTGCGCGGGAATCGCGTATCCCCAGCCCAGCGCCAGCAGGAGCAGCGTCGACTGCGTCCAGAATCCCCACCTGCTCATGCGCACCCCCATGGCGTGGGCGAAGGCAGTCGATCGCCCAGCGCGTGGCTCGCCAGCGCGAACGGGACGGAAACGGTCAGCGCGGCTGCGAAGGCGCGACTCGCGGGGGGGGGGGGGATGGCATGGGGTCGGACCGGCGAAGGAATGGGACGTCTTCATTCCACGCCCACGCGAACACCGCCCATCACAGGCATGGGCACACACCCATGCACCGCGATGGCATGCGGGATTCGGTCAAGAGGGAATGCTGGGGCGCGCACCTTACCATCGAAGTGTGATGGGGCTTGCATTTCGAGCATTACGGATTCGTCATGAAAGGCAGCCTACGGCCCGGCATGCAAGCCGCCTCGCGGAGGGCGGGAAGGATTAGAGGACGGAAAGGGTCTGGCTTCGGAGCATTCGAGCAGGGCAGACGCGACCTTTCCAGACCTGAAGACTCATATCGCCGCCCCCTGATGGCGGTATGCAGGTCGCGCTGAAACGACCACGTAGGCCACCAGCCCATGCGGATGAGGATGGGCCGCTTGCCTCGTCGCCGAAGCCTGCCCCATCACGGCTGCGCTGACGTAATCGGCGAAAGGGCCCCTCACCATCCGCGCGCATTTGCGCGTAACCCGCGCCGCGGTAGAGTGACCTCACGCGCCCTGCGCGCGCCACCGGCAGGAGCTTGCATGTCCATCCGCGTCGTCCGCCTCGGCACCCCGCGCGAAGCCGGCGAGGGGCTGCGCATCGGCACCGTGCGGCGGCCGCCGCGCGGCGTGCCCAAGAGCGAGTTTGCGTCGCGCAATTATTACGACGTCTGGTTCCCAAACGTTGCCCCGAGTCTGCCGACGATGGAGATCGCGCTGGCGGCGAAGACACCCGCGGAGTGGAAGCGCTTCACCCGCCTGTACAAGGCGGAGATGGCCAGGCCCGAAGCCGCGCATGCGATCGGGCTGCTGGCGGCACTGTCGCAAGCCACCGATTTTTCGATCGGCTGCTACTGCGAGAACCCGGCGCACTGCCACCGCTCGATCCTCGCCGAATTGCTCAAGGCGCAAGGGGCGAAGTTCCACGCGCCATGACCGCCGTCGGCCCGCCGCCCGATCTCGCGGTTCTGCGCCAGATGGCGGCCCTGCAGGCACGGGTCTGCTACATGAACGTGGACCGCACGCTGGCGACCTGGACGCGCACGTCGTTGTCGCTGATCGTGTTCGGGGTGGTGGCCGATCGTTTCGGCATCCTCGCCAGCCGCGATCACTTGCTCCACGTCGGCACCCTGCTGGCGCCCAACCCGGTGTCGAGCGTGGCCGGGATCGCATTGGTCGGAGTCGGCGTGGCGATCGTCGGCGCTGCGCTGGTCCGTCATCAAGCCTATCGGGCACGTTGGCGGCAACACTACGGCCACGACGTCGGGTTCGGACCCTGGTCAGCGAGCGGTTTCGCACTCGCCACCCTTGGCGCCGGGCTGCTGGTGCTGGTCATCCTGCTCCTGAACGTGGTCGCATGAGCGAGGAAGCCGACAACCCTGCGGTGGCCGCCGCGCGCGAACTGGTGGAGCTGTCGCTGCAGCGCTCCTACATGAACACCGAACGGACCTTGGCGGTGTGGACGCGCACCGCGCTGTCGCTGATGATCTTCGGCATCACCGTGGATCGCTTCGGGCTGCTGCTGGCGCATCCACCCTGGCGCGTCGCCCACGGCGCGGCGCTACTGCCCAACCCGCTGTCCACCCTGGGTGGCATCGTGCTGGTGGCGATGGGTGTGCTGATGATCCTGGCCGCCGCGTGGCGCTTTCTCGCCTACGGGCTGAAGTGGCACCGCACCAACCATCGCCACGTTTGGTATCACTCGCCGTGGCTGCCGTTCACCTTCGCGATGGCGATGGCGGCGATCGGGGTGGCGCTGCTGGTGGTGCTGGTGGTGTATCGGCAGTGATCGCGCAGCGGTCAATCGCAATGGTTCAAACTTGACGATTCCGACAACGTCGACCTCAAGGCTCGCTTTCCGCGCATTGGCGAGTCGTGTTTTTCAGTGGCTTGGATGGGATGCTCGACAGGCACGCTGGATTCCGGGCGAGCATGCGGCGCTGACCGTTCTTGCGTTGGGGAAATGGAGCGCCTCGACGGAGGCATCATTCCGCCACCGCAGTTCGCAGCGTCATCGCGAGGCCGAAGGCCGCGGCGATCCACCACACCCCGCGGATTGCCACGTCGGGCTGCGCCCTCCTCGCAATGACGGTGGCGGGACGTGCATCGATATGAAGCGCAACTGGCGTTCACGGCTGCCCCTCGCAGCGTCATCGCGAGGCCGAAGGCGGTGGCGATCCACCACAACAGGTGGATTGCCACGTCGGGCAGCGCCCTCCTCGCAATGACGGTGGGGAGATGCGCTTCGATATGGCACCCAGCTGCCGTTCACGGCTGCCCTACGCGGCGTCATCGCGAGGCCGCAGGCCGTGGCGATCCACCGCGACAGGTGGATTGCCACGTCGGGCTGCGCCCTCCTCGCAATGACGGTGGGGGGATGCGCTTCGACATGACGCCCAACTGCCGTTCACGGCTGCCCTTCGCAGCGTCATCGCGAGGCCGAAGGCCGTGGCGATCCATCGCACCACGTGGATTGCCACGTCGGGCTGCGCCCTCCTCGCAATGACGGTGAGGGGACGTGCTTCGACATGACGCGCAACTACCATTCACCGCTGCCCTTCGCAGCGTCATCGCGAGGCCGCAGGCCGTGGCGATCCACCGCACCACGTGGATTGCCACGTCGGGCTGCGCCCTCCTCGCAATGACGGTGAGGGGACGTGCTTCGATATGGCACCCAGCGGAACGACTCCGACGACGTCTACTTCAACGCTTGTCGATCCTGGCAAGACAGATGCGCTTCGCAACGGCGACGCCGGTCAATGACGGCCCTTGAACTGACGGCATTGCGGTCAACCGGCTGCCGGCGCCGGCAGTTCGTCGCCGACCGCGCGCGGGCCATGACAACAAGCACGGCCCTGCTGGATCGGCGGGCAGGCCACGCTGCCGAACGAGCAGAACACGCAGCAGTCGCCGGCGAGCGGCGTCAGCAGGGCGTGGCAGGCAGCACACTCGTAGAACCACCGGCACGCGTCGAGCAGCATGGTCTCGCGATGACGCGCATGGCAGGCCGGACAGGTGAGCGTCGATTCGATTTGCAGGTCCAAGTTGCACACCTCTGGAGTACGCAGCGACTTCAGGATGTTGCCACGAAACAATGGGCGACCCGCCGTCTGGCTCCGGCTCGAGCCGCCGCCATTCCGGCACAAGCCGGGACCGCTCCACGACAGCAAGGCGGGTCATCCATGTGGATGGCGGCTCTTGCTGCGCCGGCGTGGCCTTCAATGGATCCCGGCTTGCGCCGGGATCACGGCAACCTCCCAACGCTTCGCGGGAGCAGCGCTCAACCCGCCGCCAGCAACCGGTTCACCCGCTTGACGTAAGCGGCCGGGTCTTCCAGCGCCACGCCTTCGAGCAGTTGGGCCTGATCGAGCAGGAGCAGGGCGATGTCCTGCTGGCGATCGGCATCGGTCTCGCTCTCCAGCCGCTTGGCCAGCGCGTGCTCGGGATTGATCTCCAGCACCGGCTTGCTTTCGGGCACGTCGTGGCCGGCCTGGCGCAGCAGTCGCTGCATCGCCAGACCCATGTCGTGGTCTTCCACCACCAGACACGAGGGCGATTCGGTCAGCCGCTCGCTCACCCGCACCTCGCGGACGCGCTCGCCGAGCAGTTCCTTGAGCTTGCCGAGCATGCCCTTGGCGGCTTTCTCGCTGGCCTTGCGCTTGTCGGCGTCGGCGCCGCCCAGCTCCAGGTCGCCCTTGCCGGCATCGCGCAGTTTCTTGCCGGCGTATTCGTGCAGGTGGCCGCTCATCCACTCGTCGATCCGCTCGCCCATCAGCAGCACCTCGGTGCCGCGCGCGCCCAGCGCCTCGATGTGCGGGCTGCCCTTGGCCGCGGCGTAGCTGCCGGCGGTGATGAACCAGATTGCGTCCTGGCCCTCGGGCATGCGCTCGATGTAGGCGTCCAGCGACACCGTCGGCTCGGCGTCTGCGGTCTTCGTCGAAGCAAACCGCAGCAGCTTGGCGATCCGTTCGCGGTTGCCGAAGTCCTCGGCGATGCCTTCCTTGAGGATGCTGCCGAAGGTCTTCCAGAAGGTCGCGAATTTCTCCGGCTCGTCGCTGGCCAGCTTGTCGAGCAGGTCGAGCACGCGCTTGGTGCAGGCCGCGCGCAGTTTGTCGAGGTTGCGGTTTTGCTGCAGCAACTCGCGGCTGACGTTGAGCGGCAGGTCGTCGGAATCGACCACGCCGCGCACGAAGCGCAGGTACGGCGGCAGCAGCTGCTCGGCGGCGTCCATGATGAACACGCGCTTGACGTACAGCTTCAGGCCCTTGCGCTCGTTCGGGCCGCGCATGGCCAGGTCGAACGGCGCCTTGCTCGGGATGTACAGCAGCGAGGTGAAGTTCTGGTTGCCCTCCACCCGGTTGTGGATCCACGCCAGCGCGTCGTCGAAGTCGTGCGAGACGTGCTTGTAGAACGCCTGGTAATCCTCGTCCTTGATGTCCGCCTTCGGCCGCGTCCACAGCGCCGAGGCCTGATTGACCTTCTCCCATTCGGACGTCGGCTTGCCGTCGTCGTCGGTCTTGGGCATCCGGATCGGGAAACCGATGTGATCCGAATAACGGCCGATCAGGCTGCGCAGTTGCCAGCTCTTGAGAAACTCGTCCTCATCGGCCTTCAGATGCAGGGTGATGGTGGTGCCCGGCGCGGCCACCTCGACGGCTTCCAGCACGTATTCGCCGCTGCCGTCGGATTCCCAGCGCACGCCCTCGGCGGCCGGCGTGCCGGCCTTGCGGGTCGTCAGGGTCACCTTGTCGGCGACCACGAACGCCGAGTAGAAACCGACCCCGAACTGGCCGATCAGGTGGGTGTCGGCTTTCTGCTCGCTCGACAGCGCCTCCAGATAGCGGCGGGTGCCGGAGCTGGCGATGGTGCCGATGTTGGCGACCACTTCCTCGCGGTTCATGCCGATGCCGTTGTCGGCGATGGTGATGGTGCGCGCGGCTTCGTCGATGCTCACGTCGATCCGCAATTCGCCGGCGTCCAGTCGCAGCGCCGGGTTGGCCAGCGCCTCGAAACGCAGCTTGTCGAGCGCATCGGCGGCGTTGGATATCAGCTCGCGCAGGAAGATTTCCTTGTGCGAATACAGCGAATGGGTGACCAGGTGCAGGACCTGGGCGACGTCGGCGTCGAAGCGGCGGGTTTCGGGGGCGGTGGCGACGGTCATGGAAGAAGCCTGCGATGGCGGGGAACGATGCCATCCGGGGTGGTGGCGGCGGTCGCCGATTTCAAGGTTGCCGCACCGCCCGCCACGCGCCGGCCGTGCGGCATTCGGACGGGGCCATCGGCTACACTGGACGGCGACGTTCGCCAGCCCGGCGCGAACGCGGAAGCCGGAACTAATGAGTCCACCCGACGTCCATCGGCAGCTGCAGAACACGAACGTGTGGGACCTGCTCGATGACGGCATCGAGAATGGCAGCGACCTGCGCGCACGCCCGCGCGGCGCCGATCCGGGCCCGGCGGCAGGCGTCGATGCACCCGTCGCGCCGGCGCCGCGCACGACCCTCACCGCACGCACCCAACCGGAATCGACGACGGAACCCGTCCGCTCGAATCGCGCGATCAGCTGGTTCGGCCTTGCGCTGGGACTGGCGATGATCGTGGCAGGCCTGCTGGTTGCATGGCATCCGCATTCCATGGTGGTCTACCACGCGCCGACGCGACATGCGCATGGATCGAGCGAATTCGTGACCGCACGCGAAGCGCAGGGATGCGGATGGATCAGCGTAATTCTGGGCCTGACGATCGGGGCTTTTTCCGTGTACCGGCCGAGGAGTTGACCATGCCCTTGCTGTTTTCCTACGGCACCCTGCAACTGGAAAGCGTCCAGTTGGACACCTTCGGCCGTTCGCTGGGCGGTGAGCGCGACCACCTGCCGGGCTACGAACTCGGACAATTGCAGATCCGCGATGCGGCGGTGGTCGCCAGCAGTGGCCAGACCCACCACCCGATCGCGCGCGCCTGCGGCGACCCGCGCCGCGGCATCGACGGCATGCTGTTCGAAATCACGGATACCGAATTGGCCAATGCCGACCGCTACGAGGTGGCCGACTACAGGCGCGTGCTGTGCGCGCTGGCCTCCGGGCAACTGGCGTGGGTCTACGTGGATGCCCGCGATCCTTGAGCGGCAGTGCGGCAACACGCCCTGCGCCGGCCGGATGAAAAAAGTTTCACCACCCGGAAGGTTGGGCGTCGCAGCGGCGCGCCTAGCATCGCGCCCGTAGCACCCCATTCCCTACAAGACGAGGTACCACCATGAAGATCGGCATGATCGCCCTGGCCACCGCCGCCCTGCTCGCCTTCGGCGCCGTCTCCGCGGCCACCCCGGCGGCGTCCAGCAAGGCCCCGGCCACGACCAAGACCGCCCAGCAGTCGAAGATGAGCACCTGCGCCGCCGCCAACAAGGGCAAGAAGGGCGAGGACTACAAGGCCAGCATGAGCGCCTGCCTGAAGGGCACGCCCGCGCCCGCCAAGACCGCCAGCGCCCCGGTGAACAAGCCGGCACCGGCGACCGTCCCGGCCAACACCACCCGTGGAGGCAAGGACCAGCAGGCCAAGATGACCGCCTGCGCCAGCGCCAACAAGGGCAAGAAGGGCGATGCGTTCAAGAGCGCGATGAGCGCCTGCATGAAGGCTGCGCCGGCTTCGGCCAAGCACGCCTGAGTCCGGATCGACCGCAGCATCCAGGGCGCGCCTCCGGGCGCGCCCTTTTCATGTGAAGGGCGGCGTCAGCGTCGGTGCTTGCGCCTGCCCAGCGCGATCATCACCCCGACGACGGCGGCGAAGACCAGCAGCGCCGCCAGTCCGCGCAGGTTCCAGTTCGAGGATCGGCTCGCGGTGACCGGAGGCGCGACCGGGGCTGGCGTCACTGCGCCCGAAGCCGGCGCGGAGGGCGTGGAGGCGATCGCGTCCGCCATCTGCCACTTGCCGTCCGCCCAGCGCAGGCCGGCAGGCGCACGCGCGGAAACGATCGCGCGCCATCTCACCTGGACATCACCGACCTGCGGGTGGGCCGCGTCCTGCGAGGTGGTCAAGCCGTGGCCATCGGACTGGAAGGTCGCCGCGAGATTCGGCGGAAGCTGCGCGGGCTCGGGATCGACGGCCGTCCACAAATCGGCGTCATCGGCATTTTTCGCAACCGCGGCCAGCACCTGCGCGTTGACTGGCCGACCCTGCCAGCTAACCTCCTGCGACCACCAGCGCTGGCCCTGCAGGGGAAACCTTGCGGGATTGGCGTGTCTGCCATCGACCGACGGCAACAGTTCCGCCGACCACACCGCCACCACCCCGTCCGCCGCGCCGGCCTGGCGTTGCCACTGGCGCATGCGGACGCTGCGCTCGAGGCCGATGGCGCGCACCTGCAGCCCGAAGTCCGGATCGCCGATCCGACCGTGCGCCTGCAACACGCCCGGATCGGAAATGATCGTGGTGTCGGCCGCCGCTTGCGGCGCCGGGTCGGCGGCGACCGCCACATGCGCCGCGACCAGCGCAGCGAGGACGACTACGGCTGCGCGCCATCGCCCCATACTCATGCCGTCAGCGGGCGGGCGTGCAACTGTGCAACCTCGTGGTCGGTGCGGAAGCGACCGTTGTCCTCGCGCACCACCCTCGCCAGCGCGCACTGCGCATCGTGGGTGAAGAACAGGCGCACGCCGCGCGCCAGCTTGTCTTCGAGGAAGGCACGCTTCTCCTCGATCAGCAGTTCCGGGAAGCGGTCGTAACCCATGGTCACCGGCAGGTGCACCCACGGGCGCCCGGGGATCAGGTCGGCACAGAACACCACCCCGCCGTGGGCGTGGGCGCCTCGCAGTTCGGCCAGCAACAGGCCCGGGGTATGGCCGTCGCTGTGGTGGAAGCGCACGGCGTCGCCGAAGAACGGGTGGTCGTCACCATCGACGATCTGCAGCCGTCCGCTGGCCTCCAGCAACTCGCACAGGCCGGGGATGAACGAGGCGCGATCGCGCGGATGGGGATGCAGCGCGCGTTGCCATGCCTGCGCGCCGACGAACACCTGTGCATTCGGAAACAGCAGTCGCAGCGGCTCGCCTTCCTGCCAAGCCGCCAGCAGGCCGCCGACATGGTCGAAATGCAGGTGGCTGAGCACCACCGCATCCACCTGTTCGTGGCTGAAACCGGCCGCTGCCAAGCCATCCAGCAACACGTGGCGATCCTCGACCACGCCAAAGCGCTCGCGCAGCTTCGGGTCGAAGAATGCGCCGATACCGGTCTCGAACAGCACCGTCCTGCCGTTGACCGGGCTGGCCAGCAACGCCCGGCAGGCCAGCGGGATGCAATGGCGTTCGTCCGGGGTGATCCATTTGGACCACATCGCGCGCGGCACGTTGCCGAACATGGCGCCGCCGTCGAGCTTCTGCGAGTTGCCGAGGATCGACCAGAGTTTCATGGCTTTGCCGCCTTCACGACGATGCCGACCTTGCCGACCGGGTTGCGTGGATCGGTGCCGCCGCTGAGGGTGTTGGCGGCGCGGTCCCATTCCACGATCTGCATGTTGCCCCAGGTCCTGCCGGCAGCGACGAGCTGGTGCCCCATGGCCTCCAGCCTGGCGATCATGTCCTTCGACAACGCGCCGGGCTCGTACAAGATGTGGTCGGGCAGGTACTGATGATGGAAGCGCGGCAGTGCAGTCACTTGCTGCGCGCCCAGCCCATCGTCCACGCCAAGGATGCCAAGCAACACCATGGTGATGATCCGGCTGCCTCCCGGGGTACCCAGCACCACCACCTTGTCCGGACGGATCATGAAGGTCGGCGACATCGATGACAGCGGACGCTTGCCTGGCTTGGGCGCGTTGGCGTCGTAGCCGGTCACGCCGTAGGCGTTGGGTACGCCGGCCTGCAGCGCGAAGTCGTCCATCTCGTTGTTGAGCACGATGCCGGTACCTCCGGCGACCAGGCCGGAGCCGTAGGGCGTGTTGACCGTCATCGTGGCCGAAACGTAGTTGCCCTGTGCATCGATGATGGAGAAGTGGGTCGTGTGTGCGCCTTCCTGCTGCGGCGTCGGGCCGGGCAGCGAAGCACTGGGTGTGGCCTTGTCCAGCTTGATGCCCTTGCGCAGGCCATCGGCGTAGGCGCTGCCGGTCAACCTGGCGATCGGCATGTCCTTGACGAAATCCGGATCGCCCATGAAGTAGGTGCGGTCGCGGTAGGCGCGACGCATCGCCTCGACGATCAGGTGCACGCGGGTGGCCGCGTCCATCGTCTTCAGATCCCATGCCGAGAGGATGTTGAGCATTTCGGCCAGCGCCACCCCGCCCGAGGACGGCGGCGGTGCGGTGACGATGTCCCAGCCACGGTAGTGGAACCGGAACGGGGTGCGCAGCTTGACCCGATATCCGGCCAGATCGGACAGGCGCCATTCGCCCCCGGCGGCGTTGATCGCCGCGACGATCTCCTGCGCGACCTGGCCCTCGTAGAAGCCCGCACGACCCTTGCTGGCCAAGGCTTCCAGCGTCGCCGCCAGATCGGGCTGCTTGAGCACGTCGCCGACCTTCAGCGGCTTGCCCTGCGGCTCGAACACCGCCGTGCTGGCCGGCCAGCGGCGCATCACCGACGCGCGTTCGGCCAGCTCATCCACCATCCGCTGGTACACCGGGAAACCCTCGCGGGCGATGCGGATTGCCGGCGCGAGATCCTGCGCCAGCGACAGCTTGCCGTAGTGTTCGGCGACATACGCCCAGCCAGCCGCCTCGCCGGGAATGCCCACCGCCAGCGCGCCATCGAGCGCCTTGTCATGGTCGAGCTTGCCGTTGGCGTCCAGGTATGCGGCCGCATTCACCGAGTCGGGCGCGGTCTCGCGTGCATCCACGAACACCTCCGCACCGGTCTTTGCCTGGTGCAGCAGGAAGAAACCGCCGCCGCCGATCCCCGAGCTTTCCGGTTCGACCACACCGAGCGTGGAGGCCACCGCCACCGCGGCATCGAAGGCATTGCCGCCCTGCGCCAGGACCTGCTCGCCAGCCTGAGTCGCCAGATAATGCGCACTGGCGATCACCGCGCCGGGAGGGTGCGCGGCCACCGCCGGCGGAGCAGCCACGGCCGTCGGCCTTTCGGCTGGCGCCGCCAAGGCCGTAGCCATGCAGACCAAAGCGCCAGCGATCAAGCCGACAAGCATGCAGCGCACGAGCCCGCGCGGCCGGCCGACGTCACCCGATTCCAGGTCTGAAGCGTGCATCGATGCCATCACCTCCGCTTGCGTGCCTCACCGGCGACGAACCGCAACTGTCGCAGATGCCGCGACGGGCAGGCGGCAGATGCACGCGCGACATTTCGCGTGTGCTCGCGCAATCGCCCCGCAAGCCATGGCGCGCCGTGCCGGCCTGCTCCAGAGTGCCTGCGGCACGCCTTGGGAGCCGGCCCGATCAGTTGAATTCGATGAACTTGTAGGTGGCGCCGCTGGGGGCCACCGCCGCCTTGACCCGATCATTGTCCGCGGGCTTGCCGACGAACAGCACGACCACGTTCTTCATGCTTCCCGGCGAGGCCTTGGCGAAAGCCGCCACGACCAGGTCGGCCATCTTGGTCGAATCCGGAGACATGAAGGCGAGCAAATTGCCCGGCTGCACGCCCCGGCCCGCGGCATCGGAAACCTGCTGCAACTGGCGTGCGTACTGATCGTCATAATCCGCGCCACCCGGTGCCGGCAGGTAGTACGCGCTGGTCGTGCCCTGGATGCCCTGGCTGTTGCGGCCGATCACATCCTGGTAGTACGCCTGCCAGCCGGCATCATCGGTCAGCTTGGCGGGCGCATGCAGCGGCGCTGCCACCACGGCAACCTTTTCTTCCTTCTTGCAGCCGGACAGCACCAGCAGCATGGCCAGTGCCGGCACCGCGAGCCAGCGCGCGAGCGAACCGTTGAAGCGTTGCATGAATGACATGGCGTTTTCCTTGGAGTCAGGATTGGAGTGGACTGGAGTCGATCATCCGCGCTTCCAGCGCGAATTCAATGCAAGTTGCACCGCGGGCGGCACGAAGGCAGACACGTCACCGCCTAACCGACCGATCTCGCGCACCAGCGAGGAGGAGATGAATCCGTATTGCTCGGCCGGGGTCAGGAACAGGGTCTCGACGCCCGGGATCAGGTGCCGGTTCATGCTCGCCAACTGGAACTCGTATTCGAAGTCCGACACCGCGCGCAAGCCTCGCAACAGCACGCCGGCGCCGATGTCGCGCACGAAATGCGCCAGCAGGCCGTCGAAACCGCTGACCTGGACATTGGCGTGGGCGGCCAGCGCCTGGCGCGCGAACTCCACGCGCTCGGTGAGCGGGAACGCCGGCCCCTTGGCCGGGCTCTCGGCAACGCCGACGATGATGCGCTCGAACAGCGGCGCCGCGCGCCCGACCAGATCGACGTGGCCGTTGGTGATGGGATCGAAGGTGCCTGGATAGACCGCGAGGCGGCGATTGGCCGTGCTCATGCCCGGGCGGAACCCTGCTCGGAGGAAACTGAACCGAGTGTAACAGCGTGGCGACGGTACAGCGCAAACTCCACTTCGCGGGTTTGCCCGTGACGGTGCATCGACCAAGCCGCTCCAGGGTCGATGGCCGCCTGTCGCGGGGCTTCGAGGTAAAGCCAGGCACGATCGGACAGCCAAGGGTCCAGCGCGCGCAAGGCCGGCTGCCACAGATCGGCAGCGAACGGCGGATCCATGAACGCCAGGTCGAAACGCTCGCTCGGCGGCCGCGCCAGCCAGCTCAGGGCATCGTCGTGGACGACCTGGATCGAGCCATGCACCGAAGCATCGGCCAGGCGCCCGACTTGTACCGTCAGGTTTGCCGCCAGTCCCGCGTGCCGTTCCAGCAGCACCACCCGTGCCGCGCCGCGCGAGGCTGCTTCCAGCCCGAGCACGCCGCTGCCAGCAAACACATCGAGCACATGCGCGCCGTGGATCATCGGCTGCAGCCAATTGAACAGGGTCTCGCGAACGCGATCGGCGCTCGGGCGCAGGCCTTCGATCGCCGCAACCGGCAGTTTCGAGCCACGCCAACGGCCACCGATGATGCGCACGCTTCCCGTCGCGGTGTTGGCGCGAATGCCGCGGGGCGGGCGGGAGGCGGGTGGTACCATGCGCGGATTCTCCCGCATTCGCGACGCATGTTCAGTTTCTGGAAAAAGAAGCCCGCCGAGCCGGCCACCGCCGAGGCCGCCGCGGCGCCCCCGGTCGCGCCACCGCCGGTGACGCCGCCGCCTCCCGTGGCCGAACCGGCGAGCGCCGCGCCAGCTTCCGATGCCGCGGCGCTGGCCGAGCTTGGCGCGCGCGCCGACGCTGCCCCGGCGGCGCCCGGCAAGCAGGGCTGGCGCGAGCGCCTGCGCGGCAGCATCCTGTTCAAGGACGTACGCGAGCTGATGGGGGCCAACCCCATCCTCGGTGACGAGCTGATCGACGAGATCGAGACCTCGCTGATCACCTCCGACGTCGGCGTCACCGCCAGCCGCGAAATCGCCGAAAAGCTGCGCCGGCGCACGCAGAAGCGCGAGTTCGCCAATGCCGACGCGCTGCTTGCCGGCCTGCGGAGCGAGCTGATCGAACTGCTGCGGCCCGTCGCCCAGCCGTTGCGCATCGACCCCGGCGCCAAGCCGTTCGTGATTCTCACCGTGGGCGTGAACGGGGTCGGCAAGACCACCACCATCGGCAAGCTCACCCGCCGCTTCCAGCTCGATGGCCACAGCCTGATGCTGGCAGCGGGCGACACCTTCCGCGCCGCTGCGGTCGAGCAGCTCAAGATCTGGGGCGAGCGCAACAACGTCGCCGTGGTCGCGCAGGGCAGCGGCTCGGATGCCGCCTCGGTCGCCTTCGATGCCATGCAGGCCGCGGCCGCCCGCGGCATCGACGTGCTGATCGCCGACACCGCCGGCCGCCTGCACACCCAGGCCGGGTTGATGAACGAACTGGGCAAGATCGGCCGCGTGCTCGCGCGCCTGGACGCACGCGCCCCGCACGAGGTGTTGATGGTGATCGACGGCACCACCGGCCAGAATGCGATCTCGCAACTGCGCCAGTTCAACGCGGTGGCCAAGGTCACCGGGCTGGTGGTGACCAAGCTCGACGGCACCGCACGCGGCGGCGTGCTGTTCGCGCTGGCGCGGGAGTTCGGCATCCCGATCCGCTATGTCGGCCTTGGCGAGCGGCTGGAGGATCTTCGCGTGTTCGATCCTGAGGCCTTCGTGGACGCGCTGCTGCCCGATTCGCTGGGCGGCTGATGGCCGGGCGCGGCGAGCGCATCGTTCGCCGCCGGCCGCAACGGCTGTTGGCGTTCACCGTGATCCTCGCCACCGTGGTGGCGGGGATCGCCTATTTCCTGCAACCGGCACAGTTGACCGCGCTGATCCTGACGCGCGCCAGCCACGACCTGAAACTGGAACTGCACACCAGCGGCCCCGGCAGTTATGCGCTGCGTCCGGAACCGCGGCTGGTGCTGCCTGGCCTGAGCGCGCGCGTGCCCGGGGCCGCAGAGCCGTTCTTCCGCAGCGGGCAGGTCGAACTGGCGTTGCCGTGGAGAACGCTGCGCGGCAGCAGCAGCGACGTCAGCCGCATCGTCCTGAAGGCACCGGAGCTGGACCTGCAGGGTC
Source organism: uncultured Gammaproteobacteria bacterium (assembly GCA_964640525.1). Taxonomy (GTDB): domain Bacteria; phylum Pseudomonadota; class Gammaproteobacteria; order Xanthomonadales; family Xanthomonadaceae; genus SZAS-103. The sequence goes on along the minus strand of CAZXGS010000059.1, from coordinate 3,701 downwards.
TCGATGCGTGGCTCGCCAGACAACCGCCGAGCAAGGCGCCATTCAAGCTGCCCACGCTGACCGACGGCTTGCAGGCAACCGATGCCATCGTGCGTGGCAAGGACTGGAGCTTGCGCGACCTGCAGATTTCCCTGCCCGCGCTTGGCGACGGCAAAGCGCTGGCGCTTGATGCCCGCGGCAGATGGCAGCGTGCGACGGCCACGTCAGCTTTCGACCTGCAAGCACGCGCCAGTCGCGCCGCCGGCACAAGCCAGGGGCTGCGCCTGGATGGCCTGCAACTGGCGTCGAAGGCCGACGGCGAGTTGCCTTCGCTAACCGCCAGCGGCCACCTGCTGGTCGCCGACACACTCGATCTTGCCTTGCGCGGCAACCTGCAATCGGTGCCGCGGCAGTGGGCAGCGCTGACCGATTCCTCCCTCGCCAAGTCCAGTGACACGCCGTTTTCGATTTCCCTGCGCCATCGACCAGCGGAAATTCCCGTCGCAAGCGACGCCACGACGGGCTGGCAACTCGCGTTGAACCTCGGCGACGGCAAACACCAACCCCTGCTGACCCTGAAGGCGAAGGCCAGCGGCGAATTGCTGATCGATGCCAAGCTGAGCGCACAGCTCAGCCGCTGGCCCGACGCCTGGCCGGCGCTGCCCGATGGCCTTGCCGGCGCCAGCGAACCGCTGCGGTTCACGGCCAGCTACCACGGCCCGATCTATCCACGACTGCCGGTCGAGTTCGCGCTGACGCGTGGCGCGGCGCGGCTCGCTGGCGAGGCCCCGATCGCAGAATTGCGGGCATGGTTGCGTCATCCGAACAGCGCGATCCTGCCCCCGCTGCAAGCCACCCTGGCCACTCCTGCGATCGACCTCGGGCCGGTCCAATTGCGTGGCGTGAGGGCGGAGCTCGTGGATGACCCACCGCCAAGCCCACCTACCAAGCCATGAGCAGCATGGCCACGCGCCTGCTGGAATGGTTTGACCTCCACGGTCGCCACGACTTGCCCTGGCAGCATCCGCGCACGCCGTACCGCGTCTGGGTCTCGGAAACCATGTTGCAGCAGACCCAGGTCAGCTCGGTGATTCCATTCTTCCAGCGCTTCGTGGACGCGCTGCCGGACCTGCCCGCTCTCGCTGCCGCAGCGCCGGATGAGGTGCTGGCGCTGTGGTCAGGCCTGGGCTACTACCTGCGTGCGCGCCACCTGCAGAAGGCCGCCCAGGCCTGCATGGAAAGGCACGGCGGTGCACTTCCCGCCACCTTCGACGACTTGATTGCGTTGCCTGGCATTGGCCGCTCGACCGCCGGCGCGATCCTCGCCCTCGCCCACAACCTGCCGTTTCCGATCCTGGACGGCAATGTGCGACGCATCCTGTGCCGGCTGCACGGTGTGGAAGGATGGCCCGGACAGGCGATGACCGAAAGACGATTGTGGCAGCTCGCGGCAGCCCCTCTCCCCGCGACCCGCATCGCCGACTTCACCCAGGCGATGATGGATCTTGGCGCGTTGCTGTGCACACCCCGCGCACCCGCCTGCCAGGCCTGCCCTCTGCGCGAGGATTGCGTGGCGCGTCGCGAGCGACGTGTCGGCCAATTGCCGGAACGGCGGGCCGGAAAGGCCCTGCCCACCCGTCGAATCTGCGCCTTGGTCGCGCGGGATGACGCAGGTTGCGTCCTGCTGCAGCGACGTCCACCGATCGGGATTTGGGCAGGCCTGTGGTCACTCCCCGAGGCCTCCAACCACGATGAAGCACGGAACTGGATCGACCGCCACGCTCACGTCGGCAGTGGCAGCGAACTGCCCGTCATCGCTCACACCTTGAGCCACTGTCGCTTGCTGATCCAGCCGTTGCTGTGGACCGGCGTGCGCGAACGCGATGCCATCGGCGACAATGACGACCTGCGCTGGCAGCATCCGTCCCGACTGGGCGAACTTGGTCTGCCGGCACCGGTCCGCAAGCTGCTGAAGGGTCTTGGCTGATGGCGCGCATGGTGTTTTGTGTCAAGCAACGATGCGAGGCGGAAGGGCTGGACTTCCCGCCCTGGCCCGGAGACCTGGGCAAGCGCGTGTACGCGCACATCGGCAAGCCCGCGTGGGCGGCTTGGCTTGCCCACCAGACCATGCTGATCAACGAAAACCGGCTGTCACCGCTGGATCGGGCGCATCGAGCCTTCCTGGAAGGCGAGATGGAAAAGTTCCTGTTCGGCGAAGGCTCCGCGCCGCCGCCAGGTTACGAACCACCCGCAGGCTGATCCGCGCGTGTGCGCATGCACCACCCTCGACAACGCACTCACCCGTCGGACTTCGGCTTGTCCACCGGTTGATCCAGATCCATAGTCCCTTGCGCCTTGCGTTCGCGGTCCACGTGGCGCAAGCGCAAGGCATCGACCGGCCGGATCTGCTCGATCCGGCACGGGATCGGGTTGTCGCGCACGCGCACGCTGTCCACGCCGGCCATCACCAGGTGCATGTGCGAGGTGATGCCCATGAACGGGCCGAAATCCAGAAGACGGCAAGGCGCATCCAGGCGCAGAAGCCAGGCATCATGCGGCGTGGTGAACACCAGCAGATGCTGCAGCCCGATGGGCTCGAACGAACTCATGCGCATGAAACGGAACGAGTTCACCGGAGATCCCGCGATCGCATCGACTTCCGCCAGCCGCTTCACCACCGCGGGATCCGGCGGCCGGTCCTGGAAACTCGAACACCCGCAAAGAACCATGACGGTCCCGATCGCCGCCATCCGCATCCAAAGCCCGGCGCCATCCGAAATTTGTCGAACACCCACGGTAGCCATGATCGATCTCCGACTCGAGTCCATGCCGGCACGATAACCGCAACCGATCAGTCCCAGGCGATGCGTGCACATGCGCCACTCATCGGCGATTCACCTGCGATGGCCAGCCATGACAGATCCCGGGCCCGTGATCAACCTGCATGCCATCGCGCGTCGTTCGGCGATCGTTCCGTCCGTTCCCTGCCCCCTGCACTTCGTCCCGCTGCGGTGAGGCGATGCGCGCCACGAAGGCGCGAAAGGCGCGATTTCAATAGCCGCAAGACCGGTCTTCGGGTAAAGACCCTGGCGATGACCTGTTGCAGCCCCTGCGGGGCTGCAAAGAAGAAGGCCGGCCCCTTGCGGAACCGGCCTTCGGACAAAGACCCTGGCGATGACCTGTTGCAGGAGCCATGCAAGCAAAAGGCCGGTTCCTTGCGGAACCGGCCTTTGCCTTTCAACAAGACCCTGGCGATGACCTACTCTTGCATGGCTTGAGCCACACTACCATCGGCGCGCCTGCGTTTCACTGCCGAGTTCGGGATGGGATCGGGTGGGGCCACAGGGCTATGGTCGCCAGGGAGAGGGTGGAGGTCAGAGGACTCGGGGCAGAGGACACCGGACAGAAGAAGACTTCTGCCGCCGTCACTCGATGCCCGCAGGTTCGCTCTGCACGCTCTCATGGGGTCGGGACGTAATGAGTCGGTTGCGACGTGTCTGGCACGTGCCTTCAGAGGATGCTGGTCTTGCCAGCCTTCGAAGCTTCTTGAGGTTATATGATCAAGCCGCACGGATCATTAGTACGGGTTAGCTCAACGCATTGCTGCAGCTTACACACCCCGCCTATCCACCAGGTCGTCTTCCTGGTTCCTTCAGGGGACTTGTGTCCCGGGAGGTCTCATCTTGAGGCGCGCTTCCCGCTTAGATGCTTTCAGCGGTTAT
>CAZXGS010000058.1:6387-18806 GCA_964640525.1 uncultured Gammaproteobacteria bacterium | reverse complement strand
TACCACTTCCGCAACAAGGACGACATCATCGAGCAGATCTTCGTGCGCTTCGAAGAGCGCATGGACAAGGCGCTGGCGGCGCCCGCCGATCGCCTGCCCGAGCTCGAAGACGTCTGGTTGCAATTGCACCTGGTGTTCGAGTGCATCTCCGAATACCGCTTCCTGTATCGCGACCTGGTCGACATCCTCAGTCGCAACCGCAGCCTGCGCCTGCGCTTCGCGCGCATCCTCAAGCGCGCCGCCGGCAGCGCCAGCGACATCATGCGCGGGCTGGTACGCAGCGGCGCGATGCGCGCCTCGGCGGCCGAGGTCGAGGCGACCGCGACCAACATCCTCGTCATCGCCACCTTCTGGCTGAACTACGCCAGCGTGCGCGGCGATCGCGACGAAAACACGTCGATCCGGCTCGGCATCGTGCAGGTGATGATGCTGGTGGCGCCGTTCCTGCGTGATTCCGAACGACTGCATCTGAACAATCTGATCCGCGCCTACGAGAACTGAACCCCGCGCAGACGACGACGCCCGGCGAACCGGGCGTCGTGGCTGCATCATCGATCGCGGAATCTCACGCGGCCTTGCGTGCCTTGCGCCGCGCCACCGGCTTGCTCGCCTTGCGGCCACGCCGCGCCTTGGGCTTGGTCTTGACGATGCCCAAACGGGCGGCGACGCCCTCGAAGCGGCCCAGCAACGGCTGCACGCGCGATTGTGCCTGCGCGGCGACTTCGCCGGCCGTGGTGAGGATGCGCGTGCGCAACGCATCGGCGCGCGCGCCGATGGCGCGACGGTATTCGCTGCCGGTCTCGCCCAGTCCTTCGATCATGATGCTGGTGGCGGCCGGCACCCGGCCGGCGATGGCGATGGCTTCCTGCACGGCCGCGCCGGCATTGCGCCGGGCCAGCGAAACCGCGCCGATGCCGGCCAGCATGAATTCACGCGCGCCCGGGCGCTGACGATTGACGGAAGTGGCTTCGATCTTCGTGCTCATGTTCGCCTCCTGATGGCGATGGGGATTGATGGATCGCTTCGACGGCGAGCAGTATCCAAACAAACGTTTGAGCAATGGCACTAGCCGATGCCGTTGCACTATGGTGATTTCGACCCACGCATGCCACCGCGCGGCCTTGCCAGCGCCACGATCCGGGGACATGCTCGCGATCACGACTCTTCAGGAGATTCCGATGGCCGCAAAATCCACTACCTGGGCTGCATTTCCACACGCCGGCAAGGGCTTCGACTACGCCGGCGACAAACTCAAGGCCGCCTGGGGCGGCCTGCACGCCGGCGATTGCGAGCCCTTCCCCGACCTCAAGCGTGCCGGCGCGCTGCTCAAGGCGATGCCCAAGGCATCCAAGGGCATGGACGCGGCCAAACTCGCCGAGACCCTGCAGGAAGCCTGGCGCGCCTTCCATCGCGGCGACTTCCACGACGCCTTCGTGCTCGGTGACGCCCTCGGCCCGCTCGGCGCCTCGGTGGCGGTCAAGGCCATCGGCATCCACGCCACCTATCTCATCGACGACGAAGCGGAAAAGCTCAAACGCTTCGAGAAGGCCGTCGAACTGGCCGAAAAAGCCGTCGCCGCCTTGCCCGACGAGGCCAATTCGCACTATCGCAAGGCCTACGCGCTGGGTCGCTACAGCCAGGGCATCAGCATCGGCAAGGCGTTGACGATGGGCCTGGCGGGCAAGGCCAAGGCATCGCTGGAAGCCACCCTGGCGATCGCGCCCAAGCACGCCGAAGCGCATCTGGCGCTGGCGGTGTTCCACGCCGAGGTGATCAGCAAGGTCGGCGCGATGATCGGCGGCCTGACCTATGGCGCCAAGGCCGCCGCCGCCGATGAGCACATCAAGACCGCGCTCAAGCTCACCCCGAACTCGCCCATCGCCCACGTCGAGCACGCCAACGTGCTGCTCTTGCTCAAGGGCGCCAAGGGCGAGGATGCGGCCGCCGGCGAATTCGAGAAGGCCAGCAAGCTCAAACCGCTCGACGCCATGGAAAAACTCGACCTCGAATACGCCCGCGCGCAGATCGAATGACCGCTGGGGGGGCTGGATGCGGGCGCGTTTTGGTGTATGAATGGCACAGCGGTCGGCAGCGGCCGCGCACCCCCATCCACGAGGAATCCTGCCATGTCGAAGGGTCTGGACAAGAAAAAGGAAGACAAGAAGAAGCCGGAGAAATCACTGAAGGAAAAGCGCGCCGCCAAGGCCGCCAAGAAGGCCTCCAAGGGCTGAAGCGTTCCCGGAAATGTCGCTCGCCACGGCCTCGCACTGCGAGGCCGTGCGTTTTTCACCACTCCATGCCCGGCGGCAGCAAGCCGTGCAGTTCGGCATCGGTGAGGTTGCGCCATTGCCCGGGCTTGAGGTGGCCGAGCTTGACGTTGCCGATGCGCACCCGCAGCAGTCCTTTCACGCGCATGCCGAAGTGCGCCGCCATCAACCGGATCTGGCGGTTGAGACCCTGCACCAGCACGATGCGGAATCCCTGGCTGCCGAGCTTGCCGGTTCGACACGGCAAGGTCATCTGCCCGTGCACCGGCACCCCGCGTGCCATTCCACGCAGGAACTCGGGCGTGACCGGGTGGTTGACGGCGACCAGGTATTCCTTTTCCAGCTTGTTCTCGGCGCGCAGGATGGCGTTGACGATGTCGCCGTTGCTGGTGAGCAGGATCAGCCCTTCGGAGTCCTTGTCGAGGCGGCCGATCGGGAAGATGCGTTGCTCGTGGCCGACGAAATCGACGATGTTGTCCTTGACCGCGCTCTCGGTGGTGCAGGTCACGCCGACCGGCTTGTTGAGCGCGATGTAGACATGCTTGCGGGCACCGGGCTTGACGCTGCGTACCTGCAACGGGCGGCCATCGACGAGCACTTCGTCGCCGGCTTCGACCTGCGCGCCCATGCCGCCGACGTGGCCGTTGATCGTGACGCGGCGCTCGCCGATCAGGCGGTCGGCTTCGCGCCGCGAGCAGAAGCCGGTCTCGGCGATGTGTTTGTTCAGGCGCATGGGCGCGCATGCTGGCACATGCGTGGACGGCAGGCCAGCGACAATCGCCGCAACCGCGCCAGAGCGGCGTCGATGCCGGCATCCAGCCAACGATGACAACGTCCCGTTTGTTCGGCGCGTAATTCGTGGCCAGCGTTTGCGTATAGCTCGCGGTGGCCGCGCATTGGGCCGAATCGTCAGGAGTCTCCATGAACGCGCCCGCACCGAACCTCGCACCGCCGAAGAAGAACAACCCGCTCCTGCTCGGGTGCTTTGCCGTGATCGCGCTGTGCGCGCTGGCGGCCGTCGGGTTGTTGTTATCGGCTGGATCGACCAGCGCCTGGAAACGCCGCAGCAACGCCAGGCCCGGCAGGCTGCGCTCGACAAGGAATACGCGCAGGACGAAGCCCGACGCCTGGCCCCGATCATTGCCAACGGCGCCAAGGCGCAGGCAAGACTGTCCAACGTCGCCGCGGCGGTCGCCGCGACCGCCGACCTCAAGGCCACGCCCTGCCCGCACACGGACGGACAGACGATCGATTTCGCACCGGTCGATGCTCCGTACATGCGACGCTTCAAGGACGGATTGCCATCCGATGCATCAGGCGTCGCGTGGTTGCGCCACGAGGCGTTCAAAGACGTGGGCGACCACTCCACCAAGGGCCTCACGAAACAAGCACGCGCAGAGTTCGATGCGGAAGCGGCGACCGAAGCCGATCGAATGCTGGCTGACGCGGGCAACGTCGCGGTCATCCATACCATTGCACTGACCGAACCGAAACTGCGCAGCGCCGGCGGCGTGTTCAAGGACGGCAGCTACGACGGCGGCAGCTTCAGCGGCTGGATCCAGTTGATCGACTACCGCACTGCGAAGACTCTCTGCGAGCAGCCGTTCTCGGCGCAAAGCTCGACCTCGGTCGGCGGCGGCGTGAGCATCCGCATCCGCGGCATTCCGATCAATCATCTCGGATCCGATCCAACGCCGCAGGAGCAGATCGACAATGACTTCCAGAGCAACGTCTGGAAGGCGGCGCAGGATGCCGTCGAGCGCTAACCCGAGCCGAAACTCGGGTGCGCCAACGCCTGCACGAACGCCGCCAGCACCCGCGGCTCCATCAGCACCATGAACAACACGCCGTAGATCGCGCCGGACAGGTGCGCGCTGTGGTTGACCTTGTCCGTCCGCGCGGCGCGGCGCTCCATCCAGATCGTGTAGCCCAGATACAGCGCCGCGAACACGATCGCCGGCATCGGTATCACGAACACCAGGATCATCGCCCACGGCCGCAGCAGGATGAAGGCAAACAGCACCGCCGCCACCGCTCCCGAGGCACCAAGGCTGAGATATTTCGGATCGTCGCGATGGCGCAGCCACGAGGGCAGGATCGAGGCCAGCAGCGCCGACAGATAGAAAAACACGAAACCGCCGGTGCCGAGATAGGAGTCGACGAAGCGCTCCATCGCCCGCCCGAAAAAATACAGCGTGAACATGTTGAACAGCAGATGGCTGCCGTCGGCATGGACGAATCCGTAGCTCAGCAGCCGCCAGTATTCACGCCCCTTGGTGATCGCCGGCGGCCACAGGATCAGCCGTCCGAGCAGGCGCGGATTGCCGAACGCCAGCAGCGACGCCACGCAGGTGACGGCGATCAATATCAGGGTAGTGGAAATGCCGTCCATCGCCTCCGCCGCGATCGGGGTTCTCGGATGCCGGGCGCCGATCGTGGAGTGCGTCCGAACGCAGGCCTGCGAGAATGCTACAGGCTGGCCACGCACGGCGTCTTTTCTGGCACGCTGGCACACTCCCGACGAGACCGCCCGCGATGACCGAGCCTTGCTACCTGCAACTGGACGTGTTCGCCGACCGCATCGGCGGCGGCAATCCACTGGGCGTGGTGATCGGCGCCGAGGGCTGGGACAGCGCGACGATGCAGGCGTTCGCATGCTGGACGAACCTGGTCGAAACCACGTTCCTGCTGGCACCGACCGTGCCCAAGGCCAGCTACCGCGTGCGCATCTTCACGCCGACCCGCGAGATTCCATTCGCCGGCCATCCCAGCATCGGCAGCGCCCATGCGGCGCTGGATTTCGGCGGCGTCGAGGCGATCGACGGGCGACTGCTTCAGGAGTGCGGCGCCGGCCTGCTGCCGCTGCGCGTCGAAGGCGAAGGTGCGCTGCGGCGCATCTTCGTGCAGGCGCCGCCCTCGCGCGTGCTGCATACCGGCCTGGACGAACCGTTGCTGCGCCACGTTCTCGGCGGCCTGGCGCTGGGCAAGATCCCGCCGGCCTTCGTCGAAGGCGGACGCCGCTGGTGGGTGGCCGAATTCGCCAGCGAATCGGGCCTGCGCGACTGGCATCCCGACCATGCCGCCATCCTCGCCCTGGCCAAGGCCAGCGACAGCCTCGGCCTGTGCGCCTTCGCCCGCTGCCCCGGCCCGGACTACGAACTGGTGGTGCGCGCCTTCCCTGCCGGCGTGGGCATCGTCGAAGACCCGGCCTCCGGCGCCGCCAACGGCCTGCTCGGCGCGTATCTGGCGTGGATGGAACCCGACGGCCCGCTGGCGCGCGGCTACCGCGTCAGCCAGGGCCGCGAGATGGGCCGCGACGCCCGCATCCGCATCCGCATCGAAGGCGATGCGATCTGGGTCGGTGGCCGCACCCAGACGGTGGTGGTGGGCACGACGCGCTGGCACGAGCACACCCCGAAGCGGTCCGGCTGATTTCCCGCTGCCGTTGGATGTTGCGCTGACCCTTGTTCGTCAGTAGGTGATATTGACGACTTTCGGGCCGACGATCTGCGCGCCCGTGCAGCGGGTCATCGGGTCGGTTCCGGCCTGGACGCCCCACACCGGATTGTTCACCGGCGCCCCGCCGACATAGGCCTGGATGCTGGTGAACCGCGTCGGGCTGTTGCCGGGGAACTGGCCGCAGACGCGGACGCCGTAGGTTTCAAGCGCAGCGGCGAACACCCAGTTGAACACCTGCCCGTAGCTGCTGGTCCTCAGCGTCGCCGCCGGCAACGTCGGCCGGGTGCGGTCGATCGCGGTGATGGTCCAGTTCTGGCCGGCGTTGTGCACCATGTTGCCGACGATCAGATCACCCGGCTGCACGACCACGTTGTTGCCGACGTAGATGGTGCCGTCCTTGCAGCAGTTCCACGACGCGATGGTCCAGTTGTTGGCGCCGTAGCCGTTCCAGCCCAGCACCGGTTGCAGGATGGTGACGACGTTGCTGCCGTCCTCGAGCCCGGGAAACAGGTACAGCGTCTGATCGAGCTGAACCTTGGGATTGGCCGGCACCGTCATGTGCGCCAACAGGCGGTTGCTGCCGGTGGCCAGCGTCGTCGACACCAGTTGCAGGTAACCGTTGTAGGTCGTCGGCAGGTGGATGGCGCCATCGCTGGCTTCCACCCGCAAGCCGCTGCGCAGGAAATGCGGATAGGCGCAGCCGGCGACCTGGCGCACCGTGCCATCGCTGCGCTCGATGTTGCCGTCCCGTCGCAGCTGCTCGCCCGGCTGGATGTGCTGCACGCACGAGGCATGGAAATAGCCATTGGGAGTCCGCACGTAATCGGCGGTCAGCCCGCGCACTTGCGCGATCTCGTCGCGGCTGACGCGGGTGAGGCCCGGATCGGGCCCTGCCATGGCATTGCCTGCCGCCAGCGCGCCAATCCAGACCAGACCACCGACGAGCGTTGCCTTGATGCGAGCATTCATGTGCGCCACCTCGAGAGAATTTGCGGAATCCGGATGGCCCGATGTGCACGATCCGGAGCTGGCGGAGCATAGAACATGTGGACCGGAAAGCAATATCGGTCAGCGCCGGCATGACCACGCCGATTTCCTTCGCCGCCGGTTTTCGGCTACCCTCGCGCCATGATCCGACGCCGCCATCGCCGCGCCTGCCTTCGCCTCGCCGTGGTGGCGATGCTGGCGTTGTTGTGGTCGCAGACCGCGCTGGCCTGGCATCTGCGCTGCCCCGGCACCCCGCCGGCGGCGGCGATGGCCGCCCATGCGATGGCGATGGCCGACGAAGGCGGCGCTTGCGCGCAGCCGGCCGCGGCCGACGGCACCGCCGGCGTCTGTGCCGAGCATTGTCATGCCGGAGCGGCCAACCACGACGTGGCGCGGATACCCGCGCTGCCGGCACTGCCGGCGGCGATTGCGGTGACGATCGTCGCCGTCCTGACGCCTCCGGCCAGCGCCCCCCGGCAAGCGGCGGCGCCGCCACCGCCGATCCACAAACGCCCGACGGCGCATCCGGCAGCTCTGCTGCTGATTTGATCCCGATCTTCCGCCGGCGGCGGTGATGCCTGCGCATCGCCGCCGCGTCGCCGCCTGCGCGCGCTCGCGCAGCTCTTCCCCGGCGTCTTCGAAGGTCGCTCATGCCCATTTCCAACCCTGCCGATGCCGCAAGCATCGGTCACGCCAGCGTCCGCGGCTGGCTCTGGATCGTCCTCGCCACGTTGCTGCTGACCGCAAACGCCGTCGCCGGCAGCGCGCCGGAGGATGTCCCCGGTGCCGACATCGGCACGATCCGCAACTGGCTGCTCGCCCACAACCCCGACCTGGCCGTCCTGCTCGCACAGGCCGACGCTGCGCGCGCCGGAGTCGTCTCTGCTGCGGCGCTGCCTGATCCGAGCATCGTCATCACCCGACAGGATGGCGTCGCCGGTTACCCGGCGGGAATGCCAACCGTCGGCGATGGCACCAGCTACGAAATCCGCCAGCGCATCCCCTTGTGGGGCAAACGCGCGCTGGCACGATCGATCGCCCAGGCGCAGGCGCAGACGGCCGACGATGCCCGCCGCGCGCTGGCGCTGGATCTGCTGGCGCAAGCCGAAACGGCTTATGTCCGCTACTGGCATGCACAGGCCTCGCTGCGCCTGATTCAGGCCCGCCTGCTCGTGCTCGACCAGCTCGTCCAGGTCGCGCGCGATCGCCAGGCGCGGGCGCTGGGCACGCAGCGCGACCTGTTGCGCGCGCAACTGGCACGCGCCAGCGCCCTGGGCGAGCGCATCGATCGCCAGCAGGCCGGCACCGAAGCGGGCATCGCACTCAACCGCCTGCTCGGCCGCCGCATCGATGCGCGCCTGCTGGCACCGGCGACGCCGCCGCCGCTGGCGGTCGCCAGCGGCGACCTCGCCACGGCGCTGGCGCGACTAGAGCGCGGCGCGCATCCGGCCCTGCAAGGCGCACGCGCGCAACTGACGGCAGCAACGGACACCCTGCGCCTGCGCCAGCGCGAACGCTGGCCCGATGTCACCCTCGGCGTCGGCGCGATGCAGCGCGGCTCGCGCCTGGATGGCCGCGAGCTGATGCTGGAAGTGGAACTGCCGCTGCAACGTGGCGCCCTGGCGGCACGGGAGCGACAAGCGCAGTCGCTGGCCGATGCCGCGCAAGCCAGCCTCGATGCCAGACAGGCCCAGCTCGGCGCCGATCTGGGCCTGGCGTGGACGCAATGGCAGGCCGCACGGCAACGGCGAACCCTGCTGGAAGACACGCGTAGCGTGCACAGCCGCGCCGCGTTCGACACCGCGCTGGCCGATTACCGCCTCGGTCTGGCCGACTTCGACGCCGTGCTCGAAGCACTCGCGCAATGGCAGGACACGCAGTCGTCGCTCATCGACGCCCAACGCGACGAGGCGATCGCCGCCGCCGGCATCCGCGCGCTCACCGGGGACACGCCATGACGCCTCGCCAGATCGCTGCCGCCACCCTCGCCGGCCTGCTCGCGCTCGCTGCCGGGCTGGTCGTCGGCCGGTTTTCCGTGCCCCGCCCGACCGCCGCCGCGGCCAGCGCGACGCCGGCGCCGGCGGCGCGCAAACCGCTGTACTACCGCAATCCGATGGGCCTGGCCGACACCTCGCCGGTGCCGAAGAAGGACGCCATGGGCATGGATTACGTCGCGGTCTACGCCGACGATGCCAGCGCCGCGGACGATGCCGGCACGGTCGTGCTCAGCCCGGGCAAGGTGCAGCAACTGGGCGTGCGCAGCGAGCCGGTGCGACGCCTGCCGCTGCCGGCGACCATGCCGGCCAGCGCCAGCATCGAGCTCGACCCGACGCGCCAGTACACCATCGCGCCGCGCTTCGACGGCTGGGTGCGAACGCTGTACGCCGACCAGATCGGCATGCACCTGCGCCGCGGCCAGCCGCTGGCGCGCATCTACAGCCCGCAAGTGGCGGCAACGCTGGCCGATCGGGCGATCGCCGACGCCGCCCTGGCGCGGCTGCCGGCCGCCGATGCCGATACCGCCACGGCGCTGCGGCAGATGCGTGATGCCAATCGTCGCCGCCTCGATCATTTCACCGGCGGCAGCGCGGCCGCCAGCGGCGACGAGCTGACCCTGAGCGCGCCGATCGACGGCGTGCTGGTGGAAAGTCGGGTGGTGCCCGGCGCAGGTTTCAGCGCCGGACAAACCATCCTGCGGCTGGCCGATCTGTCCACCGTCTGGATCGTCGCCGACATTCCCGAGTTGCAAAGCGGCGCCGTGCGCGTGGGTCAGAGCGCGGTGTTCACGGCGCCCGCCCTCGCCGGCAAGCGTTTCGCGGGGAAGCTGGAATTCATCCAGCAGCTGCTCGACACCCGCACCCGCACCCTGCGCGTGCGGATGGCGATGGCCAATCCCGACGGCATGCTGCGGCCCGGGCTGTACGGAACGCTGGTGCTGAGCGACGCCGACGCCGCGGCGGTCCTGCAGATGCCGCGCTCGGCGCTGATCGACAGCGGCAACCGGCAGATCGCGCTGGTACAGGTCGCACCGGGCCGGTTCACGCCGCGCCGGATCGTGGTCGGGCGGCGCACGGCCGATCGTGTCGAAGTGCTCGAAGGCCTCGCCGAGGGCGAGTCGGTGGTGGTTTCGGCCAACTTCCTGATCGATGCCGAAAGCAACCTGCGCGCGGCGCTGGCCGATCTGCGCGGCGCCGACGACGAGGATGCGCCGGCGGGCGACGCCGGCAGCCAGACGCCATCGATGCCGGCGCCGGCAGACGCACCGGGCCATGTCCATCCAGCGACAGCGCCGATACCGGCGCCGGATGGCGGCGGCGACCATCGCCGTGGTCATGCCGCCAGCGGCGCCCACGACCCGCACGCGCAGGGGCACTGACATGCTCGCCGGTCTGATCGAATGGTCCGCACGCAACCGCTGGCTGGTGCTGGCGCTGGCGCTGGCGGTCGCCATCGGCGGCATTTTTGCGCTGCGGCAGACGCCGCTCGATGCGTTGCCGGACCTGTCCGACGTTCAGGTCATCATCTACACCGATGCCCCCGGCCAGGCGCCGCAAGTGGTGGAGGACCAGATCACCTACCCGCTGGCCAGCGCGATGCTGGCGGTGCCCAAGGCGAAGGTGGTGCGCGGGTTTTCCAACTTCGGCGCCTCGTTCGTGTACGTGATCTTCGAAGACGGCACCGACCTGTACTGGGCACGCGCCCGCGTGCTCGAATATCTGGCCTCGGCGGCGCGCCAGCTGCCGCCGGGCGTCACCCCGACCCTCGGCCCCGACGCCAGCGGCGTCGGCTGGGTCTACCAGTACGTGCTGCAGAGCGATCGCCATTCGCTCGACAGGTTGCGCGCCCGCCAGGACTGGTATCTGCGCCCGCAGCTCACCGCCGCCCACGGCGTCGCCGAGGTCGCCAGCGTCGGCGGTTTCGTCAGCCAGTATTCGGTGACGGTCGACCCGGTGAAGCTGCGCCAGTACGGCATCCCGCTGGCGCGCGTGCGCGAGGTGATCGCTGCCGGCAATCGCGATGTCGGCGGCCGCTCGCTGGAGCTGTCGGGCCGTGAGTACATGCTGCGCGGCCGCGGCTATCTGCGCGGCAGCGCCGATCTGGAGCAGCTGGTGGTCAAGAGCGAAGCCGGGGTGCCGGTGACGATCGCCGACCTCGCCCACGTCGAGCGGGTGCCCGACGAACGGCGCGGACTGGCCGATCTGGATGGCCAGGGCGAGGTCGTCGCCGGCATCGCCATCGCCCGCCAGGGCGCCGACGTGCTGGCGACGATCGACGCCATCAAGGCGCGGCTGGAGGAGATTCGCACCGCCCTGCCCGACGGCATGCGCGTGCACGCCGTCTACGACCGTTCGGCGCTGATCGAGCGCGCCATCGCCTCGCTGCGCGCCACCTTGCTGGAGGAAAGCCTGATCGTGGCGCTGGTGTGCGTGCTGTTCCTGTTCCATGCCCGCAGCGCGCTGGTGGCCGCGATCATGCTGCCGATCGGCGTGCTGATCGCCTTCATCGCCCTGCGCCTGCTCGGCATGAGCTCGAACATCATGAGCCTGGGCGGCATCGCCATCGCCATCGGCGCGATGGTGGACGTGGCGATCGTGATGATCGAGAACGCGCACAAGCACCTCGAACGCGACCGCGGCGGCAAGCCGCGCACGCGCATCATCATCGACGCCTGTCGCGAAGTCGGCCCGGCGCTGTTCTTCAGCCTGCTCATCATCACCGTCTCGTTCCTGCCGGTGTTCGCGCTGGAAGCGCAGGAGGGACGGCTGTTCAAGCCGCTGGCGTTCACCAAGACCTTCGCTATGGCCGGCGCGGCGGTGCTGTCGGTGACGCTGGTGCCGGCGCTGATGATGCTGTGCCTGCGTGGCCGGATCGTGCCGGAACGGCGCAATCCGGTGAACCGGCTGCTGCGCGCCGGCTACCTGCCGCTGATCGCCGCCGTGCTGCGCCGTCCGCGCACGACCCTGGCGATCGCCGGCCTGCTGCTGCTCAGCGCCGCGTGGCCGCTGGCGCGGGTCGGCAGCGAGTTCATGCCCACCCTCGACGAAGGCAGCTTGCTGTACATGCCGGCCTCACTGCCGGGCATGTCGGTGACCCAGGCGGCGAGCCTGCTGCAAACGCAAGACCGCATCATCCGTTCGTTCCCGGAAGTGGAATCGGTGTTCGGCAAGGCCGGTCGCGCCGGCACCGCCACCGACCCGGCGCCGCTGGAAATGTTCGAAACCACCATCAACCTCAAGCCGCGCGAGCAATGGCGCACCGGCATGACGCTGGACACGCTGGTCGCGCAGATGGACCAGGCGCTGCGCTTTCCCGGCGTCGCCAATGCCTGGACGATGCCGATCAAGGCGCGCATCGACATGCTCTCCACCGGCATCCGCACGCCGATCGGCATCAAGGTCTTCGGCAAGGATCTCGGCGAGATGGAGAAGCTCGCCAAGGAGATCGAGGCGGTGGTCAAGGCTGTGCCTGGCACGACCTCGGCTTTCGCGGAGCGGCTGACGGGCGGAAGCTACCTGAACATCGAGCCCAATCGCGAGGCCCTTGCACGCTATGGCCTGTCGGTCGGTGAACTGCAGGACATCATCGGCAGCGCGCTCGGCGGCGAGATGGTCACGACCACGGTCGAGGGGCGTGAGCGCTTCGGCGTGACGGTGCGCTACCCGCGCGAGCTGCGCACCCACCTGGAGCAGATCGAGCGTGAGGTGC
>CAZXGS010000058.1:5576-6377 GCA_964640525.1 uncultured Gammaproteobacteria bacterium | reverse complement strand
CGCGATGGTGCCGCTGGGGCAGGTCGCCAGAGTGAGCGTGGCGCGCGGCACCCCGGGGATCCGCACAGAGAACGCGTTGCTGTCGGCATACATCTTCGTCGACATCCGCGACCGTGACATCGGTTCGTACGTCGCTGACGCCCGCAAGGCGGTGGCCGATCAGGTGAAGTTCCCGCCGGGCTACTACATCACCTGGAGCGGCCAGTTCGAGTACATGGAGCGTGCCGTCGAGAAGATGAAGATCGTCATACCGGTGACCTTGCTGACGATCTTCCTGCTGCTCTACCTGAACTTCAGGCGGCTGACGGAGACGTTGATCGTGATGCTGTCGGTGCCCTTCGCATTGGTCGGTGGCGTGTGGCTGATGTGGTGGCTGGGCTACAACCTGTCGGTGGCCGTTGCCGTCGGCTTCATCGCATTGGCCGGGGTCGCCGCGGAAACCGGCGTGGTGATGTTGATCTATCTCGACCATGCCTGGGCCGAAGCGCGGGAGCGCTGCCGCGGCGAAGGGCGTCTGCCAGGCCCGGCAGACCTGTACAGCGCGGTGATGGAGGGGGCGGTCGAGCGCGTGCGTCCGAAGATGATGACGGTGGTGGCCATCATGGCCGGCCTGCTGCCGATCATGTGGGGTACCGGCACCGGTTCGGAGGTCATGAGCCGCATCGCCGCGCCGATGGTCGGCGGCATGATCTCGTCGACCGTACTGACACTCGGCGTGATCCCGGCGCTCTATGCGCTGGTCAAGCAATGGCAGCTCAGGAGGGAAGCGCGTTCTGCCCCGGTTTCTCCCACACAGGAAGC
>CAZXGS010000058.1:0-5566 GCA_964640525.1 uncultured Gammaproteobacteria bacterium | reverse complement strand
AGGAAGCCTTGGGCTCTTCAGCGGCCGCGTGAGGATGGTGTCATGAGACGCAGAGAACTTCTGGAGAGCTTGGTAGCGATCGGCGTGTCGCTGCCAGGCTTGGCGCTGGCGGCGAACCCGAAGCCCGAGGTACAGGTGTTCAAGAGCCGCACCTGCAGTTGTTGCGCGGTCTGGGTCGGGCACCTTCGCGAGGCCGGATTCACGGTTGCCGTGCTGGATGTGCGCAACGCGTCGGTCGAACGTCGGCGCCTGGGCATGCCCGACCGTTTTGGCAGCTGCCATACGGCCCTCGCCGAAGGCTACGTGATCGAAGGACATGTGCCAGCGGCAGAGATCGAGCGACTGCTGGCAACCCGGCCGAAGGCCTTGGGCCTGTCGGTGCCTGGCATGCCCGTGTCAGCGCCCGGCATGGCGGTTCCGGGCCGCTCCCAGCCCTATCAGGTACTCCTGATCGATCTTGCCGGGCAGGCTTCGACGTTTGCCAGCTATCCTGGCTGACTGCTTCCGGGCTCCTGGGTGGCGCGTGAGCGCACGTGCGTTCAGGCCAGACGTGAACTCGCGCCCTCCGGCGCTCTGAAGGCGACGTCGATCGTCGCGTGCGCTATCCGCGGTGGTCCAGGTCCAGCAGTTGGCTCAGCCTGGCGACCTCATTGCTGGTCATGGTGAGCTTGCGTCCGTCTTTCGTTTCGATCACCGTCCCGACTTTCACGCTGGTCGCTCGTCCATAGCGGTCCTCCTTCGCCATGAGGCCGTCGTCGAACAGGTAGAGCGCCCCACCATCGGCAAGAGCGATCACCTGCTTGGCGGCCTCCTTGGCGGCATGCCCTGCGTGGGCAGGCGAAGTGGTGACTGCTGCGAAGAGCGCAACAGCGGCAAGTTGCGTGAGTCTCAGTTTCATGGCTACCTCCATGGGTGGGGAAGTGGATCGGTCCCAGACGCGCCGAGAAATCTAGTCCCACGATGCCGACAGTTCACTGTCCCTGGGATGACGGCCCGGTCATCTGCACACCCAGGCGTCTTCGGTCGACAGCGAGCCGAACGCCTGCCAGGGGACGGACCACGCGCCTTCGGTCGCCCGCTGCCAAAGAGAGCCATAAGCAAGGACGGATAGACTGACTCGCTCTCACGGAGACTCGCGATGAACAAGTTCAAGGCGAACAGCGATGGCCCGATTGATGCCGGCCGACGTAGTCTGCTGTGTGGCATGGCCGGCATCCCACTGTTTCAGATGTCCGGATGTGGCGGGGGTGCCTCGGGTCACGAGTCGGTGGTCACGCCTCTGATCAGTCCCGCGTCCCAGGGGGCCGACCTGCCAATCATCCCCATGGTCGACGGGTCTGTAGATGCGGCTGGCACGAGGAACTTCTCACTTGTCGCTCAGGCGGGAACGACTACCTTTCGCTCCGGCGTTGCGGCCGCCACGTTAGGCTACAACGGCCAACTGTTGGGCCCGGCATTGAGATTGCGTAAGGGCGAGAACGTCGCAATGCACGTGCAAAACAATCTTGGCGAGGACACCACGGTCCACTGGCATGGTCTGCTGGTACCTGCGGAGGCGGATGGAGGCCCGCATCAGGTCATCGCGGCAGGCGCACGGTGGACCGCCAGTTTCACGGTTGCCAACGCTGCGTCGACCTGCTGGTTTCACCCTCACGCCCACGGTTCGACCGGTCGCCAGGTTGTCATGGGTCTCGCGGGCCTGCTGATCGTCGATGACGCGCAGATGGCGCGCTCGACACTGCCGGAGACATGGGGAGTGGACGACCTGGCGCTGGTGCTCCAGGACAAGCGATTCACTGCAGCGGGTCAGATCGACTACACGCTGTCAGCCAGCGACCGAACCAACGGCTACACCGGCGACGTTCTCCTGGTGAACGGAGCGTTGGCTCCGTTGTGGCGGGCGCCGAGTCAGTGGGTGCGGTTCAGGCTCCTCAATGGCTGCAACGCACGTGCGCTGGTGCTGCGGCTTGGCAATTCACTGCCCTTGCTGCAGGTCGCCAACGAGGCGGGACTGCTGGCTGTTCCCGTTGCGCGCCCGTCGCTTGCGTTGGGGCCTGGAGAGCGCGCTGAAGTGTTGGTCGACTTCAGTGCAATGCCGGCGGGGCAGGAGGTGCCCCTGTACGCCAGCACCGCGCAGGGAGGGATGGGAATGGGCAACGCCGGGGGCGCGACGGAGGTCGAGGCCATGAGGATTCGCGTGTCTCTGCCAAAGCAGAGCAATTCCATCTCGTCGCCACCGAACACGTTGCCTGCAGCGGCAGCGGTCGTCGCGGGACCGGGTGCGATCAACCGCACCTTCAGATTGGACGGCGGGATGATGGGCGGGGCCTTCACGATCAACGGCCGAAGCTTCGACATCGGTCGAATCGACTTCAGCGTACCGGCGAATTCGGTGGAAGTCTGGACGTTTACCAATGCGACCAATATGGCGCATCCGATGCACGTGCACGGCGTGAAGATGTCAATGCTGACGCGTGCCGCCTTGGCGCCGCCCATCTACGAGCAAGGTCTTCGAGATACCTTCGTCGTCGAGGCTATGCAGACGGTGCGGGTCGCGGTGCAAACGGCCGAGGTCGCCTCGGCGACGCCCCTCATGTTTCATTGCCACATCCTCGAGCACGAGGACGCCGGCATGATGGGCCAGTTCACCACGCTGTAGTAGAAGTCTCACCGCGCGGATGACAAGTCTGCGCCGACGGAAAAGAATACGTCGCTGTGCAGGGCAGTTGTGTGGCCGATGCTGGCTAAGCGGCGCAACGCCGGCCCTGTAGGGCCGCTCGGCCAGGTGCCGAGCCGTCGCGGGGCTTGCTTGGCACAAACTCAGACTTTCATGCTGCCACTCTCGTTGGTTGAGCGCGTTCCGTTGACCGGTTGGCCTGCTGCACCCGTGAGTGGACCGGGGCACGGAGAGGCAAGTCTTGTCAGTTCCAGTTCGTCACCGCCAGTTCTCGCAGACCTTGGGAATGGACGCCCGGGTTCTCGTCTCGCACGGAATTGGTGGTTTGCAGGTGAAGGCGCTTGCCGTAGTTGACATAAACTATAAAGTCGCTCATTCAGCCTGCTTGCGGTCAGTTTGCTTGCGACCGTTGCGCCGAGGTGACGCAAAGTGGCGGTTGCGTCCTCGGCTCTCTCTCTGGCCAAAGACGTCAACGCCACCGCTGTCGTGGGCCGCGCCGCCTCTCTGGCGGAGGCGTCGAATCGTAGGGCCACGAGTTCGGTGGCCGTCTTGGGCGACTGGCGATCCGAGCCGACATTCTTACTGAATCGCGCCCCCGCCGGACACGGCCGTTGCGCCGGGTCAGTCAAATGCGCATGATGCTTCCATCTTGAGTGCGATGGAACCGTCGCCAAGACTTGACCACCACCGTGAACGACATGGACCCCCGCGACGCCAGCCAAGCCGAACTGATGCGAACCGGCCATCAGACCGCAGCTCACAGCCGATGGCTCGCAGCCGAGATCCAGGACGCGCTGGACGATGCGCGTCCGGGTCTCTCGTTCGACGAGGTCATGGTCGCCCTGGACGCCGAGATCGGCGCGGCCGAGCGCGAGCGCGCCGCCGATCGCTCTCGCGCGGGACGTCATGTCCCTTCCAGCGCTCCGCGACAGCGATGAATGACGGGAAGTTGTTCGCTTGGTGAGGTTTCCTGCGGGAGGTTTGCGCGCCATGATTCGTGGAGGAAACAAGCATCCGACTTCGGCACGAGGCGGCTTGGCGGCTGCTGAGGTTCGCGGTGCATCGGCGCGAGCTCAGTGGATCAGGGAAGGGCTGGTTGTCCTCGGTCCGCAACTGGCGCAAGCGTGGGGGGTTCCCCAGGGGGCATGGGCGACGACCTCGGCAAGCGGCGAGGTGGTCAGCATCCACATCGACAACTGCCAGTACTACCCCGCGGCATTGCTGAGCATCGATCGCTTGACCGCAGGCGCGATCTGCCGCGCTCTCCGGCACCTCCACGACACCGAGAGGGTGATGTTCTGGCTGCGCGATCACGGGGCCCTTGGAGGCAGGAACGTGGCTTTGGCATTGAAGGCTGGAACACCGACGGCCAGGGTGAACGCACTGGCGGAAGCTTGGGCACGCGAGCGGACGTGCGCAAGGAGCTTGAATGCTGAGGATGTGGTCGAAGGTCGCGAACGCCGTTCGTGACCGCGACTGTGCCTTGCGGCTTGGCGCCGAATAGTCGCTGGAGTTGGACGCCTGGCCCGCCTCCTCCGACGACACCAGTGCACGGGCATCGCCAGCCTGGGCGGCCTTAGCGAACCTAGGCTCAGTCCATGAGAGGAAGCGGCGCCGGCCCCTTCCCTGACGGGATGGGAGCACGGCGCCGTGATTGGGCAGTGAACTGCTTCAGCCGGCCACCAGCGTCATGGGTGGCCCATTGGCGGTGTGGCGCACGATGCGGTTTCCCGCGCGCCGCAGGCCGTCGGCTTCGACTTCGTCGAGCAACTGCGTCGGCAGCTGAAGGCCGAGATCGGCGACCTTGACGCGCAAGGTCGCGATGTCGGTCCAGTCCAGCAGGGGCTCCTGCAGGCTGGTGTAGAGCATGTCGTTGCGCTCGTCGATGACCTGGAGAAAGTAGTCCCCCAGGCGTCGATCGAAGCCGGCCACGATCTCGACGGGGTGTCCGTCGAGCGTCGCCGCCGCGAGGTGCTGGCTCATGGTCCCGGCTCCGCGCTGTCGAACACGGGCAGCCCGTCGATGACCGCCGCCTCGCGGTCGAACATCAGCCAGGCCACGCCGGCGGATTCGGCCACCTCGAACAGCATGGCCAGATCGGGTTCCGACGGCACCCGGTACTTCGGTGCCCCGACATAGACGAACCCGCCGCAGTCGGTCGGGTAGGCGTTCACGGACAGGTCGTCATCGGCGAGCTTGTTGCGTGTTGCCGAACTCAGATGCTTCAGGGACAGGCTGGCCAGCATCTCGGCCTGCTGTCGCAGGCCGGTGGCGGGCAGGGTATGCATCGTGGCTTCCTCCTCGGGATGAACTGGGAGATGTGGGGGATTCGGTCGCCCGCGTCACGGTCGAGGGCGCACGGGGCGTGCGCTTCGATCGTCCGGCGCGGGCGAACGTCATGCCGCAGTCGCGGCAGCGGAACCAGTGCAGGCGACCGAGCGCGCCCAGGGGCACGCCGTGGCCGGCACAGCAGGGGCAGGTCGGGGGTCTTCTCTCCGACATGGGCATCCTTGGTTGGGGTGGGATCGGCGGGAGGGGCACCGCCTCGGCGGCGCCCTTCTCGCGACTGGGTCGTGCAGGGCGTGACTGCCGCACATGGCGTCAGAGCAGTCCGCGCTCCGCGAAGCTGA
This sequence comes from uncultured Gammaproteobacteria bacterium, assembly GCA_964640525.1. Taxonomy (GTDB): domain Bacteria; phylum Pseudomonadota; class Gammaproteobacteria; order Xanthomonadales; family Xanthomonadaceae; genus SZAS-103. Next base: position 259 of record CAZXGS010000058.1, on the reverse strand, counting down.
CGCACTGGTCGCCGGCGACGACGAAGTGGTCGATCAGGCGGATGTCCACCAGCGCCAGCGCCGACTTCAGCGTCTGCGTCAGGAACTCGTCCGCGCGGCTCGGCTCGGCCTGGCCGCTCGGGTGGTTGTGGGCCACCGCGATCGCGGCGGCGTTGCGGGCCAGGGCGCTCTTGACCAGTTCCCGCGGGTACACCGAGGTCTGGGTGAGCGTGCCGCGGAACACCTCCTCGTGGGTGATCAGCCGGTGGTTGACATCCAG
>CAZXGS010000057.1:15213-19446 GCA_964640525.1 uncultured Gammaproteobacteria bacterium | reverse complement strand
ATCTGAACAAGTGGATTCCGTTCGTGGTGAGCCTGTCGAACCATGAACGGAATCAGCGATTTGCGGCAGCAAATCGGTAGCGCTTTCGACTTGTTCAGGCCTTCCCTTGGAGCGCCGAGATTTTGGCACGCAGTCGGTCGTATTCCCGCAACTTGCGGTTGAGGAAGGCGTGCGTCAGCTTTCAAGCGAGCGCACGAACGTGTACTCGTCGCAGCCCGATCCCAGCAACCCCGGAAGGTAACGCCCCGGAGTCTTGACGAACTCGCGCTCGACACGGAACCCGTGTTTGGCAAAAAAAGCACGGCAGTCCTTCGGGCTGATCGATTCGTAAGGATAGCCGCCCATCCAGTCGTGCACGTCGTTGTAGTAATCCATGCCACGCGCTTTGCCGTAATTTCGCACTCTCTCGTCGAACTGCCGCTTCGACTCTCTCCAAGCCAACCGCTCCAGCCATGTGCGCAAACGCATGGCCCGCTTCTGGGCGTTTGGCGTGGTGTGCGAGTACCAGCGTTTGATGCGTCGCCACATGCCGCAAAACGGCGTCTTCTTGTACAAAGCCACCATGAGCATACCCCCCCCCCCCAACCAAGGACGCAGCCACGGCCAAGGCGCGGTACATGTCGCCGGTGTGGTGCAATACGCCCCACGAATACACCACATCGAAGCCGCCGTGGGTTTCGGGACTCATGTCGAAGACGCTGACGACTTCGAAGCGGGCATCGGAATCGGGTGCAAACCTCGCCAGCGTGCCTCGCGAAGCGGCTACGGAGTCGGCGTCGATATCCACCCCCACGACTCGTAACGCGCCCATGCGGACTGCTGCCAGTGCGTGGAGACCGGACCCGCAACCGATATCGAGGAAAGACAGGCCATCGAAACGTTCGCGGCCAGCTAGGCGTTGCAAGTCGGCTACCGCCTGATCGATCCTCGCTTCGTCGATCTTCTGTGCGTATTCGAGCCAGTTTTTGCCGAATGCGAAGTGCGAGTCGGCGGACAAAAGGTTCGAATCAGTCATGGCGCGCCTCTTCGCTGACGGGAACACGGACGACATCGCTGAAATACCCCCGATACCACTCCACGAAATTTGCCACCCCCTGCTCCACCGACACCTGCGGCTTGTAGCCGACGCCTGCGATCAGGTCGGACACGTCGGCTTCGGTGTCGGGCACGTCGCCGGCTTGCAGGGGCAGCAGTTCCATCACCGCCTTTTTGCCCAAGCACTGCTCCAGCACCTGAACGTAACGCAGCAGTTCCACCGGCTGCTCGTTGCCGATGTTGAAGATGCGGTACGGTGCGACGCCGCTGGTGGCGGGGTCGGGTTTGGCACTGTCCCAAGCCGCGTCCTTGCCGGGCGGCGCGTCCAGCACGCGGATCACGCCTTCCACGATGTCATCGACATAGGTGAAACTGCGGCGATGGTGGCCGTGGTTGAACACCTTGATCGGCTCGCCGGCAAGGATGGCGCGGGTGAACAGAAACAGTGCCATGTCCGGGCGACCCCACGGCCCGTACACGGTGAAGAAACGCAGGCCGGTGCAGGGGATGCCGTACAAGTGGGCGTAGGCGTGCGCCATCGCCTCGTTGGCTTTCTTGCTGGCCGCGTACAGGGTGAGCGGGTGGTCGGTGGACTGGTGTTCGCTGAACGGCATCGCGGTGTCGGCGCCGTAGATCGAACTGGTGGAGGCGAACACTAGGTGCTCGACACCGTGGTGGCGGCAGCCTTCGAGGATGTGCAGGAAACCAACCACGTTGCTTTGCACGTACACGTGCGGGTTCTGTGCGGCGTAGCGGACGCCAGCTTGGGCAGCCAGGTTGACGACGCGTTGCGGCTGGTGGGTGGCGAAGGTCTGCTCGATGGCGGCGCGGTCGGCGAGGTCGGCGTGGACGTGGGTGTAGCGCGGGTTGTCGGAGAAGCGCGCAAGCCGTGCGCGCTTGAGATCGACATCGTAGTAGTCGTTGAGGTTGTCGATGCCGACGACTTCATCGCCGCGTGCGAGCAGGCGCATGGCGAGGTGGGAGCCGATGAAGCCGGCGGTGCCGGTGACCAGGATTTTCATTCGTTCTTCCTCACCACGTCCACCTTACGTGCGGATAGCGCTGGATCTTTTCGTCGGCTGTCACCAGCACGGCGTTTCGCTCGCGTGCGAGCGCCACGACCATGCGGTCCGCCGGATCCTTGTGGAATTCGCCCGGCAGGTTGACCGAATGTACCGCGGTCTGCGCAGATACCGGCACGATCGTCACCCCTTCGATGCTTTCGACCGCGCGCAGCCATTCGTCCAGGTCCATCGCCAGGGCAATCCGGCCGCGGTCGACGAGTTGGGCCAGTTCCCACGCACTGATCGCGGACACCAGCACTGACCCGCCGTTTACCAGCGTGTCGTCGATCAGCTTCCTGGCGCCGGGTGACAGCCTTGGATCCTGGCTTGCCCACCAGATCAATGCATGGGTATCGAGCACGATCACCCGAGGGCTTCCCAGTCCGCGTCCGAGACGGGTTCGAAAGGCGCATCGAAGCGCAGGACAGAACCCTTCAGTCGATCACGGGCATTGCTCTTGGGCGCGACGTACTTGCGCACGACCACACTGGGGTTGCCATGATCGGTCACGATCACGGCCTCGCCCGTCATTTCCACCCGACGGAAGATTTCCAGTACGCGGGCCTTGAATCGGGATTTGGATATTTCGGTTTCCATTTCGCCCACCTGGGTCCACCATGAGTCCATGGTCATTAGACCGTGGTCATATTACACGGCAATGGGACGTACCGCGGCGTAGCGCACGCCTGCCTGCACGGCGAGATTGACCACCCGTTGCGGCTTGTGGGTTGCGACCACCGCTTCGATCGCGGCGCGGCCGGCAAGGTCGGCGGTGATGTGGGTGTAGCGCGGATGGTCGGCGAAACGTACCAGCCGCGCGCGCTTGAGGTCGGCGTCGGAGTAGTCGTTGAAGTTGTCGATGCCGACGACTTCATCGCCCCGTGCCAGCAGGCGCATGGCGAGGTGGGCGCCGATGAAGCCGGCGGTGCCGGTGACCAGGATTTTCATGGGGGTTGTCTCACGACGCCGGCTTCACATGGGGATTTGGATGGATCGGTTCGTTTGCGGTGGTCAGCGCGGCGGTTCACGCGCGCGCGGGTGGAGCGATCATGCGGCCGGCGGGGGTGTTGTGGAAGGCTCGCGGTGGAGTGGCTGAATGCACGGGGACTTTTGCAGGCACGGGAATGATCACCATTCCTTCGATGCTTCTACAGCGCGCTACGGTTCGTCCATGTGCAAGGCGATGGCGGCCCCGGGAGTGGATTGCCGCGTCGGGCTGCGCCCTCCTCGCAATGACGGGAAGCGTTGTCATCGCGAGGCCGGAGGACGTGGCGATACATCGCATGGATTGCCGCGTCGGGCTACGCCCTCCTCGCAATGACGGGGTTTGGCGTCATCGCGAGGCCGAAGGCCGTGGCGATCCATGGTCCGGTCGTCATCGCGAGGCCGAAGGCCGTGGCGATCCATCCCATGGATTGCCACGTCGGGCTACGCCCTCCTCGCAATGACGGGAAGCGTTGTCATCGCGAGGCCGAAGGCCGTGGCGATCCATCGCATGGATTGCCACGTCGGGATGCGCCCTTCTCGCAATGACGGTGAGGGGTGGCGTGGAACACGCAGTGGCTCCGACCTTGCCGTTTCCGTTACCACCGTCATCGCGAGGCCGGAGGACGTGGCGATCCAGACAGGTCAAGTGATCTCCTCGTACAAGTCTCGCCATTCAGGATTCATGGCGTCGATCAACGACAATTTCCGCGCGCGGGAACCGGCTTTGAGCTGCTTCTCGCGCAAAATCGCAGATTCCATCGTGTCGTGCTGCTCGAACCAGACAAGGCGATGAACGTGATGCTTCTGCGTAAAGCCTTCAACGATGCGATTTCGGTGCTGCCAGACTCGCTGCACGACGTTGCTGGTGACGCCGACGTACAGGGTGCCGTTGCGCTTGCTGGCAAGGATGTAAACGCAAGGTTGCTTCATGAATGGGGAGGAACGGCATGCGCACAGGCGGCTTCGATGGAAGGCGCCGAATTTGCTGGCCGTGAACGCAGGCGACTAGACACTTTGACGTCGCTTGCTCGTCATCGTGAGGCCGTGGGCGGTGGCGATCAAGAGTCTGGATTGCCGCGTCGGGTTGCGGCCTCCTCGCAATGACGGGGCGCGCCGTCATCGCGAGGCCGCAGGCCGTGGCGATCCA
>CAZXGS010000057.1:0-15113 GCA_964640525.1 uncultured Gammaproteobacteria bacterium | reverse complement strand
TGGATTGCCGCGTCGGGCTGCGCCCTCCTCGCAATGACGGGGCGCGCCGTCATCGCGAGGCCGCAGGCCTTGGCGATCCAGGGCATGGATTGCCGCGTTGGGCTGCGCCCTCCTCGCAATGACGGTAGAGGCTGGTTCCGGCACGCTACCGCCCTCCGGTTGCGTCGGCGTCCGGTTCGCCGGGTTATGCGTTGTGATCGGGCGGTCAGCCGCTTCAGGCGGCGTGCGCCGCTCCAGCCGCTTGCAATGCGTCAGCAGGCAACAGGACCCGTTGCTCGCCACCCAGCAACTTCAACAGCACCACCGCGCGATGTTCGCCACTGGGTTGGGCATACACGCCGCGCAAGCCTTCCAGCGGGCCGGACAGCACTTGCACCGCGTCGCCGGGGCGCCATGCCACGACCCGGGGCACGATCACGCCGTCGGGCCCCGCATCCTCGCGCAGACGCGCGACGATGTCATCGGGCACCAACGCAGGTTGGTTGGCAAAACGCACCAGCCCGAGCACGCCACAGGTGGATCGGATCGGCGCCAGGCTTTGCGCAGCGCTGTCGGCTCGCAGGAACAGGTAACGGGGGAACAACGGTTCGATGAGGGTGCGCGATCCACGCACCGGGGTGCGTGGCGCGTGTCGCTGGATGCGCGGCAAGAAACATTCGAAATCCTGCCGTTCCAGGTGCTCCCTTGCGCGCAGTTCTGCGCGCGGTTTGGTCTGCACGCAGTACCAGCGTGGGCCGGGTGCGACCTCGCGCGACGACGGCGCGCCTGAACAAGGGGCGCTCGCGTTCATCGAGTTGGCTCCGCGGCACGGTGCGCCGGAACGCGCTGCAGGTCTTGTTGGAGGGACTCGATCTCCGCGCGCAGGCGGTTGTATTCAACCTGCTTGCGCAGCAGGAATTCACGGGTCAGCCTGCCTTTGGCGTCGATCCCGCGAGGCGTGAGCAGGTAGGCATAGCCGAGCTTGTTCGAGCTGCGCCGGAAGTTTCCGGCCTTGACCCAGCCTTTGTCGATCAATGCGCGCAAGACGTAGTGAAGCTTGCCCAACGAGACCCCGGCCTCGCGCGCCATCTCGCGCTGGCTGGCGCTCGGGGCGGCCGCCAGACGACGCAGGACGGCGAAGCTCAACTCATCGGCATTGTGCGGCACGGGGCGTTCACGGATTGAACACGAAGGTGCACCGTAGCGGGTGCCGCATGAAACTGCAACCGTGGCTCACGGGTTTGCGGCGCAAAAGTCGGCGACGACGGTTGCAAAGACGTCGAAGTCCGCCAGATGACGTTCCAGAATCGCTTGCACGATGCGCCAGTCGATTCGTTCGTAGCTGTGAACCGCAATATTGCGAAAACCGACGGCGGCACGCATGCGACGACCCATTTCATCCGTCAACACGCCGTTGTCGGCCAACGACTGGAAGCCTTCACCCATCGTCGCGGGAACGGGCCAGTCGCGGTCGGCGACGAGGTGGGCCGCGATGTCGGCACTGACTTGCACCGCGCGGATCAGGTTGAGGGCAACGATGTCCTGCAGGTCGACGTCTTGCGCGAGTTGTTCGGCGGTGACCGGCAGCTTGGCACGCAGCCGCTGGACGCAGCGGCGCAGGGATTCGAGCTTGCCGTCGATCACATCCCGATCCATGCGCGCCTCCGCTGGGCCATGATCCGCCGCTGCAGCGGCAGGAAGTCCTCGCTGTCGCTGAAATGACGGGCGATCAAACGCGCGAACTGCGCATTCGATCCGAGCAAACGAACGCCATGGCGCAGAATCTGTCCCAGCAAGGGTTCACCAACGGTTTGCAGGTCGATCAGGTCGACCGGCCGCCCGAACCATTCGCCAAGGCGCGTGATGCGTTGCAGGCGCTCGTCCACCGTCATTGCCCGCCCCACATCCACGGCCAAGTCCAGATCGCTGTCATACCGCGCATGACCGTTCGCCAAGGATCCAAACGCGATGGCCTGCTTCACGCGCGGATCGGCGTCGAGGTATTGCTTGAGTCGATTCAGATCCGGACGGCGCATGGAGTCCATGGTAACCCTCAGGCACGCGTGCGACTCACAACCTCCCATCCACCGCATCGCGGGGCAGGACGTGCTTGACGTCGTACACGACGCCCGCCGGCTTGAGAAAGGCACGCACGCCCTGCCCGCCCCATGCGCGGAACTGGTCGTGGCCGACGGCCAAGACGACCGCGTCGTAGGCACCGGCCTGCGGCGCTTCGATCGGAACGATGCCGTACTCGTGCTGCGCCGCGGCCGCATCCACCCAGGGATCGTGGACGTCAACACGGGTGTTGTATCCCTCCAGGGTGTGGACAATATCCACCACCCGGGTGTTGCGCAGGTCCGGGCAGTTCTCCTTGAATGCCAGCCCGAGGATCAGGATGCGCGCGCCGACGGGGTTGATGCCACGGCGCAGTATCAGCTTGATGGTCTGGTCGGCGACATACGTGCCCATACCGTCGTTGGTGCGGCGGCCGGCAAGGATCACCTGCGGGTGGTGACCAACTTCCTGCGCTTTGTGAGTGAGGTAGTACGGATCGACGCTGATGCAGTGGCCGCCGACCAGACCGGGCCGGAACGGCAGGAAATTCCATTTGGTGCCGGCCGCTTCCAGCACGTCCAGAGTGTCGATGCCGAGCTTGTTGAACAGGATCGCCAGGTCGTTGACCAGGGCGATGTTGAGGTCGCGCTGGGTGTTCTCGATCACCTTGGCGGCCTCGGCGACCTTCAGGCTGGATGCCTTGTGGGTGCCGGCAGTGATGATGCTGGCGTAGAGCGCATCGACGAAATCGGCCGCGTCAGGCGTTGAGCCGGAAGTCACCTTCTGGATGGTGGTGACACGATGCTGCTTGTCGCCCGGGTTGATGCGTTCGGGGGAATAGCCGACGAAGAAGTCGGTGTTGAAGGTCAGGCCCGAGACGCGCTCCAGGATCGGTACGCACACTTCCTCGGTGCAGCCCGGATAGACGGTGGATTCGTACACCACGGTATCGCCGCGCTTGAGGACCTTTCCCAAACTTTCGCTGGCCCTCACCAACGGGGTGAGGTCGGGGCGCTTGGCGGCGTCGATCGGGGTAGGCACGGTGACGATGAAGACGTTGCAGGCGCGCAGGTCTTCAAGGTCGGCGGTGAACCGCAGGTGGGTGGCCTGGCTCAGCTCTTCGGGCGTGGCCTCGAGGGTGTGATCCCTGCCCTGCCGCAGTTCCTCGATTCGCGTCACATGAATGTCGAACCCGACGGTTTGGTATCGCTTGCCGAATTCGATGGCCAGTGGCAGTCCCACGTAGCCGAGCCCAACGATGCCGACGACGGTTCCTTCAATGCCTCTCATGCATTGCGTCCATTCAGTTCAGGATTGCATGATCGCCGAGGATGGATCGGATGTCACCCGTCGTGCATCCGTCTGCAATGCGTCTCGCGGTCTTTGCAGGCGATCGCCCGCACCGGCGAGCAACGCGCAGCACAAGCCGAACACGGCCAGGATCGCGGTCTTGTGCAACGGGTATTCCACGTAGCTGTGGAGCAGCAGCAAGGCGATCGACAGGCTGGCGGCGCGTGGCAGCAGACGCCCGGATTCCGGCGCGGCGTTCGGGTCGCGATCTGCCCGTGGGGTGATCCAAACCCGCCACGCGCACCACCCCAGCCAAACGAAAAAGACGACGATCAGGATCGCGCCGGGCACACCGGTCTCCAGCCACAGTTCGTGGTAGTCGCCGTGGGCGCGGTTGACGTAGGCGGCCAACATGCCCTCTTCCGGGGGCACCGCCTGGTAGGCCTGGACGAACGTGCCCAAGCCCGAACCCATCGGCCCGAAATGACGCGCGGCATCGAGCGTGGTGGCGTGGATCTGCCAGCGCAGGTCGTTGTCGATGCCGTTGCCGAGACGATCGAAAGCCACCGAGCCGGCGGTCACGCCGGCCACGACGAGGATGCCGACCGCACCGCCGGCGATGGTCCACAGCACGCGCTTTTCCAGACCAAGGCCCGCCAGCAGGCCGATGCTGCCGAGCAGGGAAAGACCACCCAGCAACAACGCGGCGCGCGAATGGGTCTCGAATGCCGCCGCCAGCAGGCTCGCGGCGGCCAAACCCAGCAGGGTCAGGGTGGCCGCCGTCCGCGTCTTGTGGCTTCGCTTGCGATCGACCCAGAGGCGCAGGGCCACGGCCACCATCAGCGGCAGGGTCATGGCGAGGAAGGTGCCGAAGTGGTTGTGGTTGGAAAACAGGCCGGTCATCGCCGAGTCGGCCGGCGGCGCGGCTCTTGCAGTCGCGGCGATGCCCTCCGCGTTCTGATAAGCCTTGGCAAGCAAGGAGGCGCCAGTGACGTCGGCGTTGGCGTCGGCGGTGCGGAACATCACGTCCATGACGGTCATCGCGATCGCACCGACGAACAGCAGCATCACCATGACGTTGCGCTGGCGCGGCGACATCCAGCGCACGGCGAGGAAGGTGGCGATGGCTGGCAGGGTCCATTCCAGCGCACGCTCGGTGGCGAGCGGGTTCAGGCTCAGCGACGTCCACGCGGGCGTCACGTCGGCCTGTCGCATCTGCGCCAGAAGTTCGGCGCGACCCGGCAACGCCGCCCATGTTGTCAACGGCAAGGGCATCAATTGCACCACCGCCAACGCCACCACGCCGGTGATCAAGGCAATGGCGAGCCAGTCGGCGGGACGCGGGCGGCGAATGCTCCACTGCGCCGCCGCCAACACGATCAAGGGAAGCGACAGACATTGCGCGACGACGTCGCCGAAGCCGCCTTCACCGCCTCCGAACAACAGGCCGCAGGCGAACAGGGCGCAGGTCAGCAGGAAGGCGGTGCGCGAAACGCCGTCCGGATCATTGAAAAACGGGGCTTGGTCGTTGCGGGGCCGCTTGTGGTCGGGGCGTGGGTGGAGCCCGCGAAAAAACGGCATGGACGGCATGGACGGCCCGGAAGATGCGCCGATGGCGCTGCACTTTCATTGCCGCACAAAGGAAGAGGCCGCGTCAAGCGCGGCCTCTTGATGAACGATCGACAGTCGAGGGCGGTTTCAGCGCTCGATCGAGGATCTCACGGCGCGCTCAGACTGTGATCCTGCCCGTTGTGGTGATGGCCGCTGGCCGAGATGATCAGGGCCAACGCGACCACCCCCCCACCGATGATCCAACCCGCACACCTTCTGTCACAAGACGAATTGTTGTCGTCATTTCCACCGCCGCCGCCGACCTGAGCGTACATCGGCCCGATCGGCGTCGCGCGGGCACCCGCCGATGCAGAGCTCGCCGCATACCCGCCGAACCCGCGGGAATCGAAGCTCACCAGCGTTCCGGCCGGAAGCGACGCCGAATGCCCATCCGAATACTTGACGGTGGCAGCCCCACCCGACATCACCATCACCCGGTCACCCGGCTTGAGAACCTGGCCCGGCTTGGCGGTGACGAACTGCGACCCGCTGTTGACCAGCACCGTGCCTTGCCCGACGTTGAGCACCGCGCCGGGTGCAAACGGCGTAGCCGCAGCTGCCAAAGGGACTGCCGCGGACAACGCGCACGCCAAGACGATCTGACGGAACATGGCAACCCCTCCTGATGGACGAAAAATTCCTGAGACTGGGCGTTAGCCTACATCCACCACCGCGCGTTTGCAACAGGCCGAAAGCCCTGCCGGCTTGCTACCGCGAATCGTTGATTCCGTTCATGGTTCGACAAGCCTGTCCTGAGCGAAGTCGAAGGGCTCACCACGAACGGAATCAACTTGTTCAGATGTTCCTTCGGCTCACCACGAGCGAGAATTTTCAAAGGGCTCACCACGAACGGAATCCACTTGCTCAAATGTTCCCCAGGGAACCGACCGATTCCGCGCCGCTTGCACCCTGCTACTTGGCGGGCGGTTGTGCGACGCCCGACGTGCCAGCCGTTGGGTTGGTCGCGGGATCGGCCGCGGGACCAGCCGCAGGAGCCGGGACGCGATCGACCTTGAGGCCGTCGAACACGGCGACCCCATGCAACGGTTGCCCACGAAGCATTCCGCCGCTGAAGTCCAGGCGCAGCCATTGTGCCGCGCAACCGGTAGGCGGCACATCGAACTCCATCTGGAAGGACGCCACCGGCATGTCGCCAGAGAAAGTCCCGCTGCTGCCCAGCGCCTGCCCGTCACCTTCGGCACAGCTCACGGTCCACGCCAAGCCGCCTTGTTCGGTATCGATGCCGCTCGCGCCACCCATGCCGCTGAGTCGGTAGTGCCCGGGCCCGAGGATCAACAACTGCGAGACCGGTCGATAGTCCAATGGCAAGCCATTGAAGCGAACCTGCAGGCCGCTGTGCTCCGTCAAGCCCTCTCCCGATCCGGTCCGAACGTCGAAGCCGGCGCCCTGATCGGGAATGCGCCAGTCGAATCCGCGACTGCTCGGCTGGAAGTCGAAGTCACCGTCGTACAGATTGCCCAAGCGGGTACGTTCGGCCGTGGACAGCGTCGAAACCCACGTGAAGTAGGCCCGCCCCCAGTCGTGGTCGGCGAGTTGGCGACGCAAAAGCAGGTCCGCTTCGGTTCCGATCGCCGGGGGCGGCAAGGGATCGTCGCCACCGCGGCCGGCGAACACGCGCGCGATGGCGTCGGCATCGGCACTCGACGTGGCCAGCTGCCTGAGGAAAGCCAGCCGCCACGGCGGACGCTCGACCAGCAGGCGGTCGATCATCCCGCCCAACTCGGGATTGGAAGAGGCGGCCACCAGCTTCGGGAGCAGGTTCGGTGCCAGGTCAGGCCGGATCCGCAGCAGGACGTCGATCTGGTGCAACGCAGCAGCAAAATCGCCCGCCTTGCCCGCGTACCGGGCCAGCATGTTGCGGGCGACGACATCGCGCGGGGAACGTTGCAGCGCGATGGCGAACAATCGGCCGGCCGCGCCGGTATCGCCACGAAAATCCTTGCCGACGCCGATCACGCGATAGCCGCGACCGTCCAGCGGACAATCTGCAATGGCGCGCCGCGCCAGCGCGTCAGCGGCGTCGAAGTCCCTTGCCGCTACCGCGTTTTCCGCCGCCGCGATCAAAGCCTGCGGGTCATTCGGCCGCCACTTCAAGGCAGCCTCGGGGTCTGACGTCGCCCACAGGTCAGCCAGCCCGAGGGTGAATACGCGCCAACCCAGGAAGATGGCCACCGGCACCAACAAGCCGGCGGCTACGCGTTCGCGCCATGACCAATGACTGGGACGACCCGGCGGCGGCGGCGGGCGCGGCTTGCGACGGCGCCGTGCCGTCGATGACGTGGGTGGTGCCGCAGGCTGTTCGGATGCCTCGACAACCGGAGCGGGCTCGCTCATCGACGTTCCTCGTGCTGGATGTATTCGATCTTCCAATCCTTTCCAACCGGGACGGCCTCGATGCGGATCCAGCCTTTCACCCTGCGTATTCCGGCCCCCGATCGCAATCGGAGCGAGGCCTCGAATGCGCCGGTCCCGATGATGCGATCGGGCTTGATCGTCCAGGACAGTCCATCGAGGTTCAATTGCCTGGACGAGGTGGTGTCGAAAAACGTGCGGTAGTTGCGCGCGATCGCCTGGATGCCATCGCGGTTTTCCATCGCATCGGGCGTAAACAGCGCCGTGATCCGGGCGGGGTCGCCCTGTGCATAGGCCGCCGCGAATGCGCGCGGGATAGCCTGGGATGCGTCGCGGGCGGTCATCGCCGGAGGCGCTGCGACAGGCGCCGTCTGGGAGGGCTTGGAACGCACGATGGCAGTTTGCTCGCCCAGTCTCGCAACGGACGAGGCGACCACGGAGGCGGGAGTCGTTTGTTGGACGGCGGTGCGCCCGGGCCCCGAACCGGATCGGGCAACGGCGGCGTGACGGCTGGAAACGCCGCTTGGCGGCGCGGCAGCGGTCGGCGATGACCAGGCCGGGATGGCTCGCGAGTCCGCATCGTTCGGCGCGTTGATCGACGATTCGCCTGCGTCCGAGGCGAGGTCGTGCTTGGCCGGTCGCCCTGTCCCTTCCACCGGATTGCGCGACGCCGCGTCATGGTGGATGGTCGTTGTCGAGGCGGGTTGCGACAGTTGGTTCGTCGTACCCATCGAAGGTGGCGGCGCGATGATCGACGCGACCGACCGCGTGTCGTTGCCGGCAACGGGCGGGTGGCCCTGCTGCACTCCAGACGTCGAACCTGCGTCAAGTGAGTCTGCCGCGGTGTTTCGTTGGGTTCCCGCTGGATCGATCGGTTCGATCGGGGCGCTCGCTGCCGGCCCAGCCCCGGACGCTTCCATGGGAGCCCGGATCGGTGTCGCATCGGATCGGGGCGGCGCCCCATCCTTTTTTTTCAGGCCGCCTTCCGTACCCATGGTCTCGCGCACCACGCGAGCCGCTATGTCATCCGCGGTTGCCGGTCGATCCACGTCCGCCGATCCATCCGGAACGGGCAACTGGATGCGACCCGAACCCATCATGACCAACGCGCCCGCACTGGCCAGGGCAAGGCCGACCAAGGTGAACGCCGGCAGGCGCCGGACCATTTGCGGGGACAACACGGTTCCGGACCCGCCCGAGCGCAGCGCCGCCACGTCGATTGCCGCAGGCGATCGGCCACGGTGCGGATGGTCTGCCAGCCACTGGTCGTACTCGCGGCGGCGCTCCGGCACCCTGAGCACGTTCCAGGCGGCATTGACACGCTCGGAGAACGCGGTCTCCCAGCGTCCGCCATCCCGATCCGGGTGCAGCCAGCGCATCAACCAGCGGTGGTGCTCGCGGATGGCTTCCAGCGTGGCGTCCGGACGAACACCCAGCACCCGGTAGTGATCCGCATCCTCGTCGAACAGCACTTGCTGGATGAACAAGGTGGCGGCCTCGACCAGCACCTGCGGCCGCTCCATCGTGGCCGCCGCGCAACGCTCGATCGTCTCCCTGCGACCACCGACCAGTTCCAGCAGCACCAGCATGGTGCCCGGCAACGGCCTGGACCGGACTTCCGGCAGCCGGGCCGGCACGGCCCGCACGGCCAATGCCAGTTCCAATGCGTCGGAGCCTGCCGGGTTCATTTCTTCTCGAGTTTGGCCGGACCGCTCTCGTAGGTGTAGTAGCTGTAGCTGCCGTAGCCGTAGCCGTAGCCGTAGCCGTAGCCGTAGCCGTAGCCGGCCTGGCGGGCATCGTACTTGGTCATCACCGCACCGACCATCCGTGCATGCGCGGCATGCAGGCGCTTGACCGCACCAATGGCCACGCCACGCCGGGTCGTTCCGGCATCCACCACCAGCAGGGTTCCCTTGGCGAGGTTGGCCAGGATGGGGCTATCAGCCAACCCGAGCACTGGTGGAGAGTCGATCACGACCTGATCGTACTTGGCCATGGCGGTGGTCAGCAGCGAGAGCATGTTCGAGCTGGCCAACAATTCGGCCGGATTGGGCGGCAAGGGACCGGTCGTCATCACCTGCAACATGGGTTCGCCATCCAGGCTGCGGATCGCCTGTTGCGGCTCCAGCAAGCCGGAAAGCACGTTGCTCAAGCCTTGTTCATTGTCCACGCCAACTTGACGATGCATCGACGGGTTGCGCATGTCGGCATCGATCAGCAGCACGCGCCGGCCGAGTTGGGCGAAATTCCGCGCCAGCGCCAGCGCCGTGGTGGACTTGCCATCGCCGGGTCCGGCGCTGGTCACCAGCAGGCTGCGCGGCACCCCGGCAGCGGTGGAGAACTGGAGCGCCGTGCGCACCGAACGATAGGCTTCCGAGAACGCGGACTTGGCATCCTTGATCGCCACGCCGGGCGACTGATCCTTCAGCTTCGGCACCACCCCGAGCACGGCAAGGCGCAGCAGCGACTCGATGTCCGAGGGATTCTTGATGGTGTCGTCGAGGGTTTCGAACAACAACGCCAAGCCCACCCCCAACCCCAGACCGAACACCAGCGCGACCAGCAAGTTGAGCTTGATGTTGGGCTTGAACGGACCGTCCGGCACGGTGGCGCGGTCGATCACGCTGATGTTGTTGTTGGCCACGCCACCGGCGATGCCGATGGTCTTGTAGCGCTCCAGCAGGGCATCGTAGAGCTGCTGGTTGGAATTCACGTCGCGCACGAGCACGTTGTAGGACACCGCGCGATGCTGTTCGTCGAACATCTGTTTCTTGACCGCATCCATCTGCTGCTTGAGCAGCTTCTCGTGCTCGGCCGCAGCCTCGTAACTGGACTTGGCGGACGCCTTGACGTTGGCGTATTCCTTCTGGATCTGCCGGTCGAGCTCGTCCATCTGCTTCTTCATGCTCACCATCAGCGGATAGGTCGGCTGATAGGTGTTGAGCTTGTTCTGGTAATCGGCGGCCAGTTGTGCGCGCGACTGCCGCAGCACGCCAATGATGGAGTTGCTGAACATGTCGCTCGGCAGGGCATCGCCGGGCGTGCTCGAGGCCAGTTTCCAGCGCGACTCGGCGAGACTGCGCGCCGTCTGCGCATCGGCCAGCGACTGCGCGAGGTTGGACAGATCGACCGCCGGCAAGGTGGTCTTGCCGTCCGAGCCCACCACCAATTGCTCCGAACTGGCGATCTGCACCAATTGCGCTTCGGAATCGGCCAGCTTCTGCTTGAGCTGGGCCAGCCGGCCTTCGAGGTATTTGCGCGCGTAGGCCGATGCGTTGTAGGTGTGGTCCAGGTTCTGGGCGATGAAATTGTCGGCCAGCGAGTTGGCCACCTTGGCGGCCAGCGCCGGGCTGGCGCTGTCGAAGTTGATCTGCACCAGACGCGTATTGCGAACCGGCGCGATATCAATGTTGGCGTTGACGTAGTCGGCCGCGCCGGAAGGATCGGAGTCCGCACTTCCGGCCGCTCCCTGCCTGGCTGCTTTCCCGGCACCGAACAAGCCCTTGACCTTGGAGCCCAGCGACGCTCCCTCGATCGCCTGGAATTGGGCATCCTTGTCAAGGTGAAGTTCGGCGGCGACTCGTTCGGAAAGCGCCTGGCTGCGCAACAACTCGTACTGGGTGTTGTAGAAGTTCTCGCTGTCCTCGTAGTAGCCATCCGACTGGTTGTCCTGGCCCTGCACGACCTTGACCGCATTGCGGTCGATCTGGATGGTCGCGGTGGCGCGGTAGATCGGGGTTTTCAGCAGCGAGCCGACCAGGACAGCGAAGAACACGATCCCGAGGGTGGACAACACCGTCCATTTTCGACGCAGCAGGATGTGCCAATAGTGCAACAGGTCGATGGTGTCGGAATCCTCGCTGCCTTCCTTGCCCGCGTCGAATGGCGCCAAGGCGTGGCGGCGATCGGGCTCGACGTGGACGACCGGATGGCGGTCATGCGGTACCGGCAAGGGTTCGTGACCGTCGGGCTGGATTGGATGCTCGTCTTGCATGAAGGTTCCGGAGGGTCAGATACGATGCGGCGTGGTGATTGAAAGACTGGCCAAGGCTCGTTCGTGGTGGCGACGGTCGATCATGGAGGCATGCATGGCCAGAACGCCAGCAGCGGCTAGTAATAGCCGCGCACGAAAATTCCGAGCAGCGGGATGGACTGGACCAAGGTCTTGAACTTGCTCTTGGAGCCGGACTGGTCGACCACCACGATGTCATCGCCGTAGATCTGCGGATCTTCGGCAGCACCCGAATGGATGGCCTTGAGGTCGAACACGGCGGCCATCTTTTCGCCCTTGATCTTGCGGAACACGATCACGCCGCGTGGGTTGGCCATCTCGGTCAGCCCGCCGCTGACGGCCAGCACCTGCAGCAGCGTCGTCGGCCCGGTGAGCGGGTACACGCCCGATTTGGTCACCGCGCCCTCGACGGTCACCCGCTGGCTGACGTATTCCTTGATGAACACGCCCACCTGCGGATTCTTCAGGTAGCCCGCCGCCAGCTTGGCCGCGATGGCGTGCTGCAACTCGGCGCTGGTCTTGCCACCGGCCTGCACGATGCCGATCAAGGGCATCGAGATCGTGCCGTCGGAATTGACCCGCAGGTCCTGATTCAACTCCGCCGCACCGAACACGCTGATGGTCAGCAGATCCATCGGGCCGATGCGGTACTCATCCACGCCCTTGTAGGCGCCGCTGGCGTCGGTGGTGTCGGGAATCGGCAGGGTGTTGCCTTTGGCCACCACGTGGGTGGAGCCGGACACCATGACCGGAGTGGTGTCGCAGCCGGAAAGCGACAGGACGCTCAGGCACCCGAGCAGGAGCAAGCAAAGCGATGCGATCGACAGGCGATTCAAGCGTGGCAACTCCTTGAGCAGGCCAAACGTTCTTCCGGATTGAGATGATTTCATCCCGGCCGCACAGTTTAACCGCACCAACAGGCTCAAAATCAAACGGTTCCCGCCTGGCGGGAAGGCAGCGGTGCTCCGCACCGTACACTGCGCGCAGCCGCTGCGGCAGCAGCCGAGCCGGCCCGTCGCGGTGCGGACGGGGCAACCGGGATGAATCGCCCCCCCCTTTCAGACGGCTTCTTCATTGCCCACTTCCACCGGAAGTGGGCACGGAAGGCTTTGCCGACGCGTTCGCATCATGGCTGGGCCTGCCGGCAGGCACTGGGCGTCGGGCTCGATTGCCAAGCCCTGCGCAATCGGTGGCGCATCAGCAGTTGGAAAGCCGCGGGCAGGACCAGCATGGACAACAGGGGCGCGGTGAGCATGCCGCCGACCATCGGCGCGGCGATGCGCTGCATCACCTCCGAACCGGCGCCGTGGCCGAGCAGGATCGGCAGCAGGCCGGCCAGGATGACGGCGACGGTCATGGCCTTCGGGCGGAGCCGCTGCACCGCGCCTTCGCGAATCGCCTCGTCCAACTCGGCCAGGCGCGCGTGCGGGTCGGTGGCCATCCGGCGGTCCCATGCCTGGCGCAGGTACAACATCATCACCACGCCGAATTCGGCGGCGACCCCGGCCAGCGCGATGAAACCGATCATCGTCGCCACCGACACCGCATGGCCAAGCAGCCAGATCATCCACAGCCCTCCCACCAAGGCCAACGGCACGCTGGCCATGATCAGCACCGCCTCCGCGATCCGTCGGAAGACGACGTGGATCAGCACGAAGACGATCAACAGCACCACCGGCACCACCAGGGTCAATCGCCGCATCGCCTGCGCGAGGTACTCGAACTGGCCCGACCACGCCAGGCTGACGCCCGCCGGCAGGCGCACCTCGCGCGCCACCGCACGCTGGAGGTCCGTCACCACCGCACCCAGGTCGCGGCCGGAGGTATCGACGTAGACATAGGTTGCCAACTGGCCGTCCTCGCTCTTGAGCATCGGCGGCCCGTCGACCACCGCGATGTCGGCCACCTGACCCAGGGTCAGTTGCGCGCCGTTCGCCGCCACGATCGGCAGTTGCCGCAGTGCGGCCAGCGAATCGCGCTCGGCCCGCGGATAGCGCAGCACGATCGGATAGCGCTCGCGCCCGGCGACGACTTGGTCGATCGGTTCGCCACCGACCACCGTCGCAACCAGTTGCTGCACCTGCTGCTGGCTCAGCCCATAGCGGGCCGCCTCGGCACGGTGGATGCGCAGGTCGACATAGTGCCCGCCGGCCGCCCGTTCGGCGATCGCCGAACTCACGCCCGGCACCGTGCGCGCCACCGCCTCGATGCGGTCGGCGACTTCCTGCAAGCCCGCCACGTCGCTGCCCAACACCTTGATGCCGATCGGGCTCTTGATGCCGGTGGCGAGCATGTCGATGCGGTTGCGCAACGGCGGCACGAACAGGTTGGTCAGGCCCGGCACCTGCAGCGCCCGGCTCAACTCTGCCTTGAGCTTGTCCATCGTCATGCCGGGCCGCCATTGCGCCTTCGGCTTGAAGGTGATGGTGGTCTCGAACATCTCCATCGGCGCCGGATCGGTGGCGGTGTCGGCACGGCCGGCCTTGCCGAACACGTGCTCGACCTCGGGCACGGTCTTGATCATGCGGTCGGTGAGCTGCAGCAACTGTGCGGCCTTGCCCGCGGACAGGCCCGGCAGCGCTGTGGGCATGTACAGCAGCGTGCCTTCGTCCATCGCCGGCATGAATTCGCTGCCGAGGCGGCCAAGCGGCAGCAGCGCGGTGAGCAGCAACACCCCGGCCAGTGTCAGGGTTGCCTTCGGGTAGCGCAGCACGGCGTCCAGGATCGGCCGGTACAGCGCGCTCAGGCCGCGGTTGAGCGGGTTGGCGTGTTCGGGCCGGATCCGCCCGCGAATCA
Source organism: uncultured Gammaproteobacteria bacterium (assembly GCA_964640525.1). Lineage (GTDB taxonomy): Bacteria > Pseudomonadota > Gammaproteobacteria > Xanthomonadales > Xanthomonadaceae > SZAS-103. The sequence continues at coordinate 994 of CAZXGS010000057.1, read as the reverse complement.
GGTAGCCCATCAGCACCGGCACCAGGGTCACCGCCAACCCGGCCGCTGCCGCCATCGCGTAGGTCTTGGTGAACGCCAGCGGCTTGAACAACTTGCCTTCCTGCCCCTGCAGCGCGAACACCGGGACGAAGGACAGCGCAATGATGAGCAGGCTGACGAACAGCGCCGGGCCCACCTCGGCCGTGGCTTCGGCGAGCAGCGCCCAGCGCAGCTTGCCTTGCGGCTCCATGCCCGCGTGCGCCTCGCGCCAGCGTTCCAGGTGTTTGTGCGCGTTCTCGATCATCACCACCGCCGCATCGACCATCGCCCCGATCGCGACGGCGATGCCACCCAGCGACATCAGGTTCGCGCTCACGCCCTGCAGGTGCAGCGCGATGAACGCGACCAGCACGCCCAGCGGCAGGCTGACCACGGCGACCAGCGCCGAGCGCAGGTGGCCCAGGAACAGCACGCAGACCAGCGCCACCACCAGAAATTCTTCCAGCAACTTGCCCCAAAGGTTGTCCACTGCCGCGTCAATGAGCTGCGACCGATCGTAGGTCGGCACGATCTCGACGCCTTCCGGCAAACTGCGCTTGAGTTCGGCAAGCTTGGCCTTGACCGCCTCGATCGCGGCCTTCGCGTTCTTGCCCGAGCGCAGCACGACGATGCCGCCGGCCACTTCGCCCCGGCCATCCAGTTCGGCGATGCCGCGTCGGAAGCTCGGCCCGCGTCGCACCGTGGCGACCTCGCCCAGCAGCACCGGCACGCCGGCCGCGTTGGTGGTGATCGGCACGCTATCGAAGTCCGCACGGCTGCGCAGGTAGCCCTCGCTGCGCACCATCAGCTCGGCCTCGCCCTGCTCGATCACCGAGCCGCCGTTGGCACCGTTGGCCGCGCGCACCGCATCCACCACCTGCGCCACGGTGATGCCGCGCGCAGCCAGCGCGTGTGGGTCCGGCACGATCTGCCAGGCGCGCTCCATGCCGCCCAGGCTGGCCACCTCGGCCACGTC
>CAZXGS010000056.1:0-19545 GCA_964640525.1 uncultured Gammaproteobacteria bacterium | reverse complement strand
TGGAGGATCTGCGCGTGTTCGATCCGGAAGCCTTCGTCGACGCCCTGCTGCCCGAATCATTGGGCGGTTGATGGGCGAGCGCGACGCCGTTCCGCTTCGCCGCCGACGCTGGCCGCGCTGGCTGGCAGCCTTCGCCGTCGTGTTGCTCGCGCTCGTCGCGACCGCGGCCTATCTGCTGCAACCGGCGCGATTGACAACCTGGCTGCTCACCAATGCCGGGCAAAGTCTCAAGCTCGATCTGCGCACCAGCGGGCCGGGCCACTTCGCGCTGCGACCGGGTTTGCGGCTGACGCTGCCGGGCTTGAGCGTGACCGATCCGGCCAGCGGCAAGCGCCTGCTGCGCGCGCAACGCGTCGATCTGGCCCTGCCGTGGGACACCCTGCGCGGGCGCAGTGCTGCCATCGGCCGCATCGAACTGGTCGCGCCCGACATCGACCTGCAAGCATTGCAGGCCTGGCAGGACAAGCAGCCGCCGAGCACGCAGCCGCTCAAGCTGCCGACCATCCGTCGTGGCGTGGCGATTTCCCATGCCAGCGTGCATGGACGCGGCTGGAGCCTGTCCGATCTGGACGTGGCGCTGCCCCGCTTGGGCGATGGCCAGCCATTGCAACTGAGCGTGCGCGGCACATTGCTGCGCGATCGGGTGTCGTCGCACTTTTCGGCGAAGGCCAGCGCGAGCCGCATCGCCGGCGTCGGCCAGGGCCTGCGCATCGACGGCCTTGCCATTGCGATGCAGGCCGATGGCGCGCTGCCGTCGGTGCAGGCGAGCGGGCACGTGCTGGCCAGCGATCGCATCGATGTCGACTTGCATGGCCAATTCCAAACCTTGCCGATCGCGTGGACGAAGGCGATCGATTCGTCGTTCGCGTCGCCCGGCGACACGCCGTTCACTTTCAATCTTCTCCGCACGCCGACGACCCTGCTCGCCACCAGCACATCGTCCAACGCCGGCTGGCAATTGCGCGCGCAGGTAGGCGATGGCCTGCGGCAACCGCAGCTGTCGGTGCAGGCGCAGGCCAACGGCGAGGTGCTGATCGACGCCAGCCTCGACGCGAAACTCAGCCGCTGGCCCGATGCCTGGCCGGGGTTGCCGGCCGGGTTGGGCCGGGATGCCGCCGCCTTGCGATTCCGCGCCGAATACCACGGCCCGTTGTTGCCGCCGCAGCCCGTCGCCTTCACCCTCGAGCGCGGCGCCACCCGCTTGCAGGGCCGCACGAAACTGGCCGATCTGCGCGCATGGATCCGCGGCGGATTCGTCACCCTCCTGCCGCCGCTGCAAGGCACCCTCGACACGGCGCAACTGGATGTCGCCGGCGTCCAGCTCAAGGGCGTGCACGCCGAGATTCGCGATGACGCCCCGGCGGCGACTCCGGCAGGTGTCGGCAAGCCGTGAGCCTGATCGCCGCGCGCGCGCTGCGCTGGTACGACCGTCACGGCCGCCACGATCTGCCCTGGCAGCATCCGCGCAGCGCCTACCGCGTCTGGGTCTCCGAGATCATGCTGCAGCAGACGCAGGTGGCGACGGTGATTCCGTACTTCCTGCGTTTCGTCACGGAATTACCTGACATGGCCACGCTCGCCGCGGCGCCGCGCGATCGCGTGCTGGCGTTGTGGTCGGGGCTGGGCTATTACCAGCGCGCCCGCCACCTGCATGAAGCCGCAGCGATCTGCATGCGTGATCACGATGGCGAGCTGCCGCGTGCTCTGTCGTCGCTGACGGCGCTGCCGGGCGTTGGTCGCTCCACCGCCGGGGCGATCCTCGCGCTGGCGCATGGGCAGCGCCAGCCCATTCTCGATGGCAACGTTCGCCGCCTGCTGTGCCGGCATCGCGGCGTGCGCGGCTGGCCCGGCAATGCGGCTGTGCTCGCCGAGTTGTGGAAAATCGCCGAAGCATCGCTGCCAGACGCACGCATCGACGACTACACGCAAGCGCTGATGGATCTGGGCGCCACCGTTTGCACGCCGACCGCGCCGCGCTGCGAGCAGTGTCCGCTGCGTGATGATTGCATCGCGCAGCGTGAAGGCATCGTCGCGCAATTGCCGCAACGTCGCCCGAGCAAGGCATTGCCGACGCGGCAAACCTGCGTGCTGATCGCATGCGACGACAAGCGTCGCATCCTGCTGCAACGGCGTCCGCGCGTCGGCGTATGGGCCGGGCTGTGGTCGCTGCCGGAAGCCGTCGACACCGATTCCGCGCAGGCGTGGCTCAGCCGCCACGCACAGGTCGGCGAGTCACGGCATCTGGCGTCGTTCACCCACACCTTCAGCCACTACCGCTTGCAAATCCAGCCGCTGCTGTGGTCGAACGTGCGCCGCCGTGATCGCATCGGCGACAATGACGATCTGCGCTGGCAAGCGCTCGCGGAAATGCGCGAACTCGGCTTGCCGGCGCCGATCCGCAAACTGCTCGAAGGATTGTCCTGATGGCCCGCAACGTGTTTTGCGTCAAGCAGCAATGTCAGGCCGATGGCCTTGATTTCCCGCCGTGGCCGGGCGCGCTGGGCAAGCGTGTGTTCGAGACGATCGGCAAGCCGGCGTGGTCGCAGTGGCTGGCGCACCAGACCATGCTGATCAACGAGAACCGGCTGTCGCCGCTCGATCGCGCGCACCGCGCGTTTCTCGAAAAGGAAATGGAGAAATTCCTTTTCGGCGAAGGCTCGGCGCCACCGCCTGGCTATGCTCCGCCCGGCGCGGATTGAACGCCGTCGCGCGGCAACGATCAGCCCTTCGGCGTGGCTGTCGGCACCGCATCCGGTTGCGCCGGCGCCTGCTTTTCGTTGTCGATGTGCCGCAATTTTGCGCTGTCGACCGGGCGGATCTCGACGATGCGACAGGGGATCGGATTGTCGCGCACATGCACCGAGTCGACACCCGATTGCACGAGATGGAAGTGCGAGTTCAGGCCGATGAAGGGGTCGAAGTCCAGGCCACGGCAACGGCCGTCCAGGCGCAGCAGCCAGACGTCGCGCGGCGCGGTGAAGATCAACAGATGATCCAGCCCGATCGGCTCGAACGACGTCCAGCGCAGGAAGCGGAACGAACTGACCGGCGGCCCGGCGATCGCCCGCACTTCCGCCAACCGCTGGGTGACGGCCGGATCGGGCGGGCGATCCTGGAAACTTGCGCAGGCGGTCAACCCCAGTCCGAGCAGGGCCGGCGCAAGGACTCGTCCGGCGTGATGGGTGATGTTCATGGCGCCCTCCCTGGGCACGCGATTTGGCAAGCACGATAACGGGCATCCGGACACTGCGGCAGTTGGCCGGCGGGTGGTCGCTCAGGTGCAGTTCACCGTCACCGCCAGCGCCGTGCGCAAGGCGCGGCATCGGCGGCGATGCAGGCGAACCGGCGGCGGCTCTTCGCTGCGCGGGCGGCAAGTCCGCCACCGCGCATCCGCGCTGCGCATCGGCGCATGAACGGCGACCGCTGCGCACATTGAGAAGTCGCGCGTGCGCCCCTACAATGAACGCGTCAGACGAACGCGCTGCGCTCGACCGAACCGGGGGTGTCCTGGCTTCGACGGGGGTCGTGAAGTCGCCTGGTGCATGCCGAGGGGGCAGCTTTCCTCGTTAATCCAGCGGCAAACTCTAGTTGCCAACGACGACAACTACGCTCTGGCCGCTTAAGGCCTAGCCCCGAACCCACTTGTGTCCGTGCTCGTGGATGTAGGGTCATGATCACGGAATAGCCTTGGGCTGGCCGCACATCGGCCCCTGGTGAAACCAGCGTGCTGGTCCGTCGACGCGCTTCGCACGTCGTGTTGTCGCCGGACGAGATCAAACGGCGAGCTATGCATGTAGAGCCGGGGATGAATCACCTTCGGACGCGGGTTCGACTCCCGCCACCTCCACCATATACACTTCCCGCAACATCCCGCAACACCCCTGAAACCGCGCTACGGCGCGGTTTTTTCTTGTCCGCAGGCCGGCAAGCCTACCCTAGCCATCCCTGAAATACCCTTTCCATCACCCAAGTATGGGGGTAGAGTCGGGGGTATCCTGAGTACGTTGGGGTAACTGCCATGCCAAAGCGCGTGCCCGAGCTGTCGCCATCCGCCGTCAAGAACGCCCGGCCGAAGGACAAGCCTTTCAAGCTGGCTGACGGTGGCGGTATGTTCCTGCTGGTCATGCCCGACGGCGCGAAGCTGTGGCGGCTCAAGTACCGCCGACCGGTTACCCTGAAAGAGAACCTGCTGTCACTGGGCATCTACCCCGACGTGAGCCTGAGCAAGGCGCGCGAGGAACGCGACGCTGCCCGCAAGCTGCTGGCCGCTGGCATCGACCCCGGCGAGCAACGCAAGGCCGACGCGCAGGCGAAGGAAGTCGCCGCAGCCAACACGTTCGAGGCGGTCGCGCGTGAGTGGCTGGGCAAGCAAAAATGGGTAGAGGGCTACCGCGTCAAGGTAGAGGCGTGGATGGCGAACGACGTGCTGCCCTACATCGGCGCGCGTCCGGTCGCCGACGTTACCGCGTCCGAACTGCTGCGCATCGTCCGCCGCATCGAGGAACGCGGCGCGGTCGAATCGGCGCATCGTGTCCTGCAAACCTGCGGGCAGGTCATGCGCTACGCCATCGCCACCGACCGCGCCGAGCGCAACCCGGCTGCCGACCTGCGCGGCGCGCTGGCGAGCCCGGAGGAACGCCATCACGCGGCGATCACCGACCCCGCCGAGATCGGCGCGTTGTTGCGTGCCATCGACGGTTACGCGGGCGATTCGGTCACGCGCGCGGCGCTGAAACTGTCGGCGCTGGTGTTCACCCGGCCCGGCGAATTGCGTCATGCCGAATGGCCGGAAATCGACCTTGAGGCGGGCGAGTGGAACATCCCCGCCAGCAAGATGAAGATGCGCCAGCCGCACCTCGTGCCATTGAGCACGCAAGCGGTCGCCATCCTGCGCGACCTGCACCCGCTGACCGGGCGCGGCATGTACGTTTTCCCCGGCGCACGCACGCAACGCCGGCCCATGAGCAACAACGCGATCAATGCGGCCCTGCGGCGCATGGGCTTCAGCAAGGACACCATGACCGCGCATGGCTTCCGCGCGATGGCCCGCACGATCCTTGACGAACGCCTGGGCTTCCGGCCCGACTTCATCGAGCACCAGTTGGCGCACGCGGTCAAAGACCCGAACGGTCGCGCCTACAACCGCACGGCGCACCTGCCCGAGCGCCGCACGATGATGCAGGCATGGGCGGACTATCTGGATTCCCTGCGCGATGGTGCGAACGTGATACCGATCAGGCGCAAGGCATAACCCGAAACCGTCACGGCTAGGCCGGCCAGCCGAAAGCGCGGACACCTTCACCGCGTTGCCGTGGCGATCCATCGAAGGCGCAGGAAGGGGCGCGATATGACAACCGATTGGAACGATTGGGCGATCCTGGACTTGTGGATCGAACCCGAGTCTGTGCGCATCTGCTGTGGCATCGACCCGGGCGAACGATATCTATCCGACGACCAGCGCGATGCAATCGACGGGGCGAGGGTCAAGATACAGCGTGCCGTCGATGCCGGCGCGCTACGTTGCCGGCAGGCCATTGGCGAGCCACGCCAGTTCAGACCTGCGGATGCCATCGACTGGGCGCGCACGCGGTTCAAGACGCTGCCGCAAGAGCTTGTCGATGCGGTCGATGCGATGCGACAACCGCCAGCCGCACCGACGCCACAAGGCGATGATCTGGACGCGCGTGAGCGGGTGAGCCTGCTGTGCATCATCGGAGCGCTTGCGCACGCGGCCAAAATCGACCTGAGCGAGCCGTACAAGGCGGGCGAGATCGTGGCCAAGCTGCTGCCTGACGGCACGAGCCTGACCGCTCGAACGATAGGCAATCACTTGAAGGCCGTGCGCGAAGCGACGGGCAGCCGCAAGACCTGATTGCAATTGCAACGACGGCAGTTGCAATTGCAACCATTTGCAAGATCGAGACGGCAGCATCCCCGGCAACCCCGCACGACGCGCGGGTAGACCGGAGATGCTTAGATGAACGCAATACCCATGCCAGCCGCGCCTGACACGGCGCCGCTAAGTCCAGCCGACTTGTTGACCGAGCGCGAGGCGGCCCGCGCGCTAACTGTGGCCGTGAACACTTTGCGGAACTGGCGCTGGAAGTCCTGCGGCCCGCGTTACGTCCGTGTCGGCTTGCGAGCCATTCGCTATCGCCGATCCGATCTGGAATCGTTCCTGCGCACCGTCGGCGATGCCGACAAGGCGGCATGACATGGACGCCTACAACGCGAAAACCCCGCACGGTGGCAGCCGGCGGGGCGTAGGGGCGCAGCGCAATCGCATCGAGTACGGACGCCAACCTACCACGTCGCGGCGCCTGCACCGCGAGGCGCTGCGCGTGCTCGCCGATCTGGAGAGCCAGCCATGACCACGCGAAGCAAGGCCATAACGGCGTACTGCCGCGACTGTATCGCCGACGATGCCGCTTCGGGCACTTGGCGCGAACAGGTCGGCGCCTGCACCAGCATCGCGTGCCAGCTGTGGAAATATCGGCCGCTGCCGTCCCACGCGCCGGCGTGGCTGGCGTCGCGCAAGGTCGCCGACCTGCCTGCTGATTGGGCATCGCTCGGCCAAGAGGCAGCCATCGGTCGCCTGCGCAAAAACATCGACGGCAACGCCAGCGGTTCGCTTGTACAGGCGAACGGTGAGCAACACGGCACCGAGGCGCTACACCCCATGCGGCTGGGCAGGGAGGCTCGCGAATGACCACCGACGAAAACGCCCCGGCGGCAACCGGGGCGCAGGGCTCGATCAACATCACTCGCGCCAGTGAGCATAACACGCCACCGGGCGGCACCCTGCTGGAGAAGTTCCACGCGATCCTGCGCGCCAGCTGCGACCGACGCCTGACCGCCTGCGACCTGGCGGTGCTGGTGCAATTGTGCGACTACTTCAGCGCCGCACGCGGCGCGGCATGGCCGAGCATGGAAACGCTGGCGTTCAACGTCGGCCGGTCGCGGCGCGCCGTGGTGTCCAGTGTGGCGCGGCTCCAAGCGTGCGGACATCTGGTGCTCGTGCGCCGTGGCGACCGGCGTTCGTCGAATCGCTACATGCTCGCCTTTCGCGAATACATCCGGCCGAAACGGCCGGCCGACGCTACAGTGAACCCGGCTTCACACAATAGCGTGCAGTCTGCTGCCGCATGTAGTGAAGCGCAGTTCACTTCGTCAGTGAAGCCTGCTTCACAAGATACCAACCACGAACCCGGCCAAGAGGCCGAGGGTGAGTGTGGTATCGCTGGCGCGATTCCGGCCGGGCTACGCTTGCCGAGCGGCGCTACGCCGGCCGGGGAAAGTTTTTTTGCTACTCAAGTTTTTGGGCGGCCTATCCCAAGAGGATCAATGTCCACCGAACCGAACGCGAAATCGACGCGGCCATGGCGAAGGGCGCCAAGCTTGAGGATATTGTTGCTGGCGCGGCGGCTTATGCCTCGTGGGCGAGGTCGCAAATCTGGTTCCAGCGTGGCGAGGATCGCTACCTCGTGCGGCCCGTCAATTTCGTCACCGAGCGCCGCTGGCTGGACGACTGGAGCGTCAAGCCGCCACCAGAGCGCAAACAGTCGGCCAAGGCTGGGACGGCCGCCGGCAGGGACACGAAGACGCCGGCGGCGGATCGCGCCCGCTGGGAAGCCGGGCGCGCGAAGCTGGTGAAGGCGGTGGACACGGCGGTGCTGCGGCAATCCAAACACGCATCCCGATGCCCGTTCAAATTTTCTCCAAAGGGCAGCTGCCAAGAGTGCCAAAAACTTTCGAACGATGTCGAGGCGGCGAGGCGTGACCAAATCGCTTGGATCAAGCGTAACCCGCCACCGCCGCGTTGATCTACGGGCGCACAATTGTTTTCACCGGAGGAAGCACCATGAAGACGAAGCCAAAGCCACCAGCGCCGCCGTGGCGACACGGGCAAAGCGGCAATCCGAAGGGCCGACCGCGCGGCAGCCTGAACCCGTCAACGCGCCTGCGCCAGTTGATCGACGTGGAGCCGATCCTGCGCGGCTTGGCGGCGGCCGCCGAGGCGGGTGACGTGCAGGCGGCCCGGACTCTGTTGGAGCGTGCCCTGCCCGCGTACAGAGGCACCAGCGCGCCAGTAGAGCTGCCCGGGCTGACCGCGGCACCGACGTTGACCACGAAGGCCGAGGCGGTGCTGGCGGCCGTAGCGGCTGGCGATCTGCCGCCGGACACGGGCGCGGCGCTGGTCGCTGCCATCGGGCACGTCGGTCGGCTGGTCGAAACCGATGAGCTGGTGCGCCGGGTCGCGGCGCTGGAGGCTCGCCGATGAACGCCATCGAGCGCAGGCTGGAAGCGCTGGAGTCTCGCGCAGGCACCGGCCTGCCGGTGCGGCTGGTCGTGGCGGCTGGCCCGGATGCGGTTGATGCCGCCGTGGCTGCCGATGAAGCCGAGCACGGCCCGATGGACGGCGGCGGCTTGCGGATCATCATCGTGGGGATCCGACCAGCTGACACGGCACCCGCCGACCAGAACCTGCCCATCACCCGAAGGTCAATCGCCGACTGACGGGCGACCTGCGGCTCCGGGATGGGGTAGTTTTGGGGGTAGCGTGACAGCGGTGAAATCTGAAAGTCGCGCAGTTGCTACGTTTCCGGCGATGATTTGATAGGCGCCACCCATATACAAGGGCTCGGAAAATCTCCGGGCCCTTTTTCTTTGCACGATTTCCCGCGTGGCGCGGGGTTCTGGCCATTGCTGCTGCGGGTGGCCATCAGCCGAAACGCCCGAAATCGGCCATTTTCTCGGCCAGAGCCGTCTCTATTCTCTGTTTGGCCTGCGGGTAGGCGCAGATGATGTGCTAGTAAAATCAACCGCTTACGCGCGTCGGTTCACTGTCAACCAAGGCCGGCGGTCAGACATCGAACGCCACCAGAGCATCGTCAACGGTTGCTTGACCGTATCGCAATCGAGATACATAATTATGGAAACGGAGGATCTGACCATGACCCATTCCACGATGTTGCACGTCCGGGTGGACGACAAAATCAAGACGCAAGCCAGCGAGGCGCTCGCAGCCATGGGGCTGTCCGTGTCCGATGCTGTTCGTATCCTGCTCAAGCGCGTGGTCAATGATCAAGCGTTTCCGTTGGAGTTGAAGGTGCCCAACGCCCAGACCCGTGAGGCAATGATCGAGGCCCGCGCCATGGCCAAGGCCCGTTCCGCCCGTTTTGACTCCGCCGGTGCACTGATCAATGACCTCGAAAACGCAAGTTTCGGCGCAAGCCAAAAAACCCGCCAGCAGTAAGCGGGCAGCGCCGCCCAAGGCGTGTGATTACACCAAGACCTTCCTCAAAGATTGGGAGCGCCTCTCGCGCTCAGGCCGATACGATCTGAAGCGCCTGAAGGAGGCGATGCTGCTGCTCATTGCCAACGATGCGCCGCTTGGCCCTGAATGGCTGGACCACCCGCTCAAGGGCGATTGGGCCGATCACCGCGAATGTCACATCGGCGGCGACTTCCTGCTCATCTACCGTCTGGATGGAAACGCCATCATCTTTGTGCGGGCCGGCACGCACTCTGAATTGTTCGAGGAGTGATCCGTGGCGATTGAATCACTGCCCACTTTCACCAAGCCAGCCCGTCAGCGCTGGGAGTCGATTCCCGTCGACATCCGCCAGCACCTGCTGTCCAACGTCTGGTGCGGCCAGTGTCGTCACGAAACGACCATCACCAACTGTTGGCGCCCGTCTAAAACTGACCATCTGAGCATGGGTATTTCCGCTCAAAATTGACCAGGGTGTTCCCCCCCTATCCTGCTGCTTTTTTGACCAGCAGGGATGACGAGGTGATCACCATGAGTCTGTACGCCAAGATCCGTCGGCTGCACTTCCGCGAGAAGGTGTCGATCAACGAGATTGCGCGACGCACGAGCCTGTCGCGCAACACGATCAAGAAGTGGCTCAAGGCGCCCGAGCGCGCCGAACTGCGGTACGCGCGGCAGCCGCGGCCGACGAAGCTCGATCCGTACGCGGCCGAGCTGCGGCAGATGCTGGAGGCCGACGCGCACCGCCCCAAGCGCGATCGCCGGACCTTGCTGGTGCTGTTCCGCCTGCTGCAGGCCAAGGGTTACGCCGGCAGCTATTCGAAGCTGACCGAGCGCGTGCAGCGCTGGCGCGCGGCCGAAGGCGCCTCGACGGCGCGTGCAGCCTACGTGCCGCTGCGGTTCGAATGGGGCGAAGCCTTCCAGTTCGACTGGAGTGAGGAAGGCATCGTGATCGGCGGGGTGTACCGGCGGGTGCGGCTGGCGCACCTGAAGCTGTGTGCGAGCCGGGCGTTCTGGCTGGCGGCCTATCCAGGCGAGGGCCACGAGATGCTGTTCGACGCGCACACGCGCTGCCTGGCGGGCCTGGGCGGGGTGGCCCGGCGCGGGATCTACGACAACATGAAGACGGCGGTGGACAAGGTCGGTCGCGGCAAGGAGCGGCTGGTCAACGGCCGCTTCGCGGCGATGTGCTCGCACTACCTGTTCGACGCGGACTTCTGCAACGTCGCTTCCGGCTGGGAGAAGGGCCGGGTCGAGAAGGACGTGCAGGACAACCGGCGCACGCTCTGGCAGGACGCGCTGGCCGAGCGCTTCGGCTCGTTCGCCGAACTCAACGCCTGGCTGGGCGAGCGCTGCCGGGCCGCATGGAAGCTGGCCGCGCACCCCGACTGCCCGGGGATGAGCATCGCCGAAGCGCTCAAACACGAACAGCCGTTCCTGATGCCGATGCCGGTGCCGTTCGACGGCTACGTCGAGAGCGAGGCGCGGGTGTCGAGCACCTGCCTGGTCACCCTCAAGCGCAACCGCTACTCGGTACCCTGCGAGTGGGCCGGCCACCAGATGAGCGTGCGGCTGTATCCCGAGCGCCTGCGGATCGTGCACGGCGAGCAGGCTGTCGAGCACCCGCGCTGCCTGGACCGCGACCAGGTGATCTACGACTGGCGGCACTACATCCCGCTGCTCGAACGCAAACCCGGCGCGTTGCGCAATGGCGCGCCGTTCGCCGACATGCCCGCGCCGTTGCTCCGGCTCCGCCAGGGGCTGCTGCGCCACCCCGGCGGCGACCGGGTGATGGCGCAGGTGCTCGCCGCAATCCCGGCGTTCGGCCTGGAGGCGGTCGTGGTGGCGGTCGAGCTGGTGACCGAGTCCGGCGCGGTCAGTGCCGAGCACGTGCTCAACGTGCTCGCGCGACTGCACGAGGCGCCGGCGGTCGCGCGGGTCGAGACGTCGCTGCGCCTGCGCGAGGAACCGCTCGCCGACCCGCAGCGCTACGACCGCCTGCACGCCGGGGAGGTGAGCCATGCCGAAGCCTGACCTGCTCGCCGAACTCAAGGACCTCAAGCTGCACGGCATGGCCCAGACCTATGCCGAGCTGATCCAGTCCGGCAATCTCGCTCCGGGCGATGCCTCGCACTGGCTGGCCGAGCATCTGGTGCGCGCCGAGAACACCGATCGGGCGATGCGCAAGGTGCGTCACCAGATGACCAGCGCGCGCTTCCCGATCCATCGCGATCTGGCCGGCTTCGACTTCGCCGCCAGCCCCCTCGACGAGGCCCTGATTCGCCGCCTGGCCACCAGCGCGTTCACCGATACCGCCCACAACCTGGTCCTGATCGGCGGCACCGGCACCGGCAAGACCCATCTCGCCACCGCCCTGGGCGTGGCCGCGCTCACCCAGCACGGCAAGCGCGTGCGCTTCTTCTCCACCGTCGACCTGGTCAACACCCTCGAGCAGGAGAAGGCCGCCGGCAAGCAGGGGCGCCTGGCCCGGCAACTGCTGCGCGTGGACTTGGTCATCCTCGACGAGCTGGGCTACCTGCCGTTCTCGCAGGCAGGCGGCGCCTTGCTCTTCCACCTGCTCAGCAAGCTCTACGAGCACACCAGCGTGATCATCACCACCAACCTGGTCTTCGCCGAGTGGACCCAGGTCTTCGTCGATCCCAAGCTCACCACCGCGCTGCTCGACCGCCTGACCCACCACTGCCACATCGTCGAGACCGGCAACGCCTCCTACCGCTTCCGCCACAGCAGCGCCGCCGCCAAGTCCAGGATCAAGTCCCGCGAGCAGGCACGAAAGTCATCCACCCAGGAGCCCGAGGAGGCAACGACCGAACCGTTCTGACCTTCCAAACCGCTATGCTTATCCACAGCCGAGGCTTCGCTGCCTCGGCTTCCGTCCCTGGTCAATTTTCGACGGAAATGCCTGGTCAATTTTCAGCGGGCGCGGACACGCCGAGCAACTGAGGGCGTTGCAGGCGTGGATCAAAGAGGTGGCGACGAGCCCGTAGTTCTCGTGTGGATCAAGCGCTCTTCACGCACATCATGGCTATCGCGCTCCCAACTGTGCGCTCATTCCGCCTTCCAACCGGCTTTCACCTCGGCCAGCACGGAATTGACCTTGTCCACCACGGCCTGATCGACTTGGCCGTTTTCGCCGACCTCGACGGTGACGCGGATACGCAGTGGATGGCCAGCCGTGGCTTCGCGCAAGGCATCAACGTGGTCGGCCAAGTCCTGCACCTCGTGCAACTGCAATTCCGCCGTGGCGATCTTCGAGCCGTAGTGCTGCGGCGGTGGTGGCTGCTTAACCTCGCTCTTGCTGACGCGAATCTTGACCCCTGACGCTCCGCCCATATCGCAAGGCCACGAGGCTGAGTCGAGGGTGCGCTCGATCAGGCCCAAGCGGAAAGCCTCACTGAGCGGTTGTTCCGTTCGTACCCAGGGCAGTGGTTTGCCAAACTTGGCCGATAGCGCGCCGTGGATCAGGTGCGCCGTGCTTTGTCCGCCAGACCACGCGGCGGGAAGCTGATCCGGCAGTACGTCTACGCTGGAGAAGGCTGGCGGTGGCGCGAGCAGTTGCGCCGACTCGTTGACGAACCCGGCGGGAACATCCTCACCCAGCACGCTGATCGTGCCGTTGACCAACCAAATGCGTCCCGACTTCACGGCTCCCGTCACCGCAGCCGCAATGGCCGCTGGATCGGCTGCCGGAATCAGCACGTTTTCGGTGTAGCCGCCCTTGTCCACCTCCACGAAGTGCTTGCCGGAGAAGTAGGCGCTGATGTCCGCCAACGTGATTGCGTCCGCCTTCCACAGGCCGGACAACACATTCGGGGCGAGGAGTGCGGCATCCAGTTCCGTCAGGGTCACAGCATCGGACAGCGCCACCTCCAAGCTGGAATCCGAAGTCGCCGCGTCGTCGGGCCTGTTCTTCCAGAAGGTGCGCACCGATTTGTCTGCCCGCGTCACACGCAGAACGAAGTCGCCTGCCTCGCAGCCTTGCAGCAGGGTTTCCAGAATCGCCGAGCGGTTGAGCATCTTCGGCAACCGTGCGGTTGCCGCGAACGCGCCGACCAAGTCCTTCACAAAGCGTGCCTTGTCGCCCGCTGCCCACAAGTCGAACGGGCCACCGGGCAGCAGAGCTTCGGCGTTCACCGCCGTGCTTTCTATGCGCAAGCGTTTGTCGGCAGCCATCTTGGCGAACAAGGGATCGTTGTCCACGTTGATGCGGTATGCCGCCACATCGTTGGCATCGTTCACCGTCACGGCGATGCAGTACGCCATCACGATCTGCGAAACCATCTCGCCGCGCGCCGCACGCAGATTGCCTTCCAGCCGCGTCGTGGCCGCCGTGTCGATGTCGGTGCGCTCCTTGAGCATTTCGCGCACCTTTTCCCAACCCAGCAGATCGCGCACCTTCTCGCGGGCGACCGCGATACCGTCGCCAGACGGCACGGCCAGCACCACTGCGTTGCGGTTCTGGGCGCGCGGTTTGTCGGAACCCGTGGTCTCGTCGATGAAACGGCGCGCTTCCGCGCTCGGCTTGCCGTTCGAGGCCGCTTTGGGGCCAAGCACGGCGTAGTGGAAATCGCCGTCGTCCTCAATATCCGCCGGACGGGCGGGCAGCACATGCACCTTCGCGCCTGCGCCGCGCGCGCCCTCGGTCAGCTTGCCTGCACCGCGAATTTCCTTTTCCAGCACCTCATCAACAAGGCTGGCGCTGACGTTCTGCCGCGCGTCGTAGTGCATCTGCTTGAGGTTGGGTTTGGAGCCCAAGCGCCAGACCTTCGGCAACCCCGCTTCACGGTCGGACGTGAACGTATCGTCCAGGTACCACGAGCTTCCCGACCAGCGCGTCAGCCCCTTGTCCAGTTCGATCTTGTCCGGCGAGCCGACGCCGATCAGCACCTTCAAATCCCGCGTCGTGGCGCGTTGGCCGATGGGCTGCGAATGCAGGAAGGTGGACATCACCGCCTGCTCGATCTCCCGCTGTTGCACGCCCAGCAAGCCTTCCTGCGCCTTGCGGGCGTGGGCAAGTTCTGCCTCCAGAATCGCCGTCCAGTTCTGGCGGCGACCTTCGTACTGTTCCAGCTGCGCCACGTTGGCCATTTCGCGCGCCGCCACGCTCAGCCCTTCACTGTCCGGTGCGCTCAAAAACACCTGCATGCTGATCAAAGACTGCTTGTCCCATTTCACTGCATCGCGCAGCGCCGAAGCCAGCGTCTTGAGAATGCCGCGTGTCTGCTGGAATCCTTCGAGCTGAGTCCACTTCTGGTACAGCGTCTCAATCAGCCCCGGGTGAAAGGGATAGGCGTCCTCATAACGCTTCTCCTCGGCGGCACGGTTCTTGGCCGTGTAGTCGTCAATGGCCTGAATGCCGTTCAAGGTCGCCGTCACCTGACTCGGCCACTGCGACTTGTCGATATAGCTTTCCAGCTTCAGCATCCGCCGTCGCAGGATTTCCGGCACGTCTTGACTTTCTACCGGCTGAATGCCTTCGTCGGCCACACGCTTGAACTCGTCGTACAGCTCCTTGCTGATCTGCTTGCCGAGGTCGTCCATCTTGTTCACGTCGGAGGCCAGCAACGAAGCCACCAAGCAGCACTGCGGCACTTTGGCCACGGCCTGCGTCAGGCTGTGCATAAACTCGCGCATGCGCCCAATCCATGCCCGGTCGACGTCCGCCATCACGCGGACAAACCACAGCACCTCGTCGAACAGGATCAGCACGCTAGTCACGTCCTTGCGCGCCAGCTTCAGCAGTTCTTCCATCACGCCGGTGGCGGGAGGGGTGGCGCGTTCGGTACCGTCTGCCTTGAGCAGCTTCAACCCGGCTTCACCCGCCAACTGCCACGCGATGAGGCTCCACGGCATTTTCAGCGTTGCCTTCTTGCCGTCAGGTGCCTTGACCTCCATGCCCATCTCGGCGTCCAGACGGTCGAAAACCACCGCCGCCACACGCGCCTTCGGAAAACCACCTTCCAGCGCGCAATGCGCCTTGAACTGCTGCACCGCCGGAATGTCGGGCAAGCTCGCCGGATCATTGACCAGATGCACCAGCGTGATCAGCGAGTGCGTCTTGCCGCCGCCGAAAGTCATGTGCAACTGGCGCACGGCCTTTTCTGACTTGCCTGCCAGCCGGTGCGTCACGTCGCGTGCCAGATCGCGCAGCTTGACCGTGGGATAGGTGAGCGCGAAGAACTCGCGCGGATCGTGATAGACACCGGGGTTGACGCCCATCACCACGTCGTAGAGATCGGCGGCAAACTGCTTTTGCGACAGTTCCTGATTGGTGATGTCGTCGCGCAGCTGCACCACTTGGTGCCACGGTTTTGCGTTCGTCTTGGCCATCGTATTCTCCAGTTCTTATTCCAGCCCCAACGCCGCTTGGGCCGTGCTGCCCACCGACTTCAGGTAATTCTGCAAACGCTCCAGAATCGAGCACTCTTCCGCGCTGCCCTCGGCGCGGCTCTGTTCGATCAAGGCCTGGATCAGTTGCGCGAACACCTGACTGCGGCGCAGGCCACGTGCATCCAGATAGTCGTTGACCTTCACCACGTCGCCCGCCACCCAGAGCTGCATCAGCTTGTGAACCTGATCGACCAGCGGGATCGTCCGGCCGCTGGCCGTTTCCAGCCCGAGGGAACGGTGCTTGCGGGCATTCCACGCCTTGAGCTTGAACTTGCCGCCACCGCCAGAAGCGCCCGAATCCTCGCCGTCGTCATCGGCATCGCCGGATTCGTCTTCTTCGGGTTCCGAAGCGTTTCCGCTCTTGGCCAGCACCTCGTACTGATCCACCAGCTCACGCTCAGTCAGGCTGCACGACACCGCGTACAGGATGCAGGGGCCAGCGGGCGCTTCCTTCAGGCCGAAGTCGTGCCGGTGCAGCAGGTAGTAGGTGGTGATGTCATCGAGCGGATGGTCACCCGGCGTCGGCTCGCTTTGCCCGTGCGACAACACCCGGCCCACGACGAAGTCCACCACGATGCGGCGCACGTGGCTGAGGAACTCGGCGACGGCCATCAACTGGCCGGGTTCGGACGCCTTCTTGACCGCCGGGTAGCGGCTGTACGCCTCCATTGCCGGGCCGGTGGCCGACCACACGAAATCCGGGCCGCGAATGCCCGCATCCCAAAAATCGCGCAGCTTGGCGGTGATGCCGGTTTCCATTTCCTTGAGCACTTGGGCGTCCCAGCCCGCCTTGGCCAGCGGGTCGCGCTTTTTGCAGACCAGCCAGACGGAAGAGGAGAGCGCGGCGGAGGACAAAGAGCGGGTCCGCGCTTCGCGCTCGGTCTGGATAGGCCAGCTTCCATCGACTACGAAACCCGCGCGAATGATGGCGGCCACCAAGGTTTCCCAGGCATCGGGGTGCTTGTGCGCAAAGACGATGACCAGCCGACCCTCGGGCTTCAGCGCCGCGTGGCACGCCTTGAACGCGCGCGCCATGCCTTCTTCATAGTTGCGCTTCGATGCTTCCTTGTTGCCCTCGAAACGCGAGGCGTCGTCGATCAGCTCGCCATCGTTCTTGTCGTGGTTCCACTTGGGCGAAAGCGGTTCGGAGAACGCAACGTCGATCTCTGGCGACAAGCCTTGCAGCGTGCGGCGCAGCCAAACATAGAAAAAATCCATCAGATCCGAATACGGAATGGCGTCGTAGTACGGCGGATCTGTCACGACGATGTCGTATGCGGACTCAATTGTTTGCGTTGCCGACTGGCGGATGATGGTCGGTGACGGCGTTCCCTGTGCGAAGGCACAAGCATGCTCAAGGTACTTTGCGAGCCACTCGATTCCGCCAGGGTAGCCGCCGGAAGCGTCCGCAATCACAGAGGTCTCTGCGTGATCCCAATTCATCGGTAGTGCGAACCGGACGAACGTATTCCTGATCTTGTCGTAACCCACCGTCCACGAGCACAAGCTACTGCCCCTATCTGCAATCCGATCTAAGACGGTTGCGATGAGTGCGACAAGCGCGACCGTGGTTTCGCTTGAGTAACCTTCTTCGGTCAAACGAGATTTCAGTGATCGTGTGGCCTTCAACAGCGCCGCGATGCCGATCAACTGCCGTGGCGTAAACAGCTTATGCCACTGATCCAAGCCATAGCCGTCTACCGAAAAGGCTCGCGCTGCACCACTGCCGCCTTTTGGAGTGGGTTCCGTGGGGAGGCCGAAGGGAACTTCGTCGAACGTGGTCTGTTGTTTGCGTAATGCCTCGCTCGCAACATCAAGCTCGACGGATGTTGGATGCCGGTACTCTTTCCCCCCCGGGCTATCGACGACCACTGCCGTCATCTGGCTTCCCAGGCGCCCCGCGCGTCCTTCCAGCCGAATATTCTCCATCGTCATGATCGTGCCGCAGCACGGGCACGTTGTGCCAGCGCGGCTCATCGTTCCTGCGCCCAGCTTCTTATCGTACTCACGCTTCTGAGCTGCATTGCCACCCTGCGGCTTGGCGTTGTGGTCGATCCCGAACTCGACGCCGGATTTATCTTCCAGCGGACGCATGGTCAGCACGACCCGTTTCGCATCTTTCTTCGCCAGCCAGCGCGTTTTCAGCAGCGGTACTGTGGCGCGACAGGCTTTGCAGCGCACCGTGCGCGCCCACAGGTAGGCCACCGTGGGCTTGGCGACCCAGCGCGGACTCGCGGAATTGTCGAGGTAGGCGGCGTCGAACCCGGCATTCAGCAAGTCGATCTGCGGCTCACCGTTTTCGTTGACAGGAACCAACTTCAGCGGCTCGTCGGTATCCAGTTCCACCCGCCGGTAAGGCTTGATGGAGCAATACTCCGCGTAGGTCGGATAGAAGCTCGCCAGCTCCTTGCGTGCTTCACCTAGCACCCATCGTCCCCACGCCCGAACGTGCCAAGCCAGATCGGCATTAAGTTCTTCAGCATCCACCTCAGGCAGACCGAACATGTCCTGATTCTCATGGCGTGCGGCCTGCGCCCGGCCTGCCACCTTCTGCGCACGCTTTTCGGCATCCTTTGCCTTGAGGTCGCGCGCCTTGAAGTAGTCGGTGAGGAACGCGACATCCTGCAAGGCAAACTCTGGCAAGGGCCGCTTCTGCCCGGCAAGCTTCTGCGGGTATTCCAGCGTGCATTTGAGGACGAACCACGCGACCGGGTTGATGTCAACCGCCGTCACGTCGCAGCCAAGACGCATCGCCTCCAGCGGAATCGCCCCGCCGCCCGCGAAGGGGTCGAGCACACGCGGCGCGCGACCACCGTAGGCCTTGCGAATCTCCTCGCGGAACCAGTCCATGTCCGGGCTGGCTTCGCGTCCCCAGTGCAGCACGCCACCCTCGGTTTCCAGCGCCTCGATTTCCTCGACACGGCCATTGGGCATCTTCTTTTTCTTGAGCGTCTTGGCCAGCGTGCCGCCCAGGCGCTTGAGAATTTCGTCGCGCTTTTCCTTGTTGCCCGGGTCGGGCAGTAGGGTGGCGATCAAGGCCGCGCGGCTGGCCGCCAGCGGACGGCGCGCGGGCCAGATGTGCAGTGTCGAGATGTGGCCGTGGCGCACGTTCTTCTCGTGAACCGAGTCAATGGAGGTTTGCTTCAGCGGGAACGCGACTTCGATCAGGCGCTTGTCGTTCATTCTTTTTCCTTTTTCAACGCAGCGTCAAAGCTCAACAAATCGCGGCTCATACGGTGCAAGGTGATTTCGCCTCGGGTTTCTCGCCCGCGACCGGTAAAGTAGTCGCCGCTGAGGCGCATCGCCTCCGAATCCTGGGCTATCGCCAGCGTGCAGACACCGCGATGCGTTTGCATCGTTTGCACGGCAAGGTTTCTCGGCTCGGAGACGTATTCGTATTTCAACCCGACATCGCCGGGTTGCTCGTCATACAGAGCGGACATGGTCGTGCGCGAACGCGACTGCTCCGTTTCCAGCTCAATCGCCATCCTCGTCCACGTCTGGCGCACGCGCATGACGCACGGGACACTGGTTCCTCCGTTGTGCGAGGTGGTGATACTCCCGGCCCATGTGCCGTTGAGGTTCTTGAGCGTGGACAGCCAGCGCCAGCCCCAACGTTCGTACAGGAAGATCAACCCGCCGTAGATCGCGCCCGCCGAGAGCGCGGCAGCGTCCACGTGACCGGCCAACTGCGGCATTGCCACCAGCGTGTGCAGGGCCGACGCTGCGGCAATCGCCAGCACGCCGAAGGCGAAGTACACCTTCGGGCCGCGAAAGAAGTTGTCAGATGCGTACCCGTGCATACTGCTGCCCCCACTGGTTCCACATCTGGATCAGCGCGCCGATGTAGGCGCGCGCGT
>CAZXGS010000055.1:0-19977 GCA_964640525.1 uncultured Gammaproteobacteria bacterium | reverse complement strand
CGTGGTTCGACAGGCTCACCACGAACGGATTTGCTGGGTGCGCCTGTCATGAACCCCGTTCGTGCTGCGCCTGTCGTGAACCCCGTTCGTGGTGAGCCTGTCGAACCACGCTGTTCGCCGGATGTCTCCGACCTGGGCTGGATGCGCCTCGCCCTGGCTCTTGCCGACCGTGCCGAGCTCGTGGACGACGAGATCCCGGTCGGGGCGATCGTCATCGATGCGCAGGGAAACTGCGTGGGCGAAGGCTGGAACCGCAACATCACCGAGCACGATCCCAGCGCCCACGCCGAGATCGTGGCCATGCGCGCAGCGGGCCGGGCATTGGGCAATCATCGCCTGACCGGCTGCTCGCTCTACGTCACCCTGGAGCCGTGCGCGATGTGCGCGATGGCGATGGTGCACGCGCGCATCGCGCGGGTCGTGTTCGCGGCGTCCGATCCCAAGACCGGCGCTGCGGGCAGCGTGTTCGATCTGCTCGCCGATCCACGCCACAACCATCGCGTCGCGGTGGAAGGCGGTGTGCTCGCCGAGGAGGCCGGGCCCCGCCTGCGTGCCTATTTCCGGCGCAAGCGGGAGCGCGGCAAGGCGTGAGGTGGTTCGCGGGTGATCTCTGCAGCAACGCCCCGTAATCGGGCCGCAGCGGCGATGAAGCCGGCGCGGGCTATGATGCACGCCGACAAGACCTTGTGTGCTCCGATGACCAGCCCCAACGACGACCGCCTGATCTGGATCGACCTGGAGATGACCGGGCTCGACCCGGACACCGACACCATCATCGAGATCGCTACCCTGGTCACCGACAAGGACCTGAACGTCCTCGCCGAGGGGCCGGAGCTGGCGATCCACGTGCCGCTGGAGCGCCTGCAGGCGATGGACGACTGGAACCGCAATCAGCACGGCAAATCCGGCCTGTGGCAGCGCGTGCTCGACTCGAGCGTGACGCTGGAACAAGCCGAGATGGCCACGCTCGGCTTCCTTGCCGAATGGGTGAGGGCGGATGCCTCGCCGATTTGCGGCAATTCGATCTGCCAGGACCGCCGCTTCCTGTATCGATGGATGCCGAAGCTGGAGCGTTTCTTCCATTACCGCAACCTCGACGTGAGCACGATCAAGGAACTGGCCCGGCGCTGGGCGCCGGACGTGGCCGCAGGCTTCAGCAAGGAGTCGGCCCACACCGCACTCAGTGACATCAGTGATTCGGTTGCCGAACTGCGCTACTTCCGCCAGTTCATGGGTCGGCTGGGCGGTGAGTTGCCGTGAGGCGTCGCGACGGCCAGCCGCCTCCGTCATGAGGGCGCTGCTGCGCCGGCTGTGCCTTGTCCTGTTGCTGGGCACCTGGCTGGCGGCTGCGTCGTGGGCGCAGGATGGCAACCACATGGCGCTGGACGGTTGGGCGCGCGAGGCGTGGACGCAGCAGAACGGCTTGCGCAGCGACCAGGTCAATGCGCTGGCGCAGAGCCCGGACGGCTACCTGTGGGTGGGCACGCCCGAGGGCCTGGCGCGATTCAACGGCACCGAGTTCACCTATCACGACGATTCCACGACCGCCGAGCTGCATGACGATGACGTCCGGCAGCTCGGGCTGGGGCGGGATCATTCGCTGCTGGTGACGACCACCCGTGGCGGCCTGAACTTCCTGAATCAGGGCTACTGGACCCATCGCGGGGTTGCCGACGGACTGTCGCAGGACACGCTGGTGGCGGCCGCCGAGGATGCCCGCGGGCGGTTGTGGGTGGCGACCGTGAACGCCGGGCTGGACATGTTCGACGGCCGGCGGCGGATGCATTTCGACAGCCGCAACGGCTTGCCGTCCGACCGCATCCTCAGCCTGCTGATCGACAACGATGGCGTGGTTTGGGTTGGTACCTCGGCTGGATTGGCGCGGATCGTGGACGAGCGCGTGCAGACCGTGAGCGTGAACGCCGGTTTGCTGCCTTCCGGGGCGATCACCGCGCTTGCCGAGGGGCAGGACCGGTCGCTGTGGGTGGGTACCCAGGTCGGCGCTTACCGGCAAAAACGCGGCGACCAGCAGTTCGTGAAGATGACCCCGGACAGCTTCGACGACGCGGTGCTGTCCATCCTCCCAGACTCGGCCAACCGCGCGTTGGTCGGTACGGCGCGCCACGGTCTGCTGGTGGTGCGCGACGACCACGCCGCGGCGGTGCGTGCGCGGATCCCGGATCGGGCGTGGACGGTGACTGCGCTGCTGCGCGGCAACGACGGCAGCATCTGGGTTGGCGGCAACCAGGGCCTGTTGCGTTTGCGCTACACGCCGTTCACCGCGCTGGGCAAACTGGCCGGGCTGGGCAACGAGAATGTGCATGCGGTGCTCGAGGCCCCCGACGGCGACGTCTGGATCGGCACCGATGGCGGACTGGACCGGATCCATGACGGCCGCATCGCCGCGGTCGCCGAGCCATCGTTGGCCGGCCAGGCGGTGTATGCACTGGCCTCCGATGGTGATGGCGGGCTCTGGGTCGGTACCGAGTCGATCGGCTTGTTGCATCTTCGCAATGGCCGCGTCGATCGTCGCATCGCGCGCACCGAAGGCCTGCCTTCGAACTGGGTGCGCGCGATCCTTTCCGGGCGCGACGGCGAGATGTGGATCGGCACCGGCGCGGGCCTGGTGCATCGCCAGGCTGACGCCACCCGCGTCTACACCGCGAACGATGGTCTTCCCGGCGAGGCCGTGTTCGGCCTGTACCGCGATGCGCAGGGTGTGATTTGGGTCGGGACCGCCAACGGCGTGGCGCACCAGCAGGGCGATCGCTTCGTCACGCTCGCGCTGCCGGCGCGCAGCATGGTGCAGGCGGTGTTCGGTTTCGCCGATGCCGGTGACGGTGGGGTGTGGATTGCCACCGACCGCGGCCTGCTGCGCTGGAAAGGCGGGCGCCTGGCGATGATCGGCAGCGCGCAGGGCCTGCCGGCCGACACCGTGTACGCGGTGGTCCCCGACCGCGAGGGCAACCTCTGGCTGCCCTCGTTCAACGGGCTGGTGCGGATCACGCGCAGGCAGGCCGATGCGGTGGCCGACGGGCTGCAGGAAAAGCTCAGCGCCGACATCTACGGCACCAGCGATGGCCTGCCGAGTTCGCAGTGCAACGGTGGCTCCAGTCCCTCGGCACGGCTGCTGTCCGACGGCAGCCTGTGGGTTGCCACCACCCGCGGCGTCGGCCAGGCGCACCCGGACCGCCTGGCCGACTATCGCAGCGAACCGCCGCAAGTGCTGCTGGAAGAGGTGCGGGTGGACGACCGCGTGGTCATCCCCAATGGCACGCTCGAACTGGCGCCGGGCACGCGCAAGCTGGACGTGCGCTTCTTCGCCCTGAACTACCACCTGCCGCAAAAGATTCGTTATCGCTACCTGCTGCAGGGTTACGACTCGGGCTGGAGCGAGATCGGCGAACACACCAGCGTGCAGTTCACCAATCTCTCGCCGGGTGACTACCGCCTGCGCATCCAGGCGGCGGTGGCGGGCGGGTCCTGGTCGCAGCGCGAGGCGGTGTTGCCGTTCCAGGTCGGTGCGCATCCGTGGCAGCGGCCCGGGTTCATCGTGTTTGCGGTGGTGGTGGTGATCGCGGGCGGCTGGCTGGCCTATCGGGCGCGGATCGGGGTGATCGCCGCCAACGAACGGCGCCTGCAGAAGCTGGTGGACGCGCGCACCGAGGACTTGCGCCAGCAGACGCAGCGCCTGCGCGAGGCCGACGCGGAAAAGACGCGGCTGCTGCAGACCATCCAGGCCCAGGCCGACGCCTTCGAACGCCAGGCGCGCGAGGACGCGCTGACCGGCATTCCCAACCGCCGCCGGGTGGACGAGGCGATCGAGGTGTATTTCGCCCAGTCGCGCCGCAGCGGCGATCCGTTGTCGCTGGTGCTGATCGACATCGACCATTTCAAGAAGGTCAACGACCACTTCTCGCATGCGGTCGGAGATGCCGTGCTGCGCAGCCTCGGGGCGATCTTCCGCAGCCACCAGCGGCCAGGTGACCTCGCCGGCCGCCTGGGCGGCGAAGAATTCGTCTGCATCCTTGGCGGCACCGATCGCGCCGGCGCACTGGCCTACTGCGAGCGCATGCGCAAGGCGATCGAGGCGCATGACTGGGCCATCGTCGCGCCGGGGCTGCAGGTGACGGTGAGCATGGGCGTGGTGCAATGGGACGGCAAGGAAACCTACAGTCGCCTGACCAGTCGCGCCGACGAGTTGCTCTACCGCGCGAAGGCCAACGGCCGCAACCGGGTAGAAGCGTGAGCAGGCGCGCTTGCGGCTGAGCGCCGCACGCCGGATTGCCGCCTGCTTCAGCCGGATGCAGGTGGTGCCGTGGCATCTGTCCGGGCGCTGGCCGTCTTGCCCGGATCGACCGCGCGGTGGTGGAACAAATGCACGTCCTGCTGCGGAAAGGGAATGCTCACGCCGCATTCACCAAGTCCGGCGCGCGTGGCTTCGAGCAACTCGCTGCGCGCGTCGGCGTACGCGTCGGTGGCTACCCAGGCGCGCATCACCAGGTCGATGGTGCTCGCCGACAGCGCCGAGACCAGCACGTCCGGCGCAGGTTGTGCCTGCACGCGCGGGTTGGCACGGGCGACGTCCAGCAACGCCTGGCGCGCCACACGGATGTCGTCCTCGTAACCGATGCCGACGGCGATTTCCACCCGCCGCTGCGCCCGCGCGGTGAAGTTGGTGATTGGTGCGGCGGTGATCAGCCCGTTGGGAAGGATGATCACGCGGTTGTCTGCGGTACGCAGCACGGTCTGGAAGATGCGCACCTGTTCGACCACGCCGGTCAGTCCGGCTGCCTCCACGGTGTCGCCGATCTTGAACGGGCGCAGGGCGATCAGCATGACTCCGGCGGAAATGTTGGACAGCGAATCCTTCAGCGCCAGCCCGATGCCAAGCCCGGCAGCACCGACCACCGCGAGCAGGGAGGTGGTCGGCAGGCCGAGCAGATCCATCGCGGTGATGACCACCACGACCAGGCACACCGCGCGGGTCAGGTTGCGCAGAAAGGTGACCAGGATGCCTTCCACGTTGAACCGGACGAGCACCCCGGCGACCACGCGCGCAAGCAGCTTCGACAGCCAGATGCCCACCCCCAGCACCAGCAATGCGACGCCGATGCGCAGGCCCCACTCGGTGGCCTGGCCGGTCCAGTCGATGCCGCGCAGCGCCTGCAGCGTGCGGCTGGACTGCAGCGCCGGATGCTCCAGCAACTCCTGCGTGGGCGAGGCGGGCAACAGTGCCAGCATCACCTAGGCGCGCTCGGCCTGGGCCAGCCGCAACCAGGTATCGACCACGGTGTCGGGGTTGAGCGAGACCGATTCGATGCCCTGCTGCATCAGCCACTCGGCCAAGTCAGGGTGATCGGACGGGCCCTGGCCGCAGATGCCGATGTACTTGCCTTTCGCACGCGCCGTGCGAATGGCCATCGACAACAGTTTCTTCACCGCGGCGTCGCGCTCGTCGAACAGCCCGGCGACGATGCCCGAGTCGCGGTCCAGGCCCAAGGTGAGCTGGGTGAGGTCGTTGGAGCCGATCGAGAAGCCGTCGAAGAGTTCCAGGAACTCCTCGGCCAGCAGCGCGTTGGACGGCAGCTCGCACATCATGATCACCTTCAGCCCGTTCTTGCCGCGCTCCAGGCCGTTGGCCGCCAGGGTGTCGATGACCCTGCGGCCTTCGTCCAGCGTGCGCACGAACGGGATCATCACCTGGCAATTGGTCAGCCCCATCGTCTCGCGCACCTTGCGCACCGCGCGGCATTCCAGCGCGAAGCAGTCGGCGAAGCTCGGATCCACGTAGCGCGAGGCGCCGCGGAAGCCGAGCATCGGGTTTTCCTCGTGCGGCTCGTAGGTCTTGCCGCCGAGCAGGTTGGCGTACTCGTTGGACTTGAAGTCTGACAAGCGCACGATCACCGGGTGCGGTGCGAACGCGGCGCACAGCGTGGCGATGCCTTCGGCGAGGCGATCGACATAGAACTCCACCGGACCGGCGTAGCCGGCGATGCGCGCGTCGATCTGCCGGCGAAGATCGGCCGGCTGGCGCTCGTACTCCAGCAGCGCGCGCGGGTGAATGCCGATCTGCCGGGCGATGATGAACTCCAGCCGCGCCAGGCCGATGCCCTGGTGCGGGAGTTGGGCGAAGTCGAACGCGCGCTCGGGGTTGCCGACGTTCATCATGATCTTCAGCGGCGCCGGCGGCATCGCATCCAGGTCGGCGACCACGCGCTCGAACGGCAGGGTGCCGGCGTAGATCGTGCCGGTGTCACCTTCCGCGCACGAGACGGTGACCGCACTGCCGTCGGGGATGGCATCCAGGGCGTTGCCGCAGCCGACCACCGCCGGCACCCCCAGTTCGCGGGCGATGATCGCCGCGTGGCAGGTGCGCCCGCCGCGGTTGGTGACGATCGCCGCCGCGCGCTTCATCACCGGCTCCCAATCCGGGTCGGTCATGTCGGCGATCAGCACGTCGCCTGCCTGCACCTTGTCCATCTCGCGCAGGCTGCGCACCACGCGCGCCCTGCCGGCGCCGATCTTCTGCCCGATCGCGCGGCCCTGGCACAGCACCGGGCCGCGTTCGGCGAGCGCGTAGCGCTCGATCTGGTTGGCGCGGGCGCGTGACTTCACTGTCTCCGGGCGCGCTTGGACGATGTACAGCTTGCCGCTGATGCCGTCCCGCGCCCACTCGATGTCCATCGGCCGACCGTAGTGGGCCTCGATCTTCAGCGCCTGCCGCGCCAGTTCCTCGACGTCGGCATCGGTGATCGAAAAGCGCTGGCGCAAGTCCTCGGGGGTGTCCTCGTTGCGCACCCGCTCGCCGGGCACATTCGAATAGACCATGCGGATCGCCTTGCTGCCAAGGTTGCGGCGCAGCACCGCCGGCTTGCCTTCGCGCAGGGTCGGCTTGAAGACGTAGAACTCGTCCGGGTTGACCGCGCCCTGGACCACGTTCTCGCCAAGACCCCAACTGGAGGTGACGAACACCACATCGCGGAAGCCGGATTCGGTGTCCAGGGTGAACAGCACGCCCGAGGCGCCCACGTCCGATCGCACCATCAACTGCACGCCGGCGGAAAGGAACACGTCCTCGTGCTTGAACCCGTGGTGGACGCGGTAGGCGATCGCGCGATCGTTGTACAGGCTGGCAAAAACCTCCTTCACCTTGTGCACCACAGCGTCGGCACCGGTGACGTTGAGGAAGGTCTCCTGCTGGCCGGCGAAGCTGGCGTCGGGCAGGTCCTCGGCGGTCGCCGAGGAGCGCACCGCGACCGCGGGCTCGGCCACGCCCGCGCGGGTGGCCAGTTCGGCATAGGCGGTGCGGATGTCGGCTTCCAGATCCGCCTGCAGCGGGGCGTCGATCACCCAGCCGCGGATCAGCGCGCCGGCGGCGGTCAGCGCGGCCACGTCCTCGACGTCCACGCTGGCGAGCTTGTCGTAGATGCGCGCGTGCAGGTCGTTGTGCGCGATGAACGCCTTGAAGGCATCGGAGGTGGTGGCGTAGCCGCCGGGGACGGACACGCCGAGGTTGCCGAGGCTGCCGATCATCTCGCCGAGCGAGGCGTTCTTGCCGCCGACGCGGTGCAGGTCGGACAGGCGCAGGTCCTGCAGCCAGAGGACGTTTTCGGTCAGGACGACGGTGCTCAAGGTGCGCTCCAAGGTTGCGGCGGATGGCCGGGCGCCGTGTCGGGCCGGCGGAGCCGCCTATTTTACCTGTCGCGGCAGTCGCCTTGCGCAACCCGTGCGGAGCCGGTCGGGCGTGGCACGATCACGGCCGCGCCAGGCCGGCCCGAACCGGGCTGGCGGGGAGCACGTACAATGGCCCGCTCGCGGACAGCAGGGGCGATAGGGCATGTGGGTCGAGGACATCGTGGAGGTGCCCGCCGGTGGCGGCGGCGCGCTGCGCCAGCGGCTGGTGTTCTACGTCTCCGACGGCACCGGCATCACCGCGGAGACCATCGGCCACAGCCTGCTGACCCAGTTCGAGGGCATCACCTTCCACACCCAGCGCTTTTCGTTCGTGGACACCCCGGCGAAGGCGCAGGAGGCGTTGCGGCAGATCGAGGCGGCCAGCCGTGAGCGTGGCTGCAAGCCGATCATCATCAGCTCGGTGGTGGAAGAATCCGTCATCGCCGAACTCGAGCGCAGCGGGGCGCTGATCCTGGACGTGTTCGGGCCGTTCATCGGGCGCCTGGAGGCGGAGCTTGGCAAGCAGCGCGAGCGCCACGTCGGCCACGCCCACGGCATGGTCGATTTCGCCGCCTACGAGGCGCGCATCAACGCCACCAACTACGCGCTGACCCATGACGACGGCGGCAACGTCAACTACCACGAGGCCGACCTGATCCTGGTCGGGGTGTCGCGCTCGGGCAAGACCCCGACGTGCTTGTACCTGGCGCTGCACTACGGCGTGCGCGCGGCCAATTACCCGCTGACCGACGACGACCTCGACCACATGGACCTGCCGGCGCGGTTACGGCCGTACCGCAACAAGCTCTACGGCCTGACCATCGACCCGGCGCGGCTGCGCCAGATCCGTCATGAGCGCCGGCCGGACAGCCGCTACGCCACGATCGAACAATGCCGCAAGGAAGTCGCTGCCGCCGAGTCGCTGTTCAAGGCCGAGCGCATCCCGGTGCTGAGCACCACCCACACCTCGATCGAGGAAATCGCCAGCAAGGTGATGACGGCGCTGGGGATACAACGGCAACTCTTTTGAGCGGCGAGGCGCGCGCCGAAGTTGCAGGGAACCTCGAAAAACCGGTTTTTGCTCGTCATCCCCGCGCAGGCGGCGATCCAGAGTCTTTGAATTTCAATGGATTGAAAGGCGCTGGATGACCAGCGCTGCGCCTTGTCGTGAAGTGCTTCCCGTTTGACCGGCTCCGCCGTTGAAAACCGCGGAATCACTTCACAGCGGTGAAGCCGGTCAATGACGGAGTCTTTCGAGGTTCCCTGCGGATCTCGTGCCGGGGCGATCGGCCGCGCTTTCGAGCCGCCGGTCCGGGCAATGCGCAAGCGCCAGGTCACATGGGCGCGAGGCCGGGGCAGGGGCCCGCGGCGGCGCCTTGCACGGAGCGCGCCACGGAAACCCGCCGGAGCCTTTGAGTGTGCGACTGCTGGGGCGATCTGGCAAGCCGTTGCCGAGCCTCGGCGGGCGCCGTTAGCATCGGGCCATGACCACCGCCACCGACAGCCGTGCATCGCCCATGCGGGTCCCCCGCATGAGCCGCTTCGCATGGCTGATGGGGCTGTACGCGGAGAACCACCTGCGCTTGGAACGCCTGCTGCTGCCGCGCCTGCTGGCCCCCGGCAGCCACGTTTCCACCGGCTTCGACGGGCTCGACCTGCAGGTCGATGTCATCGAGCGCCATCCTTACACGATCGAATTGCGGCTTTCCTATCCAGGCCTCCGGGATGGCGCCGGAACGGCCAGCGACCCGATCGCCTGGGTCCGCGACTACCAGGACGCACGCCAGGCCGAGGTCACCCACTGCCATGTCGGTCGGCGCTGGCAGGACGTGCTGGGCCTGCATCCGGCGCTGGCGAAACGCATCGACCACCGCATGCGGATGAACGTGTTCTTCAACAAGTGGCTGGAATACCTCGGCGAACAGGGCCACGGCCCGGCCACCTTCAAGTCCCTGGATCACCTGGCGAGCGTGGCCTGAAGCGGCGCCTCACATCGTCTCGCTGCGATGCAGGATCATCTCCAGCACGAACTTGCTGCCGAAGAACGCCATCAGCAGCAGTGCCATCGCCGCCAGCGTGAACTTGACCGCCCGCGCCCCGCGCCAGCCGTAGCGCCAGCGGCCGGCCAGCAGCCAGCCGAACACCAGCCATGACAACACCGAGAGCACGGTCTTGTGCCACAGGTGCTGGCCAAGCAGGTCGTGGACGAACAGCAGCCCGGTGACCAGGGTCAGGGTCAGCAGGACGAAGCCCACGCCGATGCTGCGGAACATCAGCAATTCCAACTGCGTCAACGGCGGCAACGCGCGCAGCCAGCCGCGGATCTGGCGGGCACGCAAGGCGCGCTCCTGCACCCCCAGGAGCATGGCCAGCAGGGCCGCGAGCGAGAGCGTGGCGTAGGCGAACAGCGCGATCCAGGCATGCAGTTGCAACCGCCAATCCAGTTCCTCGGCATGGAAGTGGCCGAACAGGTGATACAGCACCAGCATCACCGCGGCGAGTGGATAGACGATCACCCCCAGTGCCTGCAACTGCTGTCGCCACGCGGTGGCCGTGGTCAGGACCGCCATGGCCAGCGCGACCAGCGACAGCGCTGCGAAGAAATGCATGTCCGGCCCGCCGCTTTGCACCCAGGCCAAGGCATGCAGCCCGACATGCGCGGTCACGGCGACGATGCTGGCGCCGATGGCCAGGAGCCGCCAGCGCTGTCGCGGCGGCGCATCCTCGTCGGCCGACACCCACGCCGCATCGGCGCCGGCGGCGAGCAGGTAGGCGAGGATGGACAGGACGAGAAGCAGATTCATCGCCGAAGTGTGGCAGATCGGGTGGGGTGCGGGAATGTGGTTGCGGACCGAGTTCGGGCATTGGAACGGCTTGCCTGGAGAGGCGGGTTGCAAAGGGCTGGCGGCGGGGTGGGGTATAATCCGCGCCCCTTTGCGTGCAGAGCGCCTGCCGGCGCATTCAGCTCATGTTCGAGTCGTTGACCCAGCGCCTTTCCGACACCATCAACCGTCTGCGCGGCAAGGGGCGGCTGACCGAGGACAACATCCGCGACGCGCTGCGCGAGGTGCGGGTGGCGTTGCTGGAAGCCGACGTGGCGCTGCCGGTGGTGAAGGCGCTGATCGAGCGCATCAAGGTGCGCGCGGTGGGCCAGGAAGTCCTGAAATCGCTCACCCCGGGGCAGGCGCTGGTCAAGGTGGTGCGCGACGAACTGGCGGTGGTGATGGGTTCGAGCGTGCAGGAATTGCAGCTCAACGTGCCCGCGCCGGCGATCATCCTGATGGCCGGCCTGCAGGGTTCGGGCAAGACCACCACGGTCGCCAAGCTCGCCAAGCACCTGAAGGAGCGCCGCAAGAAGAAGGTGATGGTGGTCTCGGCCGACGTCTATCGTCCGGCCGCGATCGCACAGTTGCAGACCCTGGCCGGGCAGGTCGGCGCGTTGTTCCACCCCTCAGAGGCCAGCCAGGATCCGATCGCGATCGCCAAGTCGGCCATCGACGATGCCCGCAAGAGCTTCGCCGACGTGCTGATCGTGGATACCGCCGGCCGGCTGGCGATCGACGCGGCGATGATGGCCGAGATCAAGGCCCTGCACGCGGCCATTCATCCGGTCGAGACCCTGTTCGTGGTCGATTCGATGACCGGCCAGGACGCCGCCAACACCGCCAAGGCCTTCCACGACGCGCTGCCGCTGACCGGCGTGGTGCTGACCAAGACCGACGGCGATGCCCGCGGCGGCGCCGCGCTGTCGGTGCGCTACATCACCGGCAAACCGATCAAGTTCATCGGTGTGGGCGAGAAGCCCGACGGCCTGGACGTGTTCCACCCCGACCGCGCCGCCGGTCGCATCCTCGACATGGGCGACGTGCTCTCGCTGGTCGAGCAGGTCGAGCAGCAGGTCGACAAGGACAAGGCGCAAAAGCTCGCCGAGAAGGTCGCCAAGGGCAAGAAGTTCGACCTCAACGACATGCGCGATCAGCTCGAACAAATGCAGAACATGGGCGGCGTGGGTGCGCTGATGGACAAGTTGCCCGGCCTTGCCAGCGTGCCCGACGCGGTCAAGGGCCAGATCACCGGCAAGGAAGTGCCGCGGATGATCGCCATCGTCAACTCGATGACCAAGAAGGAACGCCGTCACCCCGACCTGATCAACGGGCAGCGTCGCGCCCGCATCGCCCGCGGCTCGGGCACCACGCCGCAGGACGTCAACCGGCTGATGAAGCAGTACATGCAGATGGAAAAGATGATGACCAAGCTGTCGATGTTCGGCGCGCGCGGCATCATGCGCCAGCTCAAGGGCGTGATGGGCAAGGGTGGCCCGGGCGGGTTCCAGGGCTTCGGTCCGCCGCAGTGATCGCGCGCTGAAGGTGCGGCTGCGCCGGGGCCTCGCGTCGGCGCGGCCGTCGCAGTCTGGCTGCCTGCCTCGGGTCGGCCATCGGGCCGCGATGCCCGCGGCAGGCTATGGCAAACTACGCACCTTCACCACAGCCGGCCCCGCTTCCATGCTGATCTTCGAGCAGTCCCAGCCCGGGCGCACCGCCGCCGCCCAGCTTCCGGCCGCCATCGCAACGCCCGATCTGCCCGAACGATTCTTGCGCACCACGCCGATCGGCCTGCCGGAGGTGTCCGAGCTGCAGGCGGTGCGCCACTACACCAACCTGTCGCGCAAGAACTTCTCGATCGACACCCAGTTCTACCCGCTCGGCTCGTGCACGATGAAGTACAACCCGCGCGCCTGCCATTCGCTGGCGATGCTCGACGGCTTCCTCGGCCGCCATCCCTATGCGCCGGAATCGCTCAGCCAGGGCTTCATGGCCTGCATGTACGAGTTGCAGGAGATCCTGGCCGACGTCACCGGCATGAAGGGCGGGGTGTCGCTGGCGCCGATGGCCGGCGCCCAGGGCGAGTTCGCCGGCGTGGCCATGATCATGGCCTACCACAAGCACCGCGGTGACACCGCGCGCACCGAGATCATCGTTCCCGACGCCGCGCACGGTACCAACCCGGCCACCGCCACGGTCTGCGGGTGCAGCGTGCGCGAGATCCCGACCCTGGCCAACGGCGACATCGACGTCGAGGCGCTGAAGCAGGTCCTCGGCCCGAAAACCGCCGGCATCATGCTCACCAATCCCTCGACCATCGGCGTGTTCGAGCGCCGCATCGTCGAGATCGCCAGGCTCGTCCACGAGGCCGGCGGTCTGCTTTATTACGACGGTGCCAACCTCAACGCCATCCTCGGCAAGGTGCGGCCCGGCGACATGGGCTTCGACGCCATCCACATGAACCTGCACAAGACCTTCAGCACCCCGCACGGCGGTGGCGGTCCGGGCGCGGGCGCGGTGGGCGTGAGCGAACGCCTGAAACCATTCCTGCCGATCCCGATGGTCGAGAAGCTCGACCAGCGCCCGCAGACCGAGCCGCCGGCTGCCGCGCCCGTCCACAAGGGTGGCCGCTACGCCAAGGCGCGCCACAAGCCTGCCAGCGCGGCCGCGCCTGCGCCCGCCGCACATGCCGAGGCTGGCCCGTGGTACCGCTTCGTGCGCAAGAAGGATCGCCCGCTGTCGATCGGCCGCCTGTCGGCGTTCGCCGGCAATGCCGGGGTGCTGCTGCGCGCCTACATCTACGCGCGCCTGCTCGGGCGCGAAGGCATGCCGAGGGTGGCCGAATACGCCACGCTCAATGCCAATTACCTCGCCGCGCAGTTGGCCAGGCGCGGCTACACCCTGGCCTATCCCGAGCGCCGTGCCTCGCACGAGTTCATCGTCACCGTGGCGCCGCAGAAGAAGGCCCACGGCGTGACCGCGCTGGACTTCTCCAAGTCGCTGCTCGACCACGGTATCCACGCGCCGACCAACTACTTCCCGCTGCTGGTGCCCGAGTGCCTGCTGATCGAGCCCACCGAGACCGAAAGCAAGGACACCCTGGACCGCTTCGTGGTGGTGATGAAGATGCTGCTGGACAAGGCAGCGCGTGACCCGCGCTACATGAAGGGTGCGCCGTACACCACGCCAGTGCGCCGCCTGGACGACGTCAAGGCGGCGAAGGACCTGGACCTGTCCTTTCACCCCAAGAGCGCGTGATGCGACGCGACTGCACAGGGGGCTGAGCGATGCCGGGGACCAGGGTCAGTCATCTGCCGCGAGGTCCTGCGGGCGTCTGGCGCGCGTTGCGCTGGTCGCTGCAGGGCATTGGTACCTGCTGGCGCACCGAGGAGTCGTTCCGGCTGGAAGTCTGGCTGCTGCTGGTGTTCGTGCCGGCCGGGATCTGGCTTGCGCGCGATGGCGTCGAGCGCGCCATCCTGCTCGGCAGCCTGCTGCCGGTGCTGGCCGCGGAATTGCTGAACTCGGCGATCGAGGCGCTGATTGAACGCTACGGCTCCGAGCATCACGAAATGGCCGGGCGTGCCAAGGACATGGGCTCGGCGGCGGTGTTCGTGCTGATGATGAACGTGCTGCTGTGCTGGGGCCTGGTGCTGGCCCCGCACTGGCTGGCGCACTGACCGGGGCCGGCTGTGGAGTGGATCTT
Organism: uncultured Gammaproteobacteria bacterium; assembly: GCA_964640525.1. GTDB lineage: Bacteria > Pseudomonadota > Gammaproteobacteria > Xanthomonadales > Xanthomonadaceae > SZAS-103. The sequence continues at coordinate 5,775 of CAZXGS010000055.1, read as the reverse complement.
CGACAGCAACCTGTGGATCGCCCTGTTCACCCTGGCCACGCTGGAAATCGTGCTGGGCGTGGACAACTTGGTGTTCATCTCGATCTCGGTCAGCAAGCTGCCGCCCGAGCGCCGGTCGGCGGCGCGCCGTTTCGGCCTGGCGCTGGCCTGCATCACCCGCATCGCGCTGCTTATTACCCTGGCCGAACTGGCGCGGCTGACCCAGCCGCTGTTCGCGCTGATGGGGCGACCGGTGTCGATGCGCGACCTCGTGCTGCTTGCCGGCGGACTGTTTCTGCTGGTCAAGGGCGTGCTGGAGATCCGCGCGGTGATCCAGGGCCACGGCGAGGAGGATGACATCTCCGCCAGGCCCTCGGCGGTGTTCGGCATGGTGATCGCGCAGATCGCGGTGATGGACATCGTGTTCTCGCTGGACTCGGTGATCACCGCGGTGGGCATGGTCAACCAGATCCCGGTGATGGTCGCGGCGATCGTGCTGGCGGTGCTGGTGATGCTGTTCGCGGCCGACCCGGTCGGCGACTTCATCGACCGCCACCCGACGGTGAAGATGCTGGCGCTGGCCTTCATCGTCCTGATCGGCGTCGTGCTGGTGGCCGAGGGCGTGGGTGCGCACATCAACCGTGCCTACCTGTATTTCGGGATGGGCTGCTCGGTGCTGGTCGAGGTGCTCAACATCGTCGCCCGCACGCAGGCCGAGCGTCGCGCGCAACTGCGCTCGCACCGATCCGAGCGCGATCAATGACCAACCGGAGACCGTCGATGCATTCCGCCGTCCGCCGCGCCATCCTCATCCTGCTCGTCCTGCTGCTCAGTTCATGCGGCTACAACAAGATCCAGGCGCTGGACGAGCAGACCAAGGCGGCCTGGTCGGAGGTCATCAACCAGTACCAGCGCCGCGCCGACCTGGTGCCGAACCTGGTGGCGACGGTCAAGGGCTATGCGCAGCAGGAGAAGGACATCCTGATCCAGGTCACGCAGGCGCGTTCGCGCGTGGGCTCGATCCAGGTCACCCCCGAACTGGCCAGCGATCCGGTCAGACTCAAGCAGTTCCAGGACGCGCAGGGTCAACTCGGCTCGGCGCTGTCGCGGCTGATGGTGGTCAGCGAGAACTACCCGAACCTGAAGTCCGACCAGGCTTTCCGCGACCTGCAGGCTCAATTGGAAGGCACCGAGAACCGCATCACCGTCGCCCGCAACCGTTACATCCAGGCGGTGCAGGACTACAACACCCTGCTGCGCTCGTTCCCGCAGAACCTGACCGCGAAGATGTTCGGCTATCAGCTCAAACCGAATTTCACCGTGGCCAACGAGGCACAGATCTCCGCGCCGCCGAAGGTGGACTTCGGCCAGCCGGCTTCGTCAGCAGCGCCCGCGCCGGCGGCCTCCCCGGCGCCAGCGCCCGCCGGAGGCTGAGGGCGCCGGAAGGCCGGGATGCGCGTGGGTCCGGCGATGCGATGCTTCTGGATCGCCGCGTTCGCGTTGCTGTGCCTCGTGGTCGGCCCGGTCGCCGCGGCGATACCGGCGCTGACGGCGCGCGTCACCGACACGACCGGCACGCTCGATGCCGCGCAGGTGCAGTCGCTCGAATCCAGGCTCGCGGCATTCGAAGCCCGGAAGGGCAGCCAGATCGCGGTCCTGATCGTGCCCACGACCGGCGACGAGAACCTCGAACAGTATTCGATCCAGGTCGTCGAGGCATGGAAGCTCGGCCGCAAGGGCGTGGACGACGGCATCCTCGTGCTGGTCGCAAAGGACGACCACAAGGTGCGCATCGAGGTGGGGCGCGGACTCGAGGGGGCGGTGCCCGATGCGCTGGCGAACCGCATCATCGACGAGACCATCGTGCCGAAGTTGCGGCAGGGCAACTTCGCCGATGGTCTGAATGACGGGATATCGCGCCTGATCGGTCTGGTCGATGGCGAACCGCTGCCGCCGCCGCCGGCACAGGCCCATCGCTCGTCGAAGATCGACGGCCAGATCGTGCCGGCGGTCTTCGCGTTCATCGTGGCGCGTGCCTTGTTCTCGTTCCTTGGCGCGTTCGTGCGCGGCGTGCTGGTGGGCGGTGTGGTGTGCGCCGTGGCACTGGTCGCCGGTGCGTCGTTCGGGTTCGCGGCATTCCTGGCCGTGATCGGCTTCGTTCTCGGGATGGCAGCGTCCACGGGCGGGGGCCGCTACAGTGGCGGCAGTGGCTGGGGCGGATGGGGCGGGGGATCCTCCGGCGGCGGATTCGGGGGCTTCAGCGGTGGAGGTGGAGGCTTCAGCGGCGGCGGCGCGTCGGGGGGATGGTGATGCCGATTACGCACATCCGCAGACATGGCGTGACGGCGTTGCTGGCCGCGCTGCTGCTGCTGGTCTGCCTCGTCTCGGCCGTTGCCACGGCGGCGCCGGTTGCGGTGCCGGGGTTGTCCGCACATGTGGTCGACACGACCGGTACGCTCGACGATGCCCACGCGCAGGCACTGGAGGCGCAATTGACCGCGCTCGAAGGTCGCAAGGGTGCGCAGGTCGTCGTGCTGCTGGTGCCGACCACCGGCGAGGAGACGATCGAGCAGTACGCGATGCGGGTCGTCGAGGCATGGAAGCTCGGTCGCAAGGGCGTCGACGACGGCGTGCTGGTGCTGGCGTCGATGAACGACCACAAGCTGCGTATCGAGATCGGTCGCGGGCTGGAAGGGACGATCCCCGATGCGATCGCCAACCGCATCATCGATGGCTACGTCGAGCCACGCTTCAGGAGTGGCGACTACGCCGGCGGACTGCAGGCAGGCGTCGATCGCATCGCCGGCCTGATCGATGGCGGAACCCTGCCGTGGCCCCCGCCGCAGGACGTCGCCAGCAACGCCAAGGAGGCGGTTGCGGCTCCCGCGCTGGCGCCGCTGCCGGCGCACAGCGGCCATGTCGTGGACGCCATTGGCTACCTTTCCGACCAGGAGCGGGCGGCGCTCGAGGCCAAGCTGGCCGCCTTCGAAAAGGCCAAGGGCCGGCAGATCGCCTTGCTGCTGGTCGATGGCACCGGCGACGAATCCCATGCGCACTTTGCGAAACGGGTTTTCGACACCTGGAACCTCGGCGCCGACGGCGTGCTGATCTGGTTTACCGAGCAGCCCTACGACGAGGGCATCTTCGTCGGCCGCGGCTTGGTCGATGTGTTCCCGGTGCCGATCATCAAGCGCATCCTCAACGAGGATATGTCCTGGCCGCGCGTCAAGATGGGCGACATTCCCGGCGAACTCAAAGGCGGTGTCGACCGCATCATCCGGCTCCAGAACGGCGAGGCGATGCCACCGCCACCGCCGAAGCCGGAGGGCGACTTCAAGGAGACACTGTTCGACGCCCTGTCGCCGCCGCCGTTCGAGTTGCCGATCTGGCTGGGCATGCTCGTCGGACTGCCGTTCCTGTTCATCGTCGCCAGCGGCCTGCTGAGCTGGAAGGCGGCCTTGCTGCGCGGCTGCGTGACTTCGGTGGTGCTGGCCGGGTTTCTGTTGCTGCTGGGCGCGGGCTGGCTGTTCGCGCTGATCGTGGCGGCGATCGCCTTCTACCCGGCAATACTCTTCCAGTCCGACGGGCCGGAGCCCGACTGGACCGCTGACGACAGCCCGAGCAGCCACAGCAGCAGAAGCAGCGGAAGCAGCGACGTCTCGTTCGGCAGCATCGCCTGGTCGTTGCTCGGCATGGCGGCCAGCAGCGCCCTCAGCAGTGGCGGCGGCAGCGGCGGGTTCAGCGGCGGCGGTGGCGGATTCAGTGGCGGTGGCGCTTCGGGGAGCTGGTGATGGCTGGAAAAATCGCGCGGACGATGAAACATCTGGGCATGGGCGCCGGTGCGGTGCGTCGCCGCTTCGACCGCCAGGCGATGGAGCGCATCCGCGAGGCGATCGCCGCGGCCGAGCGGGGCCATGCCGGCGAGGTACGCTTCGCGGTCGAGGCCGCGCTGCCCGTGCGCGCGCTGTTGAAGCATCCTGACGCGCGCAGCCGCGCCGTGGAGGTGTTCTCGCGGTTGCGGGTCTGGGACACCGAGGGCAACACCGGCGTGCTGCTGTACCTGCTCTGGGCCGATCGCGCGATCGAGATCGTCGCCGACCGCGGCATCACTGCGCTGCTGCCGGCCGACGCCTGGCAGGCCCCCTGCGCCCGTCTGGCCGAGCGGCTGCGCCAGGGCGACGAGCCGGCCGGGGCGGTCTGCGAGTGCATCGCCGCCATCGGCGCCATCCTGCGGGGTGCCTTGCCCGGGATCGACCGGACGCCGGATGAACTGCCCGACACGCCGGAGATCCTCTGAGCCCGATCGCGCGACATCGCCCCCGCCAAACCGGGCCGAACCGCCCGACGTCTGCGACAATGGCGCTTTGTCCAGCCACGATGCTCCCGCTGACGCAGGCATGACCCATTACTTCGACGCCATCGACCCGATCGCGCTGCGCCTGCCGGCGTTCACCCTGTTCGGCAACCATTTCCAGCCGGCGATCCACTGGTACGGGGTGATGTACCTGCTGGCGTTCGTGACGGCCTGGTGGCTGGGCGCGCGCCGCGTGCGTGCCGGCCGCTTGCCGGGCGTGGATGCGCAGGCCTACGGCGACCTGATGTTCTACGCCATGCTCGGCGTGGTCTGCGGCGGGCGCATCTGGTACATGCTCACCTATGTTTCGCCGTCATGGGTCATCCATGACCCGGGCGCGATCCTGCGGGTGTGGGACGGCGGGATGAGCTTCCACGGTGGCCTGCTTGGCGTGCTCACGGCCTGCTGGTGGTGGTCGCGCAAGCACCGGCTGCACTTCTTCGACACCATGGACTTCATCGCGCCGCTGGTGCCGCCGGGGCTGTTCTTCGGCCGGTTGGGAAATTTCATCAATGGCGAGCTGTGGGGCAAGCTCAGCGATGCCTCGTGGGCGGTGGTCTTTCCGCACGGCATCACCTCCGGGCCCTACCGGGACATGGACATCGGACAGCTGCGGACTCTGGCCGGGCAGGGCGCACTGGACGGCTGGGCGCGTCATCCCTCGCAACTGTACGAGGCGGCGCTGGAAGGGCTGGTGATGTTCGCGGTGCTGTTTTCCTTTTCCACCACGCCGCGCCGGCGCTACGCGGTCGGTGGCCTGTTCGCGCTGATGTACGGCTGCTTCCGCTTCGCGGTGGAATTCGTGCGCGTGCCCGACGAGCAACTGGGCTACCTTGCATTCGGCTGGCTGACGATGGGGCAGGTGCAGTCGATTCCGCTGGTGCTGGCCGGGCTGGGCCTGCTGTGGATGTCGCGCAAGGCGCCGGTGCTGGAACCGGATGTCGGCGGCCACGGCAACGACGCGAGACAGGCCGGTTCGGCATGAGGCAATACCTCGACCTGCTGCGCCACGTCCTCGAGCACGGCGCCCACAAGGCCGACCGCACCGGCACCGGCACCCGCAGCGTGTTCGGCTGGCAGATGCGCTTCGACTTGAACGAAGGGTTCCCGCTGGTCACCACCAAGAAGCTGCACCTGCGCTCGATCGTGCACGAGCTGCTGTGGTTCCTGCAGGGCCAGACCAACATCGCCTACCTGCGGCAGAACAAGGTTTCGATCTGGGACGAGTGGGCGGATGCCGACGGCGAGCTCGGCCCGGTGTACGGCAAACAGTGGCGTCGCTGGGCGGGCGCCGATGGCGTCGAGATCGACCAGGTGCGGTGGGTCGTCGAGGAGATCCGCCGCAACCCGGACTCCCGCCGCCTGATCGTCTCGGCATGGAACGTCGCCGACCTGCCGAAGATGGCGCTGATGCCGTGCCACACGCTGTTCCAGTTCTACGT
>CAZXGS010000054.1:0-20004 GCA_964640525.1 uncultured Gammaproteobacteria bacterium | reverse complement strand
ACTCGGTGATCCACACGATCAGGCCGGTCAGCACCAGGCCGATCAGCGAGCAGTAGAACAGGCTCAGCTTCGAGATCACCAGCCCGTCGGCAGCGGTCAGGCCGTTCGGCAACAGGTCACCGGTGACGAACCAGAACGCGATCGCCGACAGCACTGCCGACACGATCACGCCCTTGTACAGCGCGCCCATGATCGAACCACCCGACTTCACCTTGACGAAGAAGGTGGCGATGATCGAGGCGACGATCGACACCGCGCCCAGCACCAGCGGGTAGAGCACCGCGTTGGGCGAACTGGCGAAGGTCAGGCCGGCCAGCAGCATGGTGGCGACCACGGTGACCGCGTAGGTCTCGAACAGGTCGGCGGCCATGCCGGCGCAGTCGCCGACGTTGTCGCCGACGTTGTCGGCGATCACCGCCGGGTTGCGCGGATCGTCCTCGGGGATGCCGGCCTCGACCTTGCCCACCAGATCGGCGCCGACGTCGGCGCCCTTGGTGAAGATGCCGCCGCCCAGACGGGCGAAGATCGAGATCAGCGAGGAGCCAAACGCCAGCCCAACCAGCGCATGCAGCGCATCCTCGCCGGTCACGCCCATCTTGCCGAGCACGAAGTAGTAGCCGGCCACGCCGAGCAGCCCCAGGCCCACCACCAGCATGCCGGTGATGGCGCCGCCGCGGAAGGCGACATCCATCGCCGGGCCCATGCCGCGACGCGCGGCCTCGGCGGTGCGCACGTTGGCGCGCACCGAGACGTTCATGCCGATGTAGCCGGCCGCACCCGAGAGAATCGCGCCGATCGCGAAACCGATCGCGGTGTGCGCGCCGAGGAAGGCGAAGATCAGCCCGAACAGCACCACGCCGGCCACGCCGATGGTCATGTACTGACGGTTGAGGTAGGCCCGCGCGCCTTCCTGGATCGCCGCGGCGATCTGCTGCATGCGCTCGTTGCCCGCCGGCTGCGCGGTGATCCACTTCGCCGAGACCAGGCCGTAAACGATGGCCAGCGCGGCGCATCCCAGCGCCAGATACAAACCGTACTGCTCAAGCATGAACGCGCTCCCCAAGGCCGGCGACGGCCCGATCGTGGTTTGAAAAGGTGGTCCTTCCGCGGGTTCCAGCCGCCAGAGGACGACTGAACCGGGGAATTATGACAAATCGTGGGCCGCGATGTCACGCTCGCTCGCTTTGCCTTGGCAAGGGCTGCCCAGGGTCCGCTGTTCCACCCGGCGCGACGCGAACGGGCTTCGGCCGGCTGCGCGTGAACCCAACCTGCCGGCATCCACCCGAAGGGACAACTCGGCAGACCCCGCAAACGACGAGGCCACCGCGAGCGGTGGCCTCGAGATCGACGGCGCGATGCCGCTTACTTCTTCGGTTCGAGCGCGTCGTTGGGCACCCAGCCGGTGTTGCCATTCTCGTCCTCGACCTCCCACCACATGTCTTCCTTGGCGCCGGTCGGGTACACCATCATGCCCGGATCGAGGCGACGCATGACGCTGGAAGCCTTGGACGGCGAACGCCGCATGTCCACAACCTGACGTGCGACGAAGGACTGGCGCGGCGCCGCGGCAACGGCATTGGCGTCCATCCCGCCCATTTTCACGACCAGTTGCCGGTACGCATCCAGGAATGCCAGCCCTACCACCTTGCCTACATCGGTGTTCTCGTAGGTGCCGCCGCCGGCACCGCCCCAGCCGATGAAACCACCGCCGCCAAACCCGATGTCTCGCTTCTTGGCGAAGCCCTCGATGTTGTACTCCTCTTCGGAGGTGCGGGTGTTGACCAGCGACAGCACGGTCTGGGCCTCGACCTTGGAGGTGCGGATGCCAGCGGCAAGCGCGCCGAAGCGCCCGCCCACCAGCCCGCCGACCAACCCACCGATCGCGCCGCCGCCGGAATTCTGGTTCTCGCCGGCCACGTCGGCCACCAGCAGCCAGTCGGCGGTCTTGATCTGTCCTCCGCCGACATTCGAGCCGCGCTGCAGATCGCCTTCCCCGGCCAGCGCATGCTCGCGCTGGATCGCCTCCATGCCGGCACCACGATTGACCAGCTTGAAGCAACCGGAACGACTGACGAAGGTCTTGAGCAAGGTCGAGGGCGCGCCCACGCCGTATCGCGTCCATCCGCGGCCATCGCCATCGACCAGCGCGATCGTGCCCAGCACGTGGCCGCACTGCGGGATCTCGGCACTCTTCGTCGAACCCTTGTTGTTCTCCACCCCGCCGCCGGCAAGGGCGGGCGCAGCGCAGGCCAGTGCGGCGAAGGCGAAGAAGGCGACGAGCGAACGTTGGTGCATGAAAGGCTTCCTCAGGGTAGGGGCGAACACATACCGCCTCGAAGGGCGACCATTCTACAGCGTATGGTTTGGTGGCGCGAGAGCCGTCGAATCCCGAAGGGAACCCATCGGGCGGACGCGATTCAGGCCAAGTGTGGCAGTCTCGCACACGGCACAGCTTCGGAAAAGACGAAACCATGACCATGATTCGGCCATCCGCCATTTTGTTGTTGTTCAGCGTCTGCCTCGGCAGCATCGCATCGGCCGCGGCGCCCGCCCCGGAGGTGATCCGTCCAAGCGGCAGCACGAGCGCACAGGCGATCGGCGCCTTGCACACCTTGCGCACCATTCCCGAGGCTTGCGTGCGTCTGGAAGGCCTGTTCACCGGCGAGGCGTCGGAGCCTTATCGCATCGAGATCCTGCCTGGCGACCGCTGCGTGCGCAGGGCGAGTTACGTCGATGCACGGAGTCTGCCAGCCCCACCCTCGCAGGCAACGCACTGGATCCTCAACGACCGCATCCAGGTTCCGCAAGCGGGTTTGCCTGCGTGCGTGGCCACGGTGGAAATCTGGCGCAAGCCGGGAACGGCCGCGCCGCCCAGGCTCGACGCGCAGGGCCGCGCCCGCTTGTACCTCGACAAGCCGCAACAGCCGGTAAACGTGCCGGTCTTCACCGCGGTCGTGCTGCCCGCGAAGGGCTGCTAACGAACCGAAAAAGCAGGCGCCCGGCCGAGCCGGGTGCCTGGAGTGCCGCCGTTCGACGCGACTGTCAGTTGGACGAGAGCGTGAGTTTGGGGAGGTCTTTGACGAAGGTCGCCTCGTCCGACGGCGCGATGTGGCTTTCGCCGACCAGGAAACCCATGCTGATCGAGCCGGCGACAAAGTACGTCTCGCCGGCTTCGATTTCCATGTGCAGCGCGTCCTTGTTCTCGGTGTGGACGGAGAAATCGTGCGCACCCGGATCGAGCACGGCCACAAAATAGACGCCAGTCGACAGCTTGCCGAGGACCTTGTCGCCCTCGCGGACCTTGAAGACCACGGCGGCGCCGGTGAAATGCCTTTCGCGGTAAAACACGACCTGGCCCTTGCCTGCGGGCGGCGGAGCGATCTTGCCGCCGGCGACCATGGCCGGCGCCGCGTCCGCTGTGGCGGCCGGCGCTGGCGTGGCAGCCGGCGTGGCAGCCTGATCGGACGTGGCGGCGGGAGCCTGGGTGGCCGGAGCCGCAGAGGAGGCAGCGGGCGCCGCTGGGGCCGCCTGTGCGGCAGGCTGCGCATCCTGCGGCTGGCTGGCAGCCGGGTCCGCAGCGTAGCCAACGACGGGAAGGGCAAGGATGCCGGCAGCAACGAGGTGGCGGAACGGAAGCTTCATGGGTTACTCCTTGGAATGGCCTGGGAATGGTCTGGGGTGGTTGCGGATGAGTGGGTGGCGGTTTCGGCGTGGGCCGGCGCTGCGTTTTCCGGCATCGCGGGCGTGGCGACGGCGGCTGCCGTGCCGTGAGCGGCCGCTGCCGCCGGGGCGTCAGGTGCGCCTGAAACCCCGGTATTCCCGGGCTGCGGCGCCAGGGTGGTGTCGGCCGCCAGCTTTGCCTCGAAGTGCGTGCCTGGCGGAAAGATGACGTTTCCGCCGTGGACGAACATGCTGAACAGGCCGATGACAGGGGCCAGGCCTGCGGCGACCAACGTGTTGTTCTTCCCGGCACCACCCAGCTTGGTGCCGCGCAGCGGGATCTTCGTCCCGTTCCATTCAAGGTAGCGGGCTGCCACCAGCATCTTGCCGGGCGCGCCGCCGCCGCCGGCCGGTGCGGCGTCGATGATCTGGCCCATGCCCTCCACGTCGGCGGGGAGCAGCACTTTCCCGTCCACCACGAGCGCGGTGGACAGCTTGATGTGGAAGCTGTCGCCGCGCTTCTGGACCTTGGAACTGAGCGCGTCCACCAGTTCGATTTCCACTGGCGTGCCGTTGGCGACGCCGCAGCAGATGACCGGCGTCGGCGTGGTGGCGACCGGCGCGGGCGTGTCGCCCGCCTGGGTCTGGCCAGCAAACGCCGACGCGAGCGCGCCGAAAGCGCACAGGGTACGCAGCAAGTCCAAGGATTTCCCCGAGGTGAAACGAAGGCGGCGGTGTCGGGCGCAGGCCCGATCCACGGCGGCGCGAGATTATCCCATGCCGGGACCCAATTTTGAGATGTGGGGCGGATTTCCGGGCCCCGGTCTGCTCATGCCCGCGGTCAAGCCGGCGCCCGGGGCCGGCAAGGCCGGCATTCCATCGGCGTACCGGCAACACGTCATTCGGGTCATCGACCCCAGTCAGGCAAGGTCTTCCCGATTCCGGCATTCCTCAGGGCGACGTATCGCGGCATCCCGTCCTTGCCATACGGCGGCGGCGCCTGCCCGCGCAGCAGGGGCGCGAAATAGCGGCGCGCCGCGGCGGTGATGCCGTGGCCGTCCTCGCGGATGAAGTGCGCCGGCAACTTCTTCTCGTGGTTGGCCAGATTCTCCAGCGGCGCCGGCATGATCTTCCATCGGTATGGCGAGTCCGAGCTGCGCACGATCACCGGCATCACCGCGTTGCGCCCGGCCAGGGCGTACTCGACCGCGGCCTTGCCGACCGCCAGCGCATGGCGCAGATCGGTGGCCGAGGCCAGGTGGCGCGCCGAGCGTTGCAGGTAATCGGGCACCGTCCAGTGCACCTTGAAACCAAGTTGCTGCTTGACGACCTGCGCCAGGTGCGGCGCGACGCCGCCGAGTTGGGCATGCCCGAACGCATCGACGGTGCCGGCCTCGGCGAGAAACTTCCCGTTCGGCCCGCGCACGCCCTCCGAAGCGACCACCACGCAGTAGCCCACGCGCGCCACCGTCGCCTGCACGCGCGCAAGGAAGTCGGCCTCGTCGAACACCCGTTCGGGAAACAGGATCAGATGCGGCGCCTGGTCATGACCGTGCCCGGCCATGCCTGCGGCAGCAGCCAGCCAGCCGGCATGGCGGCCCATCGCTTCGTAGACGAACACCTTGGTCGAGGTCTCGGCCATCGCCGCCACGTCCAGCGCCGCCTCGCGCACCGACACCGCGGTGTATTTCGCCGCCGAGGCGAATCCCGGGCAGCAGTCGGTGACGTCCAGGTCGTTGTCCACCGTCTTCGGGACCCCGATGCAAGCCAGCGGGTAACCGAACTCGGCGGCGATCTTCGACAGCTTGAGCGCGGTGTCGGCCGAATCGTTGCCGCCGTTGTAGAGGAAGCCGCGCACGTCGTGGGCGCGGAACACCTCGATCAATCGCCGGTACGGTGCCGGATCGACTTCGGGCGCCTTGAGCTTGAAGCGGCAGGTGCCGAACGCCCCGCCCGGCGTGTGCGCCAGTGCGCGGATGCTCGCTGCCGATTCCTTCGAGGTGTCGATCAGCTCCTCGCGCAACGCACCGAGGATGCCGTTGCGTGCCGCCAGCAGCTTGACGCGGTGCGCGCGGGCGGTCTGGATCACCGCCGCGGCGGTGGCGTTGATGACCGCGGTCACGCCGCCGGATTGCGCGTAGAGCAGGTTGCCATGCGCCATGACGATGCTCCTTGCAGGCTTGATTTGACTTGCCCGGCCGCCAGCGGTTAGCGTGGCCACGTCCGCGTGACGGGCAGTTGACGGCCGGCACCGAGTGTAGCAATCCCGCCGCCCCGTCCACCCTGCCCGGCCGCGTCTTTTTCGGGAATCCAAGAGCATGCGACTGGTACTTCTGGGCGCGCCGGGCTCCGGCAAGGGCACGCAGGCGGCCCGCTTGCGCGACCATTTCGATGTTCCGCACATCTCCACCGGCGAGCTGCTGCGTGCGGCGGTCAAGGCCGGCACGCCGACCGGTCTGCAGGCCAAGGCGGTGATGGCCGCCGGCGGCTTGGTGTCCGACGAGATCGTGCTGTCGATCCTGGAAGATCGCCTGTCGGCCGGCGACACCGGGCGCGGCTACATCCTCGATGGTTACCCGCGCAACCTGGTGCAGGCGCGCGCGCTGGATGAACTGCTGGCAAGGCTCCAGCAACCGGTCGAGCGTGCCGTGCAACTGGACGTGGACAACGAACTGCTGATCGCCCGCCTGGCCGGCCGCGCACTCGCCGAGGGCCGCGCCGACGACAATCCTGAATCGGTGCGCAACCGCCTGCACGTGTACGACGAACAAACCGCACCGGTGATCGAATACTACCGCCATCAGGAGAAGCTCACCGCGATCGACGGCGTGGGCTCGATGGAGGAAGTCTTCGAGCGCATCGTCGAGGCGCTGGGCAACCGCTACGCATGAACCACCCGGCACCTCGCCGGCAGCACACGGGCATCCCTTGAAACTCCACATCCTCGGCATCGCCGGCACGTTCATGGGCGGTGTCGCCGCGCTGGCGCGCGAACTCGGACACGACGTCGCCGGCAGCGACGCCAACATCTATCCGCCGATGTCCACCCAGCTCGAAGCCCTCGGCATCGCGCTGGCGCAGGGCTACGCGCCGGAACACATCGCCGCCGGCACCGATGTCGTCGTGGTCGGCAACGCGCTTTCGCGTGGCAACCCTTCGGTGGAGCACGTGCTGGATGCCGGCATCGCCTACACCTCAGGCGCACAGTGGCTGGCCGAACAGGTGCTGCCAGGCCGCACCACGCTTGCGGTCGCCGGAACCCACGGCAAGACCACCACCACCTCGATGCTGGCGTGGATCCTGGAAGCTGCCGGCCGCGACCCGGGTTTCCTGGTCGGCGGGGTGCCGGAAAACTTCGGCGTGTCCGCGCGACTGGGAGGCAAGCCCCTCTCCCACCGGGGCGAAGAGGAACGCTTGCGAACCACTGGTTCGCGCGACGATGAGCGCCCTCGTGCCATGCGCGAGGGCCGGGGTGCGGGTTGGGGTGAGGGTGCGGTTCCTGCCGAACCCTCATCCGGCGTTGCGCGCCACCTTCTCCCGGAGGGAGAAGGACATTGGGTGCGGCCAGCGGCCGCGGTGGATTCCATGGGCGCCGAGTTCGTGGTGGAAGCCGACGAGTACGACACCGCGTTCTTCGACAAGCGCAGCAAGTTCGTCCACTACCGGCCCAAGGTGGCGATCCTCAACAACCTCGAATACGACCACGCCGACATCTTCCCCGACGTGGCCGCGATCCAGCGCCAGTTCCACCATCTCGTGCGCACCGTGCCGGGCAACGGCCGGCTGATCGTCAACGGCGAGGACGAGCGCTTGGCCGAAGTGCTGGCGATGGGCAGCTGGACGCCGGTGGAACGTTTCGCCATGACCGGCGCGGCCGAGTGGACGCCGCGCCTGATCGCCGCCGACGGCTCGCAGTTCGCGGTGCTTCATCGCGGCAGCGAAATCGGCGTCGTGCACTGGGAACTGCTCGGCGATCACAACGTGATGAACGCGCTGGCCGCGATCGCCGCCGCCCATGCAGTCGGCGTGGAGCCCACGCAGGCCATCGCCGCGCTGGCCAGCTTCCGCAGCGTCAAGCGGCGCCTGGAAGTGTTGGGGCAGGCGCGCGGCATCACCGTGTACGACGACTTCGCCCACCACCCGACCGCGATCCGCACCACCCTGGCCGGCCTGCGCGCGCGCGTGGGCGAGGCGCGGATCGTGGTGGCGATGGAACCTCGCAGCAACTCGATGCGGCTGGGAGCGCACGCCGACCAGATCGCGCCCTCGCTGGCCGACGCCGACGCGGTGGTGTTCCTGCGCCGCGCGGAGTTGCCGTGGGACGCCGGCAAGGTGATCGCCGATCTGCGCGGCGAGGGCGTGGCGGTGCCAACGGTCGATGCCCTGATCGCGCAACTGGCATCGCGCACGCGCGACGGCGACCACGTCGTGTTCATGTCCAACGGCGGCTTCGAGGGCGCACCGCGACGCTTCCTGGCCAGCCTGCGGGACTGACGCCGCAATCCGACCACTCCGACCTTCGAGCACGCGCCGGGCGACGCACGGCGCCACCGCCGATGCCCTGCCTCGCCTGCCGCCGTCGCCCCGGCGCAAACCGCGATCCATGGCGGGTCCTGGCGCGATCGACGAGGGTCGAGCCGGAGCGTCGAGCCGTAGCATCGGCCGGCCTCGCCTTGCAGCACGACCGCCGTTGTCCGGAATGCGGATCGGTCGAATTTGCGCCCGCGCTGCCGGCACCACGCGCGACGGCTAGACTCGACGGCATGGATGCCGTGCCGCTGCCGTTGTTCCCGCTGCATACCGTGCTGTTCCCCGGCACGCGGTTGTCGCTGCGGATCTTCGAGCCGCGCTACCTCGACCTGGTGCGCACCTGCGGCCAGACCGGTTTCGGCGTGTGCCTGATCGTGGACGGCGAAGAAGTCGGCGCCACGCCGCGCCATGCCGCGGTCGGCACCCAGTGCCGGATCGTCGATTTCGATGCGCTGCCCGGGGGCCTGCTCGGCATCACCGTGCAGGGCGAGCGCCGCTTCGGTGTCCTGCGCGCCCATGTCGCCACCAGCGGCTTGCTGCTGGCCGATGCCGTGGCCTGGTTCGCCCCCGAGCAACCCGTCCCGTTGACCATCGAGCACGAACTTCTGGCCACCGTGCTGCGCAGGCTGATCGAGTCCCTCGGCGCCTCCCACGCCGCCATCGACGAGGCCTGTTACCGCGATGCCAACTGGGTAGGCTGGCGGCTGGCCGAGTTGCTGCCGCTGGAAGCCGCGCAACGCCAGAGCCTGTTGGAGGAACCCACGCCGCAGGCGCGCATGGAGCTCCTGCTGGAACTGGTCGCGCAGTTGCAGACCGAGTGAGTGACGTCCGGCGCATCCTCCCCCTGCTGCGGAATCGACAGCTTGCTCGAAGCCGCAGGACTACACTCATCGACCCCTGGACGCGGAGCACATCATGCCCGACCTGCGCGGCAAGACCCTGTTCATCACCGGCGCCTCGCGTGGCATCGGCCTGGCGATCGGCCTGCGCGCCGCGCGCGATGGCGCCAACGTCGTGGTCGCGGCCAAGTCGGCCGTCCCCAATCCGAAGCTTCCCGGCACCATCCACACCGCGGCCGCGGCGATCGAGCAGTCCGGCGGCAATGCACTGGCGATCGCCTGCGACATCCGCGAGGAAGACCAGGTCCGCGCCGCGGTGGCGCAGACCGTCGAGCGATTCGGCGGCATCGACATCCTCGTGAACAACGCCAGCGCGATCTGGCTGCGCGGCGCACTCGACACGCCGATGAAGCGCTTCGACCTGATGCAACAGGTCAACGCCCGCGGCAGCTTCCTGTGCGCGCAGGCCTGCCTGCCGCACCTGCTGCAAGCTGCGAACCCGCACATCCTCACCCTCGCCCCGCCGCCCTCGCTGGACCCGAAATGGTGGGGCCCACACACCGGCTATACCCTGGCCAAGATGGGCATGAGCTTCGTCACCCTGGGCCTGGCCGCCGAGTTCGGCCCGCGGGGCGTGGCAGTGAACGCGCTGTGGCCACGCACGGTGATTGCCACCGACGCGCTGAAGATGATCCCCGGCGTGGAACTGGCGCGTTGCCGCAAACCCGAGATCCTCGCCGACGCCGCCCACGCGATCCTGACCACGCCCGCGCGGGATTTGTGCGGACGCTTCGTGATCGACGAGGACATCCTGCGCGAGCGTGGCGTGGACGACTTTTCCGGCTACGCCGTCGATGCCTCGCAAGCGCTGCTGACCGATCTGTTCCTCGACTGAAGGGCCGCACGATGAAATATCTGCACTCGATGGTGCGCGTGCGCGACCTCGACGCCTCGCTGCGCTTCTACTGCGACGGTCTTGGCCTGCGCGAGGTGCGCCGCCGCGACGTCCCGGCCGGTCGTTTCACCTTGGTCTTCCTGAGCGCGCCGGAAAGCCCCGAGGCCGAGATCGAGTTGACCTACAACTGGCCGCCGGAGGACGGATCGCCAGCGGAGGATTACGGAAGCGCGCGCAACTTCGGCCACCTCGCCTTCGCCGTCGATGACATCCACGCCACCTGCGCGCACCTGCAGGCGATGGGCATGACCATCCAGCGCCCGCCGCGCGATGGCCACATGGCGTTCGTGCGCTCGCCGGACCTGATCTCGATCGAGTTGCTGCAGAAGGGCGAGCCGCTGCCGCCGGTCGAGCCGTGGATCTCGATGCAGAACGTGGGTGCGTGGTAGTCGGCCGCTTTGCTTCGCGTGCCCCACATCGGTGACCCGCGTCGGCAGGTGCGCGGTTCTGCCGAGTCTCACCCTCCGGCACACGATGCCGAACGTCGTCGCGTGGCCGGTGCCCGCGCTACTTCGCGTGCCGCACGTCGGTGACCCGCGTCGGCAGGTGCGCGGTTCTGCCGAGTCTCACCCTCCGGCACACGATGCCGAACGTCGTCGCGTGGCCGGTGCCCGCGCTACTTCGCGTGCCGCACGTCGGTGACCAGCGTTGGCAGATCCCAGGTTCCACCGAGCGTCACCATCCGGCACAGGCCGGTGGTCGCGTCGCCAGTATGGATGAAGCGGCGACCGTCCCAGGCCCAGGTTTCGTTCGACCAACAATCCCCCAGGCCCCGCCCCTTGAAGCTGGCCGAGATCTCGCCGTCGGCGTATTCGCTGCCCGCTGCTGTCACCAGCACCGGCTGCCACGGCGGCGCGAGCGCGGTCACCCAGTAGCCGTTCCCTTCCTGGTAGGCGCCACGCCAGCACAGCATCTCGACCAGTTGGTGGTGAGCATCCAGGCGCGCGATCGCGATCGGTGCCTCGTCCGGCGTCTCGCCCGGCAGGTCGCAGTCATCGCTCTTGACCGTGGCCAGCAGGGCCGCGCGCAGGCGCTTGAGGTCCGCGGGCGGGAGCGGCGTCTCGTGGGTGGCCTGATCCAGCGGCTTGACCGCCACCACCACTGGCGCCGGCAGCGCCGGCAGCACGCGCTCCTCGCTGGCCGGCCCCTTGCGGATCAAGGCACCGCGCGTGCCCACCCGGCCCTGGTAATCGTCCATCTTCAACAGCACCGCGGCTGCACCAACGCCGGACAGTCGCCACGTCGTGCCATGCGCCGACCACGCCGGCGAACTCTTGCGGGTCAACGCGGCCAACAGGGCCTGGACCTGCGGTTCGGACAGCGTGCCTTGCATCGTCTCGGTGCTGATCCGGACGCTGCCCAGCGGTTTGCCGTCGATCGTCATCGCCGCGGCAAACGACGCCGGCGCGTGCCTGGATGCGTCCTCGTCATCTTCACCGTCGGGCTCGCCGAGCGTCAGCTCGCCCTTGACCTTCTGATCGGGGCCGGCGGCGCGGGTCAGCAGCACCGACACCGGATTGGCATCGTCCTCGGACTGGTAGCCGTCGGCACGACAGGTACGGGTGTTGTCGCAGGTGAGTTCCCAGTCGCCATGCTGGAACGAGGCGGCGGATGGATCGCTCGCCAGCGCCGGACCGGTGGCCGTCAGCAGCAGGGCCAGCGCCAGCGCGCAGTGGGCGGCATGCAAGCGGCACGGCGAGCAGGCGGATTCTGGCATTGGCATCGGCGGTGTTCTCCTTCTCGACACACGCGGCACCGAATTGGCGCCCGCGGTTTCAGTCACGCAGTGCGTGGGCCAGATCGGCCAGCAGATCGTCAGGGTGTTCAACGCCCACCGACAACCGCAACAGGTTCTGCGGTGCGGCCGACTGCGCGCCTTCCACCGAGGCCCGATGCTCGATCAGCGATTCGCAGCCGCCCAGCGAGGTGGCGTTGGTGAACAGGCGCACTCGCGCCGCCACCGCCAGCGCGGCTTCGCGGCCACCGCGCAGCTCGATGCTGAGCATGCCGCCGAAGTCGCGCATCTGGCGCGCGGCGATGACGTGCTGCGGATGGCTGGGCAGGCCGGGCCAGTTCACCCGCTCCACCGCCGGGTGCGCGACCAGGAACTCGGCGACACGGCGGGCGTTGGCGCAGTGCATCGCCATCCGCGCCGGCAGCGAGCGGCAGCCGCGCAGGGTCAGCCAGGCGCTGAACGGCGCGAGCACGCCGCCGGTCAGGCAGCGCCGCTGCGCCACTCGCTCGAAGAAGCCATCGCGCGCGGCGAACACCAGCGCGCCGCCGAGCACGTCGCTGTGGCCACCGAAATACTTGGTGGTCGAGTGCATCACCACGTCCGCGCCCAGCGCCAGCGGCTGCTGCAGGATCGGGGTGGCGAAGGTGTTGTCGCACACCAGCAGGGCCTGCGCCGCCCGCGCGATCTGCGCCAGCGCGGCGATGTCGCATACCCGCAGCCGTGGGTTGGTCGGGGTCTCGGCCCAGATCAGGTCGGCGCCGGTGCTGGCGGCGCGAACCACCGTCAGGTCGGTCATGTCCACCGGCGTGGCGGTGATGCCGCGCGCCGGCAGGACTTCGCGGGCCATTTGCCGCGTACCGGCGTAGCAGTCGTCCGGGATCAGCACGCGCGCGCCGTTCGGGAGCGTGTCGAGCAAGGTGCTGATGGCGGCCATGCCGGAGGCGAAGGCCAGCGCCGCCGAACCGCCTTCGAGTGCAGCCAAGGCGGCTTCGAGACGGTCCTGGGTGGGGTTTGACTGGCGCTGGTATTCGTGACCGTACAGACGCTCGCCGGCCGGCCCGTGGACGAAGGTGGTCGCCAGATGGATCGGCGCAACCACCGCACCGGTAGCCGGATCCGGCTCGCCGCCGGCGTGGACGGCGAGGGTTTCCAGGCGCGATGGCGTGTCGTCGTCAGGGAGCATCGAATGACCTGCTCGCTCGCCATCCCCGCGCAGGCGGGGATCCAGAGCCTTTGTGTGTCAAGGCGTTGAACGCCACCGCTTTGCAGCGTGCGCGGACGCGCTTCACGACGGCGCAAGCCGGTTCATGACGATGTTTTCCGAGGCTTCCTTCCTTCATCGATGCACCCGCTCATCCAGCCCGTGCCTGCGCGAACGCAGCGCGCGCCGACTCCAGGGTCGCGGCGATGTCCTCCTCCGAATGCGCGAAGGACACGAAGCCGGCCTCGAACGCCGACGGGGCGAGGTAGACGCCGCGCGCGAGCATGGCGTGAAAGAAGCGCCGGAACATCGCCACGTCGCAGGCCGTGGCCTGCGCGTAGCTCTCGACCGTGGCCTCGGTGAAGAACAGCCCGAACATCCCGCACACGCGATTGGTGCTGAACGCCACGCCAGCTTCGATCGCCATCGCACGCAGGCCGTCGGTGAGCAGCCGGGTCTTTCGATGCAGTTCCTCGTGGAAGCCCGGTTGCTGGATCAGCTCCAGCGTGGCCAGCCCGGCGGCCATCGCCACCGGATTACCCGACAGCGTGCCGGCCTGGTAGATCGGCCCGCTCGGCGCGATCTGCTGCATGAGATCCCTGCGCCCGCCGTACGCGCCCACCGGCATGCCGCCGCCGATGATCTTGCCGAACGTGGTCAGGTCGGGGGTCACGCCGTACAGCGCCTGCGCGCCGCCGAGGGCGACCCGGAAGCCGGTCATCACCTCGTCGAAAATCAGCACCACGCCGTGGCGCGTGCACAGCGCGCGCAGATGTTTCAGGAAACCTTCCTTCGGCGGGATGCAGTTGGCATTGCCGACGACGGGTTCGATGATCAGCGCGGCAATCGACTGGCCGTGCGCGTCGAACAGCGCCGTGGCGGCATCGAAGTCGTTGTAGGGCAAAGTGAGAGTGAGGTCGGCCAGCGCGCTCGGCACGCCCGGCGAATCGGGCAGGCCCAGGGTCAGCGCGCCCGAACCGGCCTTGACGAGGAAGCTGTCGCCGTGGCCGTGGTAGCAGCCCTCGAACTTGACGATCCGGCTGCGCCCGG
This sequence comes from uncultured Gammaproteobacteria bacterium, assembly GCA_964640525.1. Lineage (GTDB taxonomy): Bacteria > Pseudomonadota > Gammaproteobacteria > Xanthomonadales > Xanthomonadaceae > SZAS-103. The sequence continues at coordinate 6,034 of CAZXGS010000054.1, read as the reverse complement.
TGGCCCCGCGCGCCAGCCGGATCGCAGACAGCGTGGCCTCGGTGCCGGAGTTGACCATCCGCACCATCTCCACCGAGGGCACCAGACGCGCGATGGTTTCGGCCATCGTCACTTCCATCGAGTTGGGCACACCGAACGACAGGCCATCGCGCATCGCCTTCGCCACCGCGTCGAGCACCTGCGGATGCGCGTGGCCGGCAATCATCGGCCCCCACGAGCCGACGTAGTCGATGTAGCGCTTGCCTTCCACATCCCACAGGTACGCCCCGCTCGCCCGTTGGGCGAAGAACGGCTCACCGCCCACCGAGCGGAACGCCCGCACCGGTGAATTCACCCCGCCGGGGATGCGCGCCAGCGCGCGCTGGAACAGTTCGTGGTTGCCCGCCATGCGTGCTGTCATCCTTGGTCGTCGAAGGCTTGGATGTAGGCGCGCGCGGCCGCAGCCGGATCGCGCGCGTCCCACAGCCCGGAAATCGCTGCAACCATGTCCGCGCCGGCATCACGCAGACCGGTCACGTGCTGCGGCAGGATCCCGCCGATCGCCACCAGCGGCAGGCCCAGCGCCCTGGCCTGACCCAGTATCGCCGGCTCGGCACTGGCCGCGCTGGGCTTGCTCGGACTGCTGTAGAACGCTCCGAACGCCAGGTAATCGGCGCCCTGCTTCTTCGCCGCCTGGGCCCGCTCCAGGCTGGACTTGCAGGTGACGCCGATGATCGCCCGCTCGCCCAGTTCCTCGCGCGCCGTCGCCACCTCGCCATCGCCGTCGCCCAAATGCACGCCATCGGCCTGGACAGCCCGCGCCAGCGCGATGTCGTCGTTGACGATCAAGGGCACGTCGTACGGCAGGCAGGTGAGCTTGAGCGCCAGCGCCTGTTCCATGCGCAAGCCGGCATCGGTGCTCTTGCTGCGGTACTGCAGCAAGGTGATGCCCTGATCGAGCACCTGCCCCACCCGCTTGAGCAGGCGGCGGGTGTCGGGTTCTTCGGGCGTGATCGCGTACAGACCACGCAGCGGCGGGTGATCGCGCATGCTCAGCTTCCCCCTGGCAGCCGGAAAATGCGAAAATGGGCGGTCAGTTTCGCACGCCCAGCCCCCGCCATGAACGTTTCCTCGCCAGCCCCGGCCCCCGCCGCTGCCGCCTTTCGCACGTGGATGTGCGTGGTTTGCGGCTTCATCTACGACGAGGCGCAGGGTTTGCCCGAGGAAGGCATCGCGCCGGGCACGCGCTGGGAGGATGTGCCGGACACCTGGTGCTGCCCCGACTGCGGCGTCACCAAGGACGACTTCGAGATGATGCCGCTGGAGTGAGCGGAAAGTACGGATTGGAAGGACATCCGATCGTCGTTGCGGTTCGCCACGCCCATGCGCGGCACGCCGTCGCGGGCGTCGTGGCGGCAAAGACGTGGTGTCTTCGTTCAGGCGGACCGTCAACGGATCGGCGGCAGGCCCGCGCATGTCGAGCGGCCCGACGTGACGCCAAGGTCCGATGTTTCGCGGCAAGACCGGATCCGCCCATCGTAGCCCGAGCTGGCTGCGCCGCTTTCTCCAGACACAAGCACGTCGGTCGCGAAGTTCCCGTGCCGTGCGATCACCTCGCCCCGCAGGGTTGCCAGGTCCCGACGACGCACCAGCCCGTCCTCGCCGCAGGAGTACAGGACATCCCTGCCCACCACGAACGGGTTTCGGTCGGCTCGAACTTCACTCCCGACCGTCGCTGCCTACCACGATCGCAGGGATGCCACGCCAAAGCACGTCGGGTGGCCAGCATTCGCCGCTGAGAAACGCTTCCGTCCTGCGCCCGTATGACGATCAAGGGCCCTTGAACGCTTGCGGTGGCGGAGGCCACGCCGCGTGTGTCGACGCCAGTTCCCTACACCCCGAATGCCGCCTGGCACCAAGCCATGATCGGGTTCCACGCCAGCCCCAGGCCGAGCAGCAGCAGGGCGTTGACCGAGAGCATCCAGCGCAGGTCACGGTCCGGGTGGATGTGGGCGACCGGCTTGTCGGCGGGGACGTCGAAGTACATCACCTTGATCACGCGCAGGTAGTAGAAGCCGCCGATCACTGCGAACACCGCGCCAACGATCGCCAGCCACAACATGTTGGCGCTGATCGCCGCGCGCAGGACGGCCAGCTTGGCCCAGAAGCCGAGCATCGGCGGCACCCCTGCCAGCGAGGTCATCACCAGCAGCACCAGCAGCGCCAGCCACGGGTTGCGGGCGTTCAGGCCGCGCAGGTCGTCGATGGCATCGGCATCGTGGCCGCGGTCGGACAGCACCAGCAGGCAGGCGAAGGCCGCCGCGCCCATCAGCGCGTAGGCGATGGCGTAGAACATCGCCGCGGCATAGCCGCTGGCGGTGGCGTTGCTCAGGCCCAGGAACAGGAAGCCGACGTGGGAAATGGTCGAGTAGGCCAGCATGCGCTTGAGGCTGTCCTGGGCCAACGCGAACAGGTTGCCCACCACCAGCGACAGCACCGCCAGCCAGGCCACCATCGGCTGCCAGTATTCCCACAGCGGGCCGACGCCGGCCTCCAGCAGGCGCCAGGCCATCCCGAACGCGGCCAGTTTGGGCGCCGAGCCGATGAACACGGTCACCATCGTCGGCGCGCCCTGGTACACGTCCGGCAGCCACATGTGGAACGGGGCGGCGCCGAACTTGAAGGCGATGCCCACCAGCAGGAAGGCCACCCCGAACAGCAGCAGGGTGTGGTCGTGGCTGGCACCGGCGAAGGTGTGGATGGCGGTCAGGTCGAGGCTGCCGGTGGCGCCATACATCATCGACATGCCGTACAGCAGCATCCCCGAGGACAGCGAGCCGAGCACGAAATACTTCATCGCCGCCTCGGAGCTGATCGCGTTGTCGCGGCTGATTGCCACCATCGCGTAGGACGACAGCGCCAGCAGCTCCAGCCCGACGTACAGGGTGACCAGGTTGCCGGCCGAGACCAGCAGCATCATCCCCAGCACCGCGAACAGCAGGAGGATGTGGAAGGCGCCGCGCGAGAGCTTGCGGTCGAACAGGTAGGAGCGCGCGTACACGACCGCGAACAGGCTCACCAGAGCGATGGCGAACTTGAGCACCGCGCCCGGCAGGTCGCGGAAGAACATGCCGTTGAACGAAGCCGTGGCCGGGGCACCGGAGAAGTCGCCGCCGGTGGCCACCAGCGCGGCGGCGGCAATCAGGGTGACCACGGAAACCCAGAACAGCAGCTCACGGCCGCTGCGACGGGCGAACATGTCGATCAGCAGCAGCAGGCAGGCGCCGCCCAGCACCGCCAGTTCGGGGCGCAGGGTCAGCAAGTCGGCCAGGGTCGGCATGGTCAATCTCTCGTCAGTGCGGCAGCTTGGTGGCGGCCATGTCGGTGGTCAATTGCGCCACCGCCGGCGCCATCAGGTCGGTCAGCGGCTTGGGATACACGCCCACTGCCAGCACGCAGGCGGCAAACACGCCCAGCACGATGCTCTCGCGCGGGTTGATGTCCTTCATCGCGCGCACCGGGTCGTTGGTGATCGGGCCGTACACGATGCGCTTGACCAGCCACAGCGAGAACGCCGCGGCCAGGATCAGGGTGCAGGCCGCGCCCAGCGACACCAGCGGGCTTTGCTGGAACGAGGACAGGATCACCATGAACTCACCGACGAAGCCCGAGGTGCCCGGCAGGCCGCAGTTGGCCATGGCGAAAAACACGAAAAACGCGGCGAACCACGGCATGGTGTTGGCCACGCCGCCATAGTCGCGGATCAGGCGCGTGTGCAGGCGGTCGTAGAGCACGCCCACGCAGGAGAACAGTGCGCCGGAGATGAAGCCGTGCGAGACCATCTGCACCATCGCGCCCTGCATGCCCAGTTGCGCCGCGGCCGGGTGGTCGAGGTCACGCACCAGCGCCATGCCGACGAAGATGCCCAGGGTCACGAAGCCCATGTGGGCGACCGAGGAGTAGGCGATCAGCTTCTTCATGTCGTCCTGGACGATGGCGACGAAGCCGATGTAGATGATGGCGATCAGCGACAGCGCGATCATCAGCCACGCCCAGTGCTCGCTGCCGTCGGGGGTGACCGGGATCGAGAAGCGCAGGAACCCGTACCCGCCGATCTTCAGCATGATCGCCGCCAGCACCACCGAGCCGCCGGTCGGCGCCTCCACGTGCGCATCCGGCAACCAGGTGTGGACCGGCACCATCGGCACCTTGACCGCGAAGGAGACCAGGAAGGCGAAGAACAGCCAGGTCTGCTCGGTCATCGTCAGCGCCGTGCCGTGCCAGTCGGCCAGGGCGAAGCTGCCGGTCTTGATGTACAGGTAGATCAACCCGAGCAGCATGAAGATCGAGCCGAGGAAGGTGTACAAGAAGAACTTCAGGCTGGCGTACACCCGTCGCGGCCCGCCCCAGACGCCGATCAGGATGAACATCGGCACCAGCATGGCCTCGAAGAACACGTAGAACAGCATCGCGTCCAGGGCGCAGAACACGCCGACCATCACCCCGTGCAGGATCAGCATCGAGGCCAGGTACTGGTGCATCCGCGCCTTGATCGAGGTCCAGGCACCGATGATGACCAGTGGAGTGACGATGCAGGTGAGCACGATCAGCGCCACCGAGATGCCGTCCACGCCGAGGTCGTAACGGATGTTGTAGGCCGGGATCCAGGCGTGGCGCTCGACGAACTGCATCGCCGGGCCGTGGAGGTCGAAGCCGGCGTACATCTGCACGCTCAGCGCCAGGCAGGCCAGCGCCACGAACAGCGCGAACCAGCGCGCGGCGGTCTGGCGGTGGCCGAGCGCCATGGTCAGGGCGCCGCCGACGATCGGCACCCAGATCAGCAGGCTCAGCAGCGGCATCGTGAAGGGCGTGACGTTTTCCATGCGAATTCAGCTTCCCGATGTCGGCGCTCAGGCCGGCCAGTGCAGCAGCACGCCAAGCAACGCGACCAATCCGAGGATCATCGCGAAGGCGTAGTGGTACAGGTAGCCGGACTGCAGCCGGCGGATCACGTTGGCGGTACCGCCGATCAGGCGGGTGGTGCCGTCGATGGCGACGCCGTCGATCACCGCGGCATCGCCGGCACGCCAGAACAGCTTGCCCAAGCCGCGGCCACCGGCAGCGAAGCCGTCGATCCACAGGCGGTCGAAGCCGTATTTTTCTTCCAGGATCTTCGCCGGCAGCGCCAGGGCCTGCTTGAACTTGCCGGCCAGCGCCGGGTTGAACAAATAGATGTAGGTGGCCAGCGCGAACCCGGACAACGCGATCCAGAACGGCAGCCCCATGAAGCCGTGCAATGCCATCGCCAGCGGGCCGTGGAACTCCTCGGCCAAGGTGTGCATGGCCGGGTGGCGGGCGGCGTCGATCACGATCGAACCGTCGAAGTAGCCGCCGAACAGCATCGGCCCGATGGTCGGCCAGCCGATGACGATCGAGAAGATCGCCAGCACCACCAGCGGCAGGGTCACGACCCAGGGGGATTCTTTCGGCTCCACCGGGCCATGGTGGCCGTGGTCGTCGTGCGCGTGGTCATCGTGGGCCTTGGCATCGTGGCCGTGGTGGCCGTCGTCGTGGACCTCGCGGAAGCGCTCCTTGCCGTGGAAGGTCAGGTACAGCAGGCGGAAGCTGTAGAAGCTGGTCACGAACACGCCCAGCAACACGCACCAGTAGGCGTACTGCGCGACCCCGCCGCCGTGTTCGGCGGCGACCTTGGCGGCGTCGATGATGCTGTCCTTGGAATAGAAGCCGGAGAAGAACGGCGTGCCCACCAGCGCCAGCGAGCCGATCCAGCAGGTGATCCAGGTGATCGGCATGTATTTGCGCAGGCCGCCCATCTTGCGCATGTCCTGCTCGTGGTGCATGCCGATGATCACGCTGCCGGCGGCCAGGAACAGCAGGGCCTTGAAGAAGGCGTGGGTCATCAGGTGGTAGACCGCCACCGAGTACGCCGAGCAGCCCAGTGCCACGGTCATGTAGCCCAGCTGCGACAGCGTCGAGTAGGCCACCACCCGCTTGATGTCGTTCTGCACCATGCCGATCAGGCCGGTGAAGAAGG
>CAZXGS010000053.1:0-20028 GCA_964640525.1 uncultured Gammaproteobacteria bacterium | reverse complement strand
CCACCCGTATCGAATCGCTGGTCATCCGCGTCGCGCAGGAATTCAACGACGTGCGTGCCAAGACCGGCAACCTCGCCAACCTGACCACCACCGACAAGTCCAATCTGGTCGCGGCGATCAACGAGCTGAAAGCCGCAGTGGTGTCTTCGGTCGCCATCGACGATGCCCAGATCACCACCACCAGCACCTATTCGTCGAGCAAGATCGTCACGCTACTCGATGCGCTCAAGGCCGAAATCTTGGGTGGTGCGGACGCGGCCTACGACACCTTGCTGGAAATTCAGCAGCTCTTGCAGAGCAACACCAACGGTCTGGATGCGCTGCTTGCCGCCGTCAATAACCGTGTGCGCTTCGATGCCGCGCAAGCGCTCTCTGCACCCGAACAAGCGCAGGCACGCAGCAACATCGGCGCGGTCGCCAGTGTGGACGTCGGCAACACCGATACCGACTTCGTCGCCGTGTTCGAAGGGGCGCTCGCCTGATGAGTCTCGCCACCCGCATCAGCACCTTGGCCAGTCGCATCGGGCTGGAAGTCAAAACCAAGATCGACGCCAGCCATCCCGGCGTGGCCAAGGCGTGGGTGTGCTTTGGCTATGCAGGCGGCCAGGTGGTGATTCGTGCGGCCTACAACGTGGCCAGCGTCACCCGGCTGGGTACAGGGCGCTACCGCGTGACGTTCGTCAATGCGATGCCCGATGCCGATTACTGCTGGGTGGCCTCCACCTTCAAAAACGCAACGCTCCTCGGTCTGCAGCGCATCGCACTGGTGCGCGCCAGTGGTGATACCAAAACCGCGCAGCACCTCGATGTGAGTTGCGCATCCTCCACGGCGGCCACTGATGCCGACGAAATCAACCTCACGGTGTTCCGCTAATGGCCTACACACAAGCACACCTCGACGCGCTGGAAGCCGCGCTCGCCAAAGGCGAAAAGCGCGTCACCTTCGGCGACAAGACGGTCGAGTACCGCAGCATCGATGAACTGATGAAAGCCATCGACGCGGTCAAGCGTGACCTGTTCGAGCAGGCGGTCGACACCGGCCTGTGGCCGGGTGCGCCCCGGCAGATTCGCGTGACCACCGGCAAAGGATTCTGAACATGCAGTGGTGGAATCAAATGCGCCGTCGGGTTGGTGTGCGCCTCTTCGCGGGCACGCCCACTTACGACGGCATTGGCGGCGGTCGCCGTTCGCTGGCGTGGCAAGTCGGCAACCCCGGCGCGGTGGCGGCACTGGCTTTCGCCCAAAACGAGCTGCGCGCCAAGAGCCGCGATCTGGTACGACGCAATGCCTGGGCGGCGGCAGGTGTGGAAGCCTTCGTCTCGAACGCCATCGGTACCGGCATCAAGCCGCAATCGATGGTGGCAGACAACACACTGCGCGAAGCCATCCACAGCCTGTGGTGGGACTGGTGCGAGGACGCCGACGCGGCAGGCCTGACCGATTTCTACGGCCTGCAGGCGCTGGCTTGCCGGGCGATGCTCGAAGGCGGCGAATGTCTGGTGCGGCTGCGCTACCGTCGCCCCGAGGATGGTTTGCCGGTGGGCCTGCAATTGCAGCTACTCGAACCCGAACACCTACCCGCGACGCTGAATCAAGAATTACCCTCAGGCAACGTGATCCGCGCGGGCATCGAATTCGACCGGCTCGGGCGGCGCGCGGCCTACCACCTGTACCGCTCGCATCCGGGTGATGGTGCGCTGGCCCCGATGTCGGGTACGGGTGGCTGGGGTGGTCTCGACACCGTGCGCGTTCCCGCCAGCGAAGTCGTGCATCTGTTCCGCCCACTGCGTCCCGGCCAGATTCGCGGTGAGCCGTGGCTGGCGCGGGCACTGGTCAAGTTGAACGAACTCGACCAGTACGATGACGCCGAACTGGTGCGCAAGAAAACCGCTGCGATGTTCGCAGGCTTCATCACCCGCTTGAGCCCAGAGGACAACCTGATGGGCGAAGGACTGACTGACGCCAACGGCGCGGCGATGGCTGGACTGGAACCCGGCACGATGCAGATTCTGGAGCCGGGCGAGGACGTCAAGTTCAGCCAGCCCGCCGACGTGGGCGCGAGCTACGCCGAGTTCCTGCGCATGCAGTTTCGTGCGGTGGCCGCCGCCATGGGCATCACCTACGAGATGCTCACCGGCGATCTGACGCAGGTAAACTACTCGTCGATTCGCGCAGGGCTCCTGGAGTTTCGTCGCCGCTGCGAGGCCATCCAGCACAACGTGATCGTGCACCAGCTGTGCCGCCCGATCTGGCGCGCATGGATGGAGCAGGCGGCGCTGGAAGGCGCGCTGGTGCTGCCGAAGTTTGCCGAGAACAAACGCGACTACCTATCGGCGCGCTGGATTCCGCAGGGCTGGCAGTGGGTCGATCCGAAGAAGGAGTTTGACGCGATGCTCACCGCCATTCGCGCCGGGCTGCTGTCGCGCTCGGAAGCCATCTCGGCCTTCGGCTACGACGCCGAGGACATCGACCGGGAGATCGCGGCTGACAACCAGCGTGCCGACGAACTCGGTCTGGTGTTCGATTCCGATCCGCGTCATGACAAGCCGCTGTGGCCGGGGATGGGCAATCCGATGCCCGGTTCAGCGGCTGAGGAGGACCCGGCTACGAACGCTTGAGGTCGCGGTAGAAATTCTCGTGCGGGCCGACGGCTTCCAGATAGACCAGCCGCACGGCGTCATCGACGGTGTAGCCCAAGAGATAGAGCTGGTTCTGGCTGCGGAATTTGTAGACCAGCAGTTCCGCCAGATCGCCTTTCTTGCGCTCGCCGACGGCGGGGTCGGCGGCAACAACTTCGGTGGCGGCATCCACGTCCGCCGCCACGTTGTCGTGCAGTTTTTTATAGGCCCGGGCAAAGCGCCGGGTTTGTTGTAGTCCGTAGGACATACGCCCCCAGCAATTAAATCAGCGCGCCGAGCGCGGCACGAAGGGCGTGGCGTCGCTGCGCGGCTCGGCCAGCGAGGCCAGCGCCTCGGTGATGAAGCTCACCGGCAGGTCGGGGTTGTCCAGCGCGGCGCGACCGACCTTGGCCCAGTACTCGATCTGACCGGCAATGGTGCGGTGCTCGCTGACCGCTTCAGTACGCGCCTGGTCGTACAGGGTCTGGTCGATGCGAATAGATGTCGATGTGCTCATGGCGGCCTCCGGACGGGCAAAACACGTAACGCAATCACTTTACCACAAATGTGGTAAATCTTCCAAGGAACCCTTTGATGACCCTCATCCATCTGGCCTCGCGCCTCTACGGAACGCCGCTGCTCATCGCGCGCCCCAAACTCGACGTGATCCTCTCGGTGCTGGGTTCACGCATCGGCCTGCACGAAGGGGCAGCGCCCGATCTGGACATGGCCATGCCTGCGCCCCGGCCAGCGAGCGCACCTCGAACTGGCGGAATCGCCGTGATCCCGGTGGTCGGCACGCTGGTCAAGCGCGCCATGGGCATACAGGCTGCCTCCGGCCTGATGTCCTACGACGAGATCGACGACCGGCTGGACGCCGCACTGGCCGATCCGCAGATCGGCGGCATCCTGCTCGATCTGGATTCCCCCGGTGGCGAGGCTTCGGGCGTGTTCGAACTGGCCGAGCGCATCCGCGCCGCCAGCGCCATCAAGCCGGTTTGGGCGCACGCCAACGATGCGGCGTACTCGGCGGCCTACGCCATCGCGGCAGCCTGCCAGCGCCTGACGCTGTCGCAAACCGCAGGCGTCGGCTCGATTGGCGTGATTGCGCTGCACGTCGATCAGTCGGTGCGCGATGCCAAGGACGGACTGCATTACACCGCCGTGTTCGCAGGCAACCACAAGAACGATTTCTCGCCGCACGAGCCGCTCACCCCACAGGCCAGCACCGCTTTGCAGGCCGAGGTAGATCGACTCTACGCCATCTTCGCCACGCAGGTGGCGGCCATGCGCGGGCTGGACGTGGACGCCGTGCGCGCTACCGAAGCCGGTGTGTTCTACGGCGAGCAGGCCGTCACAGAAGGACTGGCCGATGCGGTGCTGCCGCTCGAACAGGTGCTCGCCGAATTTGCCGAACACCTCGCAGCCCAACGCCAAACCCTGACGCCGCTGCCCCGTGCTTCGCCTGCCAAACCGCGCCAACGCCTCACTCCCTCAACACCGCTTTCCAACAAGGAGCAATCCATGACTGACCATGATCCACAACACGATGCGCTCGACACTGACGACGCCATTGAAACACTCGATCCTGCCATCACGGACGAACAGCCGACCAATGAAGCAGCGTCTGCCGCACTGGCGCAGTCCTTTGCCAGCGGCCGTCAGCAGGCGCAGGCCATCGCGGAGATGTGCCTGATCGCAGGCCAGCCGCAACGCACGGCGGAATTTCTTGCGGCAGGGCTTACCGAAGCGCAAGTGCGCCGCAGCCTGCTCGAGGCTCGCGCCGACCAACCGGAAATCGCCTCGCGCATCACCGCCGATGCCAGTACCTCGACCCGCCCCGAGCACAGCCCGGTGGTGGCCGCCGCCAAAAAACTCGCCCACAAGGAGTAAGCCATGACCGCCATTGCCCAGCCCAAGAACCTCGGTGACGTGCTCAAGTACGAAGCGCCGAATCTGTACTCGCGTGAAACCGACACCGTCGCCGCCGCGCAAAACCTGACCCTCGGCACCGTGATGGGCCGCGACACCAGCACCGCCAAGCTCAAGGCGTTCGACCCGGATGCGACGGACGGCAGCGAAATCGCCATCGGCGTGCTGGCTTGCGATGTGGACGCCACGCTGATCGACCGCGACGACGCCATCCTGATTACCCGTCACGCCATCGTCGCGCGTGGCGCGCTGGTCTGGCCGACCGGCATCACGTCCGCGCAGAAGGCCGCCGCCCAAGCGCACCTGACCTTCCTCGGCGTGCTGGTGCGCGACAGCGCCTGATTGCATCCACCCCTTCGCTTCATCCCTTGAAAACCCGCTGATAGCGGGTTTCGTCATTTCTGGAGAACCCAAATGCAGAATCCTTTTGAAACCCCCGGCTTCTCGATGGCCAGCCTCACCGCCGCCATCAACCTGCTGCCCAACCGCTACGGGCGGTTGGAGCAGTTGAACCTGTTTCCAGCACGGCCCGTGCGCACCCGGCAGATCCTCGTCGAGGAGTTCGCCGGTCGGCTGAACCTGTTGCCGACCCGCGCGCCCGGTTCGCCCGGCACCGTGGGCGAGCGTGGCCAGCGCAAGCTGCGCTCCTTCGTGGTGCCGCACATCCCGCACGACGACGTGGTGCTGCCTGAAGAAGTGCAAGGTCTGCGCGCCTTCGGTTCGGAAACCGAGATGGAAGCCATCGGTGGCGTGATGGCGCGTCATCTGGAGACGATGCGCAACAAGCACGCGATCACGCTCGAGCATCTGCGCATGGGCGCGCTCAAGGGTGAAATTCTCGATGCCGATGGCAGCACGCTGGTCGATCTGTTCGACGAGTTCGACATCACGGCGCAAAGCGTGCCCTTCGAGTTCTCCACCGCCGCCGACAACGGCCAGCTCAAGAGTGCGTGTCTGGAGCTGCTGGGCTTGATGGAACATGGCCTTTCCGGTGAGTTCTCGATCGGCCTGCATGTGCTGTGTTCGCCGGAGTTCTTCCGCGCGCTGACCACCCACAAGGAGGTCAAAACCGCCTACCAGAACTGGCAGCAAGGCGCGGTGCTGATCAACGATATGCGCTCGGGCTTCAGCTACAGCGGCATCACCTTCGAGGAGTACCGGGGTCAGGCGTCCTACGTGAAGCCGGACGGCACGCTGGGCACGCGCCGCTTCATTGCCGCTGGTGAGGCGCACGCGTTCCCGGTCGGTACGGTGGACACCTTCGCCACCTACTTCGCCCCGGCGGACTTCAACGAAACGGTGAATACGCTGGGCCAGTCGCTCTACGCCAAACAGGAGCCGCGCAAGTTCGACCGGGGCACCGATCTGCACACGCAGAGCAATCCGCTGCCGATGTGCCATCGCCCCGGCGTGCTGATCAAGCTGACTTCGGCCTGATCCGGCGATGGACGTCGTCACGCTCTATGAGGCGGCGCGCAACGCCGGTCTGCTCACTGCCGTCACGGTGGTGGGCAGTCCGGTGGTGTATTGCGGCTTTCGTGCGCCGGACGAAACCGTGCTCGATGGTTTTGCACTGTCACGCGACTACCAGCTCGACTACCCGGCGGCATGGCTGACGCTGGCTGTGGGCGACACGGTGGAGATTGCGGGCGCGAACTATCAGGTGCGCGACGTGCGCGCCATCGGCGATGGCACCGAACGGCGCGCATCACTCTCCAAACTTTGAGGGCCATTGAATGAACTCGATCCGCGAGCGCCTCTTGCGGGAGATCGTTGCGCGCCTGTCTGCCGCCGTGGCACCGGTTGCGGTGCTGCGGATGCCAAGCGCGCCGGTCACCCGCGAGGCCAGCCCGGCGCTGCTCGTGGTGGCGGAAAGCGACAGCATCACCGCCCACGCCAACCAACTGGTCGACCGGCAACTGGTGATCCGCATCGCCGTGATCGCGCGCGGTGCCGATGCCTTCGACGTGGCAGACCAACTGCTGGTGACCGCGCACCGGGCGTTGCTCATTGATCCCAACCTCGGCGGTCTGGTGCTGGCGGTGCGCGAAATCGACTGCGAGTGGGATGTCGACGATGCCGACTCTGGTGCCGTCGCGCTGCCCGCCCGCTTTGAAATCCGCTACCGCACCCACGCCCTCGATCTCACCCAAACAGGATGAATTTTTTATGTACATCGAATTGATTAAACCCCACACCCACGTGGGCAAACGCCACGCCGTGTGCGAGCGCCTTGAACTGAATGATGCCAGCGCCCGCTGGTTGATCGCGCAAGGCGTGGCCAAGACCGCTGCGGCACCCGCTGCCGCCACCACCGATTCCAAACCCACTCGCCGTGACATCGCGCCCGGCACCACAACTTCCCAAGGAGGCTGACCATGGCTTATTTCTCTGGACAAGGCCGCGTCTATATCGGCGCGCGCGACATCGACGGCAATCCCGCAGGTCTGACCTTCGTCGGCAACGTGCCCGAGCTCAAGGTGTCGCTCTCGGTAGACACCATCGAGCATCAGGAAGCGCAGTCCGGCCAGCGCCTGACCGATCTGCAGCTGATCAAGACCAAGAAAGGTGAATTCGCCTGCACGCTGGAAGAGTTGTTCGCCACCAACCTGGCGCTCGCGCTCTACGGCACCACGACCAGCATCACCCCCGGCACGGTGACGGGCGAATTGCTACCCAACCCGGTGACGCCGGGCAGCCTCTATCCGCTGGTGATGCAAAACGTCTCCAGCGTGCAGGTGCAGGATTCCGACGCCACGCCCAAGACGCTGCCCGCCAGCCAGTACAGCATCAATGCCAAGCACGGCTCGCTGGTGATTCTGGACGCCACCACCGGCGGCCCCTACACCGAACCCTTCACCGTGGACTACGCCTACGGCGCAGCGCAGAGCACGGCGATGTTCACTCAGCCCTTGCCCGAGCGCTGGATTCGCTTTGAAGGACTCAACACCGCCGATGGCAACCGCGAGGTGGTGATCGATCTGTACCGAGTGGCGATCAACCCGGCCAAGGAGCTCTCGATCATCACCGACGAGCTGCTGAAGTTCGAACTCTCCGGCCAGGTTCTCGCCGACCTCACCAAACCGGTCGGTGGTGATCTCGGTCAATTCGGTCGTCTGGTGCTGCTGTGAGGGGCGATGCCATGACGGATTTCCAGACCTTTCCGCCTGCGCCGGTGGCGGTAGAGCTTTCCTGTGGCGCACTGGAGTTGACGCCCGTGCGCTTGGGCGAGCTGCCACGCCTGTTGGCCGTGGTGCGTCCCTTTGCTGATGCCATCAGCGCAGAGCCGGACTGGCTGGCCTTGCTCGGCGCGCACGGCGATGGCGTGCTGGAGCTGCTGGCCATCACCACACGCAAGGATCGGGCGTGGGTCAATGACCTCTCGCTCGACGATGCCGTGCAACTGGTGGCAGCCGTGTTCGAGGTGAACGCGGATTTTTTTGTGCAGCGGGTGGTGCCGGGCATCACCCGCTCGGCGGACAAGCTGGCTCCGCTGATCTCTCGGCTTGGGACAGCGCCGTCGCCCGCCTGATCCACGCTGGTCACGGCCTGCACGCGGTGCTGAATTACACGCTGCTGCAGGCCGTGGCTTTTTTACGCATCGAGGGGCAACTGGAGCGCCAGCGTTTGGCGCAGTTGCTTGGCGTGGTGGCGGTGGGCGCGCAGGCAGAAAAGCGATCCATCGAACAACTGCAACGCGATCTGTTGAAGGACTGATGCCGTGCGCCTGTCACTCACCACCAGCGGGCTGCTCGATCCGCGTCAGTTGTCCTCGTGGAGCGCCGAGCGTCAACGCGCCATTCATGCGGCAGTCGCCAAGGGAATGCAAAGCGGCGGGCGCGAGGTGCGCGATGCGGCACGCAACCAGATGCGCAGCGCCTTCACCGTGAAACGCTCGAATTTCATCTCCTCAATGGGCGTGAAGATTTTTGACAAGAAACAGAACGAGCTGCCCGCGCTGTGGGTGGGCAGCAAGATCCCGTGGCTGGGCATTCACGAACGCGGCGGCACGGTCAGCGGCAATCTGCTGATACCGCTGCTGCCTAACCGCATCGGCCCCAAACGTTTCAAGGCGGCGATCGACGGCCTGATGCGCTCGGGCAACGCCTATTTCATCGAGAAAAACGGCCGCGTGCTACTGATGGCCGAGAACCTTTCCGAAAACCGCAGCCAGCTCACCCGCTTCAAACGCGCCGAGCGTGAGCGCACGGGCAGCAAGCAAATCAAACGCGGGCAGGAAGTGCCGATTGCGGTGCTGGTGCGGCGCGTCGATCTCAAACGACGCCTCGACTTGGACGGCAGCGTGCAACGCGCACTGCCTGCCTTGGCGCGGGCGATTCAACTGGAACTGGGTAAAAGCTGATGGCCAATAACCGCGCGCAAATCCTGATCACTGCCGTCAACCAGACCCAAGCGGCCTTCAATGCGGTCAAGGGTGGGCTGTCGGGGCTGGCGTCGGCTGCGCAAAGCGTCAATGGCGTGCTCGGCAATTTGGGTCTCGCGGTGACGGCGGCGGGCATGGTGGCGCTGGTCAAGTCCAGCATCGAAGCAGGCGACGAGCTTTCCAAGATGTCGCAGCGCGTGGGCATCAGCGTGGAAACCCTGTCGCTGTGGAATCCGCTGGCCAAGCAGGCGGGACTCTCGGGCGAAGCCTTCGAGAAGGGCTTGCGCAAACTCTCCACCACGATGGTCGATGCGGCCACCGGCGGCGAGGACGCGGCGCACAGCTTCAAAGCGGTCGGCGTCGAGTTCAAGAACCAGGACGGCACGCTGCGCGCTACGGACGCTGTGCTGCTCGACCTGGCGGAACGCTTCAAGGCCATGCCCGCTGGTGCCGACAAAACCGCGCTGGCGATGCAGCTCTTTGGCAAGGCCGGGGCGGACATGATTCCGTTCCTGAACCAAGGCAAGGACGGCATCAACGAACTCACCGAGGAAATGCGCGCGCTTGGCATCGAGATGAGTGGCGAATCCGCCGCGCAGGCCGAAGTGTTCAACGATGCGCTGGACAAAGTGCATCTGACCACCACCAGCATCGGCAATCAGGTGATGACCGCCTTCCTGCCTGCGCTCAACGACATGGCGCTGGGCATGGTTGAGTCGGCCAAGGAAGGCGGTACGCTGCGGGCGATTCTCGATGGCGTGGTGCTGGTGCTCAAAACTCTGGCGCTGGGCGCAGCCACGGTCGGCAAAGCCTTCGTCGCCTTGGGTGAAGCGATTGGCGCGGGCGTGGCGGCTGCCGTGGAAGCGCTGCGCGGCAACACTGCTGGTGCCAAGGCCATCATTGCCGATCTCAAAACCAGCCTGATTCACCGGCTCGACGATCTGGCCGAGTTCCGCGACAGCCTGTTCGACCCCAAGCCCATCGAGGTCAAGTCGCCAAAAGTCGAGGCCGATCCCTCGCTGTTGGCGCGCATGACCAAACCCAAACCGGCGCAGGACACCTCGGGCGCACAAACGGCACTCTTGAAGGCACGGCTGGAGGCGGAACTTGCCTTGCTCAAGAACGCCCTGAAGCGAGAGCAGACTGCACTGGACGCCGCGCTGGAAGATCGGCTGGTATCGGTGCGCGATTACTACGCGCAAAAGACTGCGCTGGAGCAGCGCGAAGTCGATGCCGAAATCGCCCGCAAGCAGCAAGAACTGGCGCGCAGCCAGCAGATGGCCGCCAGCGGCAAATCAGAAAACGACCGACTGAAGGCCAAGGCAGAGGTCGCCAAGGCCGAGTCGGAACTGATCGTCCTCAACAATCGCCGCACCGACATCGAGCTGGCCAACGCCCGCGCCGCCGCCAAGGCCGAACGCGAGCTGGCCGATGCCTTGGCGGCTGCCCGCGAAGAATTGGCGCAGATCACTGGCACCGCGACCGACACCGACCGGCAGGCAGCGATTGCGCGCAGCTACCGCGATCTGCGCGCACGGTTGGCGGCGGAAAGTGACACCGAGGGTGTCTCGCTCATCGACCGACTGATCAACGTCAAGGCGGCGCAGGCCAACCTTGCGGCACTGGAAGCGCAGTGGCGGCAGGTGACCGAACGGCTGCGCAATGCGCAGGAAGCCATCGGCATCCAGCAGCAGGCGGGATTGCTGTCCGAAGCACAGGCGCGTCAGCAGATCGTCGCCTTGCAGCAGCAATCGGCCACCGAGATGCAGCGGCTTCTGCCTGCGATGCAACAGGCGGCGGTCGCCATCGGCCCGGATGCGGTGTTGCGCGTGGAAGCCTGGAAGAACGAGCTCGCCCGCACGCGGCTGGTGGTCGATGAAATGGCTCCGCTGTGGAACCGGCTGGGCGAAAGTTTCGGCGGTGCGTTGAATGCCATGCTCAGCGGTGCGCAGAGCTGGCGCGAGACTTTGTCGAATCTGTTCCGGCAGATCGCCGATGCCTTCTTGCAGCAGATGGTGATCCAGCCCTTCCAGCAATGGGTGGCGATGCAGGCACGAATGCTGGCAATGAAGCTGGGTTTTATCCAGCAGGAGCAAGTGGCCGATGCCGCCGCCAGCGCGACCACGCTGGCGCAAAAATCCGCGCAAACCACGGCGGAAGTGTCGATGGACGCGGCCAAGGCCGGTGCGGGTGCAGCGGCGTCGCAGGCTTCCGTGCCCATCGTCGGCCCGGGGCTGGCCATTGCCGCAATGGTGGCGATGGTCGCCGCCGTGATGGCCTTGCTCGGCAATGTGAAAAAGTTTGCTGCGGGCGGCTTGGTATCGGGCGCGGGCACGACTACCAGCGATTCGATTCCGGCGCGGCTCTCCGCTGGCGAATACGTGGTGCGCGCCGCTGCGGTACGCCAGGTCGGCGTCGCGTTTCTGGATTCGCTCAATGGCCTGTCTACTTGGGAACGTGGCCCGCAGTTCAAGGGCGGCGCGCTGGCTTTTGCCGCAGGCGGTTTGGTGCCGGAGGTAAAGGTGCCGCCCGCGCAAATGCAGGCCAATCAGGCGGTGCGCATCGTCAACGCCATCGACCCCGGCGTCACCCACGACCACCTGCAAACGCCTGCGGGTGAGCGCGTCATCGTCAACATCATCGGACGCAATGCGCGAGCGATCCGCACAGCGCTGCAAAACTAAACCAAGGAGCCTCTCATGGCATTGCTGTTCATCGACGGCTTCGACCACTACGACCCGCAGCAACTCGACGACTTCGGCCAGCCGTGGCTGGCGCGCGGCAAGGCGGCGTATCTGTCGCCGCAAGCAATGCGCGTGCAAGGACGACGACCATCATCCTTCGCACTGCGCCTGCCCGAAGGCTCGGGCGGCGGCTACGTCAAGAATCTGGACGCCACCAAGACCAACCTGATCATCGGCGCGTCGATCCGCGTCGTCCCGTATGAGAACACCTACACCGAGCCGCTTCTGCTAGGTGTACGCGATGCCAATGCGCAGGTCGCGCATCTGGCGAAGATCGGTGAGGACGGCAGGCTCAAGCTCTACCGTTTGCAATATGGCTACGAGCAGCTGATCACTACATCGATCACCACCGCTGCCGCGCGTGGCTGGCACTACGTCGAACTGCAGGTGACCCAAGGCAACGGCAACGGCGTGCTGTCGGTGCGTCTGAACGGCGTGCTCGCCATCCAGATGAACGCGCAGGACACGATTCAAGGCGGCGGGCAATTGCTCACCGCGTTTCTGGGCGCGATTCCCGGTCAGAGTTGCCCGCTGACTATTGACGTCGATGACTTCTACATCGCCGACACCTCGGGGACGATCAACAACACTTTCCTCGGTGACGTGCGCGTCGATACTTTGCAGGCCGTCGGCGCGGGCAGCCTGAACCAGTGGACGGTGACGCCGCCCGGCATGAATGCGTGGGAAGCCGTCAGCGACGAGGATGAAACCACATCGATCAGCGCACCCAGCGCCGGACTGCGCCAGAGCTTCGACGTTGCGCCGCTGCCGGTGATGGCCACACCCGCCGTGTTCGGCGTGCAATTGACGATGCTTGCGCGCAAAACCGATGCAGGCTTGGGCAAGATCAAAGGGCTGGTGGTCAGCGGCGCGCAGACCTTGGCCAGCCCGGAAGTCATCTTGCAAGAACAGCAGGCGTGGCAATGCGCGCTGTTCGAGCGCAACCCCAACGGCAACGTGCAGTGGACTGAAAGCGCCTTCAATGCCGCCGAGTTCGGGGTGGAGTCGGCATGACGGAGCGCAGGGTCGCCACGCAGCGCACAGAAACCGCCAGCCAAGGCGCACCGGGCAATGCAGCCTCAGGCATTCGCAGCGAAGTGCTGTCGCGCGCAGGCGCAGGCAGCCAAGCCGCCATCTTCGCGCCCGAAACCCTCAGCGCGCCGTGGCCACCGACGCTGGCCGCGCAGTGGCAGGTGGAAACGCTGGCACGCCCCTGGCCGCCGCTGGTCGGGCCGGTGTTCGTGGTCGAGGTGCTGCGCCGGGATACGGCCTCCAGCGCCATCGTCGCCACTGGCATGGATGCCTTTGGCGATACGCCGTGGCCAGATGCGCAGCGCGGCGTGTTCGCCTTTCGTCACGATTGGGCCGAGCCATTGGTCGAACGGCTGGAATGGCAAACCCGCGTGACGCGGCTGACCAGTGGCAACGAATCGCGGCAGGCGCTGCGCAAGGTGCCCCGGCGCTCGCTCACCTATCAGGTCGGTCACGGACGCATGAGTGATGCGCTGGTGGCCGACTGGCTGACCGACCATCTGGGTAAGGCCGCGTGGTGGCCGCTGCCGCAATACGCCGTGGCGGTGACGCGCAGCGCCGAGGCCGGTGCCTTTGCGCTGGAAGTGGCCGATGCGAACTGGCGGCATTTTGCGCCCGCCCGCGCCGATCTGCGGCTGACCTGGAATGGCATCGAAGGCTGGGATGGCGAAGCGCTTTTTGCGCTGGTGATCGCGCCGGACGGCTGGCAGCAGGTGGCGCTGATCGGCGTGGAAATCGATGCGCTGTGGCTGGCCGAGCCCTTGGCGCGCCGTGTGCCGGTGGGCAGTACCGTGCTGCCGCTGGTGTGGGGATGCGCGGCCGATCCGGCGGATTTGAGCCAGTGGGTGCCGGGCATGGTGGGTGGCAGCGTGATGGCGCAGATCGAACCAGCCCCGCCACCCGATACGGAGCTGCTGGACGATCCGTGGCTGGACGAATTGCCAGTCTGGCCCGATGGCAACTGGCGTGACGACCCAGCGGTTTCCGCGCAAGCCACGCTCACCCGACAGGATTTTTCGCCCGCCGATCCGTGGGTGCGACGGGATGATCCGTGGTCGACTGCCACGTACCAACGGCGCTATCTAGCCAGTACACCGGAAGAAATTGCGGTCTGGCGCGAACGGCTGTGGCAAACCCAAGGCCGCTTGAATGCCTTCTGGCTGCCCGATGGGTTGGCTCCGATCCTGTGGGTGAGCTTCGATGCTGATCCCGAAGAGGGCTTCCTGCGCGTCGATGCCCAAGATTTATCTGCCTTCTGGCATCGCCCCGCCGCCTGCCTGATCGTGCAGCCGGATGGCACCCGGCAATACGCGCTGACCGCCACCTGCCATCTGGATCAAGGCGGTGTGCTGGTGCTGCGTTCGGGTCTGGATGAGTCGGTGCCCACAGGCAGCCGGGTGATCCGGCTTGTACGCTGCCGCCTCGACCACGACGCCATCGACCTCTACTGGCACTGCCCTGAGCTGGTGGAGATCAGCCTGACCGCGCGCCAGTTACCCGAACCACGCGGCAACGACCGCCAGACCTACGAAGGAGCGTAAGCACGATGAGCCAAAACCCCTTGATGGAAGTCGAGCTGTACGCCTTTGCCAGCAGCAGCGGTCAGTTCTTTCTGACGCCGCACGAATTCAACGTCGATCTGGATGGCGACCTGTACGCAAGCATTTCCATCGAGCGCAACGAACTGGCACTGGGTGCCGAAGCCGCCAAATCGGCGCTGGAGCTCAAATTACCACCCGACTGCGCTCTGGTGCGTCACCTGCTGGCCAGCTCGCTCACCGGCGACACCACCTCGGTGACTTTGCGCATTGGGCGACGTGATGACTGGAGCGACTACTGGTGGCTGTCGGGCACGCGCTGGATGGGCCGGGTGCTCGGCGTGGAGATCGCCGACGATCAGGCGCGCATCCGCTGCGAGTCGGCACAAGTCAGTTTGAAGCGCATCGGCCTGCGCAGGCTCTACAGCCGCAAGTGTTCGCACGTGCTGTATTCGACGGCCTGTGGGGCAACGCCAATCACCGCTAGCGCATTCGTTGCCGAGGTCAATGGCCGCAACGTCGAACTCGAGGGTGGCGTGCCGGGCAGCGTCAGCGGTGGTGTGGCTGGTGGCTGGCTGCAAACGCCCGATGGTGCACGCCACATGATCGTGAGCGATTACGGCAGTGGCGTGGAGTTGCTCTATCCAGTCGCCATCGAACCGGGCACCGAAGTGCTGCTCACGGTCGGTTGCGATCACAGCACCGCCACCTGCCAAACCCGCTTCAACAACCTCGACAACTACGGCGGCTTTCCCGCCATCCCCGTCAAGAACCCGTTCTCGACCGGCGTGTTCTGAACCCCTCTGGAGAACGCCCATGTGGTACCTCGTCGTCATCGTGGTGGCGGCGCTGGTGTCGGTCGCGCTTGCGCCGAAACCGCCCGAACCCAAGCCCGCATCGCTGTCCGACGTCGATGCGCCCACCGCCGAAGAAGGCCGACCGATCCCCGTCGTGTTTGGCACCGTGCTGCTGCGCGGCGCGAACGTGGTCTGGTACGGCGATCTGGAAGCCGAACCGATCCGCAAGAAAGGCGGCAAGAAATGAAGGACGTGATCGTCACCATCGACGACGTGCGCGCCGTTGGCCTGTGCGTGAACGGCTCGCGGGCGTGGTTTGAACGGCATGGCTTGGACTTCCGCACCTTTCTGCGCGAGGGGCTGGATGCGCAAACGCTGCTGGCCACGGGTGACGCGATGGCGCTGCGAGTGGTGAATTACGCGGAAGCCCGCGCACAAACACGGAAGGAGCACGGCTGATGGGCGGCAGCAGCAAGAAGCAAACCGTCGGATATCGCTACCGGATGGGCCTGCATCTGGTGCTCTGCCAAGGCCCGGTCGATGCTGTGCAGGAAATCCAGATGGGCGAGCGCACCGCGTGGGGCGATGCCAGCCGCACGCCACTGCCGACTGGCTATGGCCTGACCAGTATCGGCATCAACCAGCCCTATCTGTTCGGCGGCGACGAGCGTGAAGGCGGCGTGGTCGGCACCATCGACGTGTTGCCAGGTGGCCCGATGCAGGTGCGCAACGATTATTTGATGTCGCGCCTCGGCAGCGCGATTCCGGCCTTTCGGGGCGTGCTGTCCTTAGTCGCGCGCAAGATTCTATTTGCCGCCAACAACCCCTACATCAAACCGTGGGCAGTGCGTGTGCGCCGTTTCACCGCAGGCTGGCATGACGCGCCGTGGAACGAATGGAATGCCGAGGTGCGCACCTGGGATGACGCCATTGGCCAGGAGGTGAGCGTGGGCATGAACCCGGCGCACATTCTGGTGCAGTGCCTCACCGATCCGCATTGGGGCATGGGCTATCCGCAGGACAGCATCGGCTGGAGTTTCTGGAATGCATCGTGGGCGCTGGCCGATGAAGGTTTCGGCTTGAACCTGATCTGGACGCGTCAGCAACCCATCGAGAGCTTCATCGGCCAGGTAATCGACCACATCGGCGGCATTCTCTACACCGACCCGGAGCAAGGCACGTTTGAACTCAAGCTGCTGCGCGACGATTACTGGATCAGCAGCCTGCCGCAACTGGGGCCGGATGAGATCGTGCGACTGGAACGCTTCGAGCGCGCGCAATGGGGCGAACTGCCCAACGAGTTGACCGTGGTCTACACCGACTGGCAAACCGGCGGCGATGCCACCATCACTGTGGAAAATCTTGCCGCCATCCAGTTGCAAGGTGGGGTGATCAACCAGCGCCGCGACTATCCCGGCGTGAACTACGGGCCGCTGGCCGCCCGTCTGGCGCTGCGCGACCTGCGCGCCTTGGGCTCGCCCTTGGCACGAATGAGCTTAACCGTGGCGCGTGACACCCTGGAGCGTCCACCGCTGCCGGGCGATGTATTCCTGCTCAACTGGCCGCGCCTCGGCATCGACCAGATGGTGGTGCGCGTCACCGGCATCGACACCGGCACGCTGGGCGCACTGGAGTGGCGCATCGAGGCGATGGAGGATGTGTTTGGCCTGGACAACGCCGTACTGTCTCCGCCGCCGCCCGTCATCGAGGAGCCAGTGCTGGAGCCGCTGCCGCCTGCGCTGATGCTGGCGGTGGAGATTCCGTATTGGGAGCTGGCACGCAGCCTGTCGCGGGCTGAACTGGATTATCTGACCGACACCGATGCCGCCGTGGGCGCGCTGGCCGCTGCCGGTGGCACCGGGCAACTGAACTGGCAACTGGCCACCGGCGCATCGGCGGGCGATCTCGCCAACGTGGCCAGCGAGGACTACGCGCCACTGCTCACGCTGGATACCGCCTTGCCCGCCAGCGAGGCCGATGCATTGAATCTGCCGGTGACCGCGATCAGCCAACCCGGACGACTGGCCGTGGGCGACTACGCCTATCTGGTCGATGGCGCGGGCGAGATCATTGAATCCGTGGTGGTGCTGGCCTTCGACGCAGGAAATGCCCGCGTCGATCTGGCACGCGGGGTGCTCGACACCACGCCGCACGCGCACCCTGCGGGCACACGGCTGATTGGTGTGGGCGAATGGCTGGCGGCCGAAGGCGCAGAGCGTGCGCCCGGCGAGTCGGTGTTCGTGGCGGCGATCCCGCGCACATCGACCGATCAGGGCAACGCGGAACTCGCCAGCAATGGTCAGCCGATGCTGCTCACCGGTCGGCAGGCCTTGCCGTATCCGCCCGGGCGCATCCGCCTCAACGGCCAGACCGAGCCTGCCGTGGTAGCGGGTGACCTCAGCGTGACGTGGGCCCACCGCGACCGCAGGCAGCAAACCGCGTATCTGGTGCAGCAAAGCGAAGGCGATATCGGCCCGGAGTCGGGCGTCACCTACAGCGTGCGCATCCTGGATCGCAACGACACGTTGGTGCACACGGCATCGGGCATTACCGGAACGAACTTTGTGTGGGGCGTGGCCACGGCGGCCTCCGATGCCGGAGCGCTGGGTGATCACATCACAGTGGAAATCACTGCAGAGCGTGATGGCTTGAGCAGCTGGCAGCCGCAGGTGCGCACCGTGGATCGCGCGGGCTACGGCCTGCGATGGGGACAGTATTGGGGAGGTGTGTGATGGCAGATCAAACAAAGCCGCGCATCGATGTGCATCTGCTGACGCTGAACGAACCTGCGCAGTGGCGCGAGGCCTGTATCGCCAGTCTCGTCGGTGCGCCGATCCGGTTGCACGTCGTGCCCGGCATTCCGGGCCGCATCGGTGAGGCGCGCGCTGCCGGTTACGCACGAGGCAGCCTGCCGCTGGTGTCCTTCGTTGATCCCGATGATTTGTACGAGGCCAGCGCCTTCACGCAACTGGCCGATGCATTGGATGCCTGCCCCAAAGCCGTGATGGCCTACACCGACGAAGCGCTGACCGGCGAGGATGGCCGTGATATCGCCGTGCGGCGGCTGGCCTATAGCCGCTGGCAGCACGCCAACAGCGCCAGCCATGTCCACGGTCTGATCGTGATGCGCCGTACAGCCGTGGAAGCCGCGCTCAAGGACACCACCGACCTCAACAACTTGGCCGACTGGCTGCTGACTCTGCTGGTCGCCAAGCGCGGCGGCGTGCTGTACCTGCCCATCGTCGGACGGCATTGGCGGCAGCACCCGCAGCAAAGCCATCGCACGGGCGATCCGGAAGCCGTCCAGCGCATCCGGCAAGCCGCCCCTCACTGGAGATAAATCATGTCATCGACCGATCCGAATTTGGGACTCAGCTACGGCTGGACGCTGGGCGAATCCGGCTGGGACGCAGCCATGGACGCGAACTTGAAGCGCCTCGGCGCAACCGTGGGTCTGTCCGTGAAAGACCGCGACCTAACCACGCCGCCAGCCAGCCCCGCCAACGGCGACCGTTACCTCATTCCTGCCGCCGCCACCGGCGCGTGGGCAGGCAAGACCCACCAGATCGCCGTGCGCATCGGTGGCGTGTGGGAGTTTTACGCGCCGCAGACCGGCTGGCTTTGCTACATCGAGGACGAGGCCAAGCTCGCCGTATTCAAGCCCGGTGGCTGGAGCGCGGGCATCGCTATGTGATTCCCATTCACTCACAACCACTGAACCCGCCCACGAGGCGGGCTTCGCATTTTGGAGACTGCCAATGACTGAAGAAACCAAACCCGCCCTCGTCGAGAACATGCTGCTCTTGCGCCGCGAAGATTTCGACGAATTGCTGGCGCACGCCGCTGAACGCGGAGCCGAGCGCGTGCTGTCCCATCTTGGCCTTGAGAACGGCAGCGCCGCGAAGGACATCGGCGAACTGCGCGATCTGCTGGAAGCGTGGCGCGATGCACGGCGCACAGCATGGCAGACCGCGATCAAGCTCATCACTACCGGCATCCTCGCTGCGCTGGTACTGGGTGCGGCTATCAAATTCGAACTGATGGGAGGTGGCAAATGAGCACGCCTAAATTCTGCCTGCTGCCCGACTGGCGCAAGATTGCGCGGCGCGCCTGGAGCGTGCGCCTGTCCATCGTCGCGGCCGTCTTCACGGCGGCGGAAGTGGTGGTGCCGCTGTTCGGTGACGTGTTGCCGCGCGGCGTGTTCGTGCTGCTGGCCTTCAGCGCCAGCATCGGCGCGGCCATCGCACGCTTGGTGGCGCAGCCGGAGATGCACCAATGATCCGGCCACCGCACCGACGCACTGTGGCCGCGCTGACGCTGTCCGCCGCCTCGCTGGTCGGCATCGTGCTGCACGAGGGCTACACCGACCGTGCAGTGATCCCCGTCAAGGGCGATGTGCCGACCATCGGTTTCGGCACCACCACCGGTGTGAAGATCGGCGACACCACCACGCCGCCGAAGGCGCTGGCCCGGGCGCTCACCGATGTGCAGCAGTTCGAGGGCGCGCTCAAGCAATGCGTCACCGTGCCGCTGGCCCAGCACGAGTACGACGCGCTGGTGAGCTTCTCCTACAACGTCGGCAGCCGCGCGTTCTGCCAGTCCACGCTGGTGCGGAAACTCAATGCCGAGGACTACGCCGGAGCCTGTGCCGAGTTGCTGCGCTGGCGCTTCTTCCAGGGCAAGGACTGCGTGCTGCCTGTGAATGCGCGTCTGTGCGGTGGCCTCGCCACGCGCCGCGAGGCTGAGTACCGGCAATGCCTCGGGGAAGTGCCATGAACTTGATTCCGTGGCCGTACCGCTGGCTGGCCCTCGTCCTGCTCGCCGCTGCCCTGATCGGCTTCGGCTGGGTCAAGGGCGCGGGCCACGTTCAAACCCGGTTGGACGCCGCCGTCCAGCAACAAACTCTGCACGTCGCCACCGTCCGCGAACGGCAGGCGCAAGCCACCGTCAAGGTCGTTACGCAGTACGTCGACCGCGTCCGCG
>CAZXGS010000052.1:0-21117 GCA_964640525.1 uncultured Gammaproteobacteria bacterium | reverse complement strand
TCATCGCCGCCGGCATCTGCAAGCACATCGGCGCGCGCAACGTGGTGGTCACCGACGTCAACGACTTTCGTCTCAAACTCGCCGCCGAAATGGGCGCAACGCGGGTGGTCAACGTCGCCCGCCAATCGCTGAAGGACACCATGTCCGAGTTGCACATGGAGGGATTCGACGTGGCGCTGGAGATGAGCGGCAACCCACACGCCTTCAACGACATGCTCGGCGCCATGTACCACGGCGGTCGGGTCGCCCTGCTGGGCATCCTGCCCAACGGCGCCGGCATCGACTGGGACAAGGTGATCTTCAAGGGTCTGGTGCTGCACGGCATCTACGGCCGGCGCATGTACGAGACCTGGTACAAGATGACCCAGCTGGTGCTGACCGGCTTCCCGCTGCAGAAGGTACTGACCCACCAGGTCCACATCGACGACTTCCAGCGCGGCTTCGACCTGATGGCGTCGGGGAACTGCGGCAAGGTGGTGTGTTCGTGGAATTGAAGAAGTGAGGGGTTAGGGGCGAGGGACGAGTGGCGAGGGTGCAACAACAAGCGCTTGCACGTTCGACACCACCCGGTCGCCTCGACCTTCACCCGCTCCCCCTCACCCCTCGCCCCTCATCCCTCGCCCCTCGCCTCTGTCATGTCCCTCACCCAACGCTACGCCGACGAAATCGAATCCATCCGCGCCCAAGGCCTGTTCAAGTCCGAGCGCGTCATCGCCTCACCGCAATCGGCGGAAATCGAACTGGCCGACGGCCGCAAGGTGCTCAACTTCTGCGCCAACAACTACCTCGGCCTGGCCGACCACCCGGACATCATCGCCGCGGCCAAGGCGGCGCTCGACAGCCACGGCTTCGGCATGGCCTCGGTACGCTTCATCTGCGGCACCCAGGACCTGCACAAGCAGTTGGAAAAAACCATCGCCGACTTTTTCGGCAAGCAGGACACGATCCTCTACGCCGCCTGCTTCGACGCCAACGGCGGCCTCTACGAGCCGCTGCTGGACGAGAACGACGCGATCATCTCCGACGCCCTCAACCACGCCTCGATCATCGACGGCGTGCGCCTGTGCAAGGCCAAGCGCTACCGCTACGCCAACTGCGACATGGCCGACCTGGAGGCGCAACTGCAGGCCGCCGATGCCGCGGGCGCGCGCACCAAGCTGATCTCCACCGACGGCGTGTTCTCGATGGACGGCTTCATCGCCCCGCTGGATCAGATCACCGCGCTGGCCGCGAAGTACGGCGCGCTGGTCCACATCGACGAGTGCCATGCCACCGGCTTCCTCGGCGCGACCGGGCGCGGCTCGGCGGAAGTGAAGGGTTGCCTCGACCGCATCGACATCATCACCGGCACGCTGGGCAAGGCGATGGGTGGCGCGCTGGGCGGCTTCACCACCGGCAAGTGCGAGGTGATCGAGATGCTGCGCCAGCGCTCGCGTCCGTACCTGTTCTCCAATTCGCTGCCGCCGCATGTGGTGGCCGCCGGCACCAAGGCCTTTGACATGCTGTCCTCGGCCGGCGACCTGCGCGAGCGACTGGTGGCCAACACCGCATACTTCCGCGAGCGCATGAGCGCCGCCGGTTTCGAGATCAAGCCCGGCGTCCACCCAATCAGCCCGGTGATGCTCTACGACGCCCCGCTGGCGCAGCGCTTCGCCGCGCGCCTGCTGGAGGAAGGCATCTACGCGATCGGATTCTTCTTCCCGGTGGTGCCCAAGGGCCAGGCCCGGATCCGCACCCAGATCAGCGCCGCCCACAGCCGCGACCAACTGGACCGCTGCATCGACGCCTTCACCCGCATCGGCCGCGAGTTGGGCGTGATCACGGGCTGACGTGGACGCGCTCGCGCGGGCCCTGCTGCTGCAACCCGCGGGAAGGATCGTCGTCGGCTTCAGCGGCGGCATGGACTCGACGGTGTTGCTGCACGCGCTGGCGAACGATCCGCAGGCACGCTCGCGCGGGCTGCGCGCGATCCACGTCCACCACGGCCTGAATCTGCAGGCCGACGCCTGGGCCGCGCACTGCGAGGCGGCGTGCCAAACCTGGCAGGTACCGATCGAGGTCGTGCGGGTGGCGATCGACCGCGACGACCGGCGCGGCCCCGAAGGCGCGGCGCGCGCGGTGCGACTGGCCGCGTTCCGCGCGTCGCTGGCGGACGACGACGTGCTGGCACTGGCCCACCACCGCGACGACCAGGCCGAAACCGTGCTGCTGCGCCTGCTGCGTGGCGCCGGCGGCGACGGCCTGGCGGCGATGCGGCGGCGTTCGCGGCTCGGCCCACTGCGCCTCTGGCGGCCACTGCTCGAACTGCCGCGCGCGGCATTGCGCGACTACGCCACCGCGCACGGCTTGCACTGGATCGAGGACCCATCCAACGCCGACGTCGGTTACGACCGCAACTTCCTGCGCCATCGCGTGCTGCCGCTGCTGTTGCAGCGCTGGCCGCAGGCGTCGCGCAGCCTCGCCCGCAGCGCGGGGCTGCTGGCCGAACAGGCGCAGGTCCTCGACGCGACGACCGCGACGATGCTCGACACCCTGCAAGTCGCGCCGGACGTGCTGTCGATCCTCGACCTGCGGGCCCAGCCGCGCGCGCAGCGCGCGCGCATCCTACGCGCCTGGCTGCGCCGATTGCACGGCAGTCCGCCACCGAGGTCCGTGCTGGAAGCGATCGAACGTGACCTGCTGCCGGCGCGCCACGACGGCCAGGCGCGCATCGCCTGGGCCGGCATCGCCCTGCAGCGCTGGCGCGAGTGCCTGCATGCGCGCCTTCCCAGCGTGCCGCTGGCACCTGACTGGAGCGACCGCTGGGACGGCCGTTCGCCATTGCCATTGCCCAATGGCACGCGCCTGAAACTGCGCGGTGCCGAGGCGTTCGACGAACCGTTGCATGTGCGGTCGCGCCGCGGCGGCGAACGCATCCGCCTGCCGGGTCGCGCGCACCATCACGTCCTCAAGCACGTCCTGCAGGATCTCGACGTGCCACCGTGGACACGTGCGACCCTGCCGCTGCTGTTTGCCGGCGACGGTGAACTGCTCGCCGCCGGTGACACGATCCTGTCCGCGCGCATCGACGGCTGGCTGCGCGAGCATGGCGCCCATTTGGTCATTGAACCCGCAGGTACAGGATGAACGAGCTGCGGCGGCGATTGTCCTCTGTCCTCCGTCCTCCGATTGACCATCCCCGCACCCACGCCCACACTGCGCGCCATGACAAGGAAATCTCAACCCCCGATCGAACCCGCGCCCTCGGTGGTCGCCGGTTTCGAGCGCTCGCTGGACGAGCTCGAGCAGCTCGTCCAGCGCATGGAAAAAGGCGAGATGTCGCTCGATGAATCGCTGCAGGCCTACGAGCGCGGGGTCGCGCTGTACCGGCAGTGCCAAGGCGCGCTGGCGCAGGCCGAGTTGCGGGTAAAGCTGCTGGGTGATCTGGAACATCCCGACGCCGCGCCGCCCTTCGCCGCAGATGGCGCCTGAGGCGATGGCGCACCCCGCCGCCCGCGCCGCCACGCGGACGTTCGCGCAGGCCATGGAACGCCGCAGTGAACGGCTGGACCGCGCGCTGGAACGGATCCTGCCGGCCGCCACGACCGCGCCCTGCCAACTGCACGCGGCCATGCGTTACGCCGTGCTCGGCCAGGGCAAGCGGATCCGTCCGCAACTGGTGTATGCCGCCGGCGTGGCCTGCGGCGCCGGCGAGGCGGCGCTCGACGCGCCCGCCGCCGCCATCGAACTCGTCCACGCCTACTCGCTGATCCACGACGACCTGCCGGCGATGGACGACGACGAACTGCGCCGTGGCCGACCGACCGTGCACATCGCCTTCGACGAGGCCACCGCCATCCTCGCCGGCGATGCCCTGCAGGCGCTGGCCTTCGAGGTGCTGATCGGCGCCGACGCCGAGCCCGCGCAGCGCATCGCGTTGATCGCCACCCTTGCCAGCGCCAGTGGCACCGCGGGGATGTGCGGTGGCCAGGCACTCGATCTGGCCGCCACCGGTCGCCACCAGACGCTGACCGAACTCGAGCGCATGCACGCACTCAAGACCGGCGCGCTGTTCCGCGCCTGCGTGCGGATGGGCGCGCTGTGCGCGGGCGCCGACGCGGCGCTGCTGCAACGGCTGGATACTTACGCCGAGGACTTCGGGCTGGCGTTCCAGATCCGCGACGACCTCCTCGATGTCGAGGGCAGTTCGACGCAGTTGGGCAAGACCGCCGGCAAGGACGCCGCGCAGGCCAAATCCACCTACCCCGCCCTGCTCGGCATGGACGGCTCGCGCCGGCTGCTGGTTGAGCTGGGGCTCAAGATGCTCGACACGGTGGCGCCGCTGGGGCCGGCCGCCGTCGAGCTACTGGCGCTGGGCGAGATGGCGATATTGCGCGAGCGTTGAGGCGCTCAGGCGACCCGGGCCACGCGCGCCGTCCGCAGCAAGCCGCCCAACGGCTGCACCGCCGCGCTGTCGGGAAACACGCGCGCATCGAGCACGCTCCGCGGCATCCGCAAGTGCTCGGCCAGGACGCCTTTGAACAACGCGCGCAGGTCGGTGGTCGCGTGCAGGTCGCGACCCTCGTTGAGATCCTGTTTCGACAGTCCCGGCCAGCGGCCACCGATGCGTCCGCCGGCGATCGCCCCACCGGCCAGAAAGGCCATGCCGCCGGTGCCGTGGTCGGTGCCGCCGGTGCCGTTGATCTTCGCGGTGCGACCGAATTCGGTCACGATCACCACCGCGGCGCGATCCCATGCCGATCCCAGCGCGGCATGACAGCGCTGCAGCCCGTCGTCGAGCTGGGCCAGCTTGCGTTGCAGCGTGCCGACCTCGGCGGCATGAGTATCCCAGCCAGTGTCCTCGACGAAAGCGATCGGTGGGCCGTCGCGGCGCGCCATGAACTTCCCGGCGGCCGCCATCATCGCCGCCAGGCCGCCGGCGTAGCCATTGCGCGCATTGCCGGGATTGGCCTCTCGGCCAGCACCGCCGGCGCGGCCACCACGCCCGCCGCCTGCAGCGCCGGTCTTGCCCGCGACCGCGACCATTCCTGCATCGACGGCTTCCATCGCCGCGCTGTGCGCCTCGGCGACCGCGCGCGCATACGCTTCGGCGAGGGCCGTGTCCTCGGCGTACAGGGTGTCCAATTGCTGCAACAGGACCGGATCGACCGTCGGCGGCAGCGGCGGCGACCACGTGGCGACCTTGGCCGCACCGCGCAGGATCAGCGGCATCGCCGCTGCCAGCGCCAGACCTTCGGCGCCGCGCAGATTCGCCACGCAGCGATTCATCCAGCCGTCCTGCGCGCCATTGGGGCGCGCACTGCCGTTTTCCACGCAGTCCTGGGCCTCGAAATGCGAGCGTCCCTGATACGGCGGCGCGACCGCAACCACCGGCAGGAACGCTTTTTGCGTGTACAACTGCGCGGCAAATCGCAGCGCAGGATGCAGGGCGAAATCGCGGTCGATGGCGATGGGCTTGGCGTTGGCATCGCCGGGAACGAAGGGTGTGGATCCGCGCAATGCGCCCCATGCCCCGTCGCCCATCGGCGGCACGGCGTGCAGGCCGTCCAGGCCGCCGCGCAGCATCACCACCAACAGCAGCGGCGCAGAAGCGTTCTCCGCGGCGCACGCCAAGCGCGGCCACAGGGTCAGGCTGACCGCAGCAGCGGCCATGCCCTTGAGCAGTTCGCGGCGCGTGGTCATGTCAGATCCTCCATTGGAAATCGGGGCTGGCCAGCAGCACGCCCAGCGCTTCGCGCGGCGAGTCGGCGCGGGCGATGGCCTGCGTCGTGGCGCGGCGCAGTCGCGGGCCCAGCGCTGCGCTGGCCAAGCGGGTCACGTCGAGCGAGGCGGGCGCGCGGCGGCCGAACTCCTCGGCGACCTGGATGCGCTTCCACAACGCGTCCGGGCCGATCCAGGCATCGGCGGTGTCGGCGAACCCCGCCGGCGAGCGCGGCATGAATTCGGGCTGCCCCATCTTCGCCAGCAGCCCGGCGAACCTGCCCACTTCGGCAACCTCGGTGGCGCCGACCGCACGCATTCCGGCGATCATGAAATCGCGCGGCGTGCGGAACTTGCGTGCCTGCGGCGACCACGCCTCGTCGCTGTCGAGCAGCGCCAGATACAACGCCGGCAAGTCGCCGCCGTGGTCGAGATAACGCCGCGCCATACGTTCCACCAGCGCCGCCGGCGGCTGGTCCTGGACGAAATGACGGGCGAGCTTGGTCGCCAGATGGTGCGCGGTGGCTGGATGCATGGCCAGGTCGGCGAGCACGCGACGGCCCTGCTGCATGCCGCCCTCGGCATAACGCCTGCCGAGGATCGTGCGTGCGCCGGGCTCGTGGGTGTTGGGGCGGAACACGAACGCGGTGACCGCCGAGGCATCGCTGACGCCGCCATCCAGTGCCGCCTGCAGGCGCTGCGCGTAGGGCCGCTGCATGTCCGCGCCGGCGGGGCGACGCAGGCTCCAGCCGGTGATCGCCTTGGCCAGTTCGATCACGTCGGCCTGGGTGTAGCCGCCGTTCACGCCGAGGGTATGCAGTTCGAGGATCTCGCGCCCGAGGTTCTCGTTGAGGCCGAACTTTCGCCGCCGTGGCGCGTTGCCGCCGGCCTGTGCGACGCGCGCGCCCAACCGCGAATCCGGGCCGATCGAGGCAACGTTGTCGAGATAGCGCAGCATCGCTGGATGCGACTCGACCGCAATCAACAGATCCTGGAAGCGGCCGAAGACATGCGGGCGGATTGCCTCGCGCTCCATCGGCGCGGCGTAGAGCAACGCCTGGCGTTTGTCGATCGACACCGCGAAATGGTTGCTCCAGAACGCGACCAGGCGCTCTTCGAAACCCAGCGGAGTTCGCAGTGCCAACTGCCATCGGGCCCGGCCTTCGGCCAGCAGCTTGTCACCGAACTCGCGGCGGAATCCCCCGCCTGGCGGCTTGCCCGGCTTGGAATTCGCGGCACCGTCCTGGCCGGCCGCGTTGGCCCGCTCGAGGTCGCGCTTGCGCGCCTTGCGGTCGGCGCGGAAAGCGACTTCCTCGGCCAGATAGTCGGCGCTGCTGGGAAGGCCGGCGAAGGCCGCGCCGACCTTTGCAGGCGTCCGCAGTTCCTGCACCAGCGCCGCGCGCGGGTCGGTCAGGCCTTCGAGGGTGTCGGGCCTGGCACCCAGGCCGAAGCGATTGGCCGCCGAAGCGGCATCGTTGAGTCGGCTGCTGGACATGGAGTCCTCCGGCACGCACGGGAGCGTTCAGCCTTCTGCAACGCGCGCCGGCGCACGCGGTTGACGCAGCAAGGGTCAACTCACCAGCCGCAGGCAGATCGGATATCGATACGCCACGCCCTCGTTGGCCTTGATCGAGGCGATGATCGTGAACACCAACGCATACAGCGCGACCACCGCCATCAACGGCAAGGCGACGATGAAACCGATGAACAGCGTCATCACTCCGAACGCGAACAGTACCGCGAAGGCGATGCAGATGGTGATGGAAAAGTTCAGGGCCTCCTTGCCCTGCTGATCGACGAAGGGCATCGTGTCCTTTTTCATTTGCCACACGACCAGCGGACCGAGGAAGCCACCGGCGCTGCCTGCCCAGCCAGCGGTGAGCAGGTAACCCAGCAGGGCGGACAAGTGAGCCAGCATGGCCCACTGGCGTTCATCCGCACCGATGACGGGTTGCTTCGCATCAAAGGCAACCGGAAGTGGCGCTTGGTCGTGCGCGGGTTCTGGCGTTGTCGGATCCGGCGTGCTCATCGCGTCCCTCGCAAGGCAGGGTCTGGCCAGTGTAGCGCGCAACAAAAAACCCGCGTTGCGTTTGGCGCGACGCGGGTTCGGTGAAGGGCACCGATCGATTGAACGAATCCGGGATCAACTGATAAGGCGCAGGGCGAACGGATAGCGGTACTCGACGCCTTCATTGGCCTTCATGGCGCCCATGATGCACAGGATCAGGTTGGCCAGCAGCACCAGCGGAAGCAGCAGCATCCCGATCAGGATCAAGAACAGCAGTCCGGATGCGAAACAGGCGATGGCAACGGTGATCTGGAAATTCAGCGCCTCCTTTGCCTGCTCCACGACGAAGGCGGAATCCGCCTTGTCCTTGTTGATCAGCCAAATCACCAGCGCCCCGACGAAGCCGGTGAAAATGCCAAGCAGGTGGGCAAGCATGGCCATCGTCTTTTGGTCCTGCGGTACATCGCTCATGCGTCATTCTCCCGAAAATGAAAAATCCTGATCCGACCGCGACTCAAGACTACTCCGGCGAACCATCGATTTCACGCCAGCGTACTCTGGATCGGGCAAACGCCATCAGCCGCCCGCCCCGGCCACCGTCATCGCCCCGATCAGCATCGGCCCGGTGCGCACGTGCGAGCGCGGATCGACCTCGCAGCCGACCGCTTCCAGCGCCAGGTACATCTGCCGCAGGTTGCCGGCGATGGTGATCTCATCCACCGGCCAGGCGATCTGGCCGCCCTCGACCCAGAAGCCGGCCGCGCCGCGCGAGTAGTCGCCGGTCACCGGGTTCACCCCCTGCCCCATCAGCTCGGTGACGTACAGGCCGCGACCCATGCCGCGCAGCAGCGCCTCCAGGTCGTCGTGGCCGCAACTGGCGTCGAGGTTGAACACCCCGCCGGCATTGCCGGTGGTGGCCAGGCCGAGCTTGCGCGCCGAGTAGGCGTCGAGCAGGTAGCGCTGCAGGGTGCCGCCGGTGACGAGGTTTGATTCGACGGTGGCCACGCCTTCGCCGTCGTACGAACTCGAACGCAGCCCATGCGCCAGGTGCGGGCGTTCGCGCAGGGCGAACCAGTCCGGAAAGATGCGCTCGCCCACGGCGCCGAGCAGGAAGCTGGACTGGCGGTATTGCGCGCCGCCGGACACCGCGCCAAGCAGGTGGCCGAGCAGGCCGCGCGCCATCTCGGCGGAAAACAGCACGGGGAAGCTGCCGGTCGGGGCGCGCCGCGGGTCGAGCCGGCGCAGGACACGCTCGGCGGCGCGCCGGCCAACCTGCTCGGGCGCATCCAGATCCGCCGCCGCCACGCCCAGCGTGTACCAGTCGTCACGTTGCATGCCCTCGCCTTGACCGGCGATCAGCGAGCAGGCGATGGAGTGGTGGGTGCCGCGTTCGCCACCGACGAAGCCGTGGCTGTTGGCGTACACCGCGATGGACTGGTTGCTGTTGACGCTGGCGCCCTCGGAATTGGAAATCCGCGCGTCGGCCCCGCGTCCGGCGTCCTCGCAGGCGATGCCCAGCGCCACCGCGGCATCGGCGTCCAGATCCCATGGATGCCAGCGGTCGAAATCGACGATGGTGTCGGCCATGCGCTGCGCATCGGCGAGGCCGGCCATCGGGTCGGCTTCGGTGTAACGCGCGATCGCGCAGGCTTGATCCAGGGTGGCCTCCAGTCCGGACTCCGACAGGTCGGCGGTACTGGCGCTGGCCTTGCGCAGACCTGCATCGGCGGCGTGGAAATACACCGTCAGCGACAAGTTGCGGTCGCGGGTGTATTCGACCGTCTCCACCTCGCCCATGCGCACGCCGACGCTGAGCCCGCGGCTCTCGCTCAGCGAAAGTTCGCACTGGTCGGCACCGCGCGCGCGGGCGCGGCGCAGCAGATCTTGCGCCAGGGTGGACAGTTCGGCGATCCGCGCCTGGGCGGCATCGGTTTTTGCGAGGGTCTGGGTCACTTGCGTATCCTTGGACGATGATCGATCACGATGCCGCCGAAGACTCCGACGGGCAGGAGGGCTGGGATGGCCCCAGCCGCAGCCAGCAGCGGCGCGAGGCGCTGGGCGTGCTGGAATTGGCACAACGGTTGATGGAGACCGGGCCGGCGCCGCTAGCGAAGCTGCCGCTGGACGATGACCTGCGGACGCTGGTACGCGAGAGCCAGCGGATCACCGCGCAGATCGCGCGCAAGCGACAGACCCAGTTTCTCGCCAAGAACCTGCGCCGGCTGGAGGATGCGCAACTGGCAGCGATCCGTGCCGCCCTCGACCACGCCAAGGCCGACGGCCGCCGCGAGACCGCCGCCTTGCACCGGGTGGAAAGCTGGCGCGAGCGGCTGATCGCCGAGGGCGATGCGGCGCTGGGCGAGTTCATCGCCGCGCACCCGCAGGCCGATCGCCAGCACCTGCGGCAACTGGCCCGCAACGCCCACGCCGAGCGCCTGCACAACAAGCCCCCGCATGCGCAACGCGAGCTGTTCCGGTCGCTGCGGGAGGTATTGGAAGAGCCCGACAGCGGGATTCTGGAATCGGGAATCGGGCAAGCCTGACAAGCCCTTGCCTGACCATCGGCAGGCAAAGAGCGCGGCCTTTCGCCTCTCCCTCCGGGAGAGGCCGACGTGCCGCAGGCGCGGCGGGTGAGGGATGGGCTTTGAAGGGGCGCAGGGCTTGCATTGTCAGGGCGCTCGACCGCCGCTGTCATGCGGTGATCTGCGCATCGTCGACCCAAGGCATTGCGGGAACAGGTCCTGCTCCCGGAGGGAGCAGGCAACCGCCAGCGAGTCACGATGTGGTTCGACAAACTCACCACGAAGGGAGTTTTTTCCACGCCCGGCACGATGTGGTTCGACAAGCTCACCACGAACGACTTTTTTTCACGCCCGGAATGCGCACCGCGCCGGGAATGCGCACTGCGCCCGGAAGGTTCAACGCGCCCGGAAGGCCCGCCGCCAACGGAATGAAGGTAAATGGCAGGCGCGACCTCACGCCTGCGTCCCGCCCACCGTCAGCGACTCCAGCAACAAGGTCGGCTGGCCTACGCCCACCGGCACCGATTGGCCTTCCTTGCCGCACACGCCCACGCCTTCGTCCAGCGCAAGGTCGTTGCCGATCATGGAAACCCGCTGCATCGCCTCGGGGCCGTTGCCGATCAGGGTCGCGCCCTTGACCGGGCGGGTGATCCTGCCGTCCTCGATCAGGTAGGCCTCACTGGCGGAGAACACGAACTTGCCGCTGGTGATATCCACCTGTCCGCCGCCGAAGTTGGGCGCGTACAGACCCTTCTTCACCGCCGCGATGATCTCGGCCGGGTCATGCGCACCGGCGGCCATCAGGGTGTTGGTCATCCGCGGCATCGGCAGGTGGGCGTAGCTTTCGCGGCGGCCGTTGCCGGTCGGTGCCACGCCCATCAGCCGTGCATTCAAGGTGTCCTGCATGTAGCCGACCAGGATACCGTCGTCGATCAGCAGGTTGCGCTGGGTCGGGGTGCCCTCGTCGTCGATGTTGAGCGAGCCGCGCCGACCCGGCAGCGTGCCGTCGTCGACGATGGTCACGCCCTTGGCTGCCACCCGCTGGCCAATGCGGCCGCTGAAGGTGGACGTGCCCTTGCGGTTGAAGTCGCCCTCCAGACCGTGGCCGACCGCCTCGTGCAGCAGCACGCCCGGCCAGCCCGGCCCGAGCACCACCGGCATCGGCCCGGCCGGCGCCTCGACCGCATCCAGGTTGACCAGCGCCTGCCGCAGCGCATCGCGCGCCCAGCGCTCGGGTTGCTCGCCGGCGAACAATTCGGCGTAGCCGTGGCGCCCGCCACCGCCCGAATAGCCCTGCTCGCGCTTGCCGTTGGCCTCGACGATCACCTGCACGTTGAAACGCACCAGCGGCCGCACGTCGGCGGCGAGCGCGCCGCTGGCGCGGGCCAGCAGGATCGTCTCCACGCCGCCAGCCAGGCTCACGATCACCTGCTTGACGCGCGGGTCGGCCGCGCGCAGCAATTGATCGACGCGGCGCAGCGCGGCGATCTTGGCATCGGCATCCATGGCGTCGATCGGATCAAAGGCCGGATACAACGCGCGCGCACCGACCCGCACCGGCGCGCCGTTGCTGGCCTGGTGGCCATTGCGGGCAATGGCCCGCGCCGCGCCGGCCGCCTCCAGCAGGGCACCGGGCTGGATGTCGTCGGAATAGGCGAAGCCGGTCTTCTCGCAGCTGATCGCGCGCACGCCCACGCCCTGGTCGATGGCATGCGCGCCGCTCTTGACGATGCCGTCCTCGAGCATCCAGCTCTCGCGCCGGGCGTGCTGGAAATACAGGTCGCCGTCGTCGATGCCCGGCCCGAGCAGGCGGGCGAAGGCGCGGTCCAGTTGTGCCACGCTCAGCCCACCGGGGGCGAGCAGCAGCGACTCGGCAACGGGGATCAAATCGGTCATTGAAGGTCCTTGTCGGGGGCGAAACAGGCGCAGGGAACGGCCGCAAGCGCCATTGGCATGGCAGGTCGGCCCGGCAAGGTGGGTTGGAGCACGTCGTTGCCAGGCAGGCAGACCGTCGATTTTCCCTGACTGCGGCGCCACATGCACGCGGCGCGACTTACGGCATGTCCGCCTGGCCCGGTGCCGGCGTGCCGGAAACTTCGGCTTCGCCGCGTTCGACCGGCACCGGCTTCACTTCCGGGTGGTTCCACGGGCCGGTAACGCGGTAGCGCTTGTGGCCCATGTGCTGCAGCGGCTTCTTCAACACCGCGCCGGCGACCGCGCCCACCGCGGCACCGACCGGCCCGGCCACCGCCGCGCCCACCACCGTCGCCAGGCCGCCGGTCTTGGGCAGGACGTCGATGGTTTGATCGTAGCGCTGCCTGACCAGATCGGTATTCCCGCTGATCCGGATATCGGCCGCCGGGCCGTTGATCGACAACTTGTCGGTGTGCGCCACGCCGTCATCGAACACGAAATGGCCCCGGAGGGTGTTGAAGCCGAAGCCCTTCTCGAAGAAATCGCGGAAGTCCAGGCTCAAACGCCGCGGCAGCTCGGCCAGGCTGACCAAGCCGAGGATGCGGCCGGCGCCTGGCTTGACCTCCAGCAGGCGTCCCTCGCCCACGTCCAGGTCCAGCGCGCCGTCGAGCGCGGCCAGGCGGAAGGCCATCGGCGAACCGTTCCAACTCGCGTTCAAGCTCGCCTTGGTCCTGCCGGCGGCGACCACGCCCTTGAAGCCCAGCGCATCCAGCATGTCGCCCAGGCTGTCGGCCTTGAACGCCAGCGACAGCTGCGTGCGCGTGCCGCCGTGGCCGGCGTGCAGCCAGTCGCCGCTGGCGTCGATAGTCTGGGTGTGCGAGCGCGCGTCGAGTTCGTCGATGTGCATGCCCTGCGCGACCGGGTGGGTCTGCAGCAGCAGGTGGCCGAGCCTGGCTTCGCCAAAGCGCAGGTCGGCCACGTCCAGATGCAGCGGTGGCACGGCTGCAGGGTCGATGTCGGTGTCGGCATCCTTGTCGTCGGCAGCCGCCGCGCCGGCTGCCGCCGCCGGCCAGTACAGGCGCTCGAACTGGGCACGGATGCCGGCTGCGGTCGGCACCGGCACGACCACGTTTCCAGCCATTGCATCGCCATCCAGGCGCAGGCTCGTCGTGGTGCGATTACGGGTCAAGCGCACCCGGGTCGCCGGGAAGTGCCTGCCGCCAACGCTCAGGTCGTCGGCGCGCACGTCCACCGACTGCAAACCCGTCGATTCGCCGCTGCCGCCCGCAAACCCGACCCAGCCGGCCACATCGAGCGTGGCCACGCGCCCGATCGCGATCAACCCGCTGGCCGGCAGCGGCCCGTTGGCGGGCGCACCGAATGCCAGCAAGCCGCGAAAACCGCCAGAGGGTTCGTAGCGACCGCGTACGTCCAGCACGCCACCCAGGGAGACCGCGATGTCGCCACTGCCGATCGGCAACGGTGCGCTGATCCGCAACGGCAGGCTGGCCGCCGCCAGCTTGCCCAGCGGCGCGGGCAAGGCCAGCGTGGCTCCACGCAGATCCGATCGCAGGGTCAGCGACGTCGGTGCGGTCCCGCCGCGCGTGGCCGCCGTGGGCACCTTCACGTCCACCGTCCATGCGCTGCGGCCGCTGACGATCGGCTTGAGCCAGCCCAGCATCGGCGCGTGTTCGAGCAGGCTCGTGACCGGCAGGACACCCGCCAGCGACACCGCGACCGCAGTGGCCGGATCGCCGGTGGCCTTGCCGATGGCCAACCGCAGCTTTGCCGCATCCTCGTGAACCTTCACGTCCAGCCCCTGTGCCAGCACGCCGTCCTGGTCGTAGTGGACACGCCCGCCGACGTCGCTGAAGGCCACGCCCCAGCGCGGGTCGGCCAGCTTGGCGTGCGCAAGGTCCACGTCGCCCTCGACCTGCAGGGCGCCTTCGTCATGGTGCAGGGGCAAACTCAGGTGCAACGTGCCTTGCATCCCCGGCCCGCGCAGGTCGAGGCTGGCGAACTCGGCGCCGAATTTTTTCTTCAGCGGACTGGCGCGCAGCAAGCCAAGCATCTGCTCGCCGCTGCCGGTGGCCTGCGCACGCACGTCGAGCACGGCCTGGTGGAAGTCCGGGATCGCGGCGCTCAGTTCGTGGGCGTCGATGCCGGCGATGCGCGCCGTGCCGCTGACCTGCATGCCGGGGCCATCGAACCTGGCCTGGCCGGTCAGGTGCTCGGCGTGTGGCCACTCGTGGTCGAAATCCAGCTCCGCGTCGTCCAGGTCGGCCACCGCGTCGAACACGCCCTGACCGTGGCGGAACGGCCAGTCGGCCAGCTCGCCGCCCAACAGCACATGACCGCCGATGACCGTGCCGCCGACGAACGCGCGATCCAGCCAGGCCACCGTCCTGGGCGGCATCTTGTGGCGCAGCCAGTAGTGCCTGGCATTCACCAGCTTCGCCCGACCGACCGTCGCGAGCAGATCCAGCCGCGGCTTGCGGCCATCGCCGTGGAAGCGCATTGCCAGCCGCACGTGCAAGTCGAGGTCATCGTTGTGGATATGCAACCCGGAGGTTTCCAGCACCCAGTCGCCGGCGTCGCGCCATGCGGTCAGGCGGCCATCGAGCTGCAGCGGCACCGGATCGCCGAAGGCAGGCGGCCACGACAATTGCAACGGATGCCGCTGCGGATCGGGGCGGTCGAGGGTCAGGCTGATCGCCTGCCGATCGAACAACACATCGCCTGCCAGGCCCTGGATTGCCGGTCGGGTGCCGACCGGCTGCCAACGGATATCGTCCAGATGCGCGCGACCCTGCAGCACGCCGTCGGCGCCGAGATTCACGCGCAGCCTGCTGACCCGGATGTGCGGCCCCGCCTGCGCCAGCCACGTCCGCAGGCCCGGCGGAACCTGCTCGGCGAGCAACCCGATCTCCAGCAGGGCACCCACGTCCAGGCGCGGCGCCACCATCGTCAGGCCCGGCCCGAGGCGCATCGCCAGCCCGTCGAGGACATCGGCCGCACCGCG
Source organism: uncultured Gammaproteobacteria bacterium (assembly GCA_964640525.1). Taxonomy (GTDB): domain Bacteria; phylum Pseudomonadota; class Gammaproteobacteria; order Xanthomonadales; family Xanthomonadaceae; genus SZAS-103. The sequence goes on along the minus strand of CAZXGS010000052.1, from coordinate 5,951 downwards.
CTGGCTGCGCACACGCAGGCGCGGGGCGACGAACGTCCAGCCGTCGCCCTGCCGGCGCAGGCGCGCCGAGGCGGTCACGTCCGCCAGATCCACGCGCATTGGCGCCGCCGCCCCTGCTTCCGGCGCAGCGACGATGCCCACGCCGCGCAAGGCGGCCTCCACCTGCACCGACTCCAGCCTGCGGTCGGCGATCCCCCCCCACAACTGCAGGCGCCCGCGTCCGCGGTCGGCGCGCACACCACCCAGGGTGAGCATCCGTGCCCACGGCGCGAGGTCGAAGTCGTCGCTGCCGATCCACAGCCTGCCGGCTTCCTTGCGCCGGTCGAAATCCACCACCGCCTGCAACGGCGCCGTGCCACCGGCGTCGACCCGCAGTCCCGCGCGCAGGCGATCGGGGGTGACCCGCAGGCGCAGCGCCGCGTTCGGGGTCACGAACTGGAAGCCTTGCGAGGGCACGCGCACGCTCACCCGCGCATCGGTCACCTGCAGTTCGCCCAGCCCTTCGAGGGTCGCCAGCGGGTGCGTGTTCTGCGCCTGTTTGGGTGTCGCCAGCCCGACCAGCCGCCAGCGCCCATCGGCATCGCGCTCGATGCTCAGCGCCAGCCCGCGCAACCGCAACTCGGTGAACGGGTGGCCGGGAAGCGCACCCGAATACATCGCCAGCAACAGCTCGGCACGATCCACCGCCAGCTGGCTGTCGCCCTTGCCGATGCGCAGATCGTAGAGCGTGAACAGCGGCCCGCGGCTGGTCCAGTGCGCCTCCGCATGCGAGAACTTCACTGGCCGGCCGGAGCGTTGCATCAGCCACGCGGCAATGCGGTCGGGATGCTCCTGCACCAGCGGCAGCAGGCGGTCGGCGATCGCCACCACGACCGCCATCAGGATCACCGCGGCGGCCAGCGTGTAGAACAGCCCGCGCCGCGTGTGATGCAGGGCGCGGATCAGGTGCGCCCGCACTCAGTCGCTCCGATGCTCACAACAGCACGACATCGTATTGCTCCTGCCGGCACTGCTCGTCGGACTGGAAGCGGATCGACTTGCCCAGGAATTCCTCCAGCTCCACCAGCGCCGCCGATTCCTCCTCCAGCACCCGCGCCACCACCTTGGGCGCGGCGATCACCAGCAGCGAGGTCGCCTCGAACTGGCGTACCGCGCGGGTGACCTCGCGGAAGATCTCGTACACCACCGTCTCGGCGGTACGCACGCTGCCACGGCCATTGCAGGTTGGACACGGTTCGCACAACTGCCGCTCCAGGCTGTCGGTGGTGCGCTTGCGCGTCATCTCGACCAGCCCCAGCGGCGAGAACTCGTGCACGCCGGTGCGCGCGTGGTCGCCGGCGAGCGACTTCTCCAGCGTGCGCAACACCTGGCGGCGATGCTCCGGGTCGATCATGTCGATGAAGTCGATGATGATGATCCCGCCGAGGTTACGCAGGCGAAGCTGACGCGCGGCCGACTGCGCGGCCTCCAGGTTGGTGCGGTAAACGGTTTCCTCGAGGTTGCGCTGGCCGAGGAAAGAGCCGGTGTTGACGTCCACCGTGGTCATGGCTTCGGTCTGGTCGATGACCAGGTAACCGCCTGACTTGAGCGGCACATTCTTCTGCAACGCGCGACCGATCTCGTCCTCCACGCCATACAGGTCGAAGATCGGTCGCAAGCCGACGTACAACTCGATGCGCTCGACCAGCGCCGGCATGAACTGGCCCACGAAGTCCTGCAGGCGCTGCAGCATCTCGCGTGAATCCACCCTCACCTTCTCGATCGCGTCGTGCATCAGGTCGCGCATCGCCCGCAGCGGCAACGGCAGGTCCTCGTAGATGCGCTGGCCCACCTCGGCCTGCGCCATGGTCGCCTCGATCATTGCCCATGCGCGGCGCAGGTAGGCGACATCATCGGCCAGCGCGGATGCATCGCAGCCTTCCGCATTGGTGCGCACGATGTAGCCGCTCCCGCCTTCGCCCACCAGTCCAGCGACGATGCCCTTCAGGCGCGCGCGCTCTTCCTCGGCCTCGATCCGCGCCGAGACCCCGATCACGCGCACCTGCGGCAGCAACACGAGGTAACGCGAGGGGATGCTCAACTGCGTGGTGACCCTGGCGCCCTTGGTGCCGATCGGATCCTTCACCACCTGCACTACCACCTGCTGGCCCTCGTGCAGCAGTTCGGTGATGGACGGGATCGGCACCGGCGGCGCCGGCGCATCGGTGGTCGGCTCGGATTCGGAGGCTGCGTGCATGGCCCGAATGATGTCGGAAGCATGCAGGAACGCCGCGCGATCCAGCCCGATGTCCACGAACGCCGCCTGCATGCCTGGCATCACCCGCCGGACCCGGCCACGGTAGATGTTGCCCACGTAGCCGCGGCGGGCGGCGCGCTCGATCTGCACCTCCTGCAGGATGCCGTTCTCGACCAGCGCGACGCGGGTCTCGCGGGGGGTGACATTGATGAGGATTTCGCTCATGGGAAACGTGACCGGTGATTGGCGAGACGTGATGCATGGTTGAAAAAAAAAACCTGGAAGGCTCCGAGGCAACGGTCCAGGCAACGACCGCGCCTGCCCAGGTCAAGCGCATTCATTCGATCACACGGTACCCGGCTCCCGTGGACGCCTCGCACATCGACGCACCCGTCACGCTCCACGCATCCCCAACAACCCCGCCGTCTCGAACAGCGGCAGTCCCATCACGCCCGAGTAGCTGCCTTGCAGATGCTCGATGAACGCCGCGGCGCGACCCTGGATGGCGTAGCCGCCGGCCTTGCCCTGCCATTCGCCGGTCGCCACATAATCGGCGATCTGCTGCCGACCCAGTGCGGCGAAGCGTACCTGCGACAGCGACTGCGCGTGCAGTTCCCGATCCGCATGCAACAGCCACACCACGCTGATCACGGTGTGGGTGCGGCCCGACAGCTCGGCCAGCATCCGCATCGCATCGGAGGCATTGGCCGGTTTGCCGAACACCCGTTCATCGAGCACCACCTCGGTGTCGGCGCCCAGCACGCAGGCGCGCGAGTTGGCCATCACCTGCAACAACCCGGCCCCGGCCTTCTCACGCGCCACCCGGTTGACGTAATCGACCGCCGGCTCGCCGGGCAACCGCTGTTCGGGCACGTCCACCTCCAGCACCTCCGGTTCGATGCCGAGTTGGCGCAGGAGTTCCAGTCGTCGCGGTGATTTGGAGGCCAGATGGATCATCCGTCCAGCATAACCGCAGGCCACCCGAAGGTCGCCGTGACGCGGTGGCCATCGCGGCCGTCGCAGGCCATGGCAGCGCAGTTTTCGCGCCTTCCATGCAAATCCTATACAATAAGTCTGAAATGCTGACCATGAAGACCAAGTACGCCTTGCGCGCGCTATGCGCGCTCGCCGATGCCGACGGCGCATCCATGCGTGCACGCCAGATCGCCGAAGTGGCCGAGGTGCCGGCGAAGTTCCTGGAAACGATCCTGGTCGAATTGCGCAAGGCCGGCTTCGTCGCCAGCAAGCGCGGCGTGCAGGGTGGCCATGCCCTCGCGCGCTCGGCTGCGCAGATCATGGTCGGTGACATCATCCGCGTGCTGGACGGGCCGCTGGCACCGATCCGTTGTGCCTCGCACACCGCCTACCAGCCCTGCACCGACTGCCCGGATCCCGACGCCTGCGCACTGCGCATGCTGATGGGCGACGTGCGCGATGCGATGTCGCAGGTGGTCGATCGTCGCAGCCTGGAGCAACTCGCGCGCGCTGCGCGCGGGCTCAGGGTGTTGCCGATCGAAGGAATTGCACCGGAACCCTCGCCCGCGCAAGCGCCCGATGCGCTGGCCTGATTCCGGCACAGAACAGAGCCGACGTGTCATGCGCGGCCCTGGTTCCTGACGCAGCCGGCCCACGTCACCTGCATTCGGGTATCGTGAAAGGCCCGCACGCCGAGCCTGCCGTCATGACCCGATGCCGCATCGCCCTGCTCGCCGTCCTGCTTGCGCCAGCCGCGTTCGCCCAGCAGGCCGCCCCGCCCAGCCTCCCGCCCGACGCCACCTTGCTGCAGTTGCAGGTCGAGGGCCAGTCGCAACGCGCCCCGGACGTGGCCACCATCGATGCCGGCGTGGTCACCCGCGATGCCGATGCCAACGCCGCGATGCGTGCCAACGCCACGCGCATGCAGGCCGTGCTCGCCGCGCTCAAGCACGCCGGGGTGGCCGAGCGCGACCTGCAGACCGCCTCCATCAGCCTGCAGCCGCAATACGTTTACGACAACAACCAACCGCCGAAGATCACCGGCTACGAGGCACGTAACAGCGTCATCGTGCGCCTGCGCGACATGGCCAGGCTGGGCGACGTGCTCGATGCGCTGGTGCGCCAGGGCGCCAACCAGATCACCGGACCCGCGTTATCGGTGGACAAACCTGAAGCGGCGCTCGACGAAGCCCGACGTGCGGCCATTCGCCAGGCGCGCGAGCGCGCCGAACTGTACGCGCAGGCGGCAGGCTTGAAGGTGAGGCGGATCGTGAGCATCGCCGAGACCGCTGCGAACAGTCGCCCGCCTCGCCCCATGCCGATGCGTTACGCCGGCATCGCCGCGCCGGAAGCGACACCGGTCGCCAGCGGTGAGAACACGTTGTCAGTCGACCTGGACGTGCGCTTCGAGCTGGGACGGTAGCGCGTCGCGACCCGGCGAAAAGGCGGCTGGCGCAGTTCGCCCTCCCGCTCAGGGCAGCATCAGCAGCAACGCCTCGAAGATCACGAAGTACGCCATCCCGACCCAGAAGCGTTGGCCGCCAGTTCGCGCCAACCGCGCGGTAGCGATCGACGCCGCAAGCACCAGCACGCTGGCGACCGCCCGATAACCGCCGATGTCGTCGACATTGAACAGCGCGCCGGCCAGCAACAGCGCCGGCATCGAGAATGCGAACAGGAACTTCCACCCACCCCGCACCAAGCCCATGCGGACGATCCCGAAAGCGACGTCAGGCGCGATGGTAGGGGTGCCCCGTTAAGATGGTCGCCGCACGGTAAAGCTGCTCGGCAACCAGCAACCTGACCAGCATGTGCGGAAGCGTTGCCGGACCGAGCGACCACGTCTCGTGTGCGCGCGTGCGCACGGCATCGGCATGGCCTTCCGGGCCGCCGATCACGAACGCCAGGTCACGCCCCTGCCCGCGCCAGTACTCGAGGCGCTTGGCGAGTTGCGGGGAGTCGTGCATGCGCCCCTTGTCGTCGAGCAGCACCACATGCGTGTTCCTGGGCAGCGCCGCCAGCACCCGCGCGCCTTCCTCAGCCATCGCGCGCGCGGTGTCGCGATTGCCCCCGCGCAGGCCTGGCGCGATTTCCACCAGCTCCAGCGGAAGCCAGCGCGACAGGCGCTTGACGTATTCGGCAAAGCCCGCCGCAACCCACGCCGGCGCCCGCTCGCCCACGGCGACGAGGTGCGCCTTCATGGCACGGAAGCGACCCGGAGGTGGTTCGACGGGCTCAGTGCGGGTGGGGTCTTCGAAATGCTCAGCACGAACAGGAAACCGGACGAGATCGGCGCGAACGGGCTTTTTGGCTTCGTCGGAGACGCAAACCGATGAATCCGTTCGCCCTGAGGAACATCTGAACAAGTCGAAATGGCGTCATTGCGAACGCAGTGAAGCAATCCATGCTTCTGATTTTTCAAATGTTTCTGGATTGCCACGTCGCTGCGCTCCTCGCAATGACGGCTTATTCAGACCTTCCCTGAGACTGTCGAAGGGCATGCTTGATCTCGCGAAAAGCGTGGTTCGACAGGCTCACCACGAACGGGGTCTGCGACAGGCTCGCCACAAAAGGGCATTTTTAGCCAAGCATGAACGGGCTATTCCGATGCATCAAGGATATTCCGCTGCAACAAGTTTCCCCTTGAACCGTCCGCCCTGAGCCCTTCGACTGCGCTCAGGACAGGCCTGTCGAAGGGCATGCTTGATCTCGCGAAAAGCGTGGTTCGACAGGCTCACCA
>CAZXGS010000051.1:0-22140 GCA_964640525.1 uncultured Gammaproteobacteria bacterium | reverse complement strand
CACCGCGCCTTGCAGCGTGCAGAAATTCGCCATCGCGTGGTTGAGGCGGAATTGCTGCATGAAGCAGCTGAGCACGACATCGCAGGGATGGCGCAGGGCGAAAATGAATCTGGCCTGCGGGAACACGCGATGGATCAGTGCCGCCAGGTTGATGTGCAAGGGAAACTTGTCGAGCAGCAGGCGGTTGCGGTCGCCGCCGCCGTGTTGATCCGCCGAGCGGAAATACCGCTCGCGCAGGTAGTCCAGATCGAGCGCATCGAAGCGGGCCATCGCATCGGGGTATCCGGCCGGCATCGCCCGCACCGCGGCCAGCATCGTCTGCGTCGGTGGCTTTTCTTCCATCGTGCGGATGTGGTCGTGGCCGTCGAGCACGTGATTGAGCAGGCTGGTGCCCGAGCGCGGGAAGCCGACGAGAAAGGCCGGCGCGGCGATGGCCTGGCCTGCGACCGGCGCCCATGCGCGCAGGCCACCGGCGCCGACGTGCGCGAGCATCGCCTCGATGCCTGCGAGATAGCGGTTGCCGCCGGGATGCTGACGTTGCCACGCCGCCAGCGCCAGCGCGTTGCCGCGGGTGAAGGCGGCGAACGCGGCATCATCCTCATGTCGGGATTCAAGCAAGCGGCCGCGTTCGAAGGCGATGTGCTCGTGTTGCGAGTCCGACTGCGCCAACGCCTCGGCCGCGGCCAATTGGCTCAGGCCAGCGACCGCGTCCTTGCGCCGCCGCGCCGCCTTGGCCAGTGCCAGATGCAATTCGATCGCGCCGCTGCGCGCTTCTCCGGGGCGCAGCTGCGCCAGCCCGGCGGCAGCCACGGCCGCCGCCTCGTCGCTGCGATTGCTTTCCTCGTACAGGTTGGCCAGGCCGGCGGCAGCATCGAGATGGGCGGGATCGAGCGCCAACGCCCGCGTCCATGCTGCCTCGGCGGCAAGCCAGTGCGACTGGGCGTGTTCCAGCCGACCCAGCGCGCACCAGCCGGCGGCGCATTCGGGTTGCTCGTGCAGCAGGCGTTGTGCCTGCGCCCGCGCCGCGGCGGCATCGCCGGTCGCCGTCCATAGGTCGATCGCCCGTACCCAATGCCGTGCGCGCAGCCCGGACTGGGCCGGATCGGTGAGGCTGTCGCCGTAAATCGCGCTGTTTTCGGCCACGCCGGGGTGTCGCGATTCCAGTTTTTCCAGCCAGCGTCGCGCCGGTACGACATCGCCCCGGGCGAGCAGGCAGCGCGCTTTTTCCAGTCGCGCCGAGACATCGTCCGGATGCAGCCGGCCAAAGCGGTCGACCCATGCCAGCGCCGCGACGGCATCGCCGTGCTCACGTTCGAAGCGTGCGCGCGCCAGCCACCATGACGGATCGTCGGCGGCTACCTGCGCCAGCGCCGCGAAGGCGCGGGCAGCCAGTGCCGGCGCGCCGGCGCGCAGCGCCAGCAGCGCCAACTCGTGCCAAGCCGCGGGCGTCGTCGGCGGGGCGTCCAGCGCGCGAGCGATGGCAGCCGTGGCGGGCGCGATCCGGTCGCCGCGCAGCAGGCATTCGGCGATGCCTGCATGGGCTGCGCCGTCTGCGGGCATTCGGTCGAGCACCGACTGGAAGCAGGCGCGCGCCGCCTCGGTGGCGCCCAGGGCGAGCTCGGCGCGCCCCAGCCCGCAACAAGCCTGGTCGTCTTGCGGGGACAGCCGCTGCGCCCGCCACCACAGATAATGCGCGACGGCGACCTGGCCCCGGCGCTGGAAATGCCCGGCGCTGGCGCCCAGGCTGGGCGCATCCAGACGCAGGGCGGCAAACGCTGCGGCGAATGCCGCCTCGGCCGCGGCCGGCTGCGTGCGCAATAGTGCCAGCCACTGCTCGGGCGCGGAACGGGCATCGCTGGCGGCAGAGGGCGGCATCGGCGTGCATCCAGACCTGCCACGGCGGCGGCCGCGGCCAGTGCGGCGCATGATAAGCCGGCGGATCGGTGCCGGGTGTCCGTTTGCGCCGTGGTATGTCGTTGGCAGGTTCGCGGGCGGGCCGCGTGACATCGCAGCCGGCGCCGGCGGGTGCGGTTGGGCATTGCCGCCGCCGCTTGCTTGCAGAGCGCTGACTGCATGTTGATAATGGGTCAAGCCCGGCAAGGGGGAGGCAACCGGTTCGTGCGCACGGGGCGTCTGGCAACGCACGGGATGGTCACTTTCATCGCAGCCCGCCGCTGCATGGCGGGTCCGACGTCATCGGGACATGACGTGGGCAATGGCACGGTCGGGGCGGGATGCCCAAAACACAACGTCGGGATGCGTGTCGGCCTGACGTATCACACCAATTTCTTCACTGGGGTCATGTAATGAACTCGACGTCTCTGCGCAAATCGTCCATCGCCCTCGCCATCGTCGCCGCCATGAGCATGGGCGGCGCCATGGCAGCCACAGCCAACACTTCCGTGCTTTCGGTGGCCAAGGCCACCACCTTGCGTCATGGCGACGCGGTCATGGGTGCGCTCCCGGCCAGCCAGCCGATGCAGGTGGTGGTGGTGCTCAAGGTCCGTGACGCGGCCGGGCTGGAAGCCTTCAACAAGGCTTCGGCCAAGAATCCCGGCGCGGTCAAGCCGATGACTGCCGCCAGTTTCATGGCCAACCATGCGCCCAGTCAGGTCCAGGCACAAACCGTTGCCAATTACCTGAGCAAGGCCGGCTTCACCAACGTGCAGATCTCGGCCAACCGCATGCTGGTCACCGCCAGCGGCAACGCGGCGGCGGCCGGCAAGGCGTTCATGACCACCTTCGCGCAAGTCAAGACGCACGACGGTCGCATCGCCTACGCCAACACCAGCGACGTGCGCATTCCGGGCCTGCTCGGCGGCAGCGTGCTGTCGGTGCTGGGCATGCAGAACGTCCACCAGGGCCACGTGACCATCGCCCGCCCGAAGGGCACGCCGCATCGCATGGCGATCACCGGTCACAACCCGCTGGATTTCTCGCCGATCTACGGCGGCACCGGCGTGCAGACGGCGGCCGGCGTTCCGGTCGGCATCTTCACCAACGGCGACGTGTCCTCGTCGATCACCGATCTGAACACCTTCACCACCGCCAACGGGCTGGCCGCGGTCACCACCTCGGTGGTCAAGACCAACGGCGGTGGCACCGACACCAGCGGTCAGGTCGAGTGGGATCTGGACAGCCAGGACATCGTCGGCGCCGGCGGCGGCCAGGTCGGCAGCATCACCTTCTACACCGCGCCGACGCTGTCGGATGCGGACATGACCGCCAACTTCAACACCATCGTCACCGCCAACGCGACCAAGATCATCAACGTCTCGATCGGCGGCTGCGAAACCTACGCGCAGCAAAATGGCACCGCGGCGGCAGTCGACCAGATCCTCTCGGTGGGCGTGGCGCAGGGCCAGACCTTCTCGATCTCCACCGGCGACTCCGGTGCCGATGAGTGCGGCAATGGCGGCACCACCCCGAGCTGGCCGGCCAATTCGCCGTACGTGGTTGCCGTCGCCGGCACCACGCTGGATGCCTCCACCGGTTCCAATGCCACCTGGAACAGCGAAGTCGTGTGGCCGGGCAGCGGCGGCAGCGCCAGCAAGTACGAACCCAAGCCGACCTATCAGACCTTGCTGGTTCCGGGCGATTTCCGCGGCGTCGCCGACGTCGCTTTCTCCGGCGATCCCAACTCCGGCGCGATCATCAACGTCGGCAGCGGCACCGAGCAGGTCGGTGGCACCAGCCTGTCGGCGCCGATCTTTGCCGGCCTGTGGGCACGCGTGCTGGCGATCAAGGGGCAGTCCTTCGGCTTTGCCAACCCCTACCTGTACCAGTTGCCGTGGTCGGATTTCCACGACATCACCTCGGGCAGCAACGGCATCAGCGCCAAGGTCGGTTACGACTTCGCCAGCGGCCGCGGCAGCATGATCCTCAGCTCGGCTCTCACCCATATCGGGCAGCCCGTCGGGCAGCCGCCGGTGGCGAGCTTCAGCTACGTCATCAATGGCCTGAAGGTGCAGTTCAACGATACCTCGACCGACCCCGATGGCAGCATCACCTTCCGTTCCTGGAATTTTGGTGATGGTTCGCCGACGGCGACCGGCAACGTGCACCCGACGCACACCTACGCGGGCGATGGCACCTACAATGCCACCTTGACCGTCGCCGACAATGACCTCAACCTCGCCAGCACCTCGCAGGCGGTCACCGTCAAGACCAACACGCCGATCAAGAATGCCGGCTTCGAAACCGGCACGACGCCGTGGGTGTTCTCGGCCGATGGCCCGACGCACCCGCTGCGTTACAGTGGCTCGAAGGAGCCCTCGCATGGCGGCCAGTGGGCGGCGTGGCTGGGTGGTCAGGGCAAGGCGCATACCGACACCGTGTCGCAGCGCTTCCACATCCCGTCGTGGACGGGCGCGCAGTTGAACTTCTGGCTGCACGTCGACACCAACGAGACCAACAAGCTCCGCGCGTTCGACAAGCTGACGGTGGGTGTGTACAGCAATACCGGCACGCTGCTGGCCAACGTCGCCACCTTCGACAACCGCAATGCCGCTGCCGGCTACCAGTTGCAGACGGCGGATCTGTCGGCATGGGTCGGGCAGACGGTCACGCTCCGCTTCACGGCCAAGGAAGACGCGACGATGCAGACCTCGTTCGTGATCGACGACGTGACGCTGACGCAGACCTCTGGCGGCGGCGGTTGACGTCGACAGCTCCTCGCTTGCACCATGGAACCCCGGCTTCGGCTGGGGTTCTTTTTTTCATGACGGAAACGAACCGGGCGTCGGGCCGGGAAAGCGAGCGCGGTCGCTCACCGACCGCCGCAGCGGCTGGCGGTGACGCGGCTGCGAAACGTCCTGCGGAGAAACTGCCTCCGGAACGGATTCAGCCCGCCGCTTCGAAGCGGTTGGCGGCGACGTTCTTGCGCACCTTGCGCGGATCCCAGATGCGCCCGTTCATGGCGATGTACACGCCCGGCGGCAGGCATTGCACGGCGCCGACCGCGGTGCCGATGTTGAATTCGGCGTCGGAACCGCGAAAGCGCGCCGGATTGAGCGCGCCGGTGAGCACGATGGTCTTGTCGGCCAGCGTGGCCAGCACCTTGGCCGTCTCGACCATGCTGTCGGTGCCGTGGGTGACCAGCACGTGCTGCGCGTCCTGCGCGGCGATGGCCGCACGCACCAGTTCGCGATCGGCGGCGGTGATGTGCAGGCTGTCCTTGCGCAGGATCGGGATCACGTTGAAACGAAAGCCGACGCCGAGTTCTTCGAGGATGCGTCCGATCTGCGGCTCGCCGACCTGAAAGTCCGACTTGTCGTCGAAATAGATCTTGTCGATGGTGCCGCCGGTGGTGACGATGCACAGATGGTCGATCATCGGGCGCGCGCCTGTCGGAATCGGAACGCGATTATAGGCGCGCCGATCGCCGGCGCTCACGCCTTGGCATCGGGCTTGCGGGCCAGCCGCGCGCGCAGGCCGTCCCAACTGGCGGCGACGATCACCACCAGGCTCAGTGCGGTTTCGATCAGTGCCGGTCCGCGCAGCGCCGGCACGCCCACCGCAAACATCACGCCGTGGCAGAAGTAGAGCAGGGCAGCGATCGCACCGACCAGCGGCGCCCGGCGATCGCCCCGCAGCAGCAGCCACAGGCAGGGCAGCATCGGCAGGCAGTACAGCGCGACCAGCAGCGACGGCGCGACGGCCGTCGGTGGCGCGATCTGCGCATGCCAGCGCCATTGCAGCAGCAGCAGGGCGAGGATGCCGCCCAGCGCGAGCGCGCGGGCGCTCACGGCGCAGCGGCCAATCGCGCCGCCAGCCGCGCCACCCGCCGGCCCAGGACCTGCGCGAGGTGCTTCTCGTCGGCGCTCAGCGCGCGTCCGCCCTGAGTGCCGGCGACGTGGCTGGCACCATAGGGCGTGCCGCCGCTGGTGGTGGCGTTCAGTGCCGGCTCGGTGAACGGAATGCCGACCGGCAGCATGCCCTGATGCAACAACGGAATCAGCATCGACAGCAGGGTCGATTCCTGGCCGCCGTGCATCGTCGACGTCGAAGTGAACACCGCCGCCGGCTTGTCGACCAGCGCGCCCGAAGCCCAGATCGCGCCGAGTCCGTCGAGAAAGTGTTTCATCGGCGCGGCCATGTTGCCAAAGCGCGTCGGACTGCCGAGGATCAGGCCGGCGCAGTCGTGAAGGTCGTCCTGTTGAACGTACGGCGCGCCCTCGTCGGGCACCGGCGGCGCCTGGGTCTGGGTGATCGCCGTCACCGGCGGCACCGTACGCAGGCACGCCTGCATGCCGGCGACTTCCTCGACGCCGCGCGCGATCTGTCGCGCCACGTTGGCGACGGCGCCGTTGCGGCTGTAGTAGACGATCAGGATCTGCGCCATGTCACCTCCGGAATCGGCAAGCCTAGCAGGTCGCCGTCGCGCACAGTCCCTCCTGCAGGCGCGCCGTGGGCCAGCATCGGCATCGGCTATCCTTGCGCGGTGTCGTCCCTGATCGCCCTCCGGCGCTGGTTGCAGCGCATCGACCACGAGCGCCTGCGCGCGTTCGCGGCGTTCTCGTGGCGACGGTTCCTCGCCGATGACTGCCTCGGCATCGCCGGCTCGCTCAGTTACACCAGCCTGGTCGCGCTGGTGCCGTTGACGGCGACGGTGCTGGGCGTGGTGGCGATGGTGCCGCAGTGGCAGCACTGGGGCGACGCCCTGACCGCCTTCCTGTTCCGCCATCTCGTTCCGCACGCCGCCGCCGGCATCGCCGAGTATGTGCGCACCTTCGCGCACAGCGCGCGCGGGCTGACAGGGCTGGGTGCCGCCGGTGTGCTGGCGACTTCGTTGCTGACCATGGCCAGCATCGAGGACGCCTTCAACCGCATCTGGAACGTGCCGACACGGCGACGCGCATGGGCGCGCTTTCTGATTTACCTCGCGGCGCTGTTGCTGGGGCCGCTGCTGGGCGTGGCGAGCCTGGCCATTTCTTCGTATGTGCTGGCGCTGCCGGCGGTGGCGCTGGCCGAACAATCGGTGTGGGCGCGCTACGGGCTGCGGCTGCTGCCGGCGTTGCTGGAATGGATCACCTTCGCCGCCGCCTACGCGATCATCCCCAATCGCTCGGTGCGCTGGCGGCATGCGCTGGCCGGCGGCGCACTGGCGGCGGCATTGCTGGAAGCCTCGAAGTACGCCATCGCGCTGTATCTGCATCACGCCTCGTACCAGCAAGTCTATGGCGCGCTGGCGGCGGTGCCGATCTTCCTGCTGTGGATCTGGACGGCGTGGCTGGTGATTTTGCTCGGCGCCACCTTCTGCGCCTCGCTGGCCGCGTTTCGCTATCAGCCGATCGCGCTGCGCTTGCCGCGTGGTTACGAGTTCTACGGTCTGCTGCGCCTGCTCGGACGGCTGGCACAGGCGCGCGCCGCCGATCGCGGCCTGCACAGCGCGCAACTGCTGGCGATCGAGCCGATCGTCGGCGACGAGTTGCAGCAGCAACTGCTCGGTGCGTTGGCAGCGGCGAGGCTGGTCGAGCGCGCCGGCGATGGTCAATGGCGATTGCTGCGCGATCTGGATGACATCGATCTGGGCGAGTTGTACGCGGCGGTCGGCCTGCCGATTCCGCTAGGCACGTGCCCTCTGCCCGGCGACGACGATCCGTTCGGACGCCGCGCGCGTGCCGCGCTCGATGCGCTGCGTTTGCCGCTGCGCGAGCAGATGCGGCGCAGCGTCGGTAGTATCTATCCCGCCGCGACCGCGGCCCAATCAGGAAATCGCGCGCAATGAATTCGATCCGATGGGCGCCGTGCATCGCCCTGCTGCTTGTCGTGCTGGCGATCGCCGCCTGCGGGCCGTCGCAAACCCCGGCGGCGGCCAGCGCCGCGTCGACATCGGCCTCGTCGTCGACATCGTCATCCGAATCCTCATCCGCCTCGTCGATTGCATCTGCCGCATCGACGGCGAGCGCCGCGAACGGGCAATGCCTGCCAGCACCGGCGTCGTCGGCTGCCAGTTCACCGCGATCCGGCGACAAGCCGCGGCCGGCGCTGAAGGTCACCACCTTCGATTGCCGCGACTGGGATCTGGCCAGCCAGCGCGGGCGCTGGGTGGTGGTCAACTTCTGGGCGACGTGGTGCGGCCCGTGCCTGCAGGAAATCCCCGACCTGACCGCTTTCACCAAGCGCCGCACCAACGTGTCGGTGATCGGCCTGGATGTCGAAGGCGACAGCATCGACGCGGCGACGCTTTCGGCATTCCTCAAGCAACACACACCCGGCTATCCGATCGCGGTGGTGGACCCGTATGCGCCGCCGGCCGACTTCGACCCGCCACGGGCACTGCCGACTTCGTATCTGATCGCGCCCGATGGCACGGTCGCGAGAAAATTCCTCGGCCCCATCACCATCGCTGAACTCGAAGCGATGGTCGATGGCAAGCAGGCCGCCGCGCGATGACCTGTTCGCCGCCGACACCACGTTGGTTGACGATGACGCGCGACGCGAACACGCGCGATCGGCCGGCGCAATGTCGTCCGGTGGCCGTCGCGCACGGCCCTTTGCGATCGCGATCCGGTACAGTCAACCCGCAGTGACGCTGCGGCCACGCCCACGATCTGGAGCATGCGATGGACGCCGCGTTTTTTCTCGTCAGTGGACAGGTGCAAGGCGTCGGTTTCCGCGCCAGCGCCCGCCATCAGGCCCTGGCGCTGGCGCTGTCGGGCTACGCCCACAACCGCCCCGATGGCAAGGTCGAGGTGTTCGTGCAAGGCGCCGCGCCAGCGATCGAGTCCTTCGCGCAGTGGATCGGCCGTGGCTCGCCGCTGGCCAAGGTCGAAAGCGTGCTCCGCCAGCGCGCGCAGCCGCGCGAAATGGGTGGCTTCGGGGTGGGGTGAGGATTTGCCGATGCGGCATGGTGCCGGGGACAAGGATCACACCCGCACCGATCACGCAGTCACCCAGCGCATGGCGGTACGCGACAGCCTGCGAGCCTGTCGGCACAATGTGCGATCGTGACCGGATACTCGCCGGTGCACCCGATCCCGGTCCGGTGTCGATGCTGGATCGGGTTCCCGTGCAATCGCCCAAACGTGGTGCCGCATGCTGCTGATGATCGACAACTAGCATTAGCGTCCGACCGGCTCCGATGTGATCCGTCGGTCGCGCAAATGTCCATTAAGGACAATAAGTTGCGTCCGAGATTGTTTTTCCTTGTCCGTCTGCAGCCAGAGAAAATGCGGGTATCGTAGTGGGTACTTGATCACGATACCCGGTTATGGCCACTCGATCATCGGCACGACTCACGGATGCTCGTATTGGCAACGCGAAGCAGGCCGAGACGCCTTACATGTTGGCGGTGCCGGGGCTGTCGCCCGCGGAGGCGGGAGCCTCGGGCCTGCGCCCTGATATGCGAATCCGGCGCCTCCACGACCGCCACAAGGGCTACCTGCTGAGCCATCGGGATCGATGCGGGGCCAAGGTTGGCGTTCCGCTGGAGCCGTTTGCCGTGGCAGGTAAGATCTAGGCAAAGCGACAGGAACGGGGGGAACAGGGAATGGCCAAGGCCACGATTGCCGAAATGCGCGAGGCAATCCTCATGGAGGTGCCCGAGGACGGCAGCAGCATCGGCAACCTGCGGCTGCGCGAGCGGATCGCGGCGCGCCTGCGGGCCGACGTTGCCGAGGCCGACTACTTCGCCGCGCGCGACGCGCTGGTGCAGGAAGGTCGGTTGGCCACCGGCAAGGGCCGCGGCGGCTCCGTGCACCGCGTGCTGACGCAGGCCGCGCCGCTGGTGCTGGAAGCGCAGCAAAAGCCCGCCGGCGCCGATGCCCCGAAACCCAGGCAGGCGGCCATGACCCTGGCCCAGGCCCGGCGCGACAAGGCCGCCGTCAAGCCGGCCCGGGCCGGTGGCGATACCGAAGTCCTCGCCTACCGCCACGACCAGACGCGCAAGAACAACCCCGACGTGGGCGTGGTGACGCCGGAAACCGACCCCGAGCAGCCGCAAACCCGCTGGGCCTTCGACCCGCACATCGACCCGGCCCTGCAGTTCGACATGGGCCGCGCGCAGATCGAAACCCTGATCGACGACGCCCTGGCCAGCGGCGATGAAGCCACCCTGCGCGGCGCGCTGGAAACCTTGAAGCGCATGGCCGCGCCCTACCTCAACTGGGCCGGCAAGGCCGAGCGCACCCGCTTCGAGGTCGACACCGTCAGCCTGCACGTGCACGA
This sequence comes from uncultured Gammaproteobacteria bacterium, assembly GCA_964640525.1. Taxonomy (GTDB): domain Bacteria; phylum Pseudomonadota; class Gammaproteobacteria; order Xanthomonadales; family Xanthomonadaceae; genus SZAS-103. The sequence continues at coordinate 11,970 of CAZXGS010000051.1, read as the reverse complement.
GCGCATCGACCCGGCCAGCATCCTGGCCACGGTGCGCAAGCGCATGCAGGAAGGCAAGGGCGCAGGCGGCACCCAGGCCGACATGTTCCGCGCCTGGTTCGAAGAGCCGCTGCCCTACCGCGAAGCCATCGAGTTCTACAGGCACGACCGCGGCTGGGCCAACCGGCTGGTGGCCGGCGACTCGCTGCTGGTGATGAACTCGCTATTGCAGAAGGAGGGCATGGCCGGGCAGGTGCAGATGATCTACATCGACCCGCCCTACGGCATCAAGTACGGCAGCAACTTCCAGCCCTTCGTCAACAAGCGCGACGTCAAGGACCGCAAGGACGAGGACCTGACGCAAGAACCGGAAATGATCAAGGCGTTCCGGGATACCTGGGAGCTGGGCATCCACTCCTACCTGACGTATCTGCGGGATCGGCTGCTGCTGGCGAAGGAGCTGCTGCACGAATCGGGCAGCGTGTTTGTGCAGATTTCGGATGAGAATTTGCACCACGTTCGCGAGCTGTGTGACGAGATTTTTGGCGCCACGAATTTGGTGAGCGTAGTCACTTTCAAGAAGACGACGGGTGCCGGAAGCCCTACCGGGGGCACCAACGTTCTTGCGGCCACTAATGATTACATTGTTTGGTATGCCAAGAATCTACCGAAGGTAAAGTATCAACAGCTTTACCTCAATCGTGGAGGTGAAGGCTGGGTCAATTATGACTACGTCCGGCTTCCAACCTGCGAGCACCGCAGGATGAGCAAGGAAGAGCGCGGTGACTGGCAATCTCTGCCAGAAGATGTTCATGTTTACAGGCGGGACAATCTCACTTCCACGTCTTCTGCTGGGGACGCATCCAAGCCGTTCGAGTATAGAGGGGGGGCTTACTCTCCCTTACCGGGCGGCTGGAAAACTTCGATTGGCGAAGGAATGCCAAGGCTTCGTGCGACTGGACGTATGGAGGCGTATGGAAAGACCTTGGCCTATAGGCGCTTCGCTGGCGATTTCCCGTGGTTCAAACTCACAAACCTTTGGGACGACACCGTAACTGGCGGGTTTGCTGAAGATCGATACTACGTCGTACAAACAGGTCAGAAAGTCATTGAAAGATGTCTGCTGATGACCACCGACCCCGGCGATCTGGTGCTCGACCCCACCTGCGGCTCCGGCACCACCGCCTACGTTGCCGAAAAATGGGGCCGGCGCTGGATCACCTGCGACACCTCGCGCGTGGCCGTCACCCTGGCCAAGCAGCGGCTGATGACCGCCAGCTACGACTACTACGCGCTGAAATACCCGCACGAAGGCCTGCGCGGCGGCTTCATCTACAAGACCGTGCCGCACGTCACCCTGAAATCCATCGCCAACAACCCGGAGATCGACGAGATCTTTGATCGCATGCACCCGGCGATCGAGACGGCGCTGGGCGAGTTGAATGCGGCGCTGCGCGCCGCGCCCCCATCCCAACCTTCCCCCGCAAGCGGGGGAAGGGGCTTTGTGGTGAGCGAGGGCGGGCGCAAGGGGCAAACCCTGGACTTTGCCCACGGCGATGCCCTGCAGGAGTGGGAAGCGCCCTTCGATTTTCCCGATGACTGGCCGCAGGCCGCCCGCGCCGGCTTCGACGCCTTCCACGCCGCCCGTCAGGCGATGCAGAAAAAGATGGACGACTCCATCGCCGCGCACGCCGAGCAGGAAACCCTGTACGACCAGCCGGCGGTTTCCAAGGACAAGCTGCGCATCACCGGCCCGTTCACGGTGGAGGCGGTGCCCTTCCCCAGCGTGCTGGCGCTGGACGAGGCGCAGGCGCCGGCCGAGGCTGATGCCAGCGTGGCGCGCTCGGGCGAATCCCTGCGCCAGCACAGCTGGCGCGATGAGCTGCTCAAGACCGGCATCCGCGGCAAGGGCGGGCAGATGCTCAAGTTCGCCGAGCTGGAAGCGCTGCCGGACACCCGCCACCTGCATTGCGCCGGCCACCTGGACAGCGGCGAGCGCGTGGTCGTCAGCTTCGGCCCTGAGCACGCCGCGCTGGAGCAGCGCCAGGTGGAATTGGCGATGCGCGAGGCCGGCGAACTGTTCCCGCGCCCGAAGATGATCGTGTTCTGCGCCTTCACCTTCGACCCGGAGGCCGCCAAGGACATCGACGCCACCAAGGGCATCGTTGCGCTCAAGGCGCAGATGAACACCGACCTGCTCACCGAGGACCTGAAGAAAGCCCGTTCCAATAACCAGAGCTTCTGGCTGATGGGCCAGCCCGACGTCGAACTGCGCCAGCGCAAGGACGGCAGGTACGAGGTGGAGGTACACGGCTTCGACTACTTCGACACCGCCAGCGGTGAGCTGCGCTCCGGTGGCAAGAAGAACATCGCCGCCTGGAGCCTGGACACCGACTACGACGAGCGCAGCCTGTTCCCGCGCCAGGTGTTCTTCCCCATGGCCGGCGCCAAGGACGGCTGGAACAAACTCCGGCGCGACATCAAGGCCGAGCTCAACGAGGCCCTGCTGGACAAGCTGCACGGCACCGTGAGCCTTCCCTTCGATCCGGGCGAGAACCGCAAGGTGGCGGTGAAGATCGTGGATGACAGGGGGATCGAATCGTTGAAACTCATCAAGTTGGACCCGGCATGAAAATAGAATACATACGCCTCAAGAATTTCCGCGCTTTCCGCGACATCACGTTGCGGGAAATCCCCGATTTTTGTGTGCTGGTGGGCGCCAACGGCAGTGGCAAGAGCACGCTGTTCTCGGTTTTCGGGTTCCTGCGGGATGCCATGTCCACCAATGTCACGGCGGCCATGGGGCGCTTGGGTGGAAGCCGGGGTTTGCAGGAGGTGCGCTCGCGTGGCACGACAGGCCCGATCGAAATCGAGCTCAAGATTCGTGCCGACATCGGGCGCGGCCGTGACAGCCTGATTACCTATGAGCTGGCGCTGGACGAGGTAAACGGGCGTCCGGTGGTGAAGCGGGAGGTGCTCAAGTACCGGCGCGGCAGCAGCGGCAAGCCCTGGCATTTCCTCGATTTCAGCGAAGGCAGCGGCGAGGCGGTCACCAACGAGCTCGAATCGGTTACCGACGAAGGGCAATTGCATCGCGAGCATCAAGTGCTGCGCAGCCCGGATATCCTGGCCATCAAGGGACTGGCGCAGTTCGAGCGGTTCCCCGCAGCGGTGGCACTGGGCAGATTGATTGAAAACTGGCATCTGTCCGACTTTCATATCAGCCGAGCCAGGCCGGAGCAGGAGGCGGGCTACGCAGAACACCTGTCCCGCGAAGGTGAAAATTTGTCACTGGTGATCGAGTACCTGCACAAGCAGCATCGCGAAGTATTCGATCGGATTCTTGAGAGGTTGACGCGGCGGATCCCCGGCATCACCAAGGTGGAGTCCAAGCCCACCGAGGAAGGCCGCATCCTGCTCAAGTTCCAGGATGGCGCATTTGAAGATCCGTTCCTGGCCCGCTATGTGTCGGATGGCACCATCAAGATGCTGGCCTACCTGGTGCTGCTGTTTGACCCGGCACCGCATCCGCTGCTGTGTGTCGAAGAGCCTGAAAACCAGTTGTATCCTTCCTTGCTGTGGGATCTTGCCGAAGAGTTTCGCGCCTATGCCCAGCGCGGCAGTCAAGTCTTCGTTTCCACGCACTCGCCTGATTTCCTCAATGCCGTGCGCCCTGAAGAGGCGTTCTGGCTGGTGAAGGACAAGGGCTACACCACGATCCGGCGGGCATCCGATGATGCACAAGTGCGTGCATTGGTCGATGAAGGGGATCAGCTGGGCTACCTGTGGAAGCAGGGACTGTTGCAAGGGGTGGATCCGGCATGAGGGAGCTGGTCGTGCTCACCGAAGAGCCCTCGGCCAAGGATTTTCTTGAAGGGCTGCTGCCGCGTCTGCTGCCGGAGGGTTGGCATTTTCGCTGCCTCAGTTTCGAAGGCAAGCAAGACTTGGAGAAGCGCATGGGGCGAACCCTTCGGGCCTGGCAGAATCCCGAAGCTCGCTTTGTCGTCTTGCGCGACCAGGATTCGGGTGATTGCCGGGTCATCAAGGCAGGTCTGCTTGAGCGTTGCCGTGCGGCAGGGAAAGCTGATGTGCTGGTTCGGATTGCTTGTCGCGAATTGGAAGCATGGGTGCTTGGTGATCTGCAGGCTTTCGCACAGGAGTTTGCGGTTCCGGCCGCAGCCAAGGCAGTGAGGAATGCCAAGTATCGTGATCCCGATCTTCTGGGAAGTCCCGTTCAGGAGTTGAGGCGGTTTGCGCATGACTATCAGAAGCGCGATGGCGCTCGACGCATGGGATCCCGATTGGTACCCGAGCGCAATGCATCGGCCAGCTTTCGTGTCTTTTGCGCCGGGATTGTCAAGGTGGTGGCATGACCGCGCCAAAATCCCTCATCATCAATTCCCCCTACCTGCCGCCCACCCGCCACTGGCAGCAGGGTGCCGGCACTAAGCTCGATCTGGTTGAGGGCCGCCGCCCTGCGGCCTACGAGGTCTTCGACACCCGCAACAACACCAAGCGGGTGGAGGCGCTTGAGCTGGTCAACCGCATCCGCGAGCGCGTGCAGGCGTGGCGTGAGGCGGACTACCCCGGCGTGACCCAGGTCACCCGCGGCCTGCTGGCGCACTGGCAGGACCGCGACGCGCGCACGCTGCCGTTCTACTTCTGCCAGCTCGAAGCCATCGAGACCCTGATCTGGTGGGTGGAAGCGACTGCGGAATTCAAGCAGGGCATCTTCCTCGAAGGCGACGGCGGCCCGTGGGAGCGCATTTGCAGCAAGATGGCCACCGGCAGCGGCAAGACCACGGTGATGGCGATGATCATCACCTGGCAGGTGCTCAATGCACTGGCCTATCCCAAGCGCAACAAGGATTTCTCCAAGGCGGTCTTCGTCGTCGCACCCGGTTTGACCGTGCGCGAGCGCTTGCAGGTGGTGCTGCCGGGCAACCCGGCCAATGTCTATGACGAGTTCGGTCTGTGCCCGTCCGAGGCGCTGCGGCAGAAGCTCAACCGGGCCGAGGTGTTGGTCGAGAACTGGCACGCGCTGATGCCGCTGAAGCAGCCCGATCGCTCCGTCGTGAAGAAGGGCGCCGAAAGCGACGAGGCGTTCACGCGACGGGTGCTGGGCAGGCTGGCCGCGTGCAAGGACATCATCGTCATCAATGACGAGGCCCACCACGCCTACCGCAAGCCGGCCGACATCAAGATCAGCAAGAAGGAAGCCGAAGCGCGCGGCATCGACCTGGAAGAGGCCACGCGCTGGATCGAGGGCTTGGACCGGCTGCACAAGACGCGCCGGATCATCCGCTGTTTCGACCTGTCGGCCACGCCGTTCGCGCCTACCGGCAAGACCAATACCGACGAGGGGCTGTTCAGCTGGATCGTGTCCGATTTCGGCCTGAATGACGCCATCGAAGGCGGCCTGGTCAAGACCCCGCGCGTGGTGGTACGCGACAGCGCCCTGCCCAACCACCAACTGCGGTCGAAGCTCTACCACCTCTACCGCGAGCCGGAGGTGTCCGACGATCTCAACCGCAAAGGTGCCAAGCCGGAAGATGCGCTACCCAAGCTCGTGCAGGACGCCTACACCTTGCTGGGCGCGGACTGGCGCGAGACTGCACGGCAATGGCAGGAAGCCGGGCATGGCTCGCCGCCGGTGATGCTCACCGTCTGCAACCGTACCGAGACGGCCGCGCGCATCGAGCGCTATTTCACCAGCGGCGATGCCTACTGGGCCGAGCTGCACGCGCCGGAGAAGATGCTGCGCGTGGATTCCCGCGTGCTGGAGAAGGCCGAGGTCGGCGAGACGGCTGCGGCCGACAAGGATTACGAAGCCCGCCTCAAGGCCATCCTCACCGCCGCCGGGCTGCCGCCCGATCGTGAGGCCGACCTGTTGGCCGGAAGGAAAGAAGACCTCTTGCGGTCGATAGTCGACAACGTCGGCAAACGCGGCACGGCCGGACAGCGCCTGCAGAACGTCATTTCCGTGGCCATGCTGTCCGAAGGCTGGGACGCCAAGAACGTCACCCACATCATGGGACTGCGCGCTTTCACCAGCCAGCTGCTGTGCGAGCAGGTGATCGGGCGCGGTCTGCGCCGGGTCAGCTACGAGACTGATGCGGATGGGCTGTTTATTCCCGAATACGTGAACGTCTTCGGCGTGCCGCTGTCAATCTTCCAGGACGTGGAGGGTGGCGGCGAGCCGCCACCGCCGCCAAAGCCGAGCACTCAGATCGAATCACTGCCCGAGCGCAACAGCCTGGAAATCCGTTGGCCGAATGTGCTGCGCGTGGATCCTGTGGTGAAACCGGTACTGGCGGTACGCTGGGATGATGTCGAGCCGCTGGAACTCAAGCCGGAAGAGACGCCGATTTCCGCCGATATCGCGCCTGCGCTGGGAGGTGCGACCGACTGGAGCAAGATCCACGTCATCGATCTGGAGCAGCTGCCGGAAGCGTTCCGCTTGCAGCGACTGGTCTTCCTGTCCGCACGCAAGGCTTTCGACCAGTTGCAAGACGCGTTCCACGGCGGGCGGGAGCACCTCGTCCATCAATTGATCCGGCTGGTCGAGGAATTCATCGCGTCGGACAAGCTTGTGGTGCCCGGCCTGTTCCATCACGAGCCGCTGCGCAAGCGGATCCTGATGACGCTCAACGTCGATCGGATCGTCACGCACCTCCTGCGCCATGTGTATGAGCACAATGTGGAGCGGGTGGAACTGGTATTCGACGAGGACATGCCGATTGGTTCAACGCGCTACATGCGAACCTGGTACACCACCAAGCCGACGATGGCTACGGTCAAGTCGCAGGTGAGCCATGTCGTCGGGGACAGCACGTGGGAAGGCCATGCCGCCCAAGTGCTCGAAAAATCGAACAAGGTTTTCAGTTACGTCAAGAACGACCACCTCGGTTTCCAGATCCACTACATGTGGAATGGGTCGCGCCGTCGTTTCCTGCCGGATTTCCTGATCCGCCTTGTCAACGGCAAGACCCTGGTGCTGGAAATCAAGGGCGTGGACGATGACCAGAATCGTGTCAAGCGTTCAGCTCTGACCGCGTGGATCCAGGGTGTCAATGAAAATGGTGGTTTCGGACACTGGGTCCAGGATGTAGCGTTCACGCCGCACCAGATTCAGGACATCATCCAACGCCACTCTGCTTGAGTCCGAGTGGCGCTTGACTAGCAGGAATGGAATCTATGCGAGTAGCGGGAGTCTTGTTGACGGCACTCGGAGACGCGAACGCTGACAGGTGTGGCATCCGTTGGCTGGCCAGAATGGTGATCAGCCAGTTTTCATCAACAACATCGACCATTTGCGAGCCACCTTGAGCCTTTGCGCTGTCCATCGGGGACAAGTTGCGCACGGAACGAGACAATCTAAGTACGATTTGGTGCCGAATCTAAGAGAAATAGGGGTATCTTCGCGGGTATCCTTGGCGTTTATCTCGGCATAATACCTTATAAAACAACAATATAGACGCTACATGCTCCTGATGATCGACAACTACGACAGCTTCACCTTCAACCTCGTGCAGTATTTTGGCGAGCTCGGCGCGAACGTGAAGGTGGTGCGCAACGATGCGCTGGATGTCGATGGCATCGCCGCGCTCGCGCCGACGCATATCGTGATCTCGCCGGGGCCGGGCACGCCCGACGATGCCGGAGTGTCGCTGGATGTGTTGCAACAACTCGGCGGGCGGATTCCGATCCTCGGCGTGTGTCTGGGCCACCAGTCGCTCGGGCAGGCGTTCGGGGCGAAAGTCGTGCGCGCCGGCCGGATCATGCATGGCAAGACTTCGAAGGTTCACCATCGCGGGCAGGGCATGTTCGCCGGTTTGCCCGATCCGTTCGAAGCCACGCGCTATCACTCGCTGATCGTCGACGAGGCCAGCCTGCCCGATTGTCTGGAAGTGACGGCGTGGACATGCAACGAGGATGGATCGCGCGAGGCGATCATGGGCTTGCGTCATCGTCAGCATCGCATCGAAGGTGTGCAGTTCCATCCCGAGTCGATCCTGACCGAACACGGGCATGCGTTGTTGCGAAATTTTCTGGAGAGCCGGGACTAGGGAAGGTCTGAATAAGTCTTGTCATCCCTGCGAAGACAGGGATCCAGTGACTCTATGTTGTTGAAATAAGAGACACTGGATTCCCGCTTGACCAGCTTCGCTGTTGAGAGCCGCGGGAATGACGATCAAAAACAAAGTTGTTCAGACCTTCCCTAGAGACCTGGGACTAGCGGCGCGAGGCCAGGGGCTCGTGGAAACATCCCTGGCCGGCGCGCTGTTCCGCTTCCGGAGTCCCGACTCCCGATTCCCGATTCCCGATTCCCCGATTCCCCGATTCTCACCCATGCCCATCACCCCCCAGCAAGCCCTGCAGCGCGTCATCGAGCATCGCGAAATATTCCACGACGAGATGGTCGAGCTGATGCGCCAGATCATGCGTGGCGACGTTTCGCCGACGATGATGGCGGCGATCCTCGCCGGGCTGCGGGTGAAGAAGGAAACGGTGGGTGAGATCGCCGGCGCGGCGTCCGTGTTGCGCGAGTTCTCGGAAAAGGTGGAGGTGCCCGACGACGGTACGCCGTTCATCGACATCGTCGGTACCGGCGGCGATGGTTCCAACACCTTCAACATTTCCACCGCCAGCATGTTCGTGGTTGCCGCCGCCGGCGTGCGCGTGGCCAAGCACGGCAACCGCAGCGTGTCGTCGAAGTCGGGCAGCGCCGATGTGCTCGAAGCGCTCGGTGCCCGCATCGATCTGGCGCCGGCGCAGGTGGCGCAGTGCTTGCGCGAGGTCGGGCTGGCGTTCCTGTACGCGCCCAACCACCATCCGGCGATGAAGAACGTGGCGGCCGTTCGCGGGGAGCTGGGCGTGCGCACGCTGTTCAACATCCTCGGCCCGCTGGCCAATCCCGCCGGCGCGCCGAACATCCTGATGGGCGTGTTCCATCCCGATCTTGTCGGCATCCAGGCGCGCGTGTTGCAGCGCCTCGGCGCGCGGCATGCGCTGGTGGTGTGGGGGCGCGATGGCATGGACGAAATCTCGCTCGGCGCGGCGACGCAAGTGGCCGAGTTGCGCGATGGGCAGGTGCGCGAATACGAGGTGCATCCAGAGGATTTCGGCATCGCCATGGCGGCCAGCCGCAATCTGCGCGTCGCCGATGCCGTCGAATCCAAGGCGATGCTGCTCGATGCGCTGGCGAACAAGCCCGGCCTGCCGCGCGAAATCGTCGCGCTCAACGCCGGTGCCGCGTTGTATGCCGCCGATGCGGTGGCCGATATCGCGCAGGGCATTGCGCTGGCGCGTCAGGTGCTCGCCAGCGGCGCAGCGCGCGCCACGCTCGACGCGTTCGTCGCAACGACGCGGCGGTTGGCGGCCGCATCCTGATACGCTTGCGCCCACCACTCAAACCATCACGACTGGGGAGCCGCGATGAGTAGTCTTTCTTTCGCCACCACGCCCGATCCGCCGTATTACGCGGTGATCTTCGCCTCGCAACGCACCGACGCCGATCCGCTTGGCTATTACGAGGCGTCCGAACGCATGCTGGAGCTGGCGGCGCAGCAGCCGGGCTATCTCGGCGTGGAATCGGCGCGCAGTGCCGACGGTTTCGGCATTACCGTCAGTTACTGGGACAGCGAGGAAGCGATCGCCGCCTGGAAACGCAACGCCGAACACGCCGAGGTGCGCAAGCGCGGCCGCCTGGAGTGGTACGAGCACTTCGAGTTGCGCGTGGCCAAGGTCGAGCGCGCCTACGCCGGCCCGCGCGCGGATCGCTGATGACCGACATCCTGCAGCGCATCCTCGCCCGCAAGGCCGAGGAAGTGGCCGAACGCGCGTCGCGACAACCACGCAGCGAGTTGATCGCGCGCTGCCGCGACCTGCCGCCGCCGCGTGGTTTCGCTGCCGCGATCGCCGCGCGCATCGCCCGCGGCGAGGCGGCGGTGATCGCCGAAATCAAGAAGGCCAGCCCGAGCCAGGGCGTGATCCGCGCCGAATTCGACCCGGCCGCGATCGCGCGCAGCTATGAAGCCGGCGGTGCGGCCTGCCTGTCGGTGCTGACCGATGTCGATTTCTTCCAGGGCGCCGACGACTATCTGCGGCAGGCGCGCGCCGCCTGCGCGTTGCCGGTGCTGCGCAAGGATTTCGTGATCGATGCGTATCAGGTTTACGAAGCGCGCGTGCTCGGTGCCGACTGCATCTTGTTGATCGTCGCTGCGCTCGACGATGCGCGTTTGCAGGACTTGGCGCAGCTCGCGGCCAACCTCGGGCTGGATGTGCTGATCGAAACCCACGATGGCGACGAGATGCGTCGCGCGCTGGCACTCGAAACGCGGCTGTCGGCGACGACCGCGGCGCTGTCATGTCCCGCGTCGCAACGCCTGCTCGGCGTCAACAATCGCAACCTGCGCAGTTTCGAGGTGTCGCTCGACACCACGCTAGCGTTGCGAGCCAGCGTGCCGGGTGATCGCATCCTCGTCAGCGAAAGCGGCATCGCCACCCGCGCCGAAGTGGCGCGCCTGCGCGGTGCCGGCGTGCACGCCTTCCTCGTCGGTGAGGCGTTCATGCGTGCGCCCGATCCGGGCGCGGCGTTGCGAGAATTATTCGCGCGCTGAAGTTCAGGCGTCGCCGAGATGCTTGACGAAGCGGATCGCACGATCGTCGTAGCCACAGGCGCGATAGAACATGTGCGCGTGCGCGCGATGGACGGCGCTGGTCACTTCGATGCGGATCGCGCCGGCCTGCCGCGCCCAGGATTCGGCGGCTTGCAGCAACTCGTGGCCGATGCCCTCGCCCTGATGTGCAGGCGTGATCACCAGTGCGGTGATGCGGCAGGTGCGGGCGCCCAGCGGCAGGTAATACATCGCATCGAGCGCCAACAGGCCGCAAAGCATGCCGCCGCGTTCGGCGATCAGCAGCGCCTGATCGGCCTCGGCGGCAACGGCGCGCATCCGCGCAAGCGCCTCATCGGGTGTGCAGGGATAGCCGAGCACGCCAAGCAAAGTCGCGACATCGTTGGCGTCGCCGTGGCGGGCGCTGCGGATATGGATCAGCGGATGCGAGCGACGGGGCACGGGGTTCGGAGGGCAGGGGACAGGGGACGGGCAGAAAGGTAGTCAGTGGGTGGTAGGCTGTTCCCGATTCCCGATTACGGGCCGCATCAGCGGCCCGCCCTTCGGGCCGGCTTCGCCGTTCGCTTCGGCATCCTGCCTTCGCAGTCCCGATTCCCGATTCCCGATTCCCGCGTCCGCGATCAATCCGCCGCACCCTCGCGGGTGGCGCGATAGATCACCACCGTCTTGCCGCGGGCGTGCAGCAGCTTGTCGGCCTGCATCTGCTTGAGCACGCGCCCGGCCATCTCGCGCGAGCAGCCGGAGATGCGCGCCAACTCCTGCCGGGAGACGCGGATCTGGGTGCCTTCCGGGTGGCTGAGCGCTTCGGGCTCTTCGCACAGATCGAGCAAGGTGCGCAGGATGCGACCGGACACGTCCATGAAGGCCAGCCGGCTGGCCTTGCGGCTGGTGTCGAGCAGGCGTTTGGCCAGCTGCGAGGCGATCGCGTACATCAGGCGCGGGCATTCGATCGCCAGCGGGCCGTGGAACAGCGCCAGCAGGCGCTCGTAGCTGATCTCGGCAACTTCGACCTGGCTGCGCGTGCGCAACAGCACCTCGCGGTGGTCGGTCTTCACGAACAGGCCCAGCTCGCCGATGAAGTCGCCCGGGTTGAGGTACGAGAGCACCAACTCGCGGCCATCGGCTTCTTCGCTGATGATCGACAGCGTGCCGCTGACGACGTAGTGCAGCGTATCGGCAGGATCGCCGGGGCGGAACACGTCGGTGCGATTCGGATAGCGCCGGCGGTGGCAGTAGCCGAGGAATCGCTCGAGCGTGGCCGCGTCGGGTGCCAGCTCGGACGATACCAGCGGGCGCAGCAAGGCATGTGGCAACAAATGGGAGACTTTGGCCATGGTGTCCGTATTCGAAT
>CAZXGS010000050.1:0-25158 GCA_964640525.1 uncultured Gammaproteobacteria bacterium | reverse complement strand
ACCGTGCACGTGCTGCAGGGCGAGCGCGAACAGGCCCGCTACAACAAGTCGCTGGCCCGCTTCGACCTGTCCGGGATCGAGCCGGCCCCGCGCGGCATGCCGCAGGTGGAGGTGTCCTTCGACATCGACGCCAACGGCATCCTGCACGTGACCGCCAAGGACAAGAAGACCGGCAAGGAACAGAAGATCGAGATCAAGGCCGGCTCGGGCCTGACCCCGGAAGAGATCGAGCGGATGAAGTCCGACGCCGAGGCCCACCGCGAGGAGGACCGCAAGTTCCAGGAGTTGGTGAGCACCCGCAACCGCGCCGACCAGACCGTCCATGCCGCCCGCCAGGCGATCAAGGACCACGGCGGCAAGGTCGGTGGCGACGTGATCGGCAAGCTCGAGAGCGCGCTGTCGGACCTGGAGTCGGTGATGAAGGGCGACGACAAGTCGACCATCGAGTCGCGGATCACCGCGGTCGAGCAGGCCTCGCAGCCGCTGCTCGCCGCCGCCCAGGGCGGTGCCGGCACGCAGCCGGGTAACGATGCCGGTGCCCAGCCGCAGGGCGGCAACGACGACGTGGTCGATGCCGAGTTCACCGAGGTCAAGGACGGCAAGAAGTAAATCACCGAAGCCACGGCGCGCTCCTGCCTGCAGTCGGGCAGGGGCGAGGGGCGAGGGGCGAGGGACGAGATGCGAGTGACGAGCAAGGATCGCGGCGCCTTTTGAGCCCCTCTCCCATCGGGAGAGGGGTTGGGGTGAGGGGCAGGTTTCGATAACGCACGGGCAGGCAGCGTGGACAAAGGCCGACTCGAAGCATTCTCCGACGGCGTGATCGCGGTCATCATCACGATCATGGTGCTGGAGCTGAAGGCCCCGCACGCGCCGACGTGGCAGGCCTTGCTCGCCAACGCGCCGGTGTTCGCCAGCTACGTGCTGAGCTTCGTGTACGTGGGCATCTATTGGAACAACCACCACCACCTGCTGCACGCGGCGAAGAAGGTGAGTGGCGGGGTGATGTGGGCGAACCTGTTTTTCCTGTTCTGGTTGTCGCTGTTCCCGTTCGTGACCGGCTGGCTCAACGAGTCGCACCCGCTGCCGGCGCCGTGGCCCACGGCGTTGTACGGCTTCGTGCTGCTGATGGCCGGCGTGTCGTGGATTCCGCTCAGTCGCGCCCTGATCTGTAGCAATGGCGGTTTCGACGGCGTGCTCGGTCGCGCCCTCGGCGGGCCGTGGGGCGACTGGAAGGCCAAGCTGTCGCTGGCCGGTTACGTGCTCGGCATCGGCCTGGCGTTCGTCGCACCGATGGTTTCATGCGTGCTGTACGCAGTGGTGGCGCTGTTGTGGGTGATCCCCGACCGCCGCATCGAACGACAACTGGCAGACGAATAGATGAGCAAGCGCGACTACTACGAAGTCCTCGGCGTGGCCAGGAACGCCAACGACGAGGACCTGAAGAAGGCCTACCGCCGGCTGGCGATGAAGCACCACCCGGACCGCAACCCGGGCGACGCCAAGGCCGAGGCCGCCTTCAAGGAGGCCAAGGAGGCCTACGAGGTGCTGTCCGACCAGGCCAAGCGCAGTGCCTACGACCAGCGCGGCCATGCTGCGTTCGAGCACGGCTTCGGCGGCCCCGGCGCCGGCCCCGGCTTCGCCGACGTCGGCGACATCTTCGGCGACATTTTCGGCGACATCTTCGGCGGCGGTCGCCGCGGCCAGGCCCAGCGCCGCGGCAACGACCTGCGCTACGGCCTCGAACTCGACCTGGAAGAGGCCGTCTCCGGGATCGAGAAGAAGATCGACATCGCCACCCTGATCGACTGCAAGGTCTGCAACGGCGCCGGTTCTGCCGACGGCAAGCTCGACACCTGCGGCACCTGCCGCGGCCAGGGTCGGGTCCGCCTGCAGCAGGGCATCTTCTCGCTCCAGCAAGCCTGCCCGAACTGCGGCGGCCGCGGCCGGATCGTAGCCAACCCCTGCCGCGCCTGCCACGGCGAAGGTCGCGCCGAAGACGTCAAGACCCTGTCGGTGAAGATCCCGGCCGGCGTGGACACCGGCGACCGCATCCGCCTCCAGGGCGAGGGCGAGGCCGGCCCGGCCGGTTCACCGTCCGGCGACCTGTACGTGGAAGTGCAGGTCCGCGAGCACGCCATTTTCAAGCGCGAGGGCGACGACCTGTACTGCGAGATCCCGATCCGAATTTCCCAGGCCGCGCTCGGCGACGCCGTGCGGGTGCCCACCCTCAACGGCGAGGCCGAGATCAAGATCCCCGCCGAGACCCAGACCGGCAAGGTGTTCCGCCTGCGCGGCAAGGGCGTCAAGTCGGTCCGCAGCCGCGCCCCCGGCGACCTGCTGTGCCGCGCCGTGGTCGAGACCCCGGTCAACCTGACCGCGCGCCAGCGCGAGTTGCTGGAAGAGTTCGAGGCCACCTTCGAGGGCGACGAAGGGCGCCGGCATTCGCCGCGGTCGAGCACCTTCCTGGATGGCGTCAAGGCGTTCTGGGAGCGGATGACGGGGTGAGGTGGAGCGGGCGGGGCCGGGCCGTCGCTGGACGCGCGAGCCCGAGCTATGGCGGTACGAGCCACGGGTCGGTGATCTGGTCGATTCCCGATGTCGGTATTCCCGATCCGTGGCATCATGTTGCAATACAAGACGCGACCCCGTGTTTCGCAGTTGGCGTGTCAGCAGGGTTTTGCTGAACTTGTACAGAATAGTCACAGCCCCCAGCTGTACCAAGGCTATTTGGCCAATTACTTGCCGCCGATCGGCGGAGTAGGCTCCGGCACGTGTCAGGAACTCAATGCATTGGGCGTTGTCGTGGCCATTTTGCCGATTTTCTCCGACGACAGCACGCAAATGCTTCCCGGAAAGGGCGTCTATCAAGTGGGTGTTTCAGTGCAACGCGAAGACGGCACCGTGTTGGATTTCGCTTGTACTCACGGGATTTGCAGTCCCACTTCGAAAAACGTATCGATGAAGCTATCGGTAGATGCCGCAGGTGCCTATGTTCTTGTCGATCAACTGGGAGTGACCGAGCACTTCAGCGCTACCGGAAGGTTGATTTCACGTCGCTGGAAGGACGGTTACGTGCAGTCTCTTACTTACAGCAACGACGGCACGATGTACGTCGCAGACAGCCATCATCGCAAACTCGAAGTCAAATACGGTCTGTTGACCGGACTGGTGGAGAGTGCAAATACCCCTGATGATATTGTTCTTTCTTACGGCTACGACGGATCGGGTCGTCTGACCTCGGTCAGCAACCCTAGCGGAACGATCATCTACCAATACAACAACGCGTCCTACCCCAATGCGCTGACTGGCGTGGTGGACGAAAACACGATCGACGGCTCACCCTACGTCACTTGGGGCTATGACAACCAGGGGCGGGCCAACACCAACGCGCTAGCCGGTGCCAGCCCGCAAACCAGCGGGGTCATGTCCTACCAGATGGTCTACAACTCCGATGGTAGCGTGCTAGTCACTGATCCGTCCGGCACACAGCGCACCTATATGTACCAAAATGGTTTCGGCAATCCGCAATTGACGGCCATTATTGGCCCCAGCTGCATCGATTGCGGTGCTGGGGTCGTCGGTAGCGCTCAAACCTACGACCCCAACGGCTACCTCGCCAGCAGCACCGACTGGAACGACAACATCACCGGCTACACCTTCGATGCGGTCGGCGAGTTGCACCAGCGCGTGGACGGCCAGGGCAGCGCGCAGCAGCGCACCACCACCATCGACTGGGACGACACCCTGCACAACCCGCTGGACCTGAGCGTCCAGGACGCCTCCGGGGCCACTGTGGCGCAGTCGGCGTGGACCTACAACGCCCGCGGCGAGCCGCTGACCCTCACCCGCACCGACCCGGCCACGCAGGCGACGCGCATCTGGACGTACACCTACTGCGAGCAGTCCGACATCGACGCCGGCAACTGCCCGCTGCTCGGCCTGCGCCTGTCGGTGGACGGCCCCCGCACCGATGTGCCCGACGTCACCCGCTACAGTTACTTCCCCAGCGACGACGGGACCTGCGTCGATGCACCGACCTCCTGCCCGCACCGAATGGGCGACCTGCAGACGATCACCGACGCGCTCGGCCACACCACCACCTTCCTGTCCTACGACGGTGCCGGCCGCCCGCTGTCGCTGCGCGATGCCAACGGCGTCCAGACCGACCTGCAGTACTACCCGCGCGGCTGGCTCAAGCAGGTCGCGGTGCGCGCGGTCAACGGCGAGGTCGGCGCGGGCGACGAGGTCACCGGTTACCGTTACGACAACGTCGGCAACCTCACCCGCATCACCCCGCCCGATGGCGCCTACCTGAATTTCACCTACGACGACGCGCAGCGTCTGACCGACATCACCGACGCCCTCGGCAACACCGTCCACTACACCCTCGACAACGCCGGCAACCGCCTGCGCGAGGACACCAGGGATCCCGCCGGCACCCTCAAGCACGCCGTCGTGCGCCAGTTCAACACCCTGGGGCAGTTGGCCAAGACCCTCAACGCCGACGGCAGCACGGTCAACGCCAGTTACCACTACGACCCGAACGGCAACCGCGACGTGGTCACCGACGGCCGCGGCACGGTGACCAACCATCGTTTCGACGCCCTGAACCGCCTCTACCACGTCGAGGCCGACCCCGGCGCCGCGCCGCACGTGGAGGCCAACATCGACACCACCCGCGACGCCCTCGACCGGATCACCCGGGTGACCGACCCGCAAGGACTGAACACCTCCTACCAATACGACGGCCTGGGCAACCTGAAGCAGTTGACCAGCCCGGACAGCGGTACCACCAGCGCGACCTTCGACGCTGCCGGCAACGTCAAGACCCGCACCGACGCGCGCGGGGTCAAGGCCCGTTACACCTACGATGCGCTGGGCCGGGTGAAGACGATCGCCTACCCGACGCCGGCGCTCAAGGTCACCTACACCTGGGACACCACCCAGACGCTGTGCAACGCGGTCACCCAAGGCTACAGCGTGGGCCGCCTGACCGCGATCAAGGACGGTTCCGGCACCACCCGGTTCTGCTACGACCGCTTCGGCAACGTGGTCAAGAAGCAGCAGATCATCCACGGCGCCAGCTTCATCACCAGCTACGGTTACACCCGCGGCAACCGTCTGGCGCACGTCACCCTGCCCGGCGGCACCGCGATCGCCTACACCCGCGATGCAGCCGGGCGGGTGGTCAAGGTGACCAGCATGCTCAAGGGCGGCGCCGCGCAGACGGTGGTGAGCGCGGTGACGTACGCGCCGTTCGGCCCGGTGACGAGCATCACCTACGGCGACGGCCGCACGCTGACGCGAAGCTTCGATGCCGACTACGTGGTGAGCGGGATCCAGGATCCGGCTGCCGGCGGTCTGGACCTGGGTTTCGGGCGCGACGCGATCGGCAACCTGACGCGCATCACCAGCGGGTCGGCGGGCAACCAGCTCGTCTACGATGCGTTGAACCGGCTGACCCATGTCAACGACCTGAACAGCAACCCGGTGTGGACATACACGTACGACGCGACCGGCAATCGGTTGACGGCGCAGTCCGGGACCGGGCCGGTATCGAACTACACGTATCCGACCGACAGCCACCACTTGCGGGCGACGGGCCCGGCGGGGGCGGAGGTGGAGCGCGGTTACGATGCGGCCGGCAACACCAAGGCGATCGGCAGCGGGCAGGGTTTCGACTACGACGACACCGGGCGGATGGATCAGCTCCTCGACGGCGCCGGCGCGGTGAAGATGCAGTACGCCACCAATGCGCTGGGGCAGCGGGTGGAGAAGTACCTGACCGGCAACCCGGCGGCGACCCAGTATGCGATCCGCGACGAGGCCGGGCAGGTGCTCGGGGAGTACGATGGCAACCGGAGGCGGGTCCGCGAGGTGGTGTGGATGGACGGGATGCCGGTAGGGGTGCTCAGTGGCGCGGCCGGGAGCTTGAGCTATCTGGAGCCGGATCAGATCGGGACGCCCAGGGTGGCGATCGATGCGGCGACGGGGACGCAGACGTGGGCGTGGTCGCCGGTGAATGATGCGTTTGGGCAGACCCAGCCGAGCGGGACGCTGGGGCTGGATTTGCGGATGCCGGGGCAGGTGTATGATGGGGAGAGTGGGGTTAATTACAACTACTTCAGGGATTATGACGCGGGGACTGGACGTTACGTCGAAAGCGATCCATTTGGATTAAGGGGAGGGCTAAGCACCTATGCCTATGTACGCGGAAATCCGCTTTCGTTCGTGGATAGCCGGGGCTTGTATCCTGGACAACCATTTGGGGGCGCCACACAGCAGGCTGCAATGGATGCAGCTGCACGAGACGCCGCCGCCTTTTCACGGCAGATCCCTGACAGTGACTTCTTTGAGTTTGGAGGATGGATATACCCGTCGGGAACGCAGCCCAATGGGGTCCCCTACTACACGTACAACATCATGCGAGGCACGCCAAGCAAGATGCCTCACGACCTTGAAGACTACATGGATTGGATTCGCGTCACTTGGGACAAGCTTGCGACTGGGTGCCCGGGCAAGCCCCACGTAGCGGGCTGGCATATACATCCATGGGACAGGAAACACCTGGGTCATGACCCGCAGTTTGACAATCCGACCAACAACCGTCAGAACGACTTTTCCACCGATCCGGGTGGTGACTCCGATTGGGCAAAAGAAAGAAATCTTCCGCTCTATTTAGGTGCGCCCGATCTCTCAAACAAGGTCGTATATCCGGACGGATCAGAGAGGGTTCTGCCATGAGGCAATTTGGTCCTGGAGTGTCGTGCGCATTGGCGCTCGCATTGTTGGCGTCTTGCATTTGCACCAGTCCTGCTCGTGCAGATGACACCGGAACTAGCGTTTCAATGATCAATCTCATCGCGACACCCGAACGATACGATGGGAAGCTTGTGTTCTTGACGGGGTACGTGACCATCGGCTTGGAACACATGACCGTCTGCCCGAGCAAGAGTCCGCTATCAGGAAAAGACTGTCTTTGGCTTGAAATTGACGATGGCCCTTTCATAGATCGCTCAGACGTGATGCGAGAGAAGTCGAAGGAGAAGATCTGGATGCAGTTCGACGGAAAGGTTGTCTCGATTAGAGGGGTTTTTGATAAAGATGAAACGGGTCACTTCGGACAATTTTCCGGCGCTATTCGCGATGTGGTTGATGTCTATTGCAGTAGCGAAAAAAAGCACGTTTCGTTCCGAGGCTTCCCGACAGGGCGGGGTAAGTCGCCGGGGAATTGACCTGCGGGGTGACTTCGGCGCGACTCCGGGACAGCCACTTTCCCCGGCAGCAAAGACGTAAAAGTCCGGGGTCAGGTCTTTCAATGAAGCATTACTGAACACGAGCACCGCCTCCCGCAACATGCTGGATCGCCCGAAGCCCCGCACATGCTGCGGGGTTTTTCTTTAGCCGTCGCTTTGTGCCAGCACCGTGTCGAGCATCTGGCTGACGAATTTCTGCTGCGCCTTGGGCAGGGCGGCGACGCGCTCCAACTGCTGCTGAATCTTCGGCGCCGGCCCGCGCTTCCTGGGCGTTGAGGTGGCTACAGGCGCGGTGTGATCGGCAGCCATTGCGCCGCAGCCAAGCCCCTTTCTCGCCATGCGCAAGCGCTTGGGCTTCATCCAGCAGGCGGAGCTTCTCGGCCGCACTGAAACGACGCCGGGTACGCTTCTCGAGCTTCGGATCCGGGATGATCTCGGTCGCGGAACGAACATCATTGGTCATCGCTGCACTCCAGACTTTCAGGCCCAAATCTTATAGAGAAAACCCGGAGGAACCTGTTGGGGTGTACGTTGACACGTAGGGGTGGCTTGGGTCGGTGGTTTGGGAACGGCCCCCCGACGTGCCGGCAGAATGGGGACGGTGTTCGTGTGGATGTTGCAATACAAGACGCGGCCCCGAGTCTTTTTGCCACCGTGGCTGTCGTCGACGGTCACCGTCACCGTGTACGTGCCCGCGGCGCGCGCGCCGGTTGCCGTGAACGTGCGCGATAGGGGCTGTGCGATCGGGACCACGCACGTTGTAGGAATTTCCCTACAGCGCATTCCGCCGTCCGCCGATAGCCGGCGTGCGGCGGTACTGTCATGCTGACCCCATGACCCAGGCCCGCTCCGCACTGATCCTCCCCGGCAGCCCCGGCACCTTTCATTGCGTCCAGCGCTGCGTAAGGCGCGCCTTCCTGTGCGGACTCGATCGCCTGAGCGGGCGCTCGTTCGAGCACCGCAAGGATTGGGTGGAGCAACGCATGGCGCTGTTGGCTGAGTGTTTCAGCGTCGCCATCCACGCCTTCGCGGTGATGAGCAACCATCTGCATGTCGTGCTCCAGTTCGATCCGGCCTGGCAGGCCGAGTGGACGGATGCCGACGTGGCCGCGCGCTGGGTGCGGCTGTTTCCGCCGCGCGAGGATACCGAGCAAGCCCGCGCCGCCAAGTGCGAGCGCCTGCTGGCACAGCCGGAGCGGTTGGCGGTGCTACGCGCCCGGCTGGCGGACCTGTCGTGGTTCATGAAGTGCCTGGCCGAACCGATCGCCCGTCGCGCCAATGGCGAGGACGACTGCAAGGGTCGGTTCTGGGAAGGCCGCTTCAAGGCGCAAGTGTTGTGCGATGAACGCGCCCTGCTGGCGGCGATGACCTACGTCGATCTCAATCCGGTGCGCGCCGGGATGACCATGCGGTTGGAAGACTCGGACCACACCAGCATCAAGGCGCGACTGGGCGGCGCACAGGACGATGCCATGAGCCAACCCTTGGCGCCGATCCTTGGCAAACCACTGGTGGCGCTGCTGCCGGTGACGCTGGGCGACTACCTGGCGCTGGTGGAATGGACCGGGCAGCAGGTGCGGCCTGGCAAACGCGGGCGCCTGGCCGAAACGCCGAGCGTGCTGGATCGCTTCGAGGCCAGACCGGAACGCTGGTCGGTGCGGGTCAACACGAAGGCCGGGGTCAGGTCTTGAAATGAAGCATTACTGAAGACTGCGACTCCAGGACATCCATTTTTTTCGCAAGCGCCGACGGCGCAGCGTGCCGGATCGCCAGAGCCTCGCCCCTCGCCGGCGGGTTTTCGTTTAGCCGCTGGCGCGTTTGAGCAAAAGGCCGGGGTCAGGTCTTTCAATGAAGCATTACTGAAGACGACTACCGTCTGCTTGGCCCATGAGCCGCCAGTTCAGCGCACCGCTTCGATCAGTTCGATGTCGTGCTGGAGCAACTCGTTGACGAGCTGGTTGACGTCGATGCCCTTGGCCTTGGCGCGAGCGGCCAGGTAGTCGCGCACCTTGGGGTCGAGGTAGATCGGAAGGTTGAGCACGGCGCCCTTGCGGTAGAACTTGCCGCGTTGGGCGTTGGAGAAGTCGTATTCGTCTTTCATGGCGGTGGCGCTCGCAGGCGCGGTCAGGTGGCCATTTCGTAATGCCGCCGCTCGGGAGCGGTGGCGGTGCGGGCGGAGATGATGCGCACGCGGGCTTCGTGTGCGCCCAGTTCCTCGAAGGTGTGTACCACGACCAGCAGGACGCCGGAATCGGCCCGGCCCAGCGTCACCCAGCGCTCTTCGTGCGCGCCGTGTTCGTCATCGTAGCGGCTGGCGGCCAGGGGGTCGCCGAACACGGTGGCGGCCAGCTCGAAATCGACGCCGTGCTTGCGGACGTTGGCGGAGGCCTTGGTGGCATCCCAGGCGAAGTGATGGACGAAACGCTGGTGCATGTTCAGGCGCTGGCGCGGGCGGCATAGCGCTTGGCGTCGTGCATGAGCAGCACGCCGTCGATCAGGGTCTGCACGGCCTCGCGCTCCTTCGGGTCGAGCCGTTCGATGGCTTCGAGCTGGAACCGCAGGCGCGCGTCGGTGGGGCCGCGTTCGTCGGGCTCGAACAGCAGCGCATCGGCGCTGACGCTGAGCGCTAACACGATCCTTTGGAAGACCTCGATGGTCGGCTGTGAGCCGCCGGCCTCGTAGCGTTTGTACTGCGAGACGTGGACGCCGACCTGATCGGCCATCTGCTGCTGGGTGAGGCCGCGTTCCTTGCGAATCACGGCCAATCGCTTGGGGAAGTGCATGAGCAGCTGGGCGGGCAGGAAGGTGGCCATAACGGTAACCGCGGGGTTGGATTGGGGGCTGGATAGGGACTATAATAGAGCCTATAAAAGTTCTCAGATAGCTACTTGACCGGTTTTACCCCGAGGAGGTGTTTGTGGCCCGCATCCCCGATGACGAACTCGAACGGCTCAAGGCCACCGTCCCGCTGCGCGAACTGGTGGAGGCCGCCGGCGTGGTGCTGGTGCGCCACGGTGCCGACCTGATCGGGCGCTGTCCGTTTCACGCCGACAAGACGCCTTCGCTGGTCGTCACCCCGGACAAGGGCCTGTGGCATTGCCTGGGCGCGTGCAACGCCGGCGGCAGCGTGATCGACTGGGTGATGCGCGCACGCGGGGTGCCGTTCCGGCAGGCGGTGGCATGGCTGCGCGGGGAGTCCGGCGACACGCAGAGCGGGTCGGTCGGATCCTCTGCGGCGAACGTGCCGACGGCGGGATCGGCTGCGGTCGCGCCGCTGGCGGCGGGCGCGGACGATGCGGCGTTGCTGGATCGCGTGATCGGGTTCTATCACCAGACCGCGCGCACGGCGCCGGAGATCACGGCGTACCTGGCCGCACGCGGGTTGACGCATCCGGAGCTGATCGACCGCTTCCGGCTCGGCTACGCCAATCGCACGCTCGCCTGCTGCCTGCCGGACAAGCAGGTGCGCGCGGGCGCGGCGGTGCGCGGGCAGTTGCAGCGGCTGGGGGTGTTGCGCAGCAGCGGCCACGAGTTGTTCCACGGTTCGCTGGTGGTGCCGATCGCCGATGCGGCCGGCGCGGTGGTGAACGTGTACGGGCGCAAGCTGGCCGACAAGCAGCGCGAGGGCGTGCCGTTGCACCTGTACCTGCCCGGTCCGCAGCGCGGGGTGTTCAACCTCGACGGTTGGCGCGGATCGGATGAGGTGATCGTGTGCGAGGCGTTGCTCGATGCGCTGACGTTCTGGTGCGCGGGTTATCGCCACGTCACCTCCGCCTACGGCGTGCACGGCTTCACCGACGATCTGTTGCAGGCGCTGGTGACCCAGGGCGTGCGGCGGGTGCGGATCGCGTTCGATCGCGACGCCGCCGGCGACACCGCCGCCGATGCGCTGGCGTTGAAGCTGTCCGCGCACGGCATCGACAGCCTGCGGGTGTTGTTCCCGCAAGGGATGGATGCCAATGCGTATGCGTTGAAGGTCGGTCCGCCGGAAAAGAGTCTCGGCCAGGTGTTGCAGCAGGCGGTGCCGCTGGGCAAGGCCAAAGCGTCAGCAGGGAAGACGATCGCGGCGGCGGTCGATCCGCCCGGCGCGGCCGCAGCACCGGCGACGTCGCCGGCAGCGGGTGCAGGTTCTTCGGCCGCTGCTCCAGACGCGGCTCTACCTCCTCCATCCATGGAGTCGTCTTTAGCTGCCGCTGTTGTCTCAGCGCCCGCACTGCCGCCGCTCGAATCGACACCGACCGCAGCGCGCGTTGCATCGCCAGCGCCGCCGACGCCGAGCGACGCAGCGGCAATCGAAGCGAGCGCGCAGCAAGTCGTGATCGCGTATGGCGACCGTCGTTACCGCGTGCGCGGGTTGGCGAAGAACGCCGGCCCGGACACACTGCGGGTGAACGTGCTGGCGAGCCGTGTCCTTCGACAGGCTCAGGATGATCGGCAGGATGCTGCACATGGATGTGCGAATGTCGCGGGCGCAGAGCCTGCCCCGGACTCGATCCGGGGATGCGCAGGAGCGACGGGCCTGCACGTGGATACCTTCGACCTGTACGCGGCCAAGGCGCGCAGCGTGTTCGCCAAGCAGGCCGCCTCGGCGCTGGCGGTCGAGGAAGCGACGATCGAGCGCGACCTGGCGCGGCTGTTGCTGCAACTCGAAGACCTGCAGGACGCCACGCTGCGCGAAACCCTCACTCCGAAGCCACCCGCCGCGCCGACGTTGACGCCAGCGCAGCACGACGCGGCGATGCACCTGCTGCGCGATCCGAATCTGGCGCAGCGGATCGTGGCCGACGTGGCGGCGGTCGGCGTGGTGGGCGAGGACGCCAATGCGCTGGTCGGCTATCTGGCGGCGGTCAGCCGCAAGCTCGACAAGCCGCTGGCGGTGCTGATCCAATCGACCAGCGCGGCGGGCAAATCGACCCTCATGGATGCGTTGTTGTCGCTGATGCCGGAAGCCGAGCGGGTGCACTACTCGGCGATGACCGGGCAGAGCCTGTTCTATCTGGGCGAAGGGGATCTGCGGCACAAGATCCTCGCCATCGCCGAAGAGGAAGGCGTGCGCCAGGCGGCGTATGCGTTGAAGCTGCTGCAGAGCCAGGGCGAGCTGACCATCGCATCGACCGGCAAGGATCCGGCGACCGGCAAGCTGGTCACCGAGGAATACCGGGTCGAAGGCCCGGTGATGTTGTTGCTGACCACGACCGCGATCGATCTGGACGAGGAGCTGTTGAACCGCTGTCTGGTGCTGAGCATCGACGAGAGCCGCGAGCAGACCGAGGCGATCCATGCGCGCCAGCGCTGTGCGCGCACGCTGGACGGCCTGCTGGCGGGCAAGCACGCCGAGGCGATCCGCAGCGTGCACCGCGCCGCGCAGACCCTGCTGCGGCCGCTGGCGGTGGTCAACCCGTACGCGCAGGCACTGACGTTCCGCAGCGAGAGCACGCGGATGCGCCGCGACCATGCGAAGTACCTGACCCTGATCGACGCGATCGCGCTGCTGCACCAGCACCAGCGTCCGATCAAGACCGCGACGGTCGCCGGGCAGATGGTCGAGTACATCGAGGTCGTGCGGGCCGACATCGCGCTGGCGAACCGGCTGGCGCACGACGTGCTGGGGCGCTCGCTGGATGCGCTGCCGCCGCAGACGCGGCGGGTGCTGGCGCGGATCGTGGCGCTGGCCGCGCAGCGCTGCAGTGTGCAATGCATCGAGCGGCGCGAGCTGCGGCTGGGCCGCGCCGATGTGCGGGCCGTGGCCGGGGTGAGCGAGACCCAGCTGCGCCTGCACCTGGAACGCCTGGTGACAATGGATTACCTGCTGGTGCATCGCGGCCAGCGCGGGCAATCGTTCGTGTACGAGCTGTTGTTCGACGGCGCGGTGGGCGAGGACGCGCCGCGGCTGGCCGGGCTGATCGACGCCGAGGCCTTGCCGGACACGGGTACGTTGCAAAGTTCGCGGGGTGCAACGGCCGGTTCGCGGGGTGAACAGGGCGAGTTCGCGGGGCCATCGCGGCCCCAACGCGGGGTGATCGCGGCCGGTTCGCGGGCTGCAACAACGCCGCCCATCGCGAGCGCTGGTGCGGGTTGTTCTTCTTTAGACGCTGCTGTTGAAGAAACCGCACGACTGCGGACGCCGGGCGAGTCGGCATCGCAACGTAAACCCAACGGCATGGCGCCCGCGCCGTGAGCTGGCCTGGCGATCTGCGCGCGTTCCTGGAATGGAGCGCGGTGCGCGGCCTGTCGCCGGCGACGGTGCACACCCGCGAACGGGCGCTGCGCCGGTTCGTCGCCTGGTGCGAGCAGCGCCACTTGCAACCCGGCGACGTGACCCGGCCGCTGATCGAGCGCTACCAGCGCCACCTGCACCATGCGCGCAAGAGCAACGGCGAGCCGCTGTCGCTGGGCTTCCAGCAGCAATTGTTGCTGCCGCTCGATGCGCTGTTCGGCTATCTGGTGCGGGTCGGCCAGTTGCACGCGAATCCGGCCGCCGACCTCGACCTGCCGCGCCTGCCCCAGCGCCTGCCGCGCTCGTGGCTGAGCGTGGCCGAAGTCGAACAGGTGCTGGCCCACGTCGCGCTGTACGGCGTCATCGGCGTGCGCGACCGGGCGATCATCGAGACCTTCTACAGCACCGGCCTGCGCCGTGCCGAGCTGGTGGCGCTGAACGTGCGTGACGTGGATGCGCGCAGCGCGATCGTGCGCGTGCGCCACGGCAAGGGCGACAAGGAACGGCTGGTGCCGATCGGCGAACGCGCGCTGGACTGGCTGGCAAAGTACCGCGAGGACGTGCGCCCGCTGTGGCAGCGCGGCCCCGACGACGGCCGGCTGTGGCTGTGCCCGGACGGCAAGCCCTTGCGCGCCGGCCCGCTGACCGAGCGCCTGCACCAGTTGCTGGCCGCGGCCGGCATCGACAAGCCCGGCGCCTGCCACATCTTCCGCCACACGATGGCGACCCAGATGCTGGAGAACGGCGCCGACGTGCGCTACGTGCAGGCGATGCTGGGCCATGCGCAGCTGGGCACGACCGCGCTCTACACGCACGTGGCGATCGCCAGGCTGCAGGCGATCCATGCGGCGACGCATCCGGCGGGCAAGCTGCGGCGCAGCGGCGCGGAGCCGACGCCGTGACCCGTCACGAGATCGGCTACGCCTTGAGCAAGCAGGTGCCGGACCTGCGGCGCGGCGTGAGGTTGCATACGAACTACGGCGAGCTGGTGCTGGAAGGCCGCGATGCCGAGCGGGTGGCGACGCTGGTGCAGCGCTTGCTGGAAGCGCAATGGCGGCGCTTGCCGCCCGACGAGCCATCGCCGGGCGCGGCTTAACCGCTGCGCGGTTCAAGCCGACGCCGAATCGCTCCGTCGAACGTGCGTCGCGGCCGGGGCGGAGAGCGGCGACCTTCGACGCCCATCGACTGCGCACTCCGTGCTCCGTCGCTGGGTCCGGCCCGGCATTCCGTGGCCGGGCGTTCACGACTCGCGAGGCGATGCCTCGCGTGGCCTGGCGGCCACCGTCGTTCACCCCGCCGCTGTCACGGCGCGTGCAAGCGCCTGCGCTCCTCAGTCGCTTGCTCCTTCGTCGCTCCGTCGCAGCACGCGCCGCGCCAGCTCCGACGGCCATCCGTGGCCGCCTTCGTTGAAGTCCTCGCCCAATGGAAACCGCACGGCATCCTGCCGTGCGCTAGCCTGCACCCGCTCCGGCACCCCACAAAGTGAAGCGCTACTTTGTGGGGACCCCGCCCGCGCGTGCAGATCGTTTGCGCGCAGCCGCAGGCGGCTGCCCGCATCCCCCTCTCGCCCCGTTGGGGCCATCCACGCGGCCCGCCGACATAACGCGCTATTACGCAAAGTGCCGCTGAACGCGGCACTTGGTCGCATCGCTGCGCTCGCCGCGTAATCCGTCGTTATGTCAGCGGGCCGCGCAGCGCATCCGTGCGCTGCACACGGTGCGCCGCTCCTGCGGCGCGGTGTTCCGGCGTCCTGCACGCATTGCGCCGCGCGCAGCGCGTCTGCGCGCCATCCATGGCTTGCGCCGCTTCGGCCAGTGCGCCGAATGGCGCGCGGACGCCGCGCCCGGCTTCGGTCAGCCCCGGGCGCGCGCGTCGATGCGAGCGGCTAAAGAAAAATCGCTTGACGCGCGCGCCTGCGCGGGCGAAAACACGCCTCAAGGAAATTTTTGCTGACCCCGGTACCCGCCTCAATGGCCGCAGCACAGCTAAGCCCTTGCCGCATCAAGCAAAACCA
Source organism: uncultured Gammaproteobacteria bacterium (assembly GCA_964640525.1). Classification (GTDB taxonomy): domain Bacteria; phylum Pseudomonadota; class Gammaproteobacteria; order Xanthomonadales; family Xanthomonadaceae; genus SZAS-103. The sequence goes on along the minus strand of CAZXGS010000050.1, from coordinate 9,671 downwards.
CCGTCGCCGGCGGATGATCGCGTCGGGTCGGCGAGAGTACAACTACTTCAGGGATTATGACTCGGCGAGCGGGCGATATCTGGAGAGTGATCCGATTGGGTTGAATGGCGGGATTAGCACCTATGCCTATGTCTGGGGGAATCCGATTCGTTATATTGATCCTGAAGGACAAAGCGTGGCAGGCGTATGGGGCGGCTTCTGGGAGGGCGTCGGTTCTGGCGCTGAAGCAGGTGCCGAAGCAGGCGCTGAAGGCGGCGCAGAAGGAGGAACAGCCGTTGAACCAGGCGGTGGCACGCTCGTAGGTGGCGTTGGAGGTGCAATTGTTGGTGGTGTAGTCGGCGGTGTCATCGGCGGCGTGATAGGTGCTTGGGGTGCCTACTCCAAGGGCGGGCCTCAGAATATTGACAACGAATATAGCCGCGAGGCTCGCAAGCAACCGGATCCTTGTGCTTGGCTGAAGAGTCAATACGCAGCAGCTCGAAGTTCTGGCAATTCATCTGCAGCGCAAAAAATACAAAAGGCTCAGAAAGCTTTGGGATGTCGCAACATTCAGAAGCGTTGTGAGTAAGAAAATGGCATGGTTTTCCGCAGCGTTGATTAGCGTCATCCGCCAGCGAACCGGTGAACAAGAATCTTATCCGGTTTGGGAAGATGTTTGCTTGATAGAAGCTCTGAACGACGACGACGCTTTCCGTAAAGCGGAGGATCTCGGGAAGTCGCGCGACTCTGACGATGCAACGCTTACTTTGAACGGTCAGCCCGCAAGCTTGTCGTTTGTTGGGGTTAGGAAAATTGCGCCGATCATTAACCCATTCGATACGCCAGAAAATGCCATGCCACTGCATGGCAGCGAACTCGCGTTCTCAAAATATAACGTTTTAACAGCTTTTGATGTGGAAAAGCTTGTGCGGGGAGAGAGCGTTTCTGTCATTTACGAAGAATGACTGCAGACGGCCGGAGAAAGACGAGGACACCCTGGAGAAAGACGAGGACACCCTGGAGAAAGACGAGGACACCCTGAAAATCCGGCACCGCGATTCCGGCGCGCGTGAGATCGCCCTCAGCAGGGTCGCTGGCGCGATTTTTGGTGCCGTGGTTTTTCATCGCCCACAAGAGCAAAAGGCCGGGGTCAGGTCTTTCAATGAAGCATTACTGAAGACGACTACCGTCTGCTTGGCCCATGAGCCGCCAGTTCAGCGCACCGCTTCGATCAGTTCGATGTCGTGCTGGAGCAACTCGTTGACGAGCTGGTTGACGTCGATGCCCTTGGCCTTGGCGCGAGCGGCCAGGTAGTCGCGCACCTTGGGGTCGAGGTAGATCGGAAGGTTGAGCACGGCGCCCTTGCGGTAGAACTTGCCGCGTTGGGCGTTGGAGAAGTCGTATTCGTCTTTCATGGCGGTGGCGCTCGCAGGCGCGGTCAGGTGGCCATTTCGTAATGCCGCCGCTCGGGAGCGGTGGCGGTGCGGGCGGAGATGATGCGCACGCGGGCTTCGTGTGCGCCCAGTTCCTCGAAGGTGTGTACCACGACCAGCAGGACGCCGGAATCGGCCCGGCCCAGCGTCACCCAGCGCTCTTCGTGCGCGCCGTGTTCGTCATCGTAGCGGCTGGCGGCCAGGGGGTCGCCGAACACGGTGGCGGCCAGCTCGAAATCGACGCCGTGCTTGCGGACGTTGGCGGAGGCCTTGGTGGCATCCCAGGCGAAGTGATGGACGAAACGCTGGTGCATGTTCAGGCGCTGGCGCGGGCGGCATAGCGCTTGGCGTCGTGCATGAGCAGCACGCCGTCGATCAGGGTCTGCACGGCCTCGCGCTCCTTCGGGTCGAGCCGTTCGATGGCTTCGAGCTGGAACCGCAGGCGCGCGTCGGTGGGGCCGCGTTCGTCGGGCTCGAACAGCAGCGCATCGGCGCTGACGCTGAGCGCTAACACGATCCTTTGGAAGACCTCGATGGTCGGCTGTGAGCCGCCGGCCTCGTAGCGTTTGTACTGCGAGACGTGGACGCCGACCTGATCGGCCATCTGCTGCTGGGTGAGGCCGCGTTCCTTGCGAATCACGGCCAATCGCTTGGGGAAGTGCATGAGCAGCTGGGCGGGCAGGAAGGTGGCCATAACGGTAACCGCGGGGTTGGATTGGGGGCTGGATAGGGACTATAATAGAGCCTATAAAAGTTCTCAGATAGCTACTTGACCGGTTTTACCCCGAGGAGGTGTTTGTGGCCCGCATCCCCGATGACGAACTCGAACGGCTCAAGGCCACCGTCCCGCTGCGCGAACTGGTGGAGGCCGCCGGCGTGGTGCTGGTGCGCCACGGTGCCGACCTGATCGGGCGCTGTCCGTTTCACGCCGACAAGACGCCTTCGCTGGTCGTCACCCCGGACAAGGGCCTGTGGCATTGCCTGGGCGCGTGCAACGCCGGCGGCAGCGTGATCGACTGGGTGATGCGCGCACGCGGGGTGCCGTTCCGGCAGGCGGTGGCATGGCTGCGCGGGGAGTCCGGCGACACGCAGAGCGGGTCGGTCGGATCCTCTGCGGCGAACGTGCCGACGGCGGGATCGGCTGCGGTCGCGCCGCTGGCGGCGGGCGCGGACGATGCGGCGTTGCTGGATCGCGTGATCGGGTTCTATCACCAGACCGCGCGCACGGCGCCGGAGATCACGGCGTACCTGGCCGCACGCGGGTTGACGCATCCGGAGCTGATCGACCGCTTCCGGCTCGGCTACGCCAATCGCACGCTCGCCTGCTGCCTGCCGGACAAGCAGGTGCGCGCGGGCGCGGCGGTGCGCGGGCAGTTGCAGCGGCTGGGGGTGTTGCGCAGCAGCGGCCACGAGTTGTTCCACGGTTCGCTGGTGGTGCCGATCGCCGATGCGGCCGGCGCGGTGGTGAACGTGTACGGGCGCAAGCTGGCCGACAAGCAGCGCGAGGGCGTGCCGTTGCACCTGTACCTGCCCGGTCCGCAGCGCGGGGTGTTCAACCTCGACGGTTGGCGCGGATCGGATGAGGTGATCGTGTGCGAGGCGTTGCTCGATGCGCTGACGTTCTGGTGCGCGGGTTATCGCCACGTCACCTCCGCCTACGGCGTGCACGGCTTCACCGACGATCTGTTGCAGGCGCTGGTGACCCAGGGCGTGCGGCGGGTGCGGATCGCGTTCGATCGCGACGCCGCCGGCGACACCGCCGCCGATGCGCTGGCGTTGAAGCTGTCCGCGCACGGCATCGACAGCCTGCGGGTGTTGTTCCCGCAAGGGATGGATGCCAATGCGTATGCGTTGAAGGTCGGTCCGCCGGAAAAGAGTCTCGGCCAGGTGTTGCAGCAGGCGGTGCCGCTGGGCAAGGCCAAAGCGTCAGCAGGGAAGACGATCGCGGCGGCGGTCGATCCGCCCGGCGCGGCCGCAGCACCGGCGACGTCGCCGGCAGCGGGTGCAGGTTCTTCGGCCGCTGCTCCAGACGCGGCTCTACCTCCTCCATCCATGGAGTCGTCTTTAGCTGCCGCTGTTGTCTCAGCGCCCGCACTGCCGCCGCTCGAATCGACACCGACCGCAGCGCGCGTTGCATCGCCAGCGCCGCCGACGCCGAGCGACGCAGCGGCAATCGAAGCGAGCGCGCAGCAAGTCGTGATCGCGTATGGCGACCGTCGTTACCGCGTGCGCGGGTTGGCGAAGAACGCCGGCCCGGACACACTGCGGGTGAACGTGCTGGCGAGCCGTGTCCTTCGACAGGCTCAGGATGATCGGCAGGATGCTGCACATGGATGTGCGAATGTCGCGGGCGCAGAGCCTGCCCCGGACTCGATCCGGGGATGCGCAGGAGCGACGGGCCTGCACGTGGATACCTTCGACCTGTACGCGGCCAAGGCGCGCAGCGTGTTCGCCAAGCAGGCCGCCTCGGCGCTGGCGGTCGAGGAAGCGACGATCGAGCGCGACCTGGCGCGGCTGTTGCTGCAACTCGAAGACCTGCAGGACGCCACGCTGCGCGAAACCCTCACTCCGAAGCCACCCGCCGCGCCGACGTTGACGCCAGCGCAGCACGACGCGGCGATGCACCTGCTGCGCGATCCGAATCTGGCGCAGCGGATCGTGGCCGACGTGGCGGCGGTCGGCGTGGTGGGCGAGGACGCCAATGCGCTGGTCGGCTATCTGGCGGCGGTCAGCCGCAAGCTCGACAAGCCGCTGGCGGTGCTGATCCAATCGACCAGCGCGGCGGGCAAATCGACCCTCATGGATGCGTTGTTGTCGCTGATGCCGGAAGCCGAGCGGGTGCACTACTCGGCGATGACCGGGCAGAGCCTGTTCTATCTGGGCGAAGGGGATCTGCGGCACAAGATCCTCGCCATCGCCGAAGAGGAAGGCGTGCGCCAGGCGGCGTATGCGTTGAAGCTGCTGCAGAGCCAGGGCGAGCTGACCATCGCATCGACCGGCAAGGATCCGGCGACCGGCAAGCTGGTCACCGAGGAATACCGGGTCGAAGGCCCGGTGATGTTGTTGCTGACCACGACCGCGATCGATCTGGACGAGGAGCTGTTGAACCGCTGTCTGGTGCTGAGCATCGACGAGAGCCGCGAGCAGACCGAGGCGATCCATGCGCGCCAGCGCTGTGCGCGCACGCTGGACGGCCTGCTGGCGGGCAAGCACGCCGAGGCGATCCGCAGCGTGCACCGCGCCGCGCAGACCCTGCTGCGGCCGCTGGCGGTGGTCAACCCGTACGCGCAGGCACTGACGTTCCGCAGCGAGAGCACGCGGATGCGCCGCGACCATGCGAAGTACCTGACCCTGATCGACGCGATCGCGCTGCTGCACCAGCACCAGCGTCCGATCAAGACCGCGACGGTCGCCGGGCAGATGGTCGAGTACATCGAGGTCGTGCGGGCCGACATCGCGCTGGCGAACCGGCTGGCGCACGACGTGCTGGGGCGCTCGCTGGATGCGCTGCCGCCGCAGACGCGGCGGGTGCTGGCGCGGATCGTGGCGCTGGCCGCGCAGCGCTGCAGTGTGCAATGCATCGAGCGGCGCGAGCTGCGGCTGGGCCGCGCCGATGTGCGGGCCGTGGCCGGGGTGAGCGAGACCCAGCTGCGCCTGCACCTGGAACGCCTGGTGACAATGGATTACCTGCTGGTGCATCGCGGCCAGCGCGGGCAATCGTTCGTGTACGAGCTGTTGTTCGACGGCGCGGTGGGCGAGGACGCGCCGCGGCTGGCCGGGCTGATCGACGCCGAGGCCTTGCCGGACACGGGTACGTTGCAAAGTTCGCGGGGTGCAACGGCCGGTTCGCGGGGTGAACAGGGCGAGTTCGCGGGGCCATCGCGGCCCCAACGCGGGGTGATCGCGGCCGGTTCGCGGGCTGCAACAACGCCGCCCATCGCGAGCGCTGGTGCGGGTTGTTCTTCTTTAGACGCTGCTGTTGAAGAAACCGCACGACTGCGGACGCCGGGCGAGTCGGCATCGCAACGTAAACCCAACGGCATGGCGCCCGCGCCGTGAGCTGGCCTGGCGATCTGCGCGCGTTCCTGGAATGGAGCGCGGTGCGCGGCCTGTCGCCGGCGACGGTGCACACCCGCGAACGGGCGCTGCGCCGGTTCGTCGCCTGGTGCGAGCAGCGCCACTTGCAACCCGGCGACGTGACCCGGCCGCTGATCGAGCGCTACCAGCGCCACCTGCACCATGCGCGCAAGAGCAACGGCGAGCCGCTGTCGCTGGGCTTCCAGCAGCAATTGTTGCTGCCGCTCGATGCGCTGTTCGGCTATCTGGTGCGGGTCGGCCAGTTGCACGCGAATCCGGCCGCCGACCTCGACCTGCCGCGCCTGCCCCAGCGCCTGCCGCGCTCGTGGCTGAGCGTGGCCGAAGTCGAACAGGTGCTGGCCCACGTCGCGCTGTACGGCGTCATCGGCGTGCGCGACCGGGCGATCATCGAGACCTTCTACAGCACCGGCCTGCGCCGTGCCGAGCTGGTGGCGCTGAACGTGCGTGACGTGGATGCGCGCAGCGCGATCGTGCGCGTGCGCCACGGCAAGGGCGACAAGGAACGGCTGGTGCCGATCGGCGAACGCGCGCTGGACTGGCTGGCAAAGTACCGCGAGGACGTGCGCCCGCTGTGGCAGCGCGGCCCCGACGACGGCCGGCTGTGGCTGTGCCCGGACGGCAAGCCCTTGCGCGCCGGCCCGCTGACCGAGCGCCTGCACCAGTTGCTGGCCGCGGCCGGCATCGACAAGCCCGGCGCCTGCCACATCTTCCGCCACACGATGGCGACCCAGATGCTGGAGAACGGCGCCGACGTGCGCTACGTGCAGGCGATGCTGGGCCATGCGCAGCTGGGCACGACCGCGCTCTACACGCACGTGGCGATCGCCAGGCTGCAGGCGATCCATGCGGCGACGCATCCGGCGGGCAAGCTGCGGCGCAGCGGCGCGGAGCCGACGCCGTGACCCGTCACGAGATCGGCTACGCCTTGAGCAAGCAGGTGCCGGACCTGCGGCGCGGCGTGAGGTTGCATACGAACTACGGCGAGCTGGTGCTGGAAGGCCGCGATGCCGAGCGGGTGGCGACGCTGGTGCAGCGCTTGCTGGAAGCGCAATGGCGGCGCTTGCCGCCCGACGAGCCATCGCCGGGCGCGGCTTAACCGCTGCGCGGTTCAAGCCGACGCCGAATCGCTCCGTCGAACGTGCGTCGCGGCCGGGGCGGAGAGCGGCGACCTTCGACGCCCATCGACTGCGCACTCCGTGCTCCGTCGCTGGGTCCGGCCCGGCATTCCGTGGCCGGGCGTTCACGACTCGCGAGGCGATGCCTCGCGTGGCCTGGCGGCCACCGTCGTTCACCCCGCCGCTGTCACGGCGCGTGCAAGCGCCTGCGCTCCTCAGTCGCTTGCTCCTTCGTCGCTCCGTCGCAGCACGCGCCGCGCCAGCTCCGACGGCCATCCGTGGCCGCCTTCGTTGAAGTCCTCGCCCAATGGAAACCGCACGGCATCCTGCCGTGCGCTAGCCTGCACCCGCTCCGGCACCCCACAAAGTGAAGCGCTACTTTGTGGGGACCCCGCCCGCGCGTGCAGATCGTTTGCGCGCAGCCGCAGGCGGCTGCCCGCATCCCCCTCTCGCCCCGTTGGGGCCATCCACGCGGCCCGCCGACATAACGCGCTATTACGCAAAGTGCCGCTGAACGCGGCACTTGGTCGCATCGCTGCGCTCGCCGCGTAATCCGTCGTTATGTCAGCGGGCCGCGCAGCGCATCCGTGCGCTGCACACGGTGCGCCGCTCCTGCGGCGCGGTGTTCCGGCGTCCTGCACGCATTGCGCCGCGCGCAGCGCGTCTGCGCGCCATCCATGGCTTGCGCCGCTTCGGCCAGTGCGCCGAATGGCGCGCGGACGCCGCGCCCGGCTTCGGTCAGCCCCGGGCGCGCGCGTCGATGCGAGCGGCTAAAGAAAAATCGCTTGACGCGCGCGCCTGCGCGGGCGAAAACACGCCTCAAGGAAATTTTTGCTGACCCCGGTACCCGCCTCAATGGCCGCAGCACAGCTAAGCCCTTGCCGCATCAAGCAAAACCACCGTCGCCGGCGGATGATCGCGTCGGGTCGGCGAGAGTACAACTACTTCCGAGCTTACGATTCGGGCGTGGGGCGGTATGTGGAGAGTGATCCGATTGGGTTGGGGGGCGGGATAAGTACGTACGGCTATGTCGGAGGGAACCCGCTGAGCTTCGCCGATCCGCTCGGGCTTTGGTCAACAGCCGCGCACAACGCAATTATCGACGAATTTGGACGGGAGATGGGATGGTCACAGGATCAAATCGATGCCATGAAGCAAGGTTCGTATGATGCCGATCATGGCAAGCACTATCAGGATGCTGCGCATTCATACATGCATGCGATGAGCTCGAGAAAGTTATCAAAGCAGCAAGCATGCAAAATGATGAACGATTTTGTCAGAGACAACGTGGCGGATGCGCAATCTCTCGCGGATGCCGGCCTTGACGACGAGGCGGCATGGGCGCTCGGCTTCGGTTTGCATGCGGTTATGGATTCGACGTCGCCCGCGCATGCCGGCTTTCAGAAGTGGAGTATATGGGCCTTCTGGAAACACGGGCCATTCCCGACTTCTAGGGAAGACAGTGACAGCCTTAGCCCTCAACTCCTTCAGCAGACTATCGATCGGATGAATGGGGCTATCGATGGCCAGCAATTCGACTGTTCTTGCTATGCCAAATAAACGCTCATTATTGGGTGCGTTACTTGTCGCAGGGCAGTTTTTCTCAGCATCTGTCTTGGCAGCCACAAGACAATCTGTCACCTATCAGATTGACCGAGCTTGGTTCGATGCGGATCACGTGTATATCCTTTTTGAAAAGAGGATCGCCAAAGAGCATTACTCTCTCAAAGACGTACATGGCACGATATCGAAAGAGCAAAGATCGGTGAGGCTCGTAAGCTATCCTCGAGAAAAACTGCGTGATGGAGCCTTGGTCGAGTTGGGGGAGGGGGTCTCTGCGGAATCTGTGGTTTACAAAGACATGGATTTCTCTGTAAATATAGTTGCTAAGGATGCAATGTTGTCTGGAAGAGGAATGCCCGCCGATGTGAATGTTTGTCAGAACGCGGGTGAGGCCAGTTTTCCGATCAGATCGCGTGATACCTTGTTCTTCTGTGGCAAAATGTACGGTCTGTCCGGTAACGTCGTTTTTACTGTGCCGGATGCGATATTGCGTTCGATCACCAATGCATTGAAACCGGTAAAGCAGGGTGGATTCGAGTTGTTGGGAGGCCGAGAAAAGCTGGTTTTTGTCGTGGATGACAAAAGGACTCTGTTGATCACTACCTCACGGACAAGTGTCAGTCCTCTGAAGGTTGGAGTTTGGCCAATCGGTGGAAAGGAGATCAAATGGGGAATGATTGATGCCGGGCAGCCAGGGCAAAGGTTATTCGTCGCAAACGATGTGACTGCCTATAGCCCAAACAGCATCGTGCTAAAAGATAGTACGGGTCAGTGGACTATTTGCCGGAAGTTCAAGTGTGATCCCGTCGGAAAGTTGAGGGCGAGTGGAACTTTCCTGTTGATTGATGATCTGGCTGGGGAGGCCATGTCTTTGTCACTTCCCAATTTGACGCAGCCAAGAGTACTGGTACATTTGGAAAAGGGTACTGAAAAGGGTACTCCGGGACATATATACTGACTCCGGGACACCCACAAATATGACGCCCTGGAAAGTGGGTGCCCGAAGGAGCAAAACAAGACAAGGACACGCAGCGTTTCAAGAACAAAGAACACACAGCGTTTCAGGAAAACTAGGACACGCGTCGTTTCAAAAACTCGCGGTGATTCCCAACGCAAGCGCCTCGGCTCGGTTCGATTTCACGTTTGGCGCGCCTGGCGCGTTGATATTGCCCACGCGCCGTCCTCCCTTGCGGGCGACAGTACATTGCTTGGGTTTTTAGTCGGCCTTGGCCAACGCGGCCGCCAAGCCGATGCCCTTGAGCCAGCGTTGGTGCAACTGCTGCGCCCGCTCGATCAGATCGTCCACTTCGCCCACCACCCGCCAGTAGCCCGAGCCGATCGCCTTGACCCGCACCGACCAGCGTTCCGGTCTGGCCTCGAAGCGATCCAGCACGCTCGGCGTTTCGGCCAGACGCCCGCGTTTGCCAGGCGGTGGTTGTCAAGAAAGTTGTCCGCTTTTTCATGCTGCGAGTTGCTCGGGTTC
>CAZXGS010000049.1:0-25308 GCA_964640525.1 uncultured Gammaproteobacteria bacterium | reverse complement strand
GTCATAGAGGCAATGGCGGCATGAATTGGCGGACATCTTTCTTGACAACGACCGGGATGCCTTACGACAATGCCCTGATGGAGAGTTTCTTCGCCACACTGAAGCTGGAGATGGATGCCGACAAGCCCTTTCCCAGCCGGGAAGCTGCTCGCTGTGCAGTGTTTGATTTTGTCGAGGTGTTTTACAACCGCCAGCGCATGCATTCGGCGCTAGGTTACCGCTCACCTGACCAGGCGGAGCGGGAGTATCACGAGCGCAAATCTGTATCCTGACTACCTGTCTGTGGAATCCGGGTCAGTCCAGTACGTCACCTTTTTTCGCCGTGAAGCGCTTGCCCGAACATGGCCCGTCGGGACTATCCTGCAACTCATCGGACGACTCAGGCACCCCAGCACCAAACTCCTCGATCAACTCGGAGTTCCGGCGTGAATTCGTGGGGATACCTCAGCCTCCGTCCCGATATCTCGACAGCCCCGATATCTCGACAGGAATTAATTACCGCCGTCCCAATGTCTCCGCTCCGATATCTCCGGTGATATGAGTTTTCAGGTCAACTAACTGAGAATAGCTACTTCCGTTCCACGGTCTAGTCGCGAAGCCTTGCATCTGATTGAGCCCACTGGAAAATTTGGTCGATAAAGGCTACAAGTCCCGGCGTATCGGAAAGCTCGGCACGAATTTCGCCAAGCAATCGATAGAAATCTCTAAATTCCGCCGAATTGAGTTCGTCAGCACAAATCATATCCACCCCAAACTGATCAGTCATTCGAAGAAGCTTTTTCACCACTTCTGAACTTTCGGCGCGGATGCGCAGTGCTTGAGCGACTCGTTCGAAGTCAACCGTTCTAACATCGAAGGATTTACCTTTGGCTACCAGTACTGTTCCAGTCATGTCAATGAACCAAGTAAATAACTTTCCGCTGGGAGCTGAGCGGCAGCGTATCGACAAAATCGAAGAGCTTCTGAGCATTGGAAGGAGTTAGAAACCGAGTATCAAATGGCATAAGATCTACACCATCAGGGTTTGCGAGCTTTTCAGCAAAAGACTCTGAGAATTTTGGAAAAGTTTGATCGAAGTAGATGTTTATCTTGTCCGCTTTTTCAAACGTGTCCGGTGCAAATTTCAAATCCATACGCGCGCCAGCAAATGCACCGGATTGAACGACATAATCGGCACCCGTACCGGCTGGTGCGCGCACCAAGGTACCGCCAAGATAGCGCTCCATCTCGGCAGCTACACCAGCTTCACCAGGTCTAAAGCTGCCAACATCACCATCCAATTCATTCAAGCGCCGCTGCGCATCCAGGTCAACCGGATCACGAGCAACGAGCCTCGTAGGGCCAGATTCATTCAAACGGAACCCAGGTTCGGCACCACCTACGGTTCCGGTGCTACCAATTCCTTCGAAATCAACCTGCTCTGTGTAGCCTGCATTGCTATAGATGCTAAAGGTTTGGTACGGGTCTGTCGTGCCGGCATTTGCGTAGGGCAACCCCGCTCTCGCGCCCGCAAGCGAGATTACAACATCGCCAAGCGCGTTGGCGGCGCGCCCCCATCCCACGATTTCGTCGGAACTCCACCCATGCGTTGCGCCGTAGTCGACCACAAACGATCCGGACAAGCCATCCGCCGCAACGCCAGCCGGTCCCAGCACCTGATCGATCTGATACTGTCGCTGCTGCGCGGCCAACGTGTCGCAACTGGGTGCTGATACTGTATACGTGAAGGTCTGCCAGGCACTGGCTTTGCTGGAACCATCGAAGTAGTTGGCCCACCCATCGACGAGGCTGTAGCTCGTGCAGCCCGATAGAGGCTGTCCCATGATATCGAGCGCAGGAGCCGTCGCCACCGGCCGGATGGGTACGCCGATTGGCATATCAGTCTGAATCCTGGCGGCTGCGGCTACCGCGCCCAATTCCGGATTGATTGCTCCCAGCCAGTGGGACACTTGGTTCACTGCACCGTTGTAATCCCTCAACATTCGCATCTGCTCGCGCCACACGTCGTGATCCCGAGCCTGCTGCGTGTTCATCTGCGCCGAGAAGTACTGCCGGGCCGAGTCGTAAAGGCCCGTCAGCATGGACACATCGACGCCAAACTCAGCCATGAGCTTTTCGAGCGGCGTCGGATTCGCACGCACCGGGCCCAGGTTAACAGCGGCTCCATCTGTCGAAGCGATGGGGAATTGACGCGCCTCCGTCACAGCGTCCTGAATGCCGCTGTCGAGATACTTCTCCGCGACTCCCATCTGTTGCACGGCCAGCTGGCGCGGACTCAGATACGGATGGTCCGGATCACCCGAATTCGGCGCCCCCCAGAAATCCTTCGCCGAACCGCCGATCACCGCATTCTCGATCCCGTCGGCAATGGCATTGCCGAACGCGTCCACCAGCACACCCGAGGCATTCAGGCGCGGCCCTCCGCCGATGGCGTGCTGCGCCTCGGCGTTGAGCGTGTCGCCGATCAGGCCATTGACGAGGTTGTCCTGGAAGTTGTCCGTGGTCAGGCCCAGGCCGCGGCTGACGCCCGCGCTGGCCACCGCCGCCGCGCCCGAGGCCAGCACGCTCTTCCAGCTGAACGCGATGCGATTGCCCACCACCTTGTTGGCCGCGTAGCCGGCCAGGTTGTCGGCCACGGCGGTCGCTCCGATCTTGGCGTAATCACTGTCCTTGAGCAGCTCGGCAAAACCCTTGCCGCCGCCGATGGTGGCGCCGAAGTAGGCGCCCGCCATGCTCGTCAGGCCGCTTGCCAGGGCATTCTTGATGCTGAAGCCCTTGCTGACGCCCAGCGCATCGCCGGCCACCTGCCCGGCGATATTGCCGACCAGGCCGCCCTCGAAGGCCGCGCCCATCGCGGCACCCAAGCCCAGCGCGCCAGAGGTCACTGCCGAGCCGGTGAGCACACTGAAGCCAGCGCTCATGATCGAGCCGAACGTGGCCGTGCTGGCGCCAGCCGCCGCTGCGCCGGCTGTCGCAGTGGCTGTGGCTGTGGCGCTGGCTGTGGCTGTCGCAGTGGCCGTCGCTCCGGCGGTAGCTCCCGTCGAACCCGCCGCGCCAGCCAATCCCGATGCGGCACCGCATGTGTAGACCGTCACGATGATAATGATGATCAGCACGATGATCTCGCCGATCACGCCGCAATGCGGCTTCGGCGGATCGGCGATCTGCGGCAAGCTCGGCGTGCTCGGCCCGGTGATGTCCGCCGGGTCGTACGGCTTGAACGTGCTCGCATCGTTCACCGACGTCAGCACCTGCGGCGCCTTCAGCGTCACGCCCTCCACCAGCACCGCGTCCGCGTTCAGACCGTTCGCCGACGCCAGCACGTACCACAGGTCGGACGTGCCATAGACCCGCTGCGCGATCGTCTGCAGGGTGTCGCCGTCCTGCACCACCACGCCGCTGCTGCCCAGCACGCTGTTGCTGAACGCCGTCACGTGGCTGATCGCATCAATGTTCCCTGCCTCGTCCAGGCCCGCCACCTCCTGGCCCTGCGCGTACACGTAGTGGTGGATCGCCTGCTGCGCCACCGTCGCGTCGTTCGGGTCGCTGGTCGGGGTGAACGTGTCGCTCGTGTTCACCGTGCCGTCGCGACGGCGCACGATCTCGCCCTCGGCGTCGCTCACGAACAGCTTCACGCGGTCGTCGATCGTCATCCCCTGCGGCACGTTGGTCGTGTGCTCGGTCATCCGGACCTCGCGACCGGCCGCGTCGTAGTCGATCGTCGTCGTCGTCGGCCGCTGCTGGCCGTCGGTGCTCGAGCCGGCCACCGTCCGCTCCTGCCAGCCGTCGTAGCCGACGTAGGTCTCCGCGAAGGTCTGGGTGAACCCGTTCGCGCCGCTCGCGTCGGGCTTCTGGGTGAAGGCGTAGCCCACCAGCCGGCCCGCGGCGTCGTAGCCCAGCGTCGTGCCGTTGGACGTGCCCGTGTAGCTGACGATGCTGTCCACCTCCAGCACCCCCAGGCTCGTGTACTGCTCAGGGTCCTGCTGGCCGTGGCTGAGCGCCTGCGCCAGCGACAGGTCCTCGATCCATTTCGGCCAGGTGTGCACGTTGCCCTGGGAGTCCTGGCCCGAGTCGGTCGCCACCGGGCGCCGGTACTGCGTCTGCACCGTCAGCCGGCCGTCGGCGTCGTACTGGTACACCGTCGCCGACTTCAGCAACCCCGACACGCTCATCGGGATCGGCGTGCCGTCGCCCTCGTAGTACGTGTAGCTCCAGTGCGGCGGGAAGTACTCCAGCGTCTGCAGCAGACGACCGTCGTCGTCGTACGTGTTCGTGCTCGCCAGCTGCACGTGGGTGTCGTCCAGCATCCGGTCGGCGTACGTCGCCACCGTCTGGCCGCGGGCGTTCACCACCTGCTGGGTCAGCACCACGCCCGCCGCGTTCTCGTACAGGTCGGCCCCGAAGTGCTCGGTGCCCACCAGGTGGCCGGCGGCGTCGTACAGGTTCATGTAGGAACCGGTCAGGTTCGGGTCCACCGCCACCTGGCCGTTCACCAGGCTGCCGTTGGCCACGCTCACCCGGTTGAGCGCGTCGTAGGTGTACCAGGCCGACTGCTGCTTCACCGACGTCGTCGTCGAAGTCAGCTGGAACGTCGCCGTCGCCGTGCCGCCGTGGCCGTCGTCGGCCGTCACCATCACGCTCCACGGGCCGGCGCTGGGCGGCACGCCCAGGAACGTGCGCGTGTCCGGATCGAACGTCAGCCACGACGGCAATGCGGCGCCGCTGGCCAGCGTCGCCGTGTAGGTCAGCTCGTCGCCGTCGACGTCGGTGAACGTGCCCGACGCGAAGGTGAAGCTGTTGCCCTGGTTGCGCGTCCACACCTGCGGCGGGATCGCCACCGCACGCACCGGCGCGTGGTCGGTGAAGTTGACCACCGTCATCGTCACGTTCTGGCTGACCACCCCGCCGTGGCCGTCGTCGGCCGTCACTGTCACCGTGTACGTGCCGATCGTCGTCGCCTGGCCGCTGAAGGTGGCGCTGGTCGCGTCGAAGCTGATCCCCGGCGGCAGGCCCGTCGCCGTGTAGCGCAAGGGGTTGCCGTTGGGGTCGGTGAAAGTGCCGCCAGCGAGCGTGTAGCTCCAGTCCTGGCCCTGGCTGAGGGTCTGCGCGGGAATCGCCGCGCTCGCCACCGGCGCGCCGTTGTTGGCCGTCACCGTCAGGTTGAAGATGCTCTTCACGGTGTGGCCGTGGCCGTCGCTGGCGGTCACCTGGATGCCCCAGCTGCCGCTCTGGGTCGGGTTGGCGGTGAGCGTGCCGACGCCGTCGAAGCTCAGCCAGCTCGGGCCCGTCACCGACAGCGTCAGGGCGTCGTTGTCCGGATCGGTGAACAGGCCCGGCGGCAGGGTGAAGCTCCACGGGCTGCCGGTGGTCGCGGTCTGCGGCGGGATGATCGCGCTCAGCACCGGCCCCTGGTTGGCCGGCGGGCCGACCACGAGGT
This sequence comes from uncultured Gammaproteobacteria bacterium, assembly GCA_964640525.1. Taxonomy (GTDB): domain Bacteria; phylum Pseudomonadota; class Gammaproteobacteria; order Xanthomonadales; family Xanthomonadaceae; genus SZAS-103. The sequence goes on along the minus strand of CAZXGS010000049.1, from coordinate 19,871 downwards.
TGAAGCTCGTGCTCACGCTGGCGCCGAACGGATCGGTCGCGGTCACCGTGATCGTGTAGCGGCCTGCCGGCGGATAGCCGGTGAAGCTGCGGCTGGACGGATCGAAGAAGACGCCGACCGGCAGGTTGGTGGCGCTGTAGCTGCGCGGGTCGCCGTCGAAATCGGAGAACACGCTCAACGGGAAGGTGTAGTTGAGGTAGCCGCCGATCGCCAGGCTCTGGTCGGGGATCGGGTTGGCGACCGTCGGGCCATGGTTGGGCTGTACCTTCAGGTTGAAGCTCTGCGTGCAGGTGCCGCCGCGGCCGTCGCTGACCGTCACCGCCAGGGCATAGGTGCCGCTCGCCAGGCTGCTGGTGGCGCTGAACGTGCGCGTGGCCGCGTTGAAGGCCAGCCCGGTCGGCCAGCTGCCACCGCCGTTGACCGTGGCGCTCCAGGTCAGCACGTCGAAATCGGCGTCGCTGAAGGCGCTGGGCGGAACGGTGTAGCTCCAGGCCTGTCCCGGCAGGATGTGCTGCTGCGCGGGCAGCGTCGTGGCAACCACCGGCGCGCTGTTGGCGGGCGCGCTGGCGCTGGAATAGGTGACCTTGAAGCCCTCGCTGACGCTGCCGCCCTGCCAGCTGACGATCAGCTTGACCTTGACCCAGCTGTTGTCGCCATAGCCGCCGCCGGTGAACGTGCCGTTCTGGTCCAGGCTGAACGGAGTGACCTGGTTCATGTACTGGTCGGTGGCGATGTAGGTGTAGGTCAGCGGCAGGCCGGCCGGGTTCGACATCGGCGGCACGGTGACGCTGAAGCTCTTGTAGCCGTAGATCGTGATGTCGGGCTGCGCCGCCGTGAAGACCGGCACGTTGTTGACGATGCTCAGGTTGAGGTTCAGTGTCACGCTCTGGCCGTCGGGATCGGTGGCGATGATCTGCACCGTCGTGTTGCCCGGCAGGATGTTCGCCGGCGGCGTACCGGTCAGGTGAAGCAGGCCGTTGTCGTAGTCGGTCGACAGGCTCAGCCAGCTTGCGGCGCCGGGCGCGAGCTGGAACAGCAGCGGATCGCCATCGGCGTCGAGGAACAGGCCGGGAATCGACAGGTCGGTCGCGAACACCGTGTTGGCGACCGCCGCCAGTGCGGGCGGCGTGCCCACCAGCACCGGCGGGCGGTTGGGCTGGATGGTGATCGCCACGATCGTGCTCACCATCTGGCCTTCCGGGTCGGTGGCGGTGAGCTTGACCTGGTAGGCGTGCGCTACGGTTTCGTCCGGCGGCACCACGCCCGACAGGCGGATCTGTGGCGTGGCCTGGTCGTTGAGGTACTGGAAGCTCAGCCACGGCGGCAGGTCGTCGCCGTTGGCCAGGCTGGCGGTGACCGACAGCGCGTCGCCGTCGGGGTCGTTGAAGACGTCGGAGAGGTTGCGCAGCAGGTCGAAGGGATTGTTGAGCGTGGCGTCCTGCGGCGCGATGCCGGTGGCCAGCGGCGCGCGGTCGGGGGTGACCAGCAGCGTGATCGTGCGGCTGACCGAGTGGTTCTGGCTGTCGACGCCCTTGATGGTGAAGGTGTAGGTGCCGGGATGCGCGGCCAGGTCCGCCTGGCTGGCGGTAAAGCGCAGCACCGAGGGGTTGCTGGTGTCGGCGATCAGCCAGCTCGGCGGCAGGGTCGTGCCCTTGGCGACCGAGATCACGTCGCCCACGTCGGCGTCCTTGAAATAGACGCTGGCGGCAAATTCGATCGACAGGTCCTGGTCGCTCTTGGCGATGAAGGAGGTCTGGCCGGTACCGCTGCTGGTGGGCGTGCTGTCGGTGACGACGCCGAGGCTGAAACTGGTGGTGACGGTGTTCGAGTGGCCGTCGCTGGCCTGCAGTTGGATCGTGTAGGTGGCGATGGCGTCCGTGCCGGGGCCGGTGGTGGTGAACACCAGCATGCCGGTCGCCGGATCGGTCGCGCACGACAGCCAGCTCGGCCACGCCTGTACGACGCCGTTGAGCAGCAGCGTGGGCGTGACCGTGAGCGCGTCGAGTTCGGGGTCGCGGAACACGTCGGTGGGGTTGATGCTGAAGCTGGCCGCGTAGCCGGTGCGCAGCTTCACCGCCGGCACGGTCTTGATCACCACCGGCGCCTGGTTGGTGGTCGAGATCGGCGTGGTGTTGGAGCCGTAGCCCGAGGTAGCGATCACCTGGCGGCGATTGCCCTGGGCGTCGTAGGTGTAGGTCAGGTCGAGCGTGCGCTTGCCGGTGATCAGGTCGTCCTCGACCACGCGCTGGACGCGGTTGTGGCTGTCGTACTCCGACGTGGTGCGCATGTGCAGCGCCATGCCCTTCGCGTCGGTGCTCTGGGTGTCCTCGACCGTGCAGTTGCCGGACGCGTCGTACTGGTAGATGGTGTTGACGCCGCCGCTCTGGCTCTCGCCGATCTGCTTGACCCGGCCGTTGGCGTAGTAGCTGATGATGCGGTCGAGGCCGTACTGGTTGGTCTGGCGGACGAGCTGGCCGGACTGGGGATCGTAGGTGTAGGCGTTGCTCTTGCCGGTCAGGTCGCCGTGCGCGGTGGTGCGGCCGAAGTAGTCGGTCGCCCAGGTCTGCACGCCGTAGTGGGTGGTGTCGCCGTCCTCCTCGAGGGTCTTGCGGCCGTTGGCGTCGTAGGCGTAGTTCATCACCACGCCGGCGGCCGTCTGGCTGCGCAACAGCAGGCTGCGGCTGTCGTAGTCGTACTTGCCGGTGTTGCCCAGGGTGGCCGCATCGGTGATGCGGATGCGGTCGCCGTTCTGGTCGAGCCCGTAGGACTGCAGCGCCGTGCGCGCGCGGGTGCCGGCCGGCGTGTTCGGCTCCAGGGTGGTGTAATCGCCCTGCGCGACGACGCGGCCGTTGCGGTCGAAGTTTTGGAAGGTGATGTAGCCCATCGGGTCCTGCGAGAGGACCTGGTCGCCGAAGGCGTCGTAGGCCAGGCGGGTGACGTTGTTGAGCGCGTCGATGGTCTGGATCTTCTGGCCGGCGGCGTCGTAGACGGTCCGGCTGATGTTGCCGTTCGCGTCGCGGGTGCCTTCGAGCCTTCCGGTGGCCCCGTAGAACCAGTGCACCTCGGGGCGCGTCCAGGTCTGACTGCCGTCGACGCCGACGACCAGCGCCATCGGCTGCCGTTCCGACACCTTCTGGTCAAGCTGGTTGTAGCTGTAGTCGGTGACGAAACCGCGTGGATCGATCGACTCGATCACGTTGCCCCAGCGGTCGAAGGTCTGGGTGATCGCAGTGACGATGCTGAGGTTGTCGTTCCAGGACGGCAGCAGGGTCTGGATGACGCGACCGAGCGCGTCGGTCACCTGGCGCGTGGTCGCGATGACGTTGGTGGTGGCCGGGCTGCCATCGGCATTGCGGGCGACCGTTGTGGAGACGGCATGCGATTCGCTGAGCTGGTAGCCGGCCAGGTTGTAGCCGTAGCTGCGCGCGACGCCGCCCTGCGCGTTCGAGGCCACGAGCCGCCCGGCCTGGTCGTAGGTGAACTGCGCTTCCAGGGTCGCGTTGAGGTCGGACAGGTCGCCCTGCGCGACGATCTCGCCGAAGGCGTTGTAGCGGACCTGCGCCACCTGGTCGGTGACGGTGCCCTGCGAGGTCGTCGTGCCGCCGCTGGTCAGGTAGCGGTCGCGGAACACCTGGGTGAGGATCTGCCGGTTGAGCGCATCGTAGGCGGCCGTCCAGCGCACGTTCGACCAGCGGCCGTCGTTGCCATCGAGGCGATAATCGACTTCCAGCAGGTTGCCCGAGGCGTCGTACTTCCTCGCAACGACATTGCCCTCGCCATCACGTTCGATGGCGGCGCGGCCCATGCGGTCGTACTGGGTGGTGGTGATGCGGTCGTGGGCGTCGTCGGCGACCGCCGTGGTCTGGCCTTGCAGCAGTCCATTGGCGTACTGGCGCACCTGGACCGCATCGCCGAACGCGTCGTAGGCGATCGCGGTATAGGGCGAGGACTGCACGTAGAGGCCGAGCGTGCCCAGCGACACCGACGCATCGCCGGTGAGCTGGCCGTCGTAGCTGCTGGCAAGAATCGCGCGCTGCGCCTGGATCACGGCGGTGGCATGGCCGAGCGCATCGTACTGGGTCTGGGTGAGGATACCGTCGGCGTTGACGGACGTGACTTCGTCGATCCCGTCGTAGCCGTAAACGGTCTGCACGTCGCGCGCGCCGCCGCTGCCGTCGGCCCGTTCGAAATGCGTGGCCACGGCCGTCTGGGCAGTCTTGCGACCCAATGCGTCGTAGTCGTAGCGGGTGACGCGGTCGTAGCCGATGATGGCATCGCCTGGGGCAGGCTGTGCGGGAGCCGTCGCGGTGGTCAGGGAAGCCAGCACCGTCGCCGAAAGGGCACGGGCGTACTGCGTCTCCAGCTTCACCTCACCTTCGGACGTGTACTGCCAGGCGGTGACATAGCCGCCATTCGTGCCGGGAGCCGGTGGCGTGCCGGCGTCGCTGGACAGCACGCCCTCGACGCTCATCGTCCGGCGGCCGAGGTCGTCGTAGTAGTTGTAGGTCGAGGTCCAGAGCCCGTCGACGCCCGGGGTGCCCTGCAGCAGCACCGATTGCTTGATGAGTTCGCCGTAGGCGTCGAAGGCGAAACGCGTCACCGGCGACCCGGTCGCCGTGGTGCCGTCGGCACGCGTGTAGGTCACCGCGGCCTGGGTCACCGACTGCTTGTTGCCGGCGGCATCGTAGACGGTGGTCAGCGTGCGGTCCTGCGTGGGCGTCGCGACGAGCACGCCGGTGATCGCCATCTGGCTCGTCGTGATCGCCTGCCCGGCGACGAAGCCCGGGATCTTCGTGGTGTCGACGGCCTTCGCGTAGCGCGTGAGCGTGACGTTCTCGCCGAGCGCATCGTAGGTGTAGCCGGTCGCATTGCCGGCGGCGTCGATGTCGTAGGCCAGGCGCCCCTGCAGGTCGTAGACCTTGTAACTGTAAGACTTGCGCGAATTGGGATCGGCCGGGTTGTCGATGCGCGTTTCGGAAACCGCGCGACCGAGCGCGTCGTAGGTGACGTCGATCTCGGGCGTCACGCCGGTGGCGGCCAGCACGCCGCTGGCATTGACCGCCCACGCGTCGGGCAGGATCGTCTTCGTCTGGTAGCCGCGAACATCGTAGACGTAGCTGGTCGTGCGCGCCTCGGATGTGCCGTAGGCCTCGGTGCGGCAGATGACATTGCCGGCGCCGTCGTAGCCGGTTTTCGTCACCAGGGATTCCAGCGACGGTGCCAGCGGGTTGCCGCTGGCGTCGAACCGGGTGACGTAGACCTGCGGGGTGTGGATCTCGGTCTGGTGGCCCGCGCGGTCGTAGACGTAGGTCCAGGTGTTGCCCAGCGCATTGGTCAGCGACGTGCGATGCCCGGCGGCGTCGTAGAGATAGCTCTCGGTGTAGCTCGTGATTCCGCTCAAAACCCGGGTCGTGGACTGCAGCCGCCCTGCCGCGTCGTAGGCATAGGTGGTCTGGCGCATGCTCGCGTAGGCCGGTGTCGCCAGCAGCGTCTTCAGCGCGCTCTCGGTGTAGTCCTGCACGGGGACGGTGGCGTCGTAGCTGACCGAGGCGATCACGCGACCGACGCCGTCGTAACGCTGTTCGCTGACGGTGCCGAGGTCGCCCACGGTGAAGCGCAGACGCCCGTCGGCGTCGTACACCAGGCGGGTGATGCGCTGGTTCGCGGCGAGGTCCCCACCCGCGGCCGTCACCAGCGCCGCCAGCGAAGCCACGGTCTGCGTCGGATCGAAGGCTACCGTGGTCGCGTAGCGAACCTGCGCGACCAGTTCGCCGGCGGCGTCGTAGCGGTTCTCCGATACCGCGCCGACGACCGCGCCGTTCACCAGCGCACGGGTCACGGTGTAGCGCACGCGGCCGGCCGCATCGAGCACCTGGTAGCTGGCGTGCGCCAGGGCCTCCTGTCCGGTCAGATCGCTGCGCCCGGCCATCGTCGTGGCCGGATAGGTGCCCGCGCACAGGCTCGGCCTGGCGGCGGCAAGGCCGATCGGGGTGACGTAGGCGAGGCGCTCGGTCACGCGGCCGGCCGCGTCGTAACGCAGTTCGTTCACGTCGCCCAGGCCGTCCACGGTGAAGCGCAACTGGCCGGCGGCGTCGTAGACGTTCCAGGACACCATCGCGCCGGCTTCCTGCGCGGCCAGTTCGGTGTGTTCCTGGACGAACGACTCCGCGGTGCAGGTGCCGAGCGGCAAGGCGGCGAGGTCGGCCGACGTCAACGTGATGGCGGAGGCATAGCCGAGCTGCTCGACCACGCGGCCGGCGGCGTCGTAGCGCGTCTCGCGGACGTCGCCGAGCGCGTCGATCGCGAACCGTGCACGGCCGGCGGCGTCGTAGATGCGGTAGCCGATGATGGCCGTGCTGGCCTGAGTGGCCACGAGGGCCACCATCGCGTTGACGCCGAAGGTGCCGGCGGCGAGCGAGTTCAGGTCCGCCTGTTGAAGGTTCAGCCGGGTGACGTACGTCAGTTGCTCCACTTGACGGCCGGCCGCGTCGTAGCGGAACTCGGTGACATCGCCAAGGGCGTCGACCGAGAAGCGCACGCGCCCGTCGCCGTCGAGCACCTGCATCGACATGTTCGCGGTCGACGACTGGCTGGTCAGGTCGCTGCGGGAGGCGAACGTGCTCGCCGTCATGGTGCCGCCAGCCAGCGCGGTCAGGTCGGGTGACGTGAGCGTGACCGGAGTAACGTAGGCCAGCTGCACCACGGCGCGGCCAGCGGCGTCGTAGCGCGTCTCGGCCACGTCGCCGCGGCCGTCGACGACAAAACGCAACTTGCTGTCCTGGTCATAGACGCGATAGCTGGCCTGGTCGACGACCGACGTGACGATGCGCGACGCCACCTGCGCGGTCGTCGGCGTCACCGAGAACCCGGACAGGCTGATCGGCGTGGCGTAGGCCGTGGTCATCACCACGCGCTCGTCGGCGTCGTAGCGCATCTCGGTCACGCCGCCGGTCGCGTCGATGGTGTAGCGCAGCGAATTGGCCGCGTTGTAGACGTAGCGCGTGACGTGGCCGAGACCGTCGGTGCGGCTGACGAGGTTGTCGTTGGCGTCGTACCCGTAGGTCGTGGTCAGTGCCAGGCCCGTCGGGTCGACGATCTGGCTGGTGCGTCGACCGAGCGTGTCGTAGACGTACTGCACCGCGCTGGCGGCCGCCGTCCCATAGCCCTGGGTCACGAGCACTTCGCGTCCGGCTGCGTCACGGTCGTACCTCGTGACGAGATTCAGGCCGTTGGGGTCCAGCGTCACCGTCAGCACGCGCCCCTCGCGGTCGTATGCCGTCTGCGTCACCCGCCCGCTCGCATCGGTCACCTGCACCTGCCGGCCTTGGGCGTCGTAGGCGTAGCTCGTGGTCAGCGCCAGGCCCGCCGGGTCGACGATCCGCCGCAGCACCCTGGCGGCCGCGTCGTAGCGGTAAGGAGTTCGGCGCCGACATCGACATGCGGACCTTCTGGCAGCTGTACCTGGATCGCGACGAGAAATACCGCATCCGCCACAAGCTGTCCGATGGCCACAAGATCCCCAAGGGGATGGATCTCAATTTCCTGCATCCCAAGACCGAGCTGGAGCAGAAGATCCACGACCTGATCAAGGCATGGAACGACCGCAAAATCGCCGAGACCGAGCCGGAACTGTTCAAGCAGGTCAAGCGTCTGGCCGACGCCGAACGCAAGCTCGCCGTGAAGGAAACAAAAGCCGCGTTGAACGACCAGCGGGTCGCTCGCAACAAGATCGAGCAGTACAAGCGCTGGATCGCGGACGCCAAGCGGACGACCCACGAGCCCGAGCGCGACGACCGCATCTTTCCCGACTCGTACGCACCAATCTTGATCGTGGAGAACGGCAGGCGGATCGTGCGGCCCATGCGCTATCACTGCCGGCCGGCGGGGATGGATCCTTCCATCGACCGGACCAAGGAGAACAAGGTCTCCGGTACCTACAACGCGCGGCGCGACAACCTGCGGCGCTTCTGGCGCAATCAGTTCGGCTACACGCACGGACTGATGCTGGCCGAGACGTTCTATGAGCAGGTGGACGACGGCCAGGGTGGGAGCAAGGAGATCCACTTCCGCCCCCGCACGGGCGAGACCATGTATATCGCCTGCCTGTGGTCAAAGTGGATCGATCCCGAAGGCAAGCTGCCCGATCTCTACAGTTTCGCCGCCATCACCGATGAGCCCGAGCCCGAGGTCAAGGCGCAAGGCCATGACCGCACGATCATCAACATCAAGCCCGAGCACGTCGAAGCCTGGCTCAATCCCGACCCGAACAACCTCGATGCCATGTTCGCGATCTTCGACGACAAGCGGCATCCGTACTACGAGCTGGTCAGGGAGGCGGCGTGATGGGCGCGGGGCAACGCCGATAGCGATCCCCGTTCGCCTAAGGTGCTCGGGACTGACGAGGCGGGCAAAATACGCCTCTACGACGTGAGCCCTGCGCATCGATTCTCACGCGCTATTGGAATCGAAGGCGCGCCGTGCAACCGATGCAGCGAGGAGATGCCCTGATGGTTCCGAATGTGCCGGAGTTCTTCCACGGCTCAAGTCTTGTCATGGATCCGATGGCCCACCCAGGCTGCGGGCGAACTTGGTCACGGGCTCGCTGGAATGAGTAACGGCTCGCCCGCCAGCCCCAAGTCGCGGCCCGCTGGTCGACGCACGTGGGTCTTCCTGCCGCGTTTCCGGCGCGATGCCTACTCCTGGCGCTCCGACCTGCCGCGCAAGCGTCTGCAGGAAGCCCTCGCCGAGATCCGCGCGGTCGCCCGCAAGGACGCCATAGCCGCGGCCGAAGGTGCCGTGCTGCTGGTCGAGCGGCTGTCCCCGGCGCTGACCCACGTCGACGACTCCAGCGGCGCGCTGGGGACGGCCGTCCGTGGTGCGATCGACGAGCTGGTCTTGCTGATAGCCGCGGCGCCGGTACCGGGACCCCACCGCGACCGCTGGCTGCGCCGGCTGTGGCAGGCGCTGCTGGACGACGAAATGCCCTGGATCGAGTCGCTTGGCGACCATTGGGGCGCGTTGTGTGCGGACCCGGACACCGCCTCGCGCTGGGCCGACGAGATGCTGCCCACGCTGCGTTCGGTGTGGCGCCCGGATGCCCAGGGCCACGGCTTCTTCCAGGGCACGGGCGCCTGTCTGTCGAGCCTGCATGCCGCCGGGCGCCACGAGGAACTGCTGGCACTGCTGGAGTCACCGCGAACCTTAGGCCTGTGGCATTACCGCCAATGGGGAGCCCGCGCGCTGCTGACCCTCGGGCGCCCTGCCGAAGCGATTCGGTACGCGGAAGCCTCGCGATCGAACTACAGCGATCCGCGCACCATCGACCGCTTCTGCGAAGACGTCCTGCTGGCCTCGGGCCTGCGCGAGGAGGCCTATCGCCGGTACGCGCTGTCGGCGCACCGCGGCACCACGAACCTGGCGACCCTGCGTGCGGTCGCGAAGGCCTACCCTGAGCGCTCGAAGGAAACGATACTGCGTGACCTGATCGCGACCACGCCCGGCGAGGAAGGCAAGTGGTTCGCGGCGGCGAAGGACACTGGAATGTTTCCGTTGGCCATCGAACTGGCGCAGACCAGCCCGACCGACCCGCGGACCCTGATCCGCGCCTGTCGCGACTACGCCAGCCGGCAACCGGATTTCGCCCTCGCCGCCGGACTCGCGGCCCTGCGCTGGATCGCCCGCGGGTACGGCTACGAGATCACCACCCTCGATGTGCTGCAGGCGCGGGAATCGCTCGTCATCGCAGCCCGCGAGGCCGGCATGGAAGAGGCGCAAATGCACGCTGGGATCAGGGATGCGATGGCGGGCGGGAATCCGGGCGGGCTGAAATTCGTGCAGTCGGCGCTCGGCAGCAGCTGACGCCCCGGCTATCAAGCGGGCGAGTCATCCAATGCATGTCGTTCCGAAGAGATCGCAACTGACGGCCGGACGACCGCATCGCATCGGACTGGAGCGTCGATAGTTCGAAGAGGTGCCATTGATCCAGCCGCACGCGACACATCGTGTCGCCTGAAAGGTGTCCACTGATCGCTGGATCCGATGCATCCTTCGAACCGGAGACATCGATGCGCATGCTGTCCAAGTCCAAGCTGATCGCCTTCCGCCAGTGCCCCAAGCGGTTGTGGCTGGAAGTGCACCATCCCGAACGGGCCGAGGTATCCGCGCAGTCGCGGTACCGCATGGCCGACGGCAACGAGATCGGCGTGCTCGCCCGTCGGATCTACGATCCCGACGGGCGCGGGGCCTTGATCGATGCGCAGCGCGATGGTTACGACGCCGCGTTCGCTCGCAGCCAGGAATTGCTGCGCTCGCGCACGCCGATCTTTGAGGCCTTCCTGCGGATCCCTGGCGCACTCGCGTTCGCCGATATCCTGCTGCCGGCCGCAACGCGCGGGCGCTTCCGCTGGCGGATGGTCGAGGTGAAGTCCTCGACGAGCGTCAAGCAGTACCACCTGGACGACGTGGCCATCCAGGCCCATGTGGCACACATGGCCGGCGTTACGCTCGATTCCGTGGCACTCGCGCTCGTCGACAGTCGCTGGGTCTACGCAGGCGATGGCGACTACAGCGGGCTACTGCGTGAGGAGGATCTGACCGACCACGCGATCGCGCGCCGGCCCGAAGCGGCCGGCTGGATCGATGAGGCCCGGCGCGTCGTGGCCCGTCCCCAGGAACCGCCGCGGACGACAGGATCGCACTGCACGGAGCCCTTCGAGTGCCCGTTCCTGGCCTACTGCCGCAGCCGGGAGCCCCAGGCCCGGCATCCGGCGACCTGGTTGCCGAACGTCCGCACGAATGCCCTCAAGGCATGGATCAACTCCGGGACCGCGCGGGAGCTGACCGACGTGCCCGACCACCTGCTCAACGACCAGCAGTTGCGGGTCAAGCAGCACACCCTTGCCGGCACCACGTATCTCGACCGCAAGGGTGCGGCGCGTGCGCTGGCGCAGGACAACGCACCCTTCCTCTTCCTCGACTTCGAGACCGTGCAACTCGTGATCCCACGCTGGGCCAACACCCGACCCTACCAGCAGATCCCGTTCCAGTTCAGCCTCCACCGCCTCGATGCGCGCAGCAACCTCGAACACCGCGAGTTCATCGACGTGACCGGCGCGGATCCCTCGCGCGCCCTGGCCGAGGCGCTGGTCCAGTCCTGCGGTTCCAAGGGCACGGTCTATGCCTACAACGCCAGCTTCGAGTCGACACGCATCCGTGAACTGGCCCATCGGTTCCCCGACCTCGCGCAGCCTCTGCTGGCCCTGCTGGATCGCATCGTCGACCTGCTTCCGGTGACCCGCGACCACTACTACCACCCGGGGCAGGAAGGCAGCTGGAGCATCAAGTCCGTGCTTCCGTCCATCGCGCCGGACCTGAGCTATGGCGCGCTCGATGGCGTGCAGGATGGCGGGATGGCGATGGAGGCCTACCGGGAGGCGATCGATCCGGCGACCGCGCCCACGCGCCGCGAGCAGCTGCGCCGGCAGCTGCTGGACTACTGCCGGCTGGACACGTTGGCGATGGTGCGGCTGTGGGCGTACTTGAAGGGCGAACGACTTCCGGCATCCTGATCGCACGCCGATCGGACGACCTTATCGCCCGGCTCCATCGGTGCACGCTCATGTCGGCGGCGCCAGCAAGCCCAGGTCTTTGCATCGCGAGACGGCCGTGATCCTGTGCGGTCGTCTTGTACCATCGGCGGCACCAACCAGAGGGACACCCAGCCATGTCACGCTTGACCGTTTCCTTCCGAGCATGTCGCGTCGGCTCGATGACCATTCTTTCGCTGCTCGCGATCATCGGGGTGGAAGCTGCATTCGCCCAACCGGCACCGGGCTACATGACCAGCAGCGAGAGGATGCAACTCCCCAAGCCACCACCTCCGGCGTTGGTCATCGGCAAGGATGTCGAATTCGTCCGGCTCGAAGACACGGCCATCCTGCATCTCCAGGAGATGGCCTCCCCGGAGCAGTGGGCTGCGGCCCATGCCGACGCCGATGCCTACGACGCAAAGGACCTGCTTCCACAGTTCGACGCATCAGCAGACCAGGATCTATCGGAGAAGACACATCCTCTCCTCGCGCATCTGCTGGGCCGGATGATCAGCGACATGTCCGACATTGCTCGGATGGCGAAGGCCTCCAATCCGCGGTTGCGACCCTACGCGGAAGATGGCGCGATCACCGCCTGCAACACCGGGTACCTCAACCCCGAGGAGTCCTTTCCGTCGGGGCACGCCATGAACGGCTACGCTGCGGCGCTGGTCATCTCAGATGTGCTGGTCGGGCACTCCCGCAGGCTGCGAGAACGCGGCATCGCTTACGGCGACCATCGCGTCCTGTGCGGCGTCCACCACCCGTCGGATGTCGCCGCCGGGCGCGAGCTGGCGATCGCCTACGTGGAAGCCATCAGGACGAACAAGGCCTTCCAGGACGACCTGGCCTGCGCACGAGAGGAAGAAAAGGTCATCGAGCACGTCCTCCACCAGCTCTCGCCCGCGTGTGCGGCGCAGCAGAAAGCCTTGGTGGACGCCCGGAAGGCTCAGTAAAACGCCATGTCCTGCTCGCACACAACCGAGAACCCCATGACGCCAGCGCGGTGTCGCGCCTCATAGGATCCGCACCCATGACACAGAATGCTTTCATCCTCCGAATAGCGCCTGGTCGAGGAGATAAGGTTCCTGAAGCCCTGGCGTCTGATCAGATCATCATTGGATGGGCGAATGCGAGCGGCTTGCTCAACTCGTCGCTGGCATGGCCGGCCTTCCGGAAGATCATCAGCGATGCCTACTACTCCGGTGAAGTGAATCTGCGCAAGGCCGGATCCGCCGCCGGACACATGTGGCGTTTCCTGAAAGACATGAAGGAGGGCGACCTGGTGGTCGTGCCTTACGGAGGCGATTTTCACGTAGCGAAAATAGTTGGGCCTGCGACGTATGACCCACTCAAGGTGGTTGAGGATTCCGCCTACAGACGCAAGGTCGAATGGTTGAACGGCAAACGCCCGCTGTCGCGACAGATTGCCAAGGCCGCGCTGCTCTCCAGAATGAAGGTGTATGGCACGACAGCGGATGCTTCAGATCTCGTCGGTGACATCGAAGAATGCCTTCGCGTTGCGGAAAGCGGCCAAATCCCGACCTTTCAGAAAGACCTCAAGGATCGGTTGATCCACCATGTGCTCTCTGAAATGCGTGAGGGCCGCATGGAGAATTTCGGGTTCGAGAGGCTCGTTCAAACAACCCTTCAAGCTCTCGGAGCTGCCGATTGCCGAATCATTCCGCGCGCCTCGGACAAGGGTGCCGATATCTTGGCCACGTTCAGAGTGGCCGGCGCATTCGAACTGCTCGTGGCAGTTCAAGTCAAGCATTTTGGGCCTGAGCCTCCGTTGGTTGCCGATGTGGTCAAACAGCTGATAAGCGGCATCGAGGCCGAGGGGGCAAACCTAGGCATGGTCGTAACATCGGGAACGATATCCGAAGAAGCCAGCCAGGTGGCCGATCAATATTTCGAGGAAAAGGGCGTCCGCATCGAATTGATTGACGGACTGCAACTCGCTCGTCTCATTGTCGAGCGCGGCATCGGCCTCAGCTGACAGTCCGCAGGGCAATTTTCAAGGCGGGAGCATAGGCTGCCAGGCCCTTCTCCAAGGTGGCAGCCATGTCGGCTCGGAGGTTTATTGGCGCGACAACCTCCACGAGGTCGCCAAACCCCAGCAACCACCACCGCAAGGTCTCGTCGTAATCCACCGACGCGGTCAACTCCACCCGGGCCCCGTCTTCGACCTCGCCCAGCGTCTGGTCAGCCGACAACGGCGTCTCCCGCAGGTGCTCCACGGCGGCCGGATCGAAGCGCGCCACCAGCCGGATCGGGCCGCGCGACTGGAAGTGCGAGCCTTCGCTCGTCGCGTAGGCCTGCAGGTTGAACGCCGGCGGTTCCATGCGCCGGCTTTCGAGCTCGCTCACATCCGACAGCCGGTGCAGCGCCAGCATGCGCACGTCGGTGTAGTCGAACAGCGTGCATACGAGGTAGATCACCGGCCCTCGCGACAGCAGGCCGAGTGGATGGATCGTCCACCGCTGCTCCTTGGAACTGCCCTTCGTGCGATACATGCCTTCGATGCAACGCCGGTGCGCGATGGCGGACTCCACCTTCGCCAGGACATCGTTCGACAGCTTCGGCGGCAGCAGGGCCAACGACGCAGGAACGATCGCCGTGCGCCGGTGCCAGTCGCGCCACCCGGTCGTCGACAGTTCTCTCTCCGCGGCGTTGAAGATGGGCTGCAGGTCCTTCTGCATGCCCTGCGGCAACAGCGTGCGCAGGTGTGCGCGGGCCAGCATCAGCGCCACCGCCTGTGATGTGGTCAGCCGCGGCAGGAAATCGAAGTGCGCGTCCTTCATCCAGCTCCAGCCGTAGGGCTTGGACGACTCGTCCAGCACCAGAGGAAAAGCGCCCGAGAGGGTCTGCAAGTCGCGCTCGACCGTCCGCTTGGACACCTCGTACCCTTCGTCGCGCAGTCGCTGCGTCACTTCGCCAGCGGTCACCTTGGCAGGCGCGCGTGGGACGTGGCGCAGCATCGCCTGCTGGCGGGCGATCGCGTCGGCCATGGATCGATCCTCCGGTCTGGCACACGGCCATCATGGTGACATGTGCGACACCATGTGTCGCACCGCTCCAGATCATGGAAGCGTCGATCGACGCCGAGCCCTATCCCATGTCCGAGCCTGCCTCCCCAACGCCCGAAATGCCAAGGGTCTTCCCGCACCTCGCGCGAACCCGCAACGCCGTCACCGTGTATCTGCTGCGGATGCTCATCCGCCTCGATGCATTCCACGAGACCTTCAGGTCCAGGTCCACATCGCAGGTTCGCGCCGTGCTGGAAAGGCTGCGGATCCCGCAGGGGCCACTCGCCCTGACGGAAGCCGACGTGGCCGGGTTGCATGCACGCCTGCAAGTGACGTTGCGCCACCTGGAGTCCACGAAACGCCGCTTCGTGTTGCCGCGTACGCTGGAGTCGAACCTGCAACTGCTCGGTCGCCAGTTTTCGCTGTCGCTTGGAGAGCGCGCCGCGCTGGCCCTCGCGGTGCTGATGCGAAACGATGAGATCTTCGCCACCGTCGCCAGCCACTCCCGGCATCAGGTCAATGTCGTCGACCAGATCGCGGCGATCACGGGCTTGCCGGGCGCCGCGATTCGCCGGGCCTTCGCGCCCCGGAGCAACCTGCGCAAGTCCGGGCTGGTCGATGTCGGTGGCGGTGGGCCACCGAACGGGAACCTGTCGCTGCGGCGAGGCGGCCTGCGTGTCCTCGCCATGGCGCGCCTGAAGAGCGTCGACGAAATCTTCAGCAGTTTCGTGACTCCGGGGCAGCCGGCGAAGCTGGAAGCCCGCCACTATGCGCATCTGGTGCCGGGCTTCGACGTAGTGCACCAGCTCCTTGGCGAGGCGCTGGGCTCAGGGCGCCGGGGCGTCAACCTTCTGCTGTACGGCCCGCCCGGGACGGGAAAGACCGAGCTGGCGCGGACCCTGGCACATTCGACGGACGCCATGCTCTACGAAGTCTCGCACCGCGACGAGGATGGCAACCCGCTGATCCCACCGGCCCGCCTGGCCAACACGACGACCGCGCAGGAGCTGCTGGCCGGCCGCAAGGCGCTGCTGGTGTACGACGAGGCCGATGCGATCTTCAACGGCCGCTCGCACTTGACCGACCTGAGCGCCGCGGACCAGATCAAGGCCTCGGTAAACGAACTACTCGAGGACAACGGCGTGCCGACGATCTGGATCGCCAACTCGATCGGTCGCATGGACCCGGCCTTCACCCGGCGCTTCGATCTGGTGATCAAGCTCGACGCACCACCGCTGTCGCAACGCCTGCGGATGACGAAGGATCTCGGGGGAGAGACCATCAATGCCGAGCAGGCCTTGCGGTTGGCCAGGAGTCCCGCGGTGACGCCGGCGATCGTGGCCAGGGCGCTCGATGTCGCCGCGCGGCTCGGAAGCCCACACGCCTCGGCCGGAGCCCTGGTCGAAGGTCTCGTGGACAGCGTGCTGGTCGCCCAGGGGCATCGCCGGCTCCGCCATGGAGCCTTCGGATCGAGCGCTGCCGACTTCCGCCCGGACTGGTGCCATGCGAGCGTCGACCTGGCGGCCCTCGCCGACGGCATTGCTGCGTCCGGCGCGGGGCGAATCTGCCTGTATGGACCGCCGGGCACCGGCAAGACCGCGTTCGGGCACTGGCTCGCCGCACAGCTCGACCGCCCGATCCTGCTCAAGCGGGCATCCGACCTCGACAGTTCCTTCGTCGGACAGATGGAACAGAACCTGGCCCAGGCCTTCGAGGAAGCCGCGGCCGAGGATGCCGTGCTGCAGATCGACGAGGTCGATAGCTTCCTGCGGCACCGCGTCGATGCCCAGCGCGGCTGGGAGGTCAGCAGGGTCAACGAGTTCCTGACGCAGCTGGAGAGCTTTGAGGGCATCTTCGTTGCGTCGACCAACCTGATCGATGCCGTCGACCCGGCGGCGATGCGGCGGTTCGACCATGCGATCCATTTTGGGTTCGCCCGTGCCGACCAGACGCTGGCCATGCTGCGTCATTTCCTGGGCAGGCTTGGACTGGAGTACAAGGACGACGCGCTTCATCGCGCGGCGGCGGACCTTGCATCCCTGACACCTGGCGACTTCACGACGCTGGAGCGTCGGCATCGGATAGCGCCCTTCGCTTCGACCGAAGGTGTCCTTGAGGCGCTGCGTGAAGAGAGTCGCCGCAAACCCGGCGTCGTGCGCAAGGTCGGGTTCGTGTAAATGTCCCGGAACTACATTTCCTACGCAGCGGACGATTCGACCTACTTCGCCCCATGACCAGCAGCCCAGCTAAAGAGGGCCATTTCTATATCTGCCGCACGCCACGTTGCACTATTAGAAGCTTGACAAAGTGAACACTCAGGGCGAGCTACTGCTTGTCTCTCCAGCTCTTGTTTCAAGACCTCAATGAGGCCCAGAAATTCAGCGTAACCGCGGAGCACGCTCCTGACGTCGCCATCGTTAATTCGCCGCAGTCTCAATCCCAGAACAGTTTCCTTCTCAAGCGCGCCCCGAAGGCGGCTGTCCAAAGCTCCAAATCGTTCGGGATCAAGGAAGCGCAATAATTTGGACGCATAGGTCAGCCCCATGCCCGGTATTTGAAGTGCAGCCTCCAATGCTTGCTCTGCATCGCCCAACTGAGAAATGACGGCACTGAGCGATTGGAAGAGGTTTAGTTCGCCTAGGCCGTCTTCAAATTTCTGGAGAACACCATTTTGACTACCACCCCACTGGATCATTTCACGGATGAGATGAACTGAAGAAGTCATTTGGATGGCGTGGTTCAATTTCAACCACCCGAAGCGTGCTTCAAGGGATGCAATCCATCTGAATTCACGAAATTCGTCCGCTGGATAGCCGTACAAGGAATGCTTGTTCTCCCACCGATACGCCATGAAGTATCTGTCAAGGCTGGCTATTTCTAGCATTGCAGTTCCCCTCGAATACTTGACGCGACAACTTCGAGACAAGTGTGCAAACTTGATGCTTAAAGCGATTGACTCAAACAAGGCGTCGCAGCTCCGCGCGGCATTTATCTTTGCAAGCGGCCTGTCAGTTGCCTGGAACCTTATGTTTTCGAATCACGGAAACATCGTCGCCAAATCCGAGCAGCCACCAGTCCAGGTACTGGGAATCCGTCACCGTTGCTCGGACGATCAGCTCGTCGCCGTCCTCACGGATCGTCTGGTCGCTCGACAGTGGCGTCTCGCGCAAGTGCTTGCCGCGCTCGGCGTCGATGCGGAAGCTGAGCTTCACGCGCTTGCCCTCGCCGAAGAGGAAGCGCCCGTCATCGTCGTACCTGGCGAGGTCGAAGTCCTTCGGCCGCTCGAATGTCAGGGTTTCCGCCTCGGCCGACTGCATCCGGTGGAGCGCCAGCGAACGCTCGTTGGCGAAACCGTCGTAACGGCACACGAGGTACAGGCCGGGCCTCTGCTGCGCCAGACCGAGCGGCATCACTCGCGCGTTCGACTCGCTGCCTTCGGAGTTGCGATAGCAGATCTGGAGCCAGCGGTTCGCGTACAGCGCCTCGCTGACCGTTTCGAGCACCCCGGGCACGATCGCCGGCGGCAGCAGCTTCACGCCTTCGGACACCACCCGCACCTTGGAAAGCCATTGGCGGGCAAGCTGGCGGTCCCCGAAGGGATCGAGGTTGCGTTGCGCCTGTTCGAAGAAGACATCCATTGCGGCGGTCACCTTCGGCGGCAACAGCGATTTCAGCTGCTGCTGCGCCAGCGACAGCAGCAGCGCCTCCTGCTCGGTCATGGCGGCGATCGTCATGCCGGGAGCCCGCTCCTTCCAGCGGTATCCGGCCGGACGGGTTGGATCGCGCTCGATCTCGAAGCGCTCCGAGAGCGCCTTGAGCTGGCGCTGGATTGTCCGCACGTCGCGCGCGAGGCCGGCGTCCTTGAGCTGCTGGTGCAGCTCCGGCGCGCTGATCTTGCGATTGCGGGGGATGCGTCGCATCAGCTCGATGGCCAGCGCAACGGTTTCCATGGTGTCGGGCTTGCGAGGCATGCGTGGCTCCCGGCGGCAGGGATGGGGGACAGGACCAGACCACGGCAACGCGCCTGGCCGCAGCCAGGTGGCTCCCTGCGCGCGCCGACGCCCTTTGCCCCTGGCTTCTAGCCCGCTCAGGATAGCTGGGTGCACGACAGGATGTGTCGTATCCGACGGTGCCTGACCCCTGCCAAACGTTCGCGGAGCGGCCGCTTGCGTGGTTGCAACTCGTGGCTAGCCATCCTCGGTCTATCCTGCGGGGCGAAGCCCTCCGTCCCGTAACCGTCTCCCATGGATCTGGCCCACGCCGCCTCACTCGTATCCGGGTCCAGCACGATTGCCGTTCTGACGGGCGCTGGCATGTCGGCCGAAAGCGGCGTCCCGACCTTCCGCGATCCAAACGTCGGCCTCTGGCAGCGCTACTCGTTCGAGGAACTGGCCACGCCGGCCGCCTGGAAGCGCGACAAGGCCTTGGTCTGGGGCTGGTACCTGTGGCGCATGGCCGTGGTCCGCAAGGCAGCTCCCAATGCGGGCCATCTCGCCCTCGCCCGGGCAGCCCCGCGCAAGAACATTCGGATCGTGACCCAGAACGTCGACGACCTGCACGAGCGCGCCGGCTCCGCTGATGTCCTGCACCTGCATGGCGGCCTGTTCGCCCATCGCTGCGCCGGCTGCGCGCGTCCGCATGCGGACGTGGCGATCCCGGATCCCGATTCCGTTCCGCAGCGCGTCGATCCGCCCCGCTGCACGCATTGCGGCGGCTGGATCCGCCCGGGCGTGGTGTGGTTCGGCGAACCCTTGCCCGACCAGGCGATGACACAGGCGACGGCGGCAATCGACGCCTGCGATCTCCTGCTGGTGATCGGCACCTCGGGCGAAGTCATGCCGGCGGCGATGCTGCCCGAACACGCAAGGCGGCGCGGAGTTCCGGTGATCGTCCTCAACCCGGCCGCGACGCGGCTCGGCGCGGAGGCGGATCTGGATTTGCGCGTCACGGCGGCGGCGGGATTGCCGGTGCTGCTCGGCGGCGATGGCGATACCGCTCCCTGACGAGTCGTCGCTTAGCTAGAGCGAGAACATCTTGCGAAGGCTGGCATCGCGCGCGCGCGCGATCGGGCCTGCGTTGACAGGGATGGTGGTGCCGTCGGCATAGGTTGCCCCGATGCAGCCAATCGAGCCGAGCACATCCACGACGCCGTACTCCGTGTCAACGGGTCGGTCGCAGAGCCAGCACTCTTGCTCGCGCAGGATGGCGGTCGTTGTCAAGAAAGATGTCCGCCAATTCATGCCGCCATTGCCTC
>CAZXGS010000048.1:0-26599 GCA_964640525.1 uncultured Gammaproteobacteria bacterium | reverse complement strand
CCTCGATCAGCCCGGACGTCAACGACCCGGGCTTCCGCAACATCGACTTCGACGCGCTGGCGGCGATGTACCGCGACGCCGCCGACGGCCTGATCGAAGGCGGCGCCGATGTGCTGATGGTGGAGACGGTATTCGACACCCTCAACGCCAAGGCGGCGCTGTTCGCCATCGACGAGGCCTTCGCCGCCGCCGGCTGCCGCCTGCCGGTGCTGGTGTCGGGCACGATCACCGACAAGTCCGGGCGCACCCTGTCCGGGCAGACCGCCGACGCATTCTGGTACTCGGTCCGCCACGCGCGGCCGCTGGCGATCGGCCTGAACTGCGCGCTCGGTGCCAAGGACCTGCGCGCGCATATCGACATCCTTGCGCAGGTCGCCACGTGCAATGTCAGCGCGCATCCCAACGCCGGCCTGCCCAATGCCTTCGGTGGCTACGACGAGACCCCGGCCGAGATGGCGCGGGTGCTGCGCGAGTTCGCCCAGGCCGGCCTGCTGAACCTGGTCGGCGGCTGCTGCGGCACCACGCCGGCGCACATCCGCGCGATCGCCGATGCGGTAGCGGACGTCGCCCCGCGCACCCTGCCGTCCACCCGTGACGAGGCGCAGGCGGCATGAGCACCTGGCACTACACCCGCCTGTCCGGGCTGGAACCGCTGGTCATCACCCCGGAGTCCAACTTCGTCAACGTCGGCGAGCGCACCAACGTCACCGGCTCGGCGCAGTTCAAGAAACTCATCAAGGAAGACCGCTACGCCGAGGCGGTGGAGGTCGCCCGCCAGCAGGTGGAGAGCGGCGCGCAGATCCTCGACGTCAACATGGACGAAGGCCTGCTCGATGCACAGGCGGCGATGGTGAAGTTCCTGCGCCTGATCGCCGCCGAGCCGGATATCGCGAAGATCCCGGTGATGGTGGATTCCTCGCGCTGGGAGGTGATCGAAGCCGGACTGAAGTGCCTGCAGGGCAAGGGCGTGGTCAATTCGATCTCGCTCAAGGAAGGCGAGGCGGTGTTCCTGGGACAGGCGCGCAAGATCCTGCGCTACGGCGCGGCCACCGTGGTGATGGCGTTCGACGAGCAGGGCCAGGCCGATACGGTGGCGCGGCGGCTGGAGATTTGCGCGCGCTCCTACCGGCTGCTGACCGAAGAAGTCGGCTTTCCGCCCGAGGACATCATCTTCGATTCCAACATCTTCCCGGTCGCCACGGGGATCGAGGAACACGCAGACAACGCGGTCAACTTCATCGCCGCTGCGCGCGAGCTCAAGCGCCTGTACCCGCGTTCACACGTCTCCGGCGGGGTGTCCAACGTCTCGTTCTCGTTCCGCGGCAACAACGCGGTGCGCGAGGCGATCCATTGCGTGTTCCTGTACCACGCCATCGCCGCCGGCATGGACATGGGCATCGTCAACGCCGGCGCGCTGCCGCTGTACGACGACCTCGATCCTGTGCTGCGCGGGCACGTCGAGGACGTGATCCTGAACCGCCGCGCGGACGCCACCGAGCGCCTGCTCACCCTCGCCGAAGGATTCAGGAAGAACAAGCGCGACAAGGAGAACGGCCAGGAACAGCAATGGCGCAGCCTGCCGGTGGCCGGCCGGCTGGCGCACGCGCTGGTGCACGGCGTGGACGCCTTCGTCGAGGCCGACACCGAGGAAGCACGCCTGCAATCGGCGCGCCCGCTGGACGTGATCGAAGGCCCGCTTATGGATGGCATGAACGTGGTCGGCGACCTGTTCGGCTCGGGCAAGATGTTCTTGCCGCAAGTGGTCAAGTCGGCGCGAGTGATGAAGAAGGCGGTGGCCCATCTGCTGCCTTTCATCGAGGCCGAGAAGCTGCGTACTGGCGACGCCGGCAAGTCCAACGGCAAGATCGTGATGGCCACGGTCAAGGGCGACGTCCACGACATCGGCAAGAACATCGTCGGCGTGGTACTCGCCTGCAACAACTTCGAGGTGGTGGACCTTGGCGTGATGGTGCCGGCGCAGAAGATCCTCGACACCGCGCGCGATGAAGGTGCCGACATGATCGGCGTTTCCGGCCTGATCACGCCCTCGCTGGAGGAGATGAGCCACGTCGCGCGCGAGATGGAGCGCCAGGGCTTCACCATCCCGTTGCTGATCGGCGGCGCGACCACCTCGCGCGCGCACACCGCATTGAAGATCGATCCGCACTACCGCGCCGGCCCGGCGGTGTGGGTCAAGGACGCCTCGCGCGCGGTGGGCGTGGCGCAGTCGCTGGTCTCGCCCGAGCTGCGCGGCGGCTTCGTGGAGGCGGCGGCCAACGACTACGCGCAGATCCGCGAGCGCCACCGCCAGCGCGGCCACGGCAAGCCGCTGGTATCCCTGGATCACGCCCGTGCACAGCGCTTCCGGGGCGACTGGGAGCACTACGACCCCCCCGCGCCGGCGCGGCCTGGTGTCCACGTGTTCGAGGACTACCCGCTGGCCGAACTGCTGCCGCTGATCGACTGGACGCCGTTCTTCAACGCCTGGGAGCTTGCCGGACGTTACCCGGCGATCCTGACCGACGCGGTGGTCGGCAAGCAGGCCAGCGAATTGTTCGGCGATGCTCAGGCCATGCTGAAAAAAATCGTGGCCGAGAAATGGTTGACCGCCAAGGCGGTGGTCGGCCTGTTCCCGGCACAATCCAGGGGCGAGGACGTTCTGGTCAGGACCGATGCGGGCGAAGTGACCTTGCATCACCTGCGCCAGCAGGCCGACAAGCCGATCGAGCGACCGAACCTGTGTCTGGCCGATTTCGTGGCCCCGGTGGAGAGCGGCAAGCAGGACTGGATCGGCGCCTTCGCGGTTACCGCCGGCCTCGGCATCGAACCTCACGTCGCCCGCTTCGAGGCCGACCACGACGACTACAACGCCATCCTGCTCAAGGCGCTCGCCGATCGCTTGGCCGAGACCCTGGCCGAACGCATGCACCAGCGTGTGCGCACGCAGCTATGGGGCTACGCCCGCGACGAATCGCTGTCGGTGGAGCAGATCATCGGCGAGGGCTACCGCGGCATCCGCCCTGCCCCCGGCTACCCGGCCTGCCCCGACCACAGCGAGAAGGCGACCCTGTTCGCCCTGCTGTCCACCACCGACCGCATCGGCATGATCCTGACGGATCACTTCGCGATGCTGCCGGCGGCCTCGGTTTCGGGCTGGTACCTGAGCCACCCGCGCAGCGAATATTTCGTGGTCGGTCGCCTCACCCGCGAGCAGGTCGTGGATTACGCCAAGCGCAAGGACGTGACCTTGGCGCAGGCCGAGCGATGGCTGGCGGCGAATCTGGATTACGACCCGGAGTAGGTGGATCGCGCGTGAGCCCGTTGATCCTTTTCGCCGCAGGTGAAGGGTTGGATTGGAGGGGCAAGCGTTGCGGCATTCAGCGCAGGCGCAGCCCGGGCCTTGCGCATCGCCGACGGTGTTTGCGCCATTCGCCCTTGGATATCGCCAGGCTCGCCACGAACGGAGTCTCCTGTTGCCGTTCGTCCTGAGCCCTTCGACTGCGCTCAGGACAGGCCTGTCGAAGGGTGTGGCGGACGCGGCAAGAAGCGAGGTTCCCTTCGACAGGCTCAGGGCAGGCTGGCTCACCACGAACGGGCATTTGAAAGGCTCACCACGAACGGAGTCTCCGTTTGCCGTTCGCCCTGAGCCGGTCGAAGCGCGTGGCGGAGGCGGCAAGAAGCGTGGTTCGACAAGCTCACCACGAACGGGCATTTGAAAGGCTCACCACGAACGGGCATTTGAAAGGCTCACCACGAACGGGCATTTGAAAGGCTCACCACGAACGGGCATTTGAAAAGCTCACCACGAACGGGCATTTGAAAGGCTCACCACGAACGGAAATTCGACAAGCCTGTCCTGAGCTCCGTCGAAGGGCTTGCCAAGCGCGGAACCCCCAGGCGTTCGCCCTGAGCCTGTCGAAGGGCGCTCTTCGCTTTCATCCCACGTCCCGTTCATGAATTCCTTCGACAAGCCCAGAGCACGCCAGCTCACCGCGCACGGGTTCACCGGGCGCGAAACTCGACGCGCACGCAGGATCCCATCGTACGCCGCCCACCAATGGCACAATCGCAATGCGTGCCTCGCCGTGCCGATCGCATGCTCTGGCGCCATCCAGAACCTTCCGCAGCAGGCCAGCACGACCATTTGCCGGACGCCATGAATCAGCTCGTTTCCGCCAACGCCGCCTTCATCGCACAGCACGCCGCGCCAGGGCGGATCGGCCTGTGCGGTGGCAACCAGATCATCAACAAGCTGATCCGCAAGGCGCAGGGGCCGCTGACGGCCGACGGCCACCGTAGCCTGTGGTCGCATGCGTTCCTGTTCAGCGAGCGCCGCATCGATGGTCACTGGTGGGTGATCGAATCCGATCTCGACCTGCACAAAAAGCAGGTCCGCTTGGGCGTGCAGGAGAACCGCGCCGACCGCTATTTCGACGACGACGAGTTCCCCAATCTTGCCATCCTCGACTTTGGCCTGGATGCCGGGCAGACCCTCAGGGTCCAGCAGGCGGCACTGGACACCTTGGCTGGCCTTGCCACCTATTCGCTTGGGGAGCTGGTCGGCACCCTGCTCTCCCTGCACAGCCGTCGACTGCGCTCGCGCGCCAACCTGCTGGCGAGGGAAGGCGCGCTGTACTGCTCGGCCTTCGTCCAGCACTGCTACGCCGCCGCCGGCATTGCCTTCCAGCCCGGCATCCACGGCAAGAACGTCGCCCCGCACGACATCGAAAGTTCTCCGGTCCCGCACATGAGCCACCGCCTGATCCGCGACCCCGTCACCAACCCGAAGCCCCGCACGCGGTACCGGCTCCAGAAGACGGAGGACAGAGGACAGAGGACAGAAGGTGATCAGTAGGCAGTGGTCTGTCGTCCGTTGTGTCGTTCGCCCTGCCGCACTCCCGTGATCGCCGCGTGAGCGCTGCTGACCGCTGACACCCGCCTACCTTTCTGTCCGGAACCTGGAAAAACTCCGTCATTCCCGCGAAAGCGGAAGCGCTTCACAACGGCGAAGCCGGTCAATCCAGTGCCTTTCAAATTATTGAAATACCAAGACACTGGATCCCCGCCTACGCGGGGATGACGAGCAAAAGCCGGCTTTTCGAGCTTCTTTGTCCTCTGTCCTCAGAACAAGAACATCCCGACCGCCGCACCGAACATCACCACGGTGGTGATGGCCACCATGATCCGCGAGATCGTCGAACTGGTCTGGCCCTGCATGATCTTCCGATCGGTGGCCACCAGCAGCAGCGCGACCAGCAGGAACGGGGCAAGTACGCCGTTGACGATCGCCGACCAGTACAGCGCCTTGATCGGATCGATGTTCAGCAGATCCAGCGCCGCGCCGCCGACGGTGGCCAGCACGAACACGGCGTAGAACGACACCGCGTTGTGCCACTTCTCGTCCAGGCCATAGGCCCAGTCGAAGGTCTCGGCGAAGGCGTAGGCGGCCGAGCCGGCCAGGGTCGGGATCGCCAGCAGGCCGGTGCCGACCAGGCCGACGGTATAGAGCAGAAAGGCGCCATCTCCGGCCAGCGGACGCAGTGCCTGTGCCGCATCGCGGGTCGTGTCGATGGTGGTGATGCCATGCGCGTGCAGGGTCATCGCCGTGGCCAGGATGATGAAAAACATCACGATGTTGGAAAAGAACGTGCCTGCGGCGATGTCGATGCGGCGGTCGTGCAGTTCCGAATCGGTCGCGCCGCGACGGCTGATGAGCAGCAACCGGCCCTTGGCCTTTTCCTCCTCGACCTCCTGTCCGGCCTGCCAGAAGAACAGGTACGGGCTGATCGTGGTGCCGAGGATCGCCACCAGAGCGCCCCACCCTGCGTTGCCGCTGGGGAGGGATGGCAGGGCTGCGTCCTTGAGCACCGCGCCCCAGTCCGGCGTCACCAGCGCAGCAACGATCGCGTAGGCCAGCAGCGCCAGCGCCAGCCACTTGAGCGTGTTGGCAATCTGGTGGTAGCGCAACCTGAGCGTCGCCGCGCAAATGCCCAGGCCAAATACCCACACCCACACCTGCGAGGGCCCGCCGCCCAGCAATTGCGCCGCGTCGGCCATGCCGGACAGGTCCGAGGCGATGTTGATCACGTTCGCCACCAGCAGGGCCAGCGCGATCACCGCCACCAGCCAGCGCGGGAACCTCTGGCGCAATGCGCCGGCAAGGCCACTGCCGGTGACCATGCCCACGCGCGCGCACATCATCTGCACACAGCCCATCAGCGGCCAGGTGAACCAAGCGGCCCACAGGAAACCGGTGCCGAACTGGGCGCCGACCACCGAGTAGGTGGCGATGCCGGAAGGATCGTCATCGGCCGCACCGGTGGTGACGCCCGGGCCGAGGCCTCGGGTGAATTCCCGCCATCGATCGCGCCAACGCGCGCGCATCACCAGACGATGTCGTCGGGAATGGCGTACTTCGGATCCGCGTACGGGTCCTCGCCGACTGGCGCGTGCGGATCCACCCGCAGCGCCACCAGGCTCGGCAACAGCTCGTGCACCTGGTCGGCCAGCGTCGCCTCGACGAGCAGGTAGCGACCATCGAGCTGGACAACGCCAAGCAGACCGGCATTGAGCGCGCGCAACTGCTCTGGGGTGACATGGACGCGGCGGATCTTGCCGTTGTATTCGAAATGCCGTGCGACTTCGGCGGCGGCATCGTTCAACGCTCGACCGGCGAGCATGCCCACGACCCTGGCCTTGGCCTCGCGCTTGATGCGGGCGGCCTCCTGCCTGGCGCGTTCGACTTCGATGCGCTCGTCCTTTTCCTGCTGCGCGCGCAACGCATAGGCCTTGCCCAAGTCCATCTCGGCATGGCGATGGCGGCCTTGCGAGGATCGCGCATGCCGCGGCGCCGACCTTGCGTCCGTGCGCGACGGCGAAGCCTCGCCGGCAGCGCGCGACTTCCGCGGCGGCTGCGGTGGCGTCGAGGCAGCCTTTTCGCTGCGTGGCGTGGCCTTGAACCCCAGCCCCAGCAGCAGATCCTTCATCGAATTGGTCATGCCCGTGTCCTGCCGTGGGTGCATGCGCAGCCCGTGCAGGCCGCGTTGGCAAGCGTATCAGTAGTGCGGCGGTGGCGGTTCGTCCTGGGAGTCGCCGGGAATCAGGCTGCGCAGCTCACCCAGCTCCGAGAGCAGGCCCTCCATGCGCAGGCGATCGCGCACCGACTCCATCCGTGCATCGGCCAGCGCGTCGCTCATCTCGATCAGGCTGCGTTCGATGAAGGCGATCCGCGATTCCAGGTCCACCAGCCGTTCCATCATCGGGTCGATTCCGGTGTTCATGGGCGCAGCACCGAGCGACCGCGTCCGATGCCGTAATACGCCAGCCCCGCCGCCTCGACTTCACCGGGGTCGTAGATGTTGCGGCCGTCGAACACCACCTTGTCGCGCAGGCGTGCTGCCAGGTCGGCAAAGCGCGGGTTCCAGAACGCTTTCCATTCGGTGATCACGAGCAAGGCATCGGCACCCTGCAATGCGTCATCGGCGCTGGCACACAGGGCCAGGCCATCGCGCGCTCCGTAGATCCTGCGCGCCTCGTCCATCGCCTCCGGATCGAACGCACGCACATTGGCGCCTGCGCCCCACAACAGCTCCAGCAGGGTGCGGCTGGAGGCCTCGCGCATGTCGTCGGTGTTGGGCTTGAACGCCAGCCCCCACATTGCGAAGCACTTTCCGGCCAGGCGGCCTCCGAAGTGACGCTGCACCTGCGCGAACAGCCTTGCCTTCTGCGCCTGGTTGACCTGCTCGACCGCATCCAGGATGCGCGCGGGATAACCGTACTGGCGCGCCGTGCGCTCCAGCGCCTGCACGTCCTTGGGGAAACACGAACCCCCGTAGCCGGCACCGGGATAAATGAACGAGTAACCGATGCGCGGATCCGAGCCGATGCCCTGGCGCACCATCTCGATGTCGGCACCGACGCGTTCGGCGATGTTGGCCATCTCGTTCATGAACGAGATCTTGGTCGCCAACATCGCGTTGGCCGCGTACTTGGTCAGTTCGGCCGAGCGCATGTCCATCACCACCAACCGCTCGTGGTTGCGGTTGAACGGCGCGTACAGGCGCTTCATCTGCTCCACCGCGTGCGCCGAGTCGGTGCCGATGACGATCCGGTCCGGGCGCATGCAGTCCTTGACCGCATCGCCCTCCTTCAGGAACTCCGGGTTGGACACCACTTCGAAAGCGATCTTCGCCCCGCGCGCCGCCAATTCGGCCACCACTGCCTCGCGCACGCGATCGCCGGTCCCGACCGGCACGGTGGACTTGTCCACGATCACGCGCGGTCCATCCAGGTGCTGACCGATGGTGCGCGCCACCGCCAACACGTGGCGCAGGTCGGCGCTGCCGTCCTCGTCGGGCGGCGTGCCCACCGCGATGAACAGGACCTCGCCGTGGGCGATGCCTGCGGCGGCGTCGGTGGAAAACTGCAACCGCCCGGCGCGCTGGTTGGACTCCACCAGCGGCGCCAGCCCCGGCTCGAAGATCGGCAGCACTCCACGACGCAGGCCGGCGATCTTGGCCTCGTCGATGTCCACGCAGACCACGTCGTGGCCGACCTCGGCCAGACAGGTGCCTGTCACCAGGCCCACGTAACCGGTTCCGAACAGCGTCACACGCATCGCATCCTCCCTGCGGCGGCCGTGGCCGCCACTGAAAACGCCGCGGGCGCAGGTGACACCTGCGCCCGCGGATCAGGTCCGTCCTTATTTGGCGCCGATCGAGAGCAGTTCGACCTCGAACTTCAAGGTCGCGTTGGGCCCGATCGGCCCACCTGGCGTACCCCGCTCGCCATAGGCAAGCTTGGCCGGGATCCAGAACACGTACTTGCTGCCCACCGGCATCAACTTCAGGCCTTCCGTCCAGCCCGGGATGACCTCACCGAGTTTCATCACCGCCGCACCGCCGTGCTGGGCCGAGGCATCGAACACGTGGCCATCGAGCAGGCTGCCGGTGTAGTTGACCTTGACGCTCTGCCCATCCTTCGGCCTGGCGCCCTTGCCCAGGCGCTCGACCATGTACTGCAGGCCGGAGGCCGTGGTCTTGACCCCGGGTTTCTTCGCATTGGCGGCCAGGAACGCCGCACCCTCGCTGCCGTTCTTCTCGCTCAACGCCTTGGTCTGGGCCTGCTGCCTGGCCTGCATGCGCGTACCGAACGCCTTCAACTGCGACTCGGCATCGGCGATGCTCATCTGCGGCTTGCCACCATGCACCACAGTATCGACCGCGCGCAGGACCACGTTGACGTCCACCTCACCTTTCACCGATTCCAGCGAACGCGCGATGCTGGTGCCGATCTGCATGCCGATCGCGTAGCTGGTCTTGTCCTTGTCGGTGGTGAGCGCCTGTTGCGAAGGCGCCGCGGCAAGGGCGGACGAGGAGGCCCAGACCAGCGCGAGGCTGGACACGGCAAGGAAAATGGGACGACGCAGGGATGACGACATGGAGTTCTCCGTGGGAACGCTGGCTGGGTGCCCGGCCAGCAGGCGGGATAGCGCGGGCAGCCGCCTATTGTCGCGGTCGGGCCGCGCAGCGGCAATGGCCGCGCGAATTGACCGCCAGCCGGTCGACAGGTTCCCCGCGACCGCTCGCCCCGGCACGGCCGGTGGGCCGACACCGCCCATGAAAGGATTGCGACCGTCGTGCCGAGGGAGTAGAAAATCACCTCCGGGATCCGGCGCAGGGCAAGGACACCCGCGGCATCGATTCGTTTGAATCGGCGACCGCACCACGGGGGGGGATGCATGAGTGGCGAGGCCAGCACATCGACGCGGATCCTGTTCGTCGATGATTCCAAGGTGATGCTCAAGACGGCGTCCAAGATCCTCAGCGCCGAGTTCGATGTCCTCACCGCGGTGGACGGTGACGATGCGTGGGACAAGCTGGGCAAGCACCACGACATCCAGGTGCTGTTCACCGACATCAACATGCCGGGCCTGGACGGCTATGGCCTGTTGAAGAACGTCCGCACCTCCGACGACCCGGGCCTGAACGCGATACCGGTCATCATGATCACCGGCGCCGACGACGACGACGCGGCGCGCCAGGTCGCCATAGAACGTGGCGCCACGGACTTCCTCAACAAGAAATACCTCGGCTCGGAACTGCTGCCGCGCGCCCGTGCGCACGCCAAGTACCAGCGCATCTCCCGCCAGTTGCAGGAACAGACCACGCTCGATGCCGCCACCGGCCTGGCGAACGAACACGGATTCGTGGATCGGCTGGAGCAGGATGTCGCGCTGGCGCGCCGCCACAACAGCGACCTGGCGCTGATGCGGGTGGAGATCGACGGCCTGCCGATGCTGTACGAGCGGCTGGGCAACGAGGCCATCGAGCCGATCGTCACCCATGTTGCGCAGTTGATCCGCGGACGCATCCGCAAGGAAGACACCGCCGGACGGATCGGGCTGGGCAGCTTTGCCATCAGCGCCCCGGGCGGACTGGTCCAGGGCATGGAAGCCATGGCACGCTGGCTGCGCGCCGAGGCTGCCGCGACCGCAGTGGATGTTGCCGGCCATCGCCTGGCGATTCGCCTGAGCACCGCAGTCGTCGGCAACCAGGCCGAATCCTGGGCCAGCGCCCTGGATGCGCTGGCCAGCGGCCAGGACGCGATCGATCGCGCCCATCGCGCCGCCGAGGAACAGGCCGCACGCGAGGCCGCGCGCCAGGCAGCCGAAGCGCAGGCGGAGGAGCAGGCGGCGCGCGAGCATGCGCGTCGCCTGGCGGAAGAGCAGGCCGCACGCGAACAGGCCCGCCGCCAGGCCGAAGAGCGGATCGCGCGCGAGGAAGCCCGCCGCATCGCCGAGGAGCAGGCCGCGCGCGAGACCGCGCGCCGGATCACCGAAGAGCGCGCAGCGCGCGAGCAGGCGCGGCATCAGGCCGAGGAGCAAGCCGAGCGCGAACAGGCCCGGCGCCAAGCCGAGGAACAGGCCCGCCGCGACGAGGCCCGGCGCCAGGCCGACGAACAAGCCCGCCGCGACGAGGCTCGACGCCAGGCCGAGGAAGCCGCGGCCCGTGAGGACGCGCGGCGACGCTTCGAGGAACAGGCTGCGCGCGAGGATGCCATCCGCCGGGTCGAAGAGCAGGCCGCGCGCGAACGCGCCGGCCGCAAACCGGAACCGTCGCCC
Organism: uncultured Gammaproteobacteria bacterium; assembly: GCA_964640525.1. Taxonomy (GTDB): domain Bacteria; phylum Pseudomonadota; class Gammaproteobacteria; order Xanthomonadales; family Xanthomonadaceae; genus SZAS-103. The sequence continues at coordinate 15,477 of CAZXGS010000048.1, read as the reverse complement.
AACTCACCGGTCGCCGAGTTGCGCAGGCGCTCGGAATCAGCACGCTCGGCACGCGCGGCATCCGGACCGTCCCTGCCATGGCGGATCCTGGCCGCACTGGGACGACCATTCACCTGGTTTGCCGGGCTGTTCAAGCCACGGAACCGCAAGTGATGCACGACGCCTGCGGATCCAAATGCCGTGAGGCTCCAGCTGGGCAGGCAAGATGACCCAGCGCCAACTCCACTACGCCGGCAGCAACGAAGACGACGAGGCACACCTGCGCTTGTTGCTGCGTTCAACGCGCAAGCAGACGCAGGACGAGTGGACGTGGGGCGAGGAAGAGGCCGCCGACCTGGCCATTGTCGATGCGCCGGTGCTCTCCGGCGATGCGTCCCCGGCGCGTGCACACGCCTGCATCGTGGACGCCGAAACGCCGGAACCGGTGGGATTGTTCCTGCGCCGGCCGTTGCACGGCGCAGCGCTGGCCGCGTTGCTCGACGCCGTTTCCGCAGGTCTGGCCAACGCGCCCGCGCCGCTGCAGGGCCAGGCAGCTGCGGCCGTCACGATCGAAACCCATGCCGACCCCGATCCGGTCGCCGCGGCAACCATCGCCCCCGCAGGCCAGGAGGACGTGACGCGACCTCTGGTGTACTACCTGCCCAAGCGTGTGCTCGGGGTTCCGGCGCGCATCCTGCTCGAAGGCGCGCCCGCGCTCTGCGTCGATCCTGGCGCGCGCAGTTTCTGGGCCGATGGTCCGCTGACCGCATTGGAGCCGTACTTCCGCCAGCCGCTGCGCTTCGGCGACTGGCACGCCCTGGACGAGGCGGCATTGGATGCCGTGCGCGCTGCCCTGCCCGCTCGCTCCTGCCTCTATCTGACCTGGATGGACGTCTACCTGCACGGCAACGGCACGCTGTCGCGTCGTTTCGACCCGGCGGGCAGCTTCCGGCTGACCAGGAAGCTCGAACTGGCCAACGACTATCCGCGCGCCTACCTGATCGGTGCGCAAATGAATACGCCGCGGCGGCTGGATGCAATCGCCCGCGCCAGTGGCGCCGACCTCGCCGAGGTGCACAACGTCATCGACGCGTTCGACGCGATCGGTTACCTGGACTGGACCAAACCCGGCGCGCCTGCGCGTCGGGCCTGATCGTCGCGCCTGCGACGACCGCCCGAAGCCGCCCAAGGGACATCTGAACAAGTGGATTCCGTTCGTGGTGAGCCTGTCGAACCATGAACGAAATCAACGATTTGCCGTAGCAATCCGGTAGGGCTTTCGGCTTGTTCAAGCTCTTCCTAACGCCCGAACTCGCGCAACCACGCCTCGCAGGCATCCGCCGGCATCGGCTTGGCAAAAAAGTACCCTTGCGCCACGTCGCAGCCGCTGCTGGCCAGTTTGTCCAGCGTGGCCCGATCCTCCACCCCCTCGGCCACCACGTCGAGGTTGAAGCGGTGCGCCAGGTCGATGATCAGCATGGTGATGTCGGCGCTGGCGGTGTCGCTGAGCAGGCGCGAGACAAACGACTTGTCGATCTTCAGTTCGTCGGCGGGAATCTTGTGGAAGTAGGCCAGACAGGAATAGCCGGTACCGAAGTCGTCGATCGAGATGTGCACGCCCATCTCGCGGATGCGCTGCAGTTGCGCCAGTGCGCGGTCGCCGGCCATCAACGAACGTTCGGTGATCTCGATCATCGGCTTGACCGCGTCCGACCCGAACAACTGCAGGGCGTTGTGCAGCATATCGGGCAAATCCACCTGTGCCACCAGTTCGCTGGGCACGTTGACCGAGGCGGTCAGCGGGCCCCAGTCGTGCGTCCAGCGCGAGACCTGGCGCAGCACGGTGTTCAGGGCCCACAGGGTCATCTTGCGGATCTGCCCACTGCGCTCGGCGAGCGGAATGAACACATCCGGCGGCACCATGCCGCGACTGCGGCTCTTCCAGCGCATCAGCGCCTCGACCCCGGTCACCCGGCGCCCGACGATCGACACCTGCGGCTGGTAATACATGCTCAGCTCGTCGCGGTCGATGGCGTTGGCCAGCTCCAGTTCCAGCCCCCACTGGTCCGACAGCGCGCCTGCATCGGCGGCGTCCGGGGCGAATCGGTATCGCGCGCTCTCGTGGCGGGCAATCGCCAATGCCAGCTCGGCCTTGCCGAGCAGCCCGCCGGCGTGGCTGGCATGCTGGGGGCACAACGCTCCGCCCACGGTCACCGGCACGCGCAGCCGCACGTCTTCGAGTTCGAACGGCACTTCCAGCAGGCGCAGCAATTTCTGCGCGGCAAGTTCGCCGTGCCCACGGTTCATCAGGCGTGGCAGCACCAGCGCAAAGCGGTTGTCGCCAATGCGCGCCAGCGTGTCCTGCGCACGCCCCACCTCGCCGATCCGTTCGGCCAGGTGGCACAGCACGCGATCCCCGAAGGAAAACCCGTAGGCGACGTTGATCTGGGTGAAGCGGTCGATGTCGATCACCAGCAAGCCGAGGTTGCTGCCATCCTCGCCCGCTTCCCGCGTCCGCTGCCGCAGCAACTCGACGAAGGCACGTCGGTCGGGAAGGTCGGTCAGCTCGTCGCGGCTGGCGTCCATGCGCGCGCTCAGGTGAGGAACAGGTCAGCCGGATCCAGCCCGTGCGCGCCTTCCGGAAGGCCGCGGCGGACGGTGAGCAAGGCGCCGTTTTCGTCCGGCCCCACCAGACTCAGATCCAGCGCGATGAACTCCGGAAGCGGCCGTTTGGCGGCATCCAGCAGCACCATCACGCTCGGTCGCAGGCGCATGAGGTCATGCACGGCGGTCACCACCGCCACCCGACCATCGGACAACTCCACCATCGAGCCGGTCGGGTACACGCCGCAGGTCTGGATGAACTGTTCGACCAGGTCGGACTGGAACAGGCTGTCACGGGTGTTGTACAACTCCATCACCGCCTGGTGCGGCGAACGCGCCGCGGCATAAGGGCGCGCGCTGGTCATCGCGTCGTAGCTGTCGATCAAGCCAATCAGGCGAGCGAAGATCGGGATGTCCGCGCCGCGCAGCCCTTTCGGATAGCCCGACCCGTCGTGGCGTTCATGATGGCTGGCCACCGCCTGCAACGCGCGCGCGGAGATCCCGGGCGTGCGTTCGAGGATCTCGACGCTCGCCTGGACATGGGTGCGCATGCTCGCGCGATCCTGCTCGTCGTAGGGCTCGGCCTTCTTCAGCAGTTCATCCGGCAGGCCGGTCTTGCCGACATCGAACAGCAAGCCGGCAAACGCGAGGTCGTCGATTTCCTCGCGGCTCAATCCAAGGTGACGACCGAAACTGGCTGCCCACACCGAACACCCCAGCGCGTGCTGGTAGGCGTAGCTGCTCTTCTTGCGGATCGCCTTGAGCCACGCGAAGGCATTCGGGTTGCGGGTGACCGAATCGATCATCGCCCCGACCCCCTCGCGCAGCCGTCGCGCGTCCAGATCGCGGCCGGCGTGCAGATCGCTCATCATCTGCTCGATGCCGTCTTCCAACTGGCGGTGCGCCTTGGTGGCGACGGGCAACTCCACCGCGATTTCGCTGGTCGTCGGCCAGGCGGTGGTGTTCAAGGCCGCGATTTCGGCAACGAAGGCCTCGCGCCGCGCGGCCGGAGGCGGTGCCTCGATCAGGATGTACCCCGGGTCCGGACGCGCGCCACGCAGGACGTCCACGTACACATGGCTGCACAGCGCCTGCAGACGCGAGAGCAAACCAGCGTTGCTCACTATCAGCCCCTCGAACATGAAGGGGCTCTCGATCCACGGACGGTCCAGGCGCGAGACATACATACCCTGCCGCAGCCCGGCGATCGCGATCTTCAACTCGTTCGACTTGGCTTCCATGGAACCGATTCGTCGTCCTCGCCAACCGATCTGCCGCGCGGCGCCTGCGTGCGCTGCACCGCGATGATCGCACGGAAGACGCTCCTGATTGCACCTCCAGCCAACCCTGCACGCCCCCGATGCCGGCGACATGATCGCGGCTGCCTTGCATCGCCAGCATTTGCGCCGCGGACCCGTGGAAATCCGGCCCATCGCCGGGATTTTCCGCTCGCGCGCGTTTATGCTTGAAGCTTTGCGCCACCGCGCGGCGCGAAACTCCGGCCATGCTCGAACTCAAGCGCACCCCTTTCCACGAGCGCACCGCCGCCCTGTGCCTTCCGCAGAACTGGCGGCGCTGGGCCGGCTACATCGTGGCCGGCTCCTACGACCTGTCACTGGATCGCGAGTACTGGGCGATCCGCGACGCCGCGGCGTTGATCGACGTGACGCCGTTGATGAAGTACCTGATCGACGGCCCCGACGCCGCCCTGCTGTTGCACCGGGTCACCACCCGCGACGTGCTGAAGATGGCGGTCGGCGCGGTCGCGTATACCGGCTGGTGCGACGAGGACGGCAAGCTGCTCGACGATGGCACCGTCACCCGGCTGTCCGAGACCAGCTTCCGCATGACCTCGGCCGAGCCCTCGCTGCGCTGGCTGTCGATGAACGCGGTCGGCATGGACGTGACCCTCCGTGAGGTCACCGACCGGATGGGCGCGCTGAGCCTGCAGGGCCCGAAGTCGCGCACCATCCTCAACGCCTGCTGCAAGAAACCGCTGGACAAGCTCAAGTATTTTCGCGCCATGCAAAACACCCTGGCCGGCGTGCCGGTCTCGATCACCCGCACCGGCTACACCGGCGACATGGGCTACGAGATCTGGATGGACGCCGCTCAGGGCTTGAAGGTCTGGGACGCGCTGATGGCCGCCGGCCACGACTACTCGATCACGCCCTGCGGGATCCTGCCGATGGACATGGCGCGGGTCGAGGCGGGCCTGTTCATGGTCGATGTCGATTACACGCCGGCCAACCACGCCTGGATCGAGGGCCAGAAATCCAGCCCGCTGGAGATGGGCCTGGACTGGGCGGTGGCGCTGGACAAGCAAGGCTATTTCGTCGGCCGGCGCGCGCTGGAGCAGGAAAAGAAGCACGGCTCGGCGTGGAAGCTGGTCGGCCTCGACATCGGCTGGGAAGGCCTGGAGAAGCTCTACGGCGCGGTCGGCCTGCCGCCGCAGATCCCCGGCATGGCGGTGCGCGGCAGCCTGCCGATACTCCGCCACGGCCGCCAGGTCGGTTACGCCTCGACCAGTTCGTGGTCGCCGGTGCTGAAGAAATACATCGCCCTGGCGCACGTCCAGCGGCCGCATTTCGCGGTCGGCACCCAGCTGGACATCGAGGTGACGGTCGAGCATCACCGCCACCACGCACCGTGTACGGTGGTGAAGCTGCCGTTCTACGAGCCGGAGTGGAAGAAGAAATGACGTCTGCAGGCGACCGGTTTCCGGAAGCGACCAGACATCTCATGCGATGTGATATCTTTTGAGACATGCAGCGCATCGTGCTGGACACCTCGGTCGTCGTGGCCGCGTTCCGCAGCCGCCGCGGTGCGAGCAACCGGCTGCTGCGGATGGTCGCGGCAGGAACGCTGCGGCCGCTGCTGACGACCGCGCTGTTGCTGGAGTACGAAGACGTGCTCGCCCGCCCCGAGCACCTGCTTGCAAGTGGTCTGGCACGCGGCGACGTGGACGCGATCCTCGCCGCCCTCGCCAGCGCCGCCGAACCGGTGGAGGTGCATTTCCGCTGGCGGCCGCAGTTGCCCGACCCGGCCGACGAGATGGTGCTGGAGGCCGCCGTCAACGGTCGCGCCGATGCACTGGTCACGCACAACGTGCGCGACTTCGCGCAGGCGTGCAAACGGCTCCGGCTGCACGTGACGACGCCGGGAGCCTGGTTCGAGGAATCGAAGCGATGAGCAAGAGTGCCTACCCCCTGAAGATGCCAACCTCGGTGAAGAACGCGGCGGCGCGCCTGGCGAAAGCCGATGGCGTATCGCTCAATCAGTTCATCGCCGTCGCCGTGGCAGAGAAAATCGGCGCGATGGAAACCGCGGCCGAGTTCCTGCGCCGCAAGGCCGGCAAGGCCAGTCCTGCCGACCTGATGGGCTATCTCCGCCGCGCGGCGGACGAGGCACCGGCAGCCACCGACCAGCCACCCGCGAAAGGCAGCCGCAAGGAATGACCCCCAACCGCTACGACGCCATCGTCATCGGGGCCGGCCACAACGGCCTGATCGCCGCGGCCTACCTCGCGCGCGCCGGCAAGAAGGTGTGCATCCTGGAGCGCCGCGAGATCGTCGGCGGTGCGGCGATGACCGAGGAGATCTTCCCCGGCTACCGCTTCACCGAGTTCTCCTACGTCGTCAGCCTGCTGCGCCCGGAGATCATCCGCGACCTCGAACTGCCGCGCCACGGCCTGAAGATCCTGCCGCTGCCGAGCACGGTCACGCCGATGGACAACGGCGACTACCTCGCCGCCTGGGACGACCACGACCTCACCCGCCAGGAAATCTACCGGCACAGCCCGAAAGACGCGGAGGCTTCCGACGAGTACGGCCGGGTGATGGCGCGCGCGGCCAAGTCGATCAAGCCGGTGATCGGCCTGGTCCCGCCCGACCCCTCGTCGATGAGCCCGCGCGACCTGATGGGGATGCTCAAGCTCGGCCAGTACGCCAGGTCGCTTTCGGAGAAAGAGCTGTACCGGATCGCCAAGCTGGTCACCCAGTCCTCGGCCGACCTGCTCGACGAGTGGTTCGAGTTCGACCCGCTCAAGGGCACCAAGTCGGCCAGCGGCATCATCGGCACCTTCCTCGGCCCGCGTTCGCCGGGCACGGCGTACGTGCTGCTCCACCACTACATGGGCGAGATCGACGGCGCGTTTCGCGCCTGGGGTTTCGCCAAGAACGGCACCGGCGGCGTGTCCGCGGCGATCGCCCGCTCGGCCGCTGCGCTTGGCGTGGAGATCCGCACCAACGCGCCGGTCAAACAGGTCATCGTCAAGGGCGGTCGCGCCGCCGGCGTGGCGCTGGAAAATGGCGATGAGTTGCACGCGAAAGTGGTGCTGGCCTGCGCCGATCCCAAGCGCAGCTTCCTGCAGTTCGTCGAACCCAAGCATTTCCCCGACGAGTTCGTCGCCGCGATCCGCAACTTCCGCGTCCGCGGCTCCTCGGGCAAGGTCAACATCGCCCTCAATGCCCTGCCCGACTTCACCTGCCTGCCCGGCGAAGGCCCGCTGCACCGCGGCGCGATCTCGATCAGCCCGAGCATGGACTACATCGAGCGCGCCTATGACGAGGCCAAGTACGGCGCGTTCTCGACCAACCCCTACATCGACATGATCATCCCCTCGATGATCGACCGCGACATGGCCCCGCCCGGCCACCACGTCATGTCCTGCTTCGTCCAGTACGCACCCTACGACATCGAGGGCGGCTGGGACGATACGAAGAAGGAAGCCTTCGGCGAAACGGTGATCAACACGATCGAGAAGTACGCGCCGAACATCCGCCAGTGCATCGTCGGCAAGCAGGTGATCACGCCCAAGGACATCGAACGGATCGCCGGCATCACCGGCGGCAACATCTTCCACGGCGAGTTGCTGCTCCACCAACTGTTCTTCCTGCGTCCGGCACCGCAATGGGCCGACTTCCGCACCCCGCTGCCCGGCTACTACTTCGGCGCCGCCGGCGCGCATCCGGGCGGTGGCGTGATGGGCGCGGCAGGCAAGCTGGCGGCGCACGAAGTGCTGAAGGATTGGAAGTGAGCGCAGCCATGACGTACGACGCCCTCCTCATCGGCGCCGGCCACAACGGCCTGGTCGCGGCCAATTACCTCGCCAAGGCCGGCAAGAAGGTGCTGGTGCTCGAACGCCGCGACCTCGCCGGCGGCCAGCTCGCGTGCGCATCGTTCGGCGAAGGCTTCACGGTCGATCCGCTGCATCCCGGCGGGATGTTGCGCCCGGACATCGTCGCCGACCTCGGCCTGGCCAAGTTCGGCCTCGACGCCAAACCCGCTGCGAAGGCGCCTTACATCGCCTTGCTGCCGAACGGCCAGCGCCTGCACCTGGTCGCCGACGGCAACGACGCGACCACGCTTGCCTCGATCCGCGCCCTGTCCGCGAAGGACGCGCATGCCTGGCCTGCCTTCGTCGCCTTCATGGACAAGGCTGCTGCTTTCCTCGACGCCGCCTACCGCACGCCGATGCCGCGCCTGCCCAAGGTCGATTTCCGCAAGCAAGGCCTGCCGCTGGCCAAGCTCGGCTGGAGCCTGCGTCGGCTCGGCGGCCGCGACATGTTCAAGCTCATCCGCACGCTGTCGATGTCGATGCTGGAGTTCACCGAGGAATGGTTCGAGTCCGAACCGCTGCGCGCAGCAATCGCCGCGCTCGGCATCCACGGCCACACCCTCGGCGCGATGTCGGCCGGCGGCGGTTACACCCTCGTCCACAACTGGCTCAACCGCGGCGGCCTCGCGCATCCGCCGGTCGCCGGCGGCACCGCGCGGATCACCGATGCCCTGGTCGCGGCGCTCAAGGCGCGCGGCGGCGAAGTACGTACCGCTGCGGAAGTGGCGCGTATCCTGGTCAGCGCCCAGCGCGCCACCGGCGCGCGCCTGACCAGCGGCGAGGAGATCGTCGCGAAGACGGTGCTGTCCGGTGCGGACCCGCGGCGCAGCCTGCTCGGCTTGGTCGGCGCGGTCGAGCTGCCACCGGAGTTCGTCTGGGCCACGCAGTCGATCCGCATGCGCGGGACCGTGGCCAAGGTCCACCTGCTCACCGACGGCAGCCACGGCCTCCCGGCCGGGACGCTCGCGCACGCGCCGACGCTGAAATACCTCGAACGCGCGTTCGATGCCTCCAAGTACGGTGAGATCTCGACGGCGCCTTATCTGGAAGTCACCACGAACACGAACGTCGTCTCGATCCACGTTCAGTCCGCGCCCTACGCCTTGCGTAACGCGTCATGGGAAGACCAGCGCGGCCACCTCGAACGGCTCGCGGTCGCCACCTTGGCCGCGCACTTCCCGGCCCTGAAAGCCTCGATCCGGCAGGTCGAATCGATCCTGCCGACCGACCTGGAAACCACCTGGAGCCTGACCGAGGGCGACCTGAACCACGGCCAGCTCCAGCTCGACCAGTTCTTCTTCATGCGCCCGATCCCGGGCTGGTCCAACCACCGCACCCCGATCGACGGCCTGTGGCTGTGCGGCAGCGGCGTCCACGGCGGCGGCGGGATCAGCGGCGCCAGCGGGCGCAATGCGGCTCGCGCGGCGCTGGCGGCGAAAGGCGTTTGACCTTCCGCCAACCCGGGTGTCCGCATCGAGAGCGAGCTGCGAACCAGAACCATGCAAGGCATCGAACCGATTGATTGACCGGCAACGCCCTGCGGTCGTATCGCGGCAAACGATCATGGACAGGAAAGTCCATCGCCATCCGGGGCCTTTCCCTCTTCCACCCGTTCGGCTTGCGATGCCAAGCGCCAGGCATTCCGGCCTGCGGCCTTGGCCTGGTACAACGCCGCATCTGCCAACTGCAAAATGGAATCGCCGCAACCGTCATCCTGAGCGGCAGTGCCAACGCCGATGCCAATGCTGGTGGTGACCTTCAGGCGATGACCGTCACACAGCATCTCGGCCCGCAGGCTCTCCAGCAGCTTTTCCGCGATCCTTTGCGGAGCGTCCGGCAGGGCAAGGTCCTCCACGAGCACGACGAATTCGTCTCCACCCAGCCGCGCCGGGAAATCGACCTCGCGCACACTGCCGCGCAGCCGCACGGCAAATTCACGCAGCACCGCATCGCCAACGGCATGGCCGAGACTGTCGTTGATCCGTTTGAAATGGTCCACGTCCATGAACAACACGGCCATCCGGTTGCCGCTGCGCGCTTGCCGCGCAACCGCCAAGGCCAGCCGTTCGCCAAAATGGAGCCTGTTGGCGAGACCCGTCAATGCGTCGTGGCGCGCTTGTCGATCCAGTTTCCGTTCGGCTTCCACGCGGCGCGACACGTCACGCCCACCAAGAATGACCTCGCGCGTGCCATGCCCGTCTCCATCCGAAACGGCACACGCGTTGAACTCAATCCAGAGATAGTGGCCTTCGACATGCCGCAGGCGAACGGTGAACGTCCGCTCGCCGCCGTCGGAAAACAACGCCTTCATCGGATCTTCGAATGCAGCGCGGTCGTCGGGATGGACACACTCCCAGCGTGAACAACGCAAGTCCGCCGCCGCCCAACCAAGCACCGTGGCTGCCGACGGCGACGTGTACAGGCGGGTTCCGTCGGTAGCGACCCGCACGATCAGGTCGCGGGAATAGTCGGCAAGCAAGCGATAATCCCGTTCGCTCCTGCGCACACGGCTCGCCAGCACCTTGCGCCCGGTCAATGCCGCCGCCATCGGAAATGCCACCAGACAAATGGAAGCGATGAAACCTTGCAGCATCAGCGTGGCAAACGTATCACTGTCCGCAGCGCCGACCAGAAACGGCCCATGGCCGGCAGCGGTGGCCGTCGTGGCGATGATCGCGATGATTCCGCTACCGAACACGAAACCGCTGAATCGATGACGAAAAATGCACAACAGCAACGGCGGGAACACCAGGTAGGTCAGTGAGTATCTGGTTTGTGCGAACACCAGCCAAACCACGCACGCGACCAAACCCAGAGTGAGCAAGAATTCGATCCTGCGTCCGGGCGCGCCCAACAAAAGTCTGCCCTCCACGCGCGCACAGATGGTCAATGTTGCGAAGATCGCCATCCCCACGGCATGGGATGCGTACCAGGTGCCGAACAAGCCAGCGAATGATGCATCCGTGGAAATTCCACGCATGCGCACGAGGGTCGCGATGAAGGCGGAAGCCGCGCACACCACGCCCGTCGCCACCGTTGCAACGGCGACGCTGTCGCCGATGGCGGCCAGACGGCTGACATCGGAAATCCTGCGTGCGACCAAGTACGCCACCATCCAAGGTTCCAGCGTGTTGGCAAGGCTCAGGCCAATACCTACGCTTGCGGGCGAGCCGTGGAGAAAATTGATGGCGAACGAGCCGACGAACATCGCGGCGGTGAGCCACGGCCATTCACGACGTGGCGAGCCGAGCAGGACACCACAGACCACGCCGCCAGCGATCCACAACGAGGAAAAGCCTTCCGCCCCGCGCGTCCACGCGATCGACCACCACGCGCACAGCAGAACGGCGATCAGAACCGCCAGCACCTTGAACGGCAGGCCGAAACGTTGATCCGCAGGCGGCAGGGCTTCATCCATCATCCGGATAAGCTACTCCGGATCGCCGATGGGGAGTGAGCGTGCAGGCGAGCGCAGACCCGCGTTGATTGGGTCAAGGTCGTGCGTGGCGTGGCCACCCCTGGTGGCGGCAGTAGCGGCGCAACCGCAACTTATGGCGCACCGGATCCGACCCGCCCTCAATCCCGGTCCGGCGCACCGAGCGGGAAGTACGAACGGAACGGTCGCGCTTCATCGACCGCGCGGGCGAACGAGGGCCGCGCCAGCAGGCGCTGGCGATAGGCGACCAGATGCGGGAAGTCATCGCCGATCGCGTGGGTCCAGTCGGCGTAGAACAACGACGGCGCAGCAGCACAATCGGCGAGGCTGAAATCCTCGCCCGCCGCCCATTCGCGGTCGGCCATCCGCGCATCCAGCCAGCGGTAAGAGGTTTCCAGGCGCTTGCGGGCATCGGCGACGCCGCGCGGATCGCGCTCGTCCGCGCCACGCAGGCTGTCGAACACGATCTTGCCCTGCGGCGTCATCACGTACAGGTCGAAGAAACGGTCCATGAAGCGCACTTCCAGTGCCGCCGCCGAATCGTCGGGAATCAAGCGGACCGGACCCGGATGATGGATCTGCAGGTGCTCGATGATGATGCTCGATTCGACCACCGTCCGACCGCCATCGACCAGCAGCGGAAACAACTTGAATGGCCAGCGCGATTCCAGCTCGCGCATGGCCACGCCGGTGTGATCGTCGAGGCTGCGGTAGTCGAACGCGGTGGCGTTTTCGTACAGCGCGATCAGCACTTTCTGGCAGTAGGATGAAAACGGATGGGAGCAAAGCTGGAGGGACATGCTGGCGTTTCCTGTTTGCATTCGCTGCGATCGGGTGAGCGCCATGCAATCACGGCCGTGCGGCGACGTGTCTGGCGAAGTTGTCGAGGATGGCTTGCCATCCTTGCCGCTGCTGCTCGACCGGGTTTTCCGTTTCCGCATCGAAGGTGACGCGCACCCTCACCCCGTCGGCCCCGGGCACGAATTCGACGGCGGCGGTGCGCTCGCCAAACGCATATTCGAGCAACGCCTGCGGCACGACCCGCGTGTAGGTTCCGGCGAAATCGAAACCGAAACTGCCATCACGCGCTTCCATCCGCGACGAGAACGCCCCGCCCTCGCGCAAATCGACCTCGGCGCGGGTCGTATGCCAATCCGCGGATGCCGCATTCCACTGCACGATGTCCGCGGGTGTCGTGTAGGCGCTCCAGACCTTGGCGATCGGCGCATCGACGCGTGTTTCGACGGTGATTTTCATGCTCTGAATTCCTGTTGGGGGGCGATCATTTCCGCGCCGCGATGATCTGGCTCAGGTAGTCCGGGCTGCCTTCGATCCGCTGCAGATGCGGATAGCGCAGGCCATCGTGGTAATCGACCGCGACCGTGCGGAAAGTATCCTGATATTTCAGCAGTAACTGGATCGGCGCGCTGCCGCCCTTGGCCGCGGCGATCGCGTCCTTGAATACGTCGGTGGTGAAAGCCTGCCCGTTCACCGCGACCACGGTCGCGCCGGTGCTGATCCCGGCCTTGAAAGCGGGGCCGCCCCAGCGCACGTCGTTGACCTGGTGCTTGTCGTTCAAGGTCAGGCCGATCGACCAGGCGAAGTTGTACAGGTGGCGGGCGGACTCGTCGCGGCTGTCGTACTGCTTCTCGTAGTCGCTGGGCTGGTCGGTATAGACCAGTTTCCAGCCGCTCGCGGTCAAGCCATCGCCGAGCGGCGGATCGAGCGCATCCACGCGCGCGCGCAGGAATCCGGCCCAGTCGAACGCCGCCACGCCGTTCAAGGCGGCCACCACGTCGTCGAAGGTGTAGGTGCGGGTGACATAGCTGCCGTCGTCGATGCCGAAGAACGCCTTGGCAAAATCATCCAGCGACTTGCGGCCGTGGCTGAGGTCACGCAGCTTCGCGTCCACCGCCAGCCACAGCATCTGGCCGCCGCTGTAGTAGTCCTCGCTCATCTGCCAGCTGCGGTACGGCAGGCCGGAGCGTTCGGCTGCGGTCGGATCGTTGGTGGTGTCCTCCAGCGTGCGCCACTGGAACCCCGGGCGGTTGATCTGGTAGTTGGCGGCGGTCATCGCCAGCGCGTCGCGGAACTGCTGCGGCGTCCACAAGCCGGCGCGCGCGGTCAGCACGAAGCCCCAGTATTCGGTCTGGCCTTCATAGACCCACAGCAGCGAGTCGCCCATCGGCACGTTGAAGTTCGGCGTCCACAGGTCGGCCGGACGCCGGAACTTGCCGTTCCACGAATGCGTGTACTCGTGTGCCAGCAGGTCGCGCCCGGGGGCGTTCTCGCTCCACGCGGTGAAGTAGTCGGCGTCGGTGCCGTCCTCGCTGGACTGGTGGTGCTCGGTGCCGTTGCCGCCGAGCACGTCCGAGAGCGAGAACAGGAAATCGTAGTGATCGTAATGCTGCGATCCGAACAGCTTGCGCGCCTGCGCCACCAGCGCGCGGTGTGCGGTCAGCTGCGCGGGCGTCATTTCGAGGTATTTCGGCGCATCAGCGACGATGTCCATGTGCACCGGCACCTTGGCGCCGGGCGCGAGATCGACGCGCTTGAAGTAGCGACCGGCGTAGATCGGCGAATCGACCAGCGTGTTGAAGGTCACCGGCTTGAACACGACGGTGTCGCCGCTGCGCGACGCCGTCTCCAACGCGGTGCCGAATTGCCAGTCGTGCGCCAGCTTCACGCTGGGCGCGAAGGTGATGTCGCGCGTGTAGTGGCCTGCCGGATACAACGCCATGCTGCTCCAGGCCATGTCCATCATCCGGTCGGTGATCTCGAACCCGCCGTCGCGGCTGGACAGGTACTGGAAATCGGCGTCGATGGACGCCACCCCCGCAGGCACGTCGAAATGGAAGGCATAGACGTTGTACTCGTCGCGCTTCCAGTGCAGCGGCTTGCCGTTGGCGCTGAGCTTGACCCCGGCCAGCATCGCGATCGGGCCGACCGGCGAGTGGCTGCCCGGGATCCATTGCGGATAGAGCAAGGTCATCGCACCCGGCACGACCGGGATCGTCTCGTGGACACGGAAGATCCCCTGCGTCGTATCGCTGGCATCGACATGGATCGAAATCGTGCCCGGATACGGCGTGTCCTGCGGTGGCGGCAGCCGATCGCCCACGGCCGCAGCGGCATGTGCCGTAGCGATCGCAAGCGCCAGCGCAACCGCGGCGCACATGCGCGTCGAAGCGGGCGGCAGTGCATCGAAGTTGGTGGCGGGCATGCACGACTCCGGAAGCAATGAATCCGGCAATCTAGCACCGCTCGCAAGGCGCGACCCCTACCGAAAGACCCGGATCGTGACGCCGTGGCTTTCGACGTTCGCTGCCATCCTGATCCATCACCCTGCCGCGTCACACCATGACGCCGACAAGGCCGCTGTCTATGCGTGGTCGGCGTGGAGTAAGCTCGCAACCATCGCCATGCTCCAGGCGAACGGCCATGAGCCATCACGCTGCGCTGTTGCGAACGATCTTCCACGACCCGATCAGCGCCAACATCCACTGGCGTGAGGTCGAGTCGCTTCTGCATCACCTCGGCGCGGCGATCGAGAGCCTCGACGGCAACCGCATCCGCGCCCGCATCGGTCGCGCCGAAGGCGTCCTCCACCGCCCGCACCACGGCAACACCCTGGATCGCAACGGCGTGCGCAACCTGCGCGGCTTTCTCGCCAGCGCCGGGGTGACGCCGTCGCAGTACGAACAGGCAAGGTAACGCAGGGCGCACGGCAACGTCGAGTGACCGCACGGCCACAGCCGGCGAATCGGGCCAGACGGGGTACAGACGAGCGCCGGGTTAGTCGACGGCGCAGTCACGTCCGAATCTCAAGCAAACCCAGCATGGTCTCAATGCCCGTGAGCAGCCAGCCATGCCAGCACAAGCTTCCAACCGTTGGAGGCGGCCAGCTCCCGCATCCTCTGGGGGCCACCTTCCATGCGGGACAAGTCGGTTCGGGCATCGAGGAGCATCAGCGCAACCTGCTCGCTGTCGGTATCCTCGATCGCCAATGCCCCACCGTCCTTCACAGACGAGGGATCCACTCCCATGGCAAGCAGGTCACGCACGAAATCCGCATCACCCAGCTTCGCCGCGACATGCAGCAAGGTCTGCCCCCATCGACCGGACGCCTTGGGGTCGCAACCTTTCGATACCAGCCACTTCGCGATGGACACCACTTGCCTCGGGTGCCCCGCATCGATCGTTCGGGCGAGCAGAAGGGTCACGGACACACGCAGGTGGCTCGGCTTCTCCTCACGCGAGACATCATCGAAGTAGAGGGACGGTCGGTTGTGTCGCGGCGGTGGTGGAAATTGCCTTCTGCGTGTCCCCAGCGATTCGA
>CAZXGS010000047.1:0-27897 GCA_964640525.1 uncultured Gammaproteobacteria bacterium | reverse complement strand
GCCTGACGCGCGACACCGTCGACAACCAGCTCTCGGACATCGAACTGGCGGCGTTCGTGACCGCCTGCGCCGGCGACCGGCTCGACCTGGACGAAACCGTCGCGCTCACCCGGGCGATGGTTGCGGTCGGCGAGTGCATCGACTGGGGCGGCGGGCCGGTGTTCGACAAGCATTGCGTCGGCGGCCTGCCCGGCAATCGCACCACGCCGATCCTGGTGGCGCTGATGGCCGCCGCCGGGCATCGCATTCCCAAGACCTCCTCGCGAGCGATCACCTCGCCGGCCGGCACCGCCGACACGATGGAGGTGATAGCGCCGGTGGCACTCGATCTGGCGACCATGCGCCGTGTCGTCGAACGCGAGGGCGGCTGCGTGGTGTGGGGCGGCAACGTGCGCCTGAGCCCGGCCGACGACGTGCTGATCCGGGTCGAGCGGCCGCTGGATTTCGACAGCGAAGGCCAGCTGGTGGCCAGCGTGCTGTCGAAAAAAGTCGCCGCCGGCTCCACCCACGTATTGATCGACATGCCGATCGGGCCGACGGCCAAGGTGCGTTCCCTGCAAGCCGCGTCACGACTGGAAGCGCGCCTGCGCGCGACCGCACGCGCGGTCGGGTTGGCGCTGACGGTGCTGCATACCGACGGCGTGCAGCCGGTGGGGCAGGGCATCGGCCCGGCGCTGGAGGCGCGCGATGTGCTGGCTGTGCTGCGCGGCGATGCGCAGGCGCCAGCCGACCTGCGCGAGCGCGCCCTCGACCTGGCCGGCGCCCTGCTCGCCACGGCCGACGGCGGCTCGCTGGCGCAAGCCCGCACCCGCGCCGCCCTGCTGCTCGCGCAAGGCGTGGCGCTGCGCAAGTTCATGGCCATCTGCGAGGCCCAGGGCGGATTCCGCGAGCCCACGACGGCGCCGCATCGACAACCGGTGTTCGCCCATCGTGACGGCTGCATCCGGGCCATCGACAACCGCCGTCTGGCGCGCGTGGCCAAGCTTGCCGGCGCCCCCGGCAGCCCCGAGGCCGGGGTCGACCTGCATCATCGCATCGGCGCACCGGTCTGCCGCGGCGACACCCTGTTCGAGATCCACGCGCGCACCGCCGGCGAATTGCAATATGCACTGGATTACGCGCTCGCCCATCCGGCGATCATCGCGGTGGAGGAGGGCGCATGAAACCCATGCTGTTGTCGTTTCCGGCGCAGGGCGAGCTGGCGCGAACGCTGGCGGCCGAACTGGATGCAATGCTCGGGCGGCTCGACTGGCGGCGCTTTCCCGATGGCGAGTCGCTGGTTGCCGTCGACGAGGCAGTGGCCGGTCGCGAAGTCGCCATCCTCGCCAGCCTGCGTGACCCCGACACCCTGACGGTGGCCTTGCGCCTGGCCGCCGATGCTGCGCGTGAACTGGGCGCGCGCCGCGTCGGTTTGGTCGCTCCCTATCTGGCCTACATGCGCCAGGATCGCCGCTTCCATCCCGGCGAGGCGGTGAGCGCGCGCTCGTATGCCCGCCTGCTGGCGCAGGGCTTCGACTGGCTGGTGACGATCGACCCGCACCTGCACCGCATTGCCAGCTTGGCGGAAGTATTCCCGATCCCGACTCGCTGCGTCGCCAGTGCCCCGCTGGTCGCCGACTGGATCGCTTCGAACGTACCCGATGCCATCGTCATCGGCCCCGATGAGGAAAGCCGGCAATGGGCGGCCGCCATCGCCGCCCGCGCCGGGGTGCCGGTGCAGGTGTTGCGCAAGATCCGCCGCGGCGATCGGCAGGTCGAAGTCAGCCTGCCCGATGCGCAGGCCGCGCAAGGGCGCACCGCGGTGATCGTCGACGACATCGTCGCCTCCGGCCACACCGCGATCGCCACCGCCCGCCACCTGCGCGGGCTCGGTTTGCGCGTGGTCTGCGTGGCCATCCACGCCGTGTTCGCCGGCGACGCCTGCCAGCAGCTGCTCGCCGCCGGTGTCGAGCGCATCGTCAGTACCGATGCCATCGTCCATCCGAGCAACGCCATCGGCACCGCCGGGCTGCTGGCGCCGGCGGTGGCCGAACTGTGGGCCGAACCTGCCGACGGCCGTTGCCCGACGGCTGCCGGGTCGAGCCCGCGTTCCGGCGCGGCCTAGGGAAGGTCTGAATAAGTCTTGTCATCCCTGCGAAGGCAGGGATCCAGTGACTCTATGTTGTTGAAATAAAAGACACTGGATTCCCGCTTGACCAGCTTCGCTGTTGAGAGCCGCGGGAATGACGATCAAAAACAAAGTTGTTCAGACCTTCCCTAGCCGCGATTGCCTCGCGGCGGGTGCATGTGCCGCATGCGATCGCGCACGGCGGCGATCAGACGTTGCGGCCGGATCGGCTTGAACAGGAATTCATCGCCGCCGGCGTTGGCCGCTTCCAGTTGCGAGTCCGGATCGCTTTCGCCGGACAGGAACACGATCGGCAGCCGCGCCAGCACCGGGTGGTTGCGGATCAGCATCGTCACCTCCACGCCGTTGGCGTAGGGCATGTGCAGATCCATCAGCACCAAGTCCGGATGCAGCACTTCCAGCGACTCGATCACGCGGCGCGGGTCGTGCTCCACGAACGCCTGCATGCCGGCCTTGGTCAGCACCGTCTGCGCATAGAAGGCGTCGGCGCGGTTGTCCTCGACGATCAGCACGCGCGCCGTCGCCGCTGGCGCCGTGGCATGCAGCGCCAGCAAGCGGCTCGCCGTGTCGTCGATCTGGAATGGCGGTGCGAGCAGCAGATCCACCCCGGCACGGTGGGCATCGCGTCGCGTTGCGATGTCGCCTTGCGCGGCCATGGCCACGAGGTGGATGTGCCGCTGCGGACGCAGGCGTTGTTGCGCCTCGCGGCGCAGGTTGCCGACCGCGGCCAGCTCCGGCAGGTGCGAGGGGTCGACCAGAATGACGTGCGGCAACACGCACAACACGAGCTCGAACAACTGGTGAAAACTCGCCAGCATTTCGACGGCATAACCATCCGTGCGCAGCCGTTGCGCCAGTTCGTTCGCGAACTCGTTGTCGTCGCTGAGATGGTAGATGCGGCGCAACCCGGTTTCGGCAGGCAACGGCGGCTCATCGGGTGCGAACATGTCGGTCGGCTCGGCGCGAACGCTGGCGCCGGCGGGCAGGGCCAGCGCGGCGGCATCGCTGGCAGCCGTTGGCGCGGCCGATGGCACGGTGCGCGGTGCGTCGCCGCCGGCAAGCGGCCAGCCCTCGGCCATGCGCGCCAGCGCCGCTGCCGCCGTCGTCACCTGCTCGAGCATTGCCGTCGACTGTTTGCGGCTGGGCTTGCTCATCCGCGTGATGTGCTCGCCAAGATCCTGCGCCAGCTGCTGCAGATGGCGCTGGGTTGCGGTCATTTCGTGGCGGCCGCTGGCATCGGCCAGGCGCTGTACGTCGCCGCGCAGCACCAACATGCCGGAGTGTTCCCACCCTCCGCTGGTATAGCGCCGGATGCGCTGCTCGAAGGCTTCGATGCGTTGCGGCAGGTAGCTCAGAAACGCCTGGCGATCGTCGTCAGGGCGCGCTGGATTGGGGGCAGGCTCGACCATGCGGATCTCCCCGGGATCATGACTCGTCGACCGCGTGATGGTCGCGACCGGAACGCCGAAGGGCTTGACCGTCGGGACTGTAGCAGAACGCGGCGCATGGCTTGCGGTTCGACGACGGCGGCAGCCGACGTTTTTCGAAACGGCAGGTCATGGCAGCGGTTCGTGCGTCGCTGCCGGCGTTCATGGTCGACGAATGCATGCATTGAAGGCTGGCCGCGACACCCCGACCGCCGGCGACATCGCGCCACCGGCGATGACGTATCCTGCCGACGCACGCGGCCGTTGCTGCTGAAGGCAACCACGGCCCGGCAACCGCACCGTTCCCGACCCGGACTCACCGATGACCATCGCCGACGCCTGCATCCTTGTCTCATGCCTGCTGCCCATCACCTGCGCGCTCATCGCCAAATCGCCCGGCTTCGGCAAGCGCCGTCGCGACGGCGGCTTCGACAACAACAACCCGCGGCAGTGGCTGGCCGGGCTCGGCGGCTGGCAGGCGCGCGCCAATGCCGCGCAGCAGAACAGCTTCGAGGCATTGCCGCTGTTCATCGCCGGCGTGCTGGTCGCCGAGCGCCTGCAAGCGATGCAATCACGGGTGGACATGCTGGCGGCCGCGTTCGTGGTGCTGCGAGTCGGCTACATCGGCGCCTACCTGGCCGATCGGGCCTCGCTGCGCTCGCTGCTCTGGCTGGGCGCCATCGGCGCCTCGGTGGCGCTGTTCTTCCTCGGTTGACGACTGGGAGGCATGCACCGCAAGCGCGCCTTTGACTTCGCATAATGGATATTATGTAATTCCCAATACGACCATCGCGGCAGGCTGTCGTCGAAGACGCCCGCCTGGCGCGTCCGGGTCGCCCATCGCTCTCGGCGTTCGGCTGTCGCTCACCCGAACGCCACGACCACCGCTCTGGATCACGGGCGACGCTCGCAAGACGGTCAACGGCCGGCGACGCGTCGGCCTTTGCAGTCGATGAACGGTGAATGTGCCAGCCACTGGCTGTCGGGATAATAGGCGAAGATCATCTGACCGTTGCGCAGGCTGTCGATCACCGCCGGGGCGATCTCGGGGCGCAGTGCCGGGCAGCCCCAACTGCGGCCGAGTCGGCCCTGCTTGCCCGCCAGCAGCGGGTCGACATGAGGTTGTGACAGGGAAGCCACGGTGCGGTGCCAAATAGGTTGCACGCTACTGATCTTGTTAGCTTTTAGAGGTCAGCCTTGCCGACGGTCGTATGCAGTCTGGCTCTCGCGTTCTCTGGTCGACCTCGAATTATGGTTGGGACCATAAAGAACCATAATTGCGACGGATCAGCAGTTTACGAAAGGCGACCTTGCGGGCTCTTTCTCTGCGCCCGCTGCGGGCGATCGGTGTTTCTGAGGCCCTTGCGTGGTGAGCTGGCTTTGGTGCGGCCGGCACTGGAAAGCTTGAGTTTCAAGGCTTCCGCCATCCCGCGCTGATGAGCCGCTTCGCGTTCCGCTACGCCCAGCGAGCGGGTGAGTTCCGCGATCGTCCGTTGCAGCGTCTGGGTTTCTTGCTGGTGATGCTTCCGAGCCTCGACGAGTTCGGCCCTGGCGGCCTTGATCTCCGTGCGCGCGCGGTCTACCTGCGCATGGGCGCGGTCCTCGACGACCCTCAGATGTTCATCCTGCTCGACGCGTTCCTTCGCCGACTGCTGATCGGCCGCCCGAATCTCGCCACGCAGCTCGTCGCAGGTGGTTTCCAGCGCCTGATTTTGCGCCAGGAGACGCGTGCGTTCTGTAGCGTGCTCTTTGGCTTCGGCCTCCAGCCGATCGGCCAAGCGGCGCAGGGCGGCGGTTTCGACCGTTGCCCGGCGGGCGGCTTCTTCGGCCTCTTTCGTGGCTTCCTGCGCGGTCCCCAGCAGTGCTGCCTGCTCGGCCGCGCGCGCATCCAGCGCGGTGCGGCTTTGCTGGAGGGCATCGCGCTCGGCCTGGACTTCCTGCCGGGCATGTCCTCGTGCGTGTTGCACGGCGTGGTCCCACAGGGCGCTCATGGCCTGACTCACGTCGTCGGGCAGGCTCGGCAACGCATTCGCCGCCTTGAGCCGCTCCGACAAGCCCAGCCGCCACGCGTCCAGCATGCGCGTGATGGTGTTGGGCGAGCCGGTGCCGAGCTTGGCCCGCACCTTTTCGACGGTGGGCCGCTCGCCGGCCTGTAGCAGGCCGTCGGCGGCCTCATCGACTTGTTCCTGAGTGATTCCGTGCGGCATTTCGGGGCCTCCGATTTTTGCTACCCTGCCCTTCAAGGCTGTACCCGCGATAATGGATCGTTATCGTCAGAACAGTCTCATTTCGTTACATACAATACAACATACATATGGCTAAAAATACACAGTTACTCACCAAGACCGCGTTGAAGCGGTTGCGGTTCGAGGACTTGGCTGCCTCCGCCGCCGAAGCCGTCCGCGAAATCCTCGCTGAAGCGGCCTCCGCCAACACCACCCGCAGCTACGCCAGCGCGCTGCGCTACTGGGCCGCGTGGTTCGAGGGCCGCTACGGCCAGCCGATCGCGCTGCCGGTCCCCGAAGCCGCGGTCGTGCAATTCATCGTCGATCACGTGGCGCGGCGCTCGCGTACGGGCCTCAAGTGGGAATTGCCGACGCATCTCGATGCGCTGCTGGTGGTCACGCGAATCAAGCAGAAACCGGGCCCATTCAAGCTCAGCACGGTCGTACACCGCGTGGCCGTGCTGTCCGAAGCCCACCAACTCAAGAAACTGCCGAACCCCTGTGAATCCGTTGCAGTCCGCCACCTGCTGGCCCGCGCGCGGCGCGCGGCGGTCAAACGCGGCGAACGTCCGCACAAGAAAACGGCTATTACAAAGTCGGAGCTCGAAGCGATGCTCGCTACCTGCGACGGTTCCCTCGAAGGGCTGCGCGACCGCGCGCTCCTCTACTTCGCGTTCGCGAGCGGGGGACGGCGGCGCAGCGAAGTCGCGGCGGCCGACTTCCGTGACCTGCATGCCCAGGAAGACGGCAGCTATGTCTACCGCTTGGAACACAGCAAGACCCAACAGGCAGGCGTCACGGCCAGTTCGCACCCGGACAAGCCGGTCCTGGGCGTCGCCGCCGACGCGCTGCGTGCGTGGCTCACTGTGGCCAAGCTGACCGAGGGTGCGTTGTTTCGGCGGATCTGGAAGACCCGTGTGGGACCCGCCCTTTCACCGGCAGCCGTGGCGGCGATCGTGCAGCGGCGCGCCGCGCTCGCCAGCCTAAAAGGCGACTTTGCAGGCCACAGTCTGCGCTCAGGCTTCGTCACCGAAGGCGCCCGCCAAGGCGTCGCACTCCCTGCGCTGATGGCCATGACCGAACATCGCTCGGCCGCCAGCGTCCTTGGCTACTTCCAGGCCGGAAATGCGGCCGACAACCCGGCCGCGCATTTGCTCGACAAGTGACAGGACTGCTGCTGTACGCCGAAGCGAGTCGCGCCGCTGAAGTTGGGTTCGAAGTCCGCGATGCTATAGCCCCCCCCCGGCCACGAAACCGCCATAAAAACGGTATCCGGATTCCAGTGTGGGATCGACGTTCTTCCGGTTGCTTCCGGCCGGAGTGGTCGCCGGGTGGATTGCATCCACTGGGAAAGCGCCCCCTTTTTTCACGGCGCACGCCCGAAGTTGCCTCAAGACGAGTGTTTCAGAAATGGCTACTTTCTGGGAACGAATCGTGGGCCCGCATAGAATTTCATGGTGGTGCCCGAGTTGTTTTTTTAAGGGTGGTCGGAAGTTCGGCGTGGACGCCACTTGGATGGCCAGGCACCACACCATCACCTTCGGATCAGCATGTAGATCACGACGCCGATCAGCATCGCCGCGAAATCGATTAGCACGGCCTCGCGCCCTGACCCACTTGCGATCAGGTAGGTGTAGGTGCTCGACGCCAGGGTGAAAAACTGGCGGAGCAACATAGTGGGCGCTTCTCTCACGCTTGGGAGTTTTCGAAACTGTCAAACTGTAACTGCCCCCGACCAGAGCTGGGGGTTTCTTACATTGGTCTCGTCTGGTTGCTCACAAGTTGAGCAGGCCGCGCGCCAATGCGCGTAGTCGTGGCAGGTCCAGCAGCTCTATTTCATGTCTCCCGATAGCAAGGATTTTTCCTTTGCAGAAGCGCCGCAGGGTTCGGCGGGCTGTTCCGGGCGCGAGCCGCAGATGCCACCCAAGGTCCGCGCAGCTGATCTGGAGGCGAAACTTTGTTCCCGAATATCCGCGCATTGCGTATCGGTTGCTGAGGTCGACGAGGAAAGCAGCCATTCGTGCCTCAGCGAAATCGTCGCTCGCGTGTAGTGCCGTTACTGCAACCTCCCTGACGAGGGCGCGAAGGAGTTGCTTCTGTTCGAACGGTGGGCGAGTCGCCCATGCACTCAACCCAAGCACAGGGCTGCGACAGCAGCCGGGCGCCGCAACCACATTCTTGCTACCGAACTCGCAGCCGTTACGAACGGCCTCGAACCCGCTGGTTTTCGTCTGCTGATGCGGTTTTCTGACGTATGATGCCAGCGTGCCTTTCATAACCCTGCGTGCCTGACGCCTTTGGACAAATGCGGTTCGTGGTGACCGACCTCGCCGACTTCGATACCCAGCACACCCGCAGACTGCGCGTTCCAGACCTTCGTGTTGCTGCCGTTCCACCCGTGAGAGAGCATCGCTACAGGCCAGTTAGAGGGAGTTAGGATCGCCCCGTAAATATCCCCCGGCAGAGCCGGGGGCATTAGCGATTGGGGCCCCTCAAAGGGGCCTTTCCCAATCGCTCAACAGCAAAATCAAAAGCAAGCGCGATGGGGTGAAGCCGACTGCCGTAAAGGTCAAACCCCTTCAGTCCCCCGGCAGAGCCGGGGGGATTCTCATATTTGTCTAATTGAGGATCGAGCCCAGCGGCGGACATTCAGTAGACAGGCCATGAACTTTCCCATGTGCGTGTTCCCGACGGCATTTCGTCCTCTAGTTCAGCCGCCCTGATCATGTAGAGGTGCCGCCCCTTTTTCGAGGCCGCCCGCACGCCACTTATTGATTCGCTCCCGTAGCCGGTCCAGATACAGGTACACCACCGGCGTGGAGTACAGGGTCATCAATTGACTGACCACGAGACCGCCGACAATCGCGATGCCCAGCGGACGGCGCAGTTCCGATCCCGTGCCACTACCCGCCGCGAGCGCAACGCCCGCAAGTAGCGCAGCGGATGTGGTCATGAGGATCGGCCGAAAGCGCAGGATGCAAGCTTCTCGAATCGCTTGCAGCGGCGCGAGGCCACGCTCGCGTTCTGCGACGATGGCAAAATCGACCAGCATGATGCCATTCTTCTTGACGATGCCGGTCACCAGGACCACGCCGATCATTCCGATCACCGACAAATCCATGTGCGCGAGGTAGAGCGCCACCAGCGCGCCGAGGCCGGCCGAGGGCAAGGTCGAAAGGATTGTCAACGGATGGATGAAGTCTTCGTAGAGCACACCCAGCACGATGTACACCGCCACCACCGTCAGCAGAAACATCCACGCGAGGCTGCTCAAGGACTTCTCGAACGCTCCCGCACTACCGGTGAACGTCCCAGTGACGGCCTCAGGCATGTTGATAGCCCGCGCTGCCTGCCGAATGGCCGTTACCGCCTGGCCGAGCGACACGCCTGGCCGGAGATTGAAGGACAGGTTCACGGCCGGAAACTGCCCTTGATGCACGATGGAAAGCGGACCTGTCGTGTCGGTATCGATGGTCACGAAGGTGGACAGTGGGATGGTCGCGCCGGTCGTGGTAGACGTCACGTACAGGTCGTTGAGAGACGTCAGGCGATGCAGTTGCTCCGGCGTCACTTCGAGGATCAGCGGGTATGTGCTGACCTGCGTGAAGTACTGGCTGATCTGGCGCTGGCCGTAAGCATCGTCCAGCGTATCGTCAATGGCCTGGACCGACACCCCGAGGCTTGCAGCCTTGGCGCGATCGA
Organism: uncultured Gammaproteobacteria bacterium; assembly: GCA_964640525.1. Taxonomy (GTDB): domain Bacteria; phylum Pseudomonadota; class Gammaproteobacteria; order Xanthomonadales; family Xanthomonadaceae; genus SZAS-103. Next base: position 18,415 of record CAZXGS010000047.1, on the reverse strand, counting down.
TGTCAATCGTCAGTTGCGGCGCGGAATCCTGCAGGTCGCTCGCGACGCCTTCAATCTCGGGAAGCTTGTGCATTGCGGCGAGCATCTTCGCCGACCAATGTCGCAATTGATCGAAATCGGCATCCTGCAAGGTGTACTCGAAGTTGCCGCGCGAATTGCGACCCCCGACGGTGATGTCCTGGGTCGCGTGCATGTGCAGCGTGGCATTGTCAACGCCATGCAGCGCATGCTGCAGTCGTTCAATGATGCGCGGCGCCAAGAGGCTACGCTGGGATCTTGGTTTCAAGACGATGAAGTAGCGGGCGGTGTTCTGGGTTTGTGCGAATCCATTGCCGCCGGTGCTGCCCGTCCACGAGGCTACGCCTGCCACCGCCGGATCCTGGCCCACGATGGCGTCGATCTGGCGCTCCAGTTGCTGCATCTGCCGGGGCGACACGCTCTGGGATGCATCGGCCAGGGCGCTGATCAACCCCGTGTCCTGCTCCGGAAAGAATCCTTTCGGAATCTCCCACGCCAGCAGCACCGTAAGGATCACGGTCGCGACAAACACCGCGAGCATCCATGGCGCACGCGCCAGCGCCCAGTCGAGCGTCTTGCGATAGCCTCCTGCGAGCTTTTCAAATCCACTTTCGATGCGGCGATACCACATGCCATGCTCGCTACACACCGGTTTGATCCATCGCGCACACAGCATCGGCGCGAGCGTCAATGACACGATGGCGGACACCACGACCGCAGCGATCACCGTGAACGAGAATTCGCGGAACATTCGGCCCACCACACCGCTCATGAACGCGGTCGGCAATAGCACGAACACAAGCGACAGGCTCATGGACAGCACGGTGAACCCGATCTCGCGTGCGCCCTGCAATGCGGCGTCGCGTGGCGGCTCGCCGTTCTCGATATGGCGGTAGATGTTTTCGATCACGACAATCACATCGTCGACCACGAACCCGACTGCAATCGTCAGCGCCATCAACGAGAGGTTGTCCAGGCTGAAACCAAGCAGCCACATCGACGCGAACGTGCCGAGCAATACCACGAAGATCGTGATGCCCGGGATGGCGATCGCCGTGAGATTGCGCAAGAACAAGGCCACGACCAGTACCACCAGCCCGACGGTCAAGACGAGCGTGAACTCGACATCGTTCACCGAGGCACGTATGGTGGCCGTGCGGTCCAGAACCGTATGGACGTCTACGCCTGCCGGGAGATTGGCCGTGAGTTGGGGCAACCGGGCCTTGATCCGGTCCACCGTATCGATGACGTTGGCGCCGGGTTGGCGATAGATTGTCAACAGAATCGCGGGCTGGCCATCGTAATACGCCGCCGCGGTGCGATCGGCCGCCGCAGAAATGGCACGGCCCACATCTTCGACACGAACCGGTGCGCCGTTGTGATAAGCGATGACCACATGCTCAAACTTTTGCGCCTCGGTGAGTTGGTCATTGGCGCTGATGGTAAAACCAGTCGTCGCGGTATCGAGCGCGCCCTTGGCGGCATTGGTGCTGGCCGCCACCAATGCCTGCCGCACCTGCTCAAGGGTCAAGCCCAACGACGCGAGCTTTGCCGGGTTGACTTGGACTCGGATGGACGGTTGCTGTTCGCCACCGAGAGCCACCTCCGCCACTCCGGATACCTGTGAAATCGAGCGGGCGAGGAGGTTATCGACGTCATCATCAACCGTGGTCAGCGGCAGCAAGTGCGAGGTGGCCGCGAGTACCAGAATCGGCGCATCGGCCGGATTGAGCTTCTTCCACGTTGGTGGGGTAACCATCGTGGTCGGCAGCGACTTGCTGGCCGCGGTAAGTGCCGCCTGCACGTCTTGCGCGGCTGAGTCGATGTTGCGGTCGAGGTCGAACTGGACTGTGATCGACGTGGCGCCTTGCGCACTGAACGAAGTCATGTCGCTGACACCGGCGATCTGGCCGAGCTGGCGCTCTAACGGCGTCGCCACGGACGCAGCCATGGTTTCGGGGCTCGCGCCGGGCAGCGTCGCCGTCACCTGGATGGTCGGAAAGTCGATCGACGGCAGCGGTGCGACCGGCAAGTGCGAAAACGCGATGAAGCCCAGCAATGCGATCGCAGCCATCAACAACGTGGTGGCGACCGGCCTCATGATGAATGGCGCAGACAGATTCATGTCCGAGGGCACCTGTCATCCGCAGTCTGTTCAGTGTGGACCTGACGCGTTTCGCCAGATTGGAATAGCGTTGCTATTGGCAAACAACACGTGTACAAGTATGTCATCCGAGGCCAAGACTGGTGTAATGTAAGAGGATCAAGCACGAATCGTGAACAATTTTGTAGGGGGCTTAGAAAAAGTATTTCTTTTGGTAAATTCATGGCCAATCATTTGCCATCGTTGAACCGGCTACGCGCGTTCGAGGCCGCTGCGCGACTCGGGAGCTTTGCGGCCGCAGCCATCGAGATGAATGTGACGCCTGCCGCCATCAGCCAGAAAGTGCGGCTGCTCGAAGACGGACTCGGGTTCCCATTGTTCAAACGACATCCGAATGGGCTGGAGCTTACGGATCAGGGGCGGGCCTATCAGCCGGGACTGCAAAGCGCGTTTGAAGCCATTGCGCGTTTGACCAACGAAGTCCGTGCGATGCGCGCGGGCCCGGTATTGACCGTTGGCGTCTCCCCGGCGTTGGCGATGCACTGGCTGATCCCGCGCCTTGCTACCTTCAATCGTGACCACCCGGACATCGAGGTACGCATTGCAACCGGGGGCGTGATGAATCCACTCCGGGATGACTGGACGTGCACTGTACGGCGCGGCAACGGTGACTGGCCGGGCTATACGGCTGAGGAATTGTTTTCCAGCACATTGGTCGCGGTGTGTACGCATTCTGTGGCCACGCGGTTGCACAAACCTCGGGATCTGCACAAGGTGCCTGCAATCGTGGTGGCGCATCTGCGTGGTCAATGGGACTGGTGGTTCAAGGCCGCCGGCGCCAAACCCGCCAAAGCGTTGCGGGAGGTATCGTTCGGCAGTTCCGCGATGGCCGTACAAGCCGCACTCGATGGCGTGGGCGTGCTCGTAGCCCAGCTCCCGTACATCAGTGACGCGCTTGCGTCGGGACGCCTGATCGCACCTTTCGGGATTCCAGATAAACGGTACGAAAGCTGGTATCTCGCGTTTCGGGCTGTACGCGCCGAGGACGCCGCGCTGGGTGCCTTTCGCGAATGGCTCCACGGTGAAGCGCTGCGCCAAAAACAAAAATATCCCATCGCATCGGGCACCGACCACGCGATCGAATAATCGAGCGTGGTGTACACGGCAAACGATGGGTCCGCTGGCGGCAATGCCTGCCCGCGCAGGCGATTCACTCGCTCGCGTCTCATATTTGCGACCCGCCGTGGCGCTTCTGCGGGACTTTGGCTCCAACAGAGGTAGACGGCGCCGACACCTTGGCAGGCTTCACGGGCATCACTCGGCTGCCTTCCTTGAGGCGGAACTGACCGGAGGTAACTACCACGTCTCCGGCTGTCAGCCCCGTGGTGATGACTTGCCCGGCACCACCGGCCTCACTGCCAGCGGTAACCGCCTGCACTTTTACGTACTGCGCAGGGCGCTGATCCTCGGTTTTGGCGGCCGCGTCCTGGGGCTTGGTACCCTGTCGGGTGTTGCCGTTGACCGGCTTCTGGTTTGTGACTACCCATACGTAGTCGCCATCGGGCCCGTGCTGCAATGCCGCTGGCGGCACCACCAGCGCGCCGATCTCATCACCAAGCTCCAAGCGCACGTTCACGTACTGTCCCGGGTACAGCCGGTTGTTGGTATTCGGAAACTCGGCCTTCAGTTGAAAGGTGTCGGTACTCGGGTCAATCCGATTGTTGATGACTTTGAGCGCGCCGTCGTTCTCGACCACACGGTTCGACGCGTCGATGACCGCCACCTTCAGCGGCGCCTTCGCTTGGGCGCCGCGGACCTGGTCAAGGTATTTGCCAGGCAGCGTGAACAACACGTCGATCGGGTGCATCTGGGTGATGGTGACGATCGTGGAATTGGAAGTAACGACATTGCCCGGCGTCACCTGACGTATACCGGCCACACCATCGATGGGTGAGGTGATGCGGGTGAAGCCGAGCTGCACCCGGACGTCCTTGATCAAGCCATTGTCGGCCGCAACAGCCGCTTGGTACTGCAGTGCCGTGTTGCGCTGTGTAATACGGTCGATCTGCGCGACGTACGGTGCGTACCGGGGATTCTCAGAGCGTTCCAGATTCGCCTTTGCGGTCTCCAACTGGGCTTCGTCCTGCTGAAGCTTTCCAATGGCCTGGTCCAGCTCACCCTGAAGTGTGCGTGGATCGATCTGTGCGATGACCTGGCCTTGCGTGACCGGATCGCCCTCGGTGAAATCCAGCTTCATCAATTCGCCGCCAACCTGGGGTTGTACGTTGACGGTATTGATAGGGGTTACCGTACCGTGGTTCGTGAGGTAAATCGGCACATTTTCGATTGCGGCGGGCGCCATCGATACGGGCACTGGCGTGTTCTTGCCGACATCGGTTTGTGCATTACCTTGGCCGGCCAAGATGCGCCAGAGGACCAGCGCCACGATGGCGATGCCGATGATCGTGAGGACCCACCTGGTTCGTGACATTCGACTACGATCCTGAATATGTTGCTCACACCCCAGTGTCGGATTTTCCAGCCTCCACAAGCTCTGTAAAATCCGCGAGTGTCGGCCAGCGGCACGCTGCCGCGCCAACGAAGTACCACCAAGCAATGATTGTGTCGTGTGGGATTGCGCGAAGGTGCTACGGGGGACGTTTTTACCCAAAGACCCTTACTTCGTCTTCGGTTCCGGAATAGAACGTCCCTTACCCTTCTCCGCTACGATGAACTCCAGGAAGCGGAGAGGTTCCGTGGTGCTTGGGTTCCAGTGGGAATGGATCGTGCCGGCTGGGACAAACAAGCTCTGTCCAGCATGCAACGTTACCGGCGGTTTCCCATCTTCCTGCCAAACACCCGTCCCTGACACGATATAGACCGTCATCGCCGCCGGATGGAGATGTCGTGGGTTGATCCCGCCGGGCGCATATTCCGTCTCGTAGACTGCGACCTCTAAATTCTTGGTGCCGGGTAGCACGGTCTTCAGCAGCGGCCTATGCGGTATCACGCCATGCTTTTCCTGGCTTGCAGCCGGACCCGCCTGAAGCATGCATAGGATTCCTACCGCTGCGGCGCTGATCGTTATGAGATTCGAAACCTTCATCATTTGATGTTTTCCCAGACGTTGGCTCGTAAAGCGCTAATTAGCTAGGCATAGTCGAACATCGCCATGAAGCCGTAATCCATATGTATTTGCATATGGCAATGGAAAAGACTCGGGCCCGGATTATCTGCCGTAAAGTCCACCTCTGCCTCCTGATAGCTGTCCAGCATCACTACGTCCTTGACGACACCTGCGGTCGATTTGCCGCCGATGCGTCTCAGTTCAAAACTGTGACGATGGAGGTGCAACGGGTGGACCTCGTTACTCGCATTGCGGAACTTCAGACGGTAACGCTTGCCGCTTCGCAGCATGAATTTGGGAGTCAGCGCCTTCATTGAGAAGGGTTCGCCGTTGACGGTCCAGAGGTTGAACCCGTCCGCCACCGCGTTATGCTTGGCGAAGGTCAGCTCGATCGTTTCATCAGGAGCCGAAGAAACTTCCGAATTCCCGAACAGGGAATAGTCCCATTTGTATGCCTTCGGGGCCACCCACTTCGGTTCACCGCTGTAGCCGGCGTATTCGATGACTACTCCCATGCCGAGACGGCGCGCATTATCATCCAGATCGCCCAACACCCAGACGCCCGGATTTTTCATCTCGACAATCGCAGAAATGCGTTCGGCTGTGCCGAGCCAGAGCACGGGGACTTCGACGGGCGTTGGTACGGGATTGCCATCGAGCGCTACGACGCGGAAGACGTGGCCGGGCAATGCCAGACTGCGAATCTCGGTCGCGCTCGCGTTCACAATTTGCATCAGAACGCGTTCCCCTTGTTCGACTCGGATCGGTTCACCCTCTCCCAACATCGTCCCGTTGATGCCGAAGAGGCCATAATGGACCTGAAATCCTTTGACATGGGACCCGTTGGAGCGTTTGGCAATCTGCCGCAAGTCCGGACTTGGAGCGCCAGGGAGGAAGCCGTGCGGCATGTCGTTCCGGTGACTGAAGGATGGTTCAAATTCCTTTAACATCAGGAACACTTCACGATCGTAGGCGCCAGCCTCATTCCTGGGCTCGATATACACCGGTCCTGCGAGGCCGGTGTAGGTGCCGCGGTTAAGATCAGAACCCGCGAAAATGTGGGTGTGATAAAAGCGCAAACCAGCCGGTTTCGGCACAAAGGCGATCCGCCGCCTGCCATGAGCTGGCACGAACGGTGTACCTTCCTCTGCGGCGCCGTCAACATCGCTGGGGATGATCTGACCATGCCAATGGACGAGCTCGGGTGTATCGGTTTCATTGTAGACGTCGACTACAACTCGCCGCCCTTCCTTTAGGCGCAGCAGCGATCCTGGAAACTGACCATTATAAAGTGTGGTAGAGACGACATGGTTACGCCCAAGCTCTACGAGGCCCGTGGCAATCCGGAGCGTGTAATCCGCTTTTTCTTTGGCGGCATCATCGGGCGCGGGTGCAAAGGCCGCAAATGCAAGGTCGGGTGCTGCGCCGACCAACGAAGCTAGCCCGAAAAGCTTGATTGCGGATCGACGATTCATGGTCATGGCAGAGCAACCTTACGCATAGAAATTCTCATTCTTAGCTGAACAATGTATCGTGAAAAACTTGCGTAGCAAACGCAAATTTCTTGCGGTTAGCCAAACTTAAACTTAGGGTCGAGCCAAGCATGGCGGTTGCACCCGTAGCGCGTGGAAAGTTACATATGGGGCACTACACACGCGCAACGCCATCAGCGGCGAACTTACGCCGACGCGGCTGCGCGGGCTGCTACCCTGATCTGCGGGAGTCAGCAGCGTGTTGTTGTCACTGGTCGCCAGCTGCCGATGCCGATGTTTCCTCTTCAGATGCCAGCACCTTCAATGGTTTCACGCCGCGACGAATCTGGTTTTGAGTCACCGCGCGCGAGCTTGTCCCGTCAAACGTGCCGATGTCGATTGCCAAGCGTTCCTCCATGTCCAGGTCGAAACGGCCGTACGGATTGATATGGCTATAGATCAAAGGGCATAGCGCGCGGCGGTCTTCGGCCGTCAGGCGATGCCGCCAGCGTGGGCTGGCAAGCACACTTTGGATCATCAGTGTGTTGATGTAGACCAAGCATTGCTGCAACAGGTGGAGCGACAAAACGGAAAGCTCCTGATCGTCGAGCCGGTTGGTTGCTACTTCGCCGCCTTTGCCGTAGAAAATGAACCCGTTGGCCGAGTTCCAGTTTTCAACGACGTTCAGGCCCTCGTGGATTTCCTGGCGCAAGCTCTCGTCATGGAGATATCGGCACAGAAAGACCGTCTTGACCGCGCGCCCGAGTTCCGCCAGCGCAGCGTAGGTGGGATGCTGCGGTACGTTGCGCGTGAACCGGCGCAGGATCGACTCGGCGTCGGCGGTACCCAGCCGGAGCGCCGTGCTGAATTTGACCATCTCGTCGTACTGCTGTTCGATCAAGTCCCAGTGAATCGGCTTCGTAAGGATCGGCCCAAGATTCGGGAACTGCTCGGCACAGCCCGCCTCCGGCAGGTACAACTTCTGCCGATGAATACCCTTGAGGCGTGGCATCAGCTCGAACCCAAGCTGGTAGCAAAATGCAAATGCAACCTCGCTTTGGCCGTGGGTGTCGACGTAGTTCTTCTCGACGGTCATGTCGGTGCAGTGCCGAAGGACGCCCTCGATCATGGCCGCGACCTCGGACGACGAGCAGCGCTTCAACTGGGAATAAATGCAGGTCGACTTCTTCTCCACATGCCAGTAGATCATCACACCTCGACCGCCATACCGGATATGCCACTCGGTCATGAGGTTCTGGTCCCAGGCACCGAATTTCTTGGAATCAGAGGCACACGCCGTCGTACCTTCACCCCACAGGTCGGTGCTCCGGATCGCAAAGGTCGCGTTCACCACCTGAGCGATGGCGTTGCGTAGTGAGGCTTTCAGAATGAAACGGCGCTTGGTGTACAGCAGTTCCTTGTACGTCGCTCCCGTGCCTCCCGCAAGAATGCGCCGGAGGCCTGCGTTGGTACCCAGTCCGTACAGGCAGAGCAACAGGCGCCTGCGCAGGGCGTCCGGCTCCACGCTTGCTCGGGACGCAGCCGTCGGAAACGCTTCCGTGAATCCAATCCGCAGTTCAGCCTCCTTGAGTACGTCCAGCAGACTGGTCGAGGCCCAGCGGTCGTAAATCTCCGCCTTCAGGGCGGCAGGATTGGGAGGTTCTGGCTGCGCATCCAGCGGGGTGATACTCAGTTTGTGCGGACCCCGCTGCAGGATGCGCACCTTGGCATTGGACGGCATTCCGGTGTTGAGTGTGCGCAGGCCCTCGAACATGGCCCTCCTCAACTTTTCGATGAAGGGCTTCGGATCCTCCGGCAGGTTCAAAGCCGTGTAGTACTGCTCACGATTCTCGCGGAAGTCCCCCGGAAGGTCTTCGTCCGGATTCCGGTAGCGATCCGCACCGTCCACCCAGATTTCCTTACTGCGCAGGCCCTCGCGCAACGCCTGCAAGACACAGATTTCATAGTTGATCCGGTTGATGCGGCGCCGACCTTTGGTGTCGGTCTCGATGACGATATCCATCCACTTCGGTTTGATCACGCCGTCGATGGGCAAATCGTCGGAAACAACGTGGTACTGAGTACGTTCACTGCGCGTGGCTTGCACGATCTCCAGTGCCCGCATCACCGGCCGGTAAGCCTCGTTGTTGCAGCGAAATGGCAGGAGGTCGATCAGCACCGGGAGCGCACGCCGGTAGTGATTGCTGTACGACGCCCGCATTACCGTATGCACGACCGTGTTGAACTGCGGGCCGTTCGATTTGTATTCCTTGACTAGGTCGCGCAAGGTTTGCTCGCCGACGACTGGGAACAGGACGTCCTGCACAATGCCTTCCGGATGCTCCACGGCAGCCTCTGCAAGCTTGAACAGGACCGTCGTCTTGCCGCGAACACGGCGAAAGTCGTCCAGCAACTCACGTTCGACCTTGTGTTCGGCACTGACGCCGATGCGGTGCACGGTCTGGATCAGGAGATCCACCAGACCATCCAGCAATTGGCGTCGCCGTTGCCAGCAATAGATGGCCAGCAGCGCGTACCGCATCGTTTCGACCCGCAAGCGCAGATCACTGGCGGGCTCGGTCGCCACACGCCGGCAGAAAATGTCGATGATTTTCGGCGACAGGTGGCTCAACAGGCCAGGCGGGAGCCCAAGGCGATCGATTCGCCGTAGCTTCGCGATTTCCGTCGTGATGCTGTCGACGCTGGGCCGGCGAGGGTCAGCCTTGAGGGCGGTGAGCGTGACCACGTCATCTGTTGATGTTGTTTCAACTTCGTCGGAAGGCTCGTACGCAGTGAGAAGCTCGTCGATCGACCGGCGCGATTCGTTGGGAAGCCGAGCGGCGATCGAAGCAATCAGATCGTTTTCGAAATTGCTGACGGCTGCGCGGATGTACCGTTCGCAATTGGCTTGGGCCGGGATCTCGATCTTGCGATCGCGATACCAGCTGAGCGCAATGTCTGCGAGGTGTTTGGGTTCCGGCGCTCCCATCAGCACTTCGCTACGGAGCCACGACGACATGGCGGCATGATCGGTTTCGGTTGCCTGCCGCCACCCGAGATGTTTCCGGATAGCAGTACGATCCCGCTTGGCATTGCGCCCCGCGAGGTCATACTCATTTAGCAGCTTGGGATGAACGCCGACCTGCTGCGAAACGAAGCGAACGACAATCGGCGCCAGTTCGTTGGCCGTCTCGAAGAACCGACCCGCAAAAGGGAGCATTTTGAGCTGGAGCGCGACCCCAAGCCGACCTGCGGGCGACTTGTTCGTCAGGAATTCCAGATCAGCAGGCGACAGCAGCCAGGTTTCATCCAACTCCGCCTCGCTCCAGTTTCGCTTCATGTGGCGAACCTTTCAGCGGATCTCTGTCCGAGATCGCCATGTTAGCGCCAAAAGCAGGCTTCTGTAGTATCCTCAACAACTTACCGGCCAGATGGCACCGCACCGTAGCTTCCCTGTCACTACCTCAGGGTGAGATTCATCTCGTGGTTGTCGGCGAAGGTGCGCCGCTGACCGTCGTCCATCATGCCGCGCGCGATGGCGGCGACCGTGGCCGACTCCAGCGCCGGCATCTCCAGCATCTGCAGCACGCCGTCGATCTTCAGCGCCGGTGGCGCGCCGACGCCGAGGAACAGATCCGACGCCTTGCGCGTCGCCATCATCGTCAACAGCACGTCGGGGTCCATGGCTGTGCTCCGCAACGGGTGCAATCAGCCTGGACCCGGCGGCGATGCCGATGTTGACGTGGATCAAGGCCTGCGCCGATCCGCGTCACCGGCGGGCGGGCTGCCGACCGATGGCGACCGCGACGGCGCCGCATCGCCACGCAAGATCGTCACCTCCTCGCCGGCATCGGCGCGGATCGGCTCGTCGGTGACCACCAGCACCGTGCCCGGGACCAGCAGGTCGTAGACCGCGGCGGCAAACTCCGGCGCCACCGCCAGCCGGCTGTCCTCGGCGATCGCGTCGAGCGCCTGCGTGCCCTCGTCGCGGCGCGGCACCGATACCGCCAGCCAGCGCAAGCGCGGGCGATCGGCGAGCAACGGGCTGGCCCCGGCGGCGTGGCCATCGAGCACCATGTAGGCCCGCGTTCCGGCCGGCACCGGGCCGCGCAGGGTGACCGGCGCATGGCCGATCTCGATGCCGTTGCGCATCACCCGCACATAGCCGTCGCGGGTGCCCAGCACCAGGCTCACCGGCCCGCTCGGCGAGCGTTGCGGCGCCCACAGCACGGGCTCGCGAACCGTCGCGTCGCCCTGCCCCGCCGCCGGCGGCGCGCTGGGCGGCGGCGAGCCTTCCGGCGTCGCTGCCGCGACCAAGCCCGGCATCGCCAGCTCGGTTCGTGGCTGGCGGCCATCGGTCACGATCACCGTCATGCCGGTGCGAGTGGCGGCGAACAATTTTTCGGAGAATGCATACGGCAGGCGCACGCAACCATGCGAGGCCGGATGGCCGGGCAGCGTGCCGGCGTGCAGGGCAACGCCGCTCCATGTCAATCGCTGCATGAACGGCATCGGCGCATTGTCGTAGAGGTTGGAATAGTGCTCGCGCGCCTTTTCGAGAATGGTGAACACGCCGGTCGGCGTCTCGTGACCGGGCTTGCCGGAACTGATCGTCGACAGGCCGATGCGCACGCCGTTGCGATATACATAGGCGAGCTGCGCACCCAGATCGACCACGACCAATGTCGGCCCTTGCGGCGCCAGTTCCGGCGCCCAGCGATACGCGCCTGGCGCGAGTGCGGCCGTCTCGCCCATCGCTGCGGCCGGGCCCGGCGTCGTCACCGCTGCCGGCGCCAGCAACGCCAGGCACAGGCCGATCAATGGCGCCCGTGTCTGGCGCGGCAGCAGGGTCGATATCACGACTTTCGGTTTGCTCATCGTCGTCGATCCGGAAATACCCGTCGGTACTCGTTGACGTGCATCAACACGCGCCGCCACCCGCCGGCGCCTACTGCCACCCATTCCACCATGGAGAGCGAACATGGATCGCGTCAAGGGCAAGACCTGCATCATCACCGGCGGCGCGCTCGGCATCGGTCGCGCCTGCGCCCTGCGGCTGGCCGACGAGGGCGGACACATCGCCTTGTTCGACATCCTCGACGAGGCGGGTGCGCGATTGTGCGAGGAACTGGCCGCCAAGGGGGCGCGCACCCGCTACTGGCATGTCGACGTCGCCGACGAAGCCCAGGTCGCGGCGGCAATGGACGACGTCGCCCGCCATTTCGGCAGCGTGCACGTGCTGGTCAACAATGCCGGCATCGCCGGCGTCGACAAGCCCACCCACGAAATCACCGAGGCGCAGTGGGATCGCGTGCAGGCGGTCAACGTCAAGGGCGTGTTCTTCTGCACCAAGCACGCCATTGCCCACCTGCGCCACGCCGGCGGCGGCAGCATCATCAACCTGTCGTCGATCTACGGCCTGGTTGGCGCCGGCGACGTGCCGCCCTACCACGCAGCGAAAGGTGCGGTGCGCCTGATGAGCAAGAACGACGCGCTGATCTACGCCCGCGACCGCATCCGGGTGAACTCGATCCATCCGGGTTTCATCTGGACGCCGATGGTCGAAGGCTACCTGCGCGCCGGCGGCGCCACCGACATGGAAGCCGCTCGGCGCGGCGTCGATCAATTGCACCCGCTTGGCCATCTGGGCGAGCCCGACGACATCGCCTGGGGCGTGGTCTATCTGGCGTCGGAGGAAGCGAAATTCGTGACCGGAGCGGAGCTGGTCATCGACGGCGGCTACGTGGCGCGCTGACCGCTCGGCGCAAGCAGCCGCCATGCGCCCAGGCGCACGGCGGCCGGTACCGACGATGGTGGCGATCCCTTACTTGACCACCACCACCTTGCCCTTCATCACCGCCCAGTGGCCCGGCGCCGAGCAGAAGAACTCGTAGTCGCCGCCAACCTTGAGCTTGCTGCCGGGGAAGCTGGTGCTGGTCTTGCCACCGCCGCCCACCACCGTGGTGTGCGCGATCACGCGGTTGTCGCCGGCCTTGACGTAATTGCCCGCCAAACCGGCCTTGAGGCCGTCGTTGGCGATGCCCTGCATGTCGCTGGCCAGGGAAATGACGACGTTGTGACCCATCGTCGCCGCCGGCAGCTTGCCGGGATGGCTGAGGTTGACGGTGATCGCCTTGCACGAAGCCGAAACGGTGACCGTGCTGAGGTCGAACTTCATCGCGTCATCGCCCTTCAGGTCGATGCTGCAGTTGCCGGCATGGGCCATGCCGGAGGCGATCAGGGCGAGACTGGCGAGCAGGATACGCATGGGACACTCCTTTGGACTTGGCGATTGCGTCGGCTCGGCGGCATCTGCCAGCGCGAGCCGCCGCGTAGTATGCGCGCGATCGTCCTTGCGTTGCCTTGACGGCGATCAGGGCGCCGTGGTGGCGGCGGGCAGCCGCCTCAGCCGCTGCAATCGCCGCAGCACACCGAAGGCTGTTGCACCACCTGCTCGGCGCGTACCGGCTCGCCGGCCTGCGCCAGCGCCTGCAGCAGGTCGGCGATGACGATCCACGTCGCCACCCGCAAGCGTCCGGCGGGTGCATCGATGGCGATCGTCGCCGCCATGTCGAAACCGCGAATGGCGTCCTCGATGGCGTCTGGCGATGGCAGTGGGTGATCGAACTGGACGTGATATTCCATGGGCTTTCTCGGGACGTTTCACGCCACCGCCGCGGCGTGCGGCCAGGCGCCGGTGTCGATGCATGATTGCAGGCGCGAGCGCCACGGCGCGATGTCGATGCCGTGCGCGGCCAGCCAATCGGCGGCGAACACGGTGTCGTCGTAACGCTCGCCGCGATCGCACAGCAGGCTGACGATCGCCCCGCCCTGTCCGCTTGCGCGCAGGCGTGCCGCCAGCCGCAGGCAGGCGACGAGGTTGGTGCCCGACGAACCGCCATAGCGATAGCCGGTGCGTTCGCGCAACAGCCAGGCGCCGGCGATGGAAGCGGAGTCGTCGACTTCTTCCACTGCATCGACGATGTCGAACAGGAAACACGGCTCGACGCGCTGACGGCCGATGCCTTCGATCAACGTCGGCTGGCTGGCGCCGGCGCTGCGGTCGCAGCGGCGCCAGCCTTCGGCGAACGCCCCGCCCGTGGGTTCGGCCACGCACAGGCGGGTCGGCAGGCGCCGATAGCGCAGATAACGGCCGATCGTCGCCGAGGTGCCGCCGGTGCCGGCGCCGCAGACGATCCACGCCGGTTGCGGGTTTGTCTCGCGCGCGAGCTGGGCGATGATCGACTCGGCGATGTTGTTGTTGCCGCGCCAGTCGGTGGCGCGTTCGGCCAGCCCGAACTGATCGAGAAAACAAGCGCCGTCGGCGACGTGGGCGGCGATGCGCGTGGCCACTTGCGCCGGGTCGTCGACCAGATCACAGGTGGCATCGAGCGCGCGCAACTCGCGGATCTTGCCAGGCGCCGTGCTGGCCGGCATCACCGCGGTGAAATGCAGGCCGAGCAGGCGCGCGAACCACGCCTCGGAAATCGCGGTGCTGCCCGAGGAGGCATCGACCACGCCCTGCCCCGCGCGCAGGCGGCCGTTGCACAGCGCGTACAGGTACAGCGAGCGCGCCAGCCGGTGCTTGAGGCTGCCCGATGGATGCGCGGCCTCGTCCTTGAAGTAAAACGCGATGTCGGGGAATCCCGGGAAATCCAGCCGCAACAGATGCGTATCGGCCGAGCGCAATGCCTCGCGTTCGAGTGTGTGCAAGGCGCGATGGATCCAGTCGCGTCCGTCGTCGATGGCGCCGCTCATGGCGATGTTCCCTCGTCCAGCAACTGTCCGCAGCGACGCTGCAGATAGTCGAAGTAGCGCGCGATGTAATCGATGCCGTTCTGGTCGTCGAGCAGGAACGGATTCATCAGCGTGTGGCGCAGGATGAACAGGCGATCGGCGCCGTCGTGTCCAGCCCGCAACGTGGCTGGGTCCAGATCCAGGCGCGCCAGCAGCCCGGCCATGTCCTCGGCACCCACCGCCTGTGCGTGCAGGCTGGTCATCGAGGCGTAGAAGTCCTGCTCCTGCACGCTGCGGCCGTGATGGATGCGCAGGCTTTCGTACACGCGGCGGACGAAGGCGTTGGCAACGGCGACGTCGCGATTGCCGACCGGGTTGAGCGCAAGGCAAACCAGGTTGCTGTCGGGCGCGAACGGCACGCAGGCATGCACGCGCGCCGCGGCCGCTTCGCTCATGCGCCGGGCGTGGTCGATGAAGCGCTCGGTCGAACGAATCGTCTCGGCGACCATGCGCCCGAAATGCGCCGCGTCCAGCGGCATGACGCGATGGGTGACATACACCGCGGCGGCGGCCGCGCCGGACTTGGAGCCTTCGGGAATGTAGCGGCCCAATTGCCGGTAGCGACGAAAGTAATCATCGACGCCTTCTTCGGCGAACACGTAGTCGGCGCTCTCCGAGAGCAGCCCCATCGCGCGCTGGTCGCGGCAGATGAAAGCACCGGCGCCATAGGGCAGGAAGCCGAGCTTGTGCGGATCGACGGTGACCGAGTCGCACTGGCCGATGGCGGCGATCGCGGCGTGCGTCGTTTCGCTCGGGAACGTGGTGAACTCGCGGCGCAGCTCGGCCAGCGGGCGCAGGCCGCCGTCCTGCTGGCGCAACAGGCTGGCCAGGTAGCCGCCCCACGCGGCATCGACATGCACGGCAAAACCCAGCCCCTGCGCGGAGAAGCGTTCGCGCGCAGCGACCACCGCGTGGATCGGATCGATGGTGCCGAACTCGGTGGTGCCCAGCACTGCCACCGCCAGCAGCACGCTGCGCCGTTCGCGCTGCAACTGCTCCAGTTGCGCCACCAGTGCCTGCGCATCCATGCGCATTCCGCGCTCGGGCACCTGCAGCAGTTGCTCGTGGCCCAGCCCGAGCAGCTTCATGCCCTTGTTCCACGAGTAATGCGCGGTCAACGGCGCCAGCACCACCGGTGGCGCGATCTGGCGATGACGAGCGAAGAACTCGACCTGGCCCAGATGCTCGATGCGCTGACTTTCGATGCGCTGCTGCCACTGCCGCCGCTCCTCCGGTGCCAGCGCCGCAACGGCATCGCGGGCGCGCTGCAACAACGCGATCGCGGCCTGCGGATGCAGGTTGAAGGCGGCGTAGTCGTCTTCGGGCAGCGCCGGATCGTGAAAGCCGGCCGCCCGCAGCGCCAGCGGAAACGCCTTGAGCGCCAGCGCCAGCCGCAGCGCCTGGTAGTTGGCGACGGTGCCGCCGGAGGTGAGATGGCCAAACGCGCAGTCCGGGCGCGCGGTGTCGTCGCAATAACCAAGCATGTGCGCCAGTTGCAGACCGGCGCGGATTTCCAGATCGATCGTCACCGGCCCGGCTTCCTCGGTGACGTTGTTGGGGTTGTAGGGCAGCGCCAGTACCTGCGCGACCAAGCCTGGCAAGGCCAGGTCAGACACCATGTGGCCGAGGTAGCGCGGGCTGTGGAACGGCACCGAGCGTTTGAGCGCCGCCGACAGCGCATGCAGCTCGCGGCGCAAGCGCGCCTCGAAGGCCTGGAAGTCCGCGCGCAGCGTGGCGCTGGTCGGGATCGCCGGCGGATCCTCCGGATGCACGTTGCGCCGCCAGTAGACGTGATCGCGCAGGAATTCGACGACCAGTTTTTCCAGCAGGCCGTCGTTCTCGCCATACGGGCCAAGGAAGCACGGATACAGCGCCGGATCGGTCATGCCGCCACTCCCGGAATCCACAGCAGCGCGCCGCGCGGGTCGTGGGCGATGGCGATGGAAATGATGAAGGCATAGGTCGTCATTGCCGCGATCAGGCACCATCGCCGCACCCGCGGCGTGCGCCCGCGCTTGAGCGCGAAGGTGCCAAGGCCGATGTAGACGATCAGCAACAACACCTTGGCGGTGAGCCAGCCGTTGAGGAACGGATACTGCTGCACGATCGTGGTCAGCAGCACCGCCGCCGCCAGCAGCGTGGTGTCGATCAGGTAGCTGGCCAGGCGCACCGGCTTTGCCATCGCCCAGCGTGCACCAGCCTGCACGCCGATGCCGCGGGCGCTGAACAACAGGCCGCTGGCGATCACCGCGCCGATGTGCAGATCCTTGATCTGCGGATAGAAGGCGGCGCCCACGCTCAGCCCGGCTTGCCGTCGGCGCGCGGGGTGAGGTAGATCCACGCCGAGCGCAGCACCCAAGGCACGAAGGCGAGCAGCCAGCCGATGCCGGCGACGGCATCGACGGCGTAGGAATCGGGTACGAACTCGGCGCTGATGCGAACGATCGCGACGACCTGCAACGCGACGAAAGCAAAGCCGGCAACCGCGCCCAGTTCCAGCGGTCGCCCGGAATGGCCCTGCGTCACCCGCGTCACCATCGCCACCAGCAGGCTGCCGAAGTAGCCGATGAACAGCGCATGTGCCGGCGCCCGCCCCATCGCGAAATCGCCGGTGAAGGCAAACCACAGGCTCTGCGCCGCATACAACGCCAACGCAATCGGCAGCCACGTGAAGCCGGCGAACAGCACCGTCAGCAGCGCCGGCCCCCGGCCCCACCATTTCCACGCCATCACCGCCGTCATCGCCGCAAACGGCGCGTCAACCAGCCACAGCCAGCCGTAGGCGTGCGTCAGTTCCAGCGCCAGATGAGCGATGGTGAAGACCCACATCGCCGCCAGCAGCGACATCGGCCGCCACGGCCGGTAACCCTTGATGACGTTGTTGGCGAAAAACGGCACCAGCCGATGATTGACGGTGAAGAAGATCGGCAACAGCAGACCGAAGCCACCGAACTTGATCGCCGCGAATGCCAGCAGCGGCTGCCCGGGATGATGCAGGTAGAAGGCGAAACAGATCAGCCCGGCCAGCCCCAGCGTCAACGCCGCCGCGCAGCTGATCGCATGCCAGGTGCGGCCTTGCTCGCGCCAGATCATGCCCAGCAGCAGGAACAGGCCGAAGCTCCAGCCGACGATGGTGAGCACGATGCCAAGATGCAGCGCCAGCGGATGCCCGAACACGCCGGCCAGCGTCAGCGCCTGCCCGCCGAACAGCCCGACCCCGACCGGGATGTAGTGCCGGCGCTGCATCGGCGGCTGGTTCATCCAGCGCGGAAAGGTGGTCAGCAGAAAGCCGAACATGAACGGCGGCAGCACTTGATACTGCATGATGATGGCGTGCATCCAGCCAGCGAAGGCCACCGGCTGCGCCATCGTCCACCAGCCCCAGCGGGTGGCGATCAACCAGCTCGTCCACCAGCCCATCGCCATCAACACGTTGAGCGCACCGATGCAGAACAGCAGCCGATGCGGAGTGGCGGTGAGCACCCGCGTCAACGACGCGGACAAGGCAGGAGACGTTGCGTTCATGCGCGTATTGTCCATCGCGCAAGCTTACGCCTGCCTTGATGCAGGTCAGGGGCAATGGCGTGACTCGATGGCACGCAGATCCTTGCGGCAGCACCGGGCGGCACCATGACAAAATACTGGATGCCCGTATATTCGACGCATGCGCACAGTGATCGAGACGCCAACCTTCCAGCGCCAAGCCGAATAATTGTGGAGTGACGACGAACGCATCGAGTTCATCGCCTGGATTGCCGACCATCCGGACGCGGGAGACGTGATTCCAGGTGCCGATGGCGCACGAAAGGTTCGCTGGAGCCTGCCAGGAGTGGGCAAGCGAGGTGGCGCGCTGATTGTCTATTTCAACCTCGCTGCCGACGGCACCGGGCTGCTGGT
>CAZXGS010000046.1:0-30025 GCA_964640525.1 uncultured Gammaproteobacteria bacterium | reverse complement strand
CAGTCCATCGGGCAGATGTCGACGCAGGCGTCGCACTCGATGCACAGCTTGTCGGCGAACACCGTCTGCACGTCGCAGTTCAGGCAGCGCTGGGCTTCCTTGAACGCGGTGGCGGCATCGAATCCCAGTTCGACCTCGACCCGGATCGAGTCCAGTTTCTTCGCCGCTTCCGACCACGGCACCACGTAGCGCTCGTCGCGGACGATGGCGTTGTCGTAGCTCCACTCGTGGATGCCCATCTTCTGCGACATCAGGTGGGTCATCGGTGGCGGTCGCTGCGCGGGGTTCTCACCGGAAAGCAGCGCATGCACCGAGACTGCGGCCTCGTGGCCGTGCGCCACCGCCCAGATGATGTTCTTCGGCCCGAACGCCGCATCTCCGCCGAACAGCACATTCGGCAACGAGGATTGCATCGTCACCTTGTCCACCACCGGCATGTCCCACTGCCCGAATTCGATCCCGCAGTCGCGCTCGATCCACGGAAAAGCATTCTCCTGGCCGACCGCGATCAATACCTCGTCGCAGGCGTGGACTTCGTTGGGTTCACCGGTCGGCACCAGCTTGCGCCGGCCCTTGTCGTCGTAGACCGACTTGACGACCTCGAAACGCATGCCCACGAGCTTGCCGTTCTCGTGCAGGAATTCCTTGGGCACCCGGCACGGCAGGATCGGGATGCCCTCGTGCATCGCATCCTCCTTCTCCCACGGGCTGGCCTTCATGTCCTCGAAGGTCGAGCGCACCAGCACGGTGACCGCTTCGCCGCCGAGCCGGCGCGCGCTGCGACAGCAGTCCATCGCGGTATTGCCGCCGCCGAGCACCAGCACGCGCTTGCCGACCTTCGTGACGTGGCCGAAATAGACGTTGGCCAGCCAGTCCAGGCCGACGTGGATGTGGGCGGCGGCCTCCGTGCGCCCCGGGATCGGCAGGTCGCGCCCGCGTGGGGCGCCGCAGCCGACGAAGACCGCGTCCCAGCCTTCGGCCAGCAGCGCTTTCATCGAGTCGATGCGACGGCCGCCGACGAACTCGACGCCGAGGTCGAGGATGTAGCCGGTCTCCTCGTCGATGACTTCCTCGGGCAGGCGGAAGCGCGGCACTTGCGTGCGCATGAAGCCACCGGGCTTGGGGTCGGCCTCGAACACGGTCACCGCGTAGCCCAGCGGCACCAGGTCGCGGGCGAGGGTCAGCGAGGACGGGCCGGCGCCGACGCAGGCGATCCGTTTGCCGTTGCGCGGCGTGGTCGGCGGCAGCTTCTCGTGCAGGCGACGCTGGACATCCGGATCCTTGTGGTCGGCGGCCACCCGCTTGAGCCGGCAGATCGCGACCGGCTCGGGCTTGCCGGTGTTCTTCTCTTCCACCCGCCCACGCCGGCAGGCCGGCTCGCAGGGGCGGTCGCAGGTGCGCCCGAGGATGCCCGGGAAGACGTTGGATTCCCAGTTGATCAGATAGGCGTCGGTGTAGCGCCCGGCCGCGATCAGGCGGATGTATTCGGGCACCGGAGTGTGCGATGGGCACGCCCACTGGCAGTCCACCACCTTGTGGAAATACTGCGGATCGCGCACATCGGTCGGACGCACGGCGAACTCCCATTCGCGTGGGGATGCGCCGAGTCTAGTACGCGCGAGGGCATTCGTCATGCCGTTGCGCACCGTCATCCGCAGAAGCCGACGACGGCGCCGCCGTACCGCGCGCCGCTCAGTACAGCACGCGCGTGCGCAAGGTCCCGGGGATCGCCGCCAGCGCATCCTTCAGCACCATGGCATGTTCGGCCGAGGTGGACACGTCGATCACCACGTAGCCGACGCGGACGTCGGTCTGCAGGTACTGCGCATCGATGTTGACCCGCGCCCCGGAAAATACCTCGTTCACGCGCGAGAGCACGCCAGGCTCGTTGCGGTGGATGTGCAGCAGGCGCTGGCTGTTGGGGTGACCGGGCAGCGAGACTTCCGGGAAGTTCACCGCCGACAGCGTGCTGCCGTTGTCGCTGTAGCGCAGCAGCTTGGCGGCGACTTCGCGGCCGATGTTGTCCTGCGCCTCCAGCGTGCTGCCGCCCACGTGCGGGGTCAGGATCACGTTGTCCATGCCGATCAGCGGCGACACGAACGGGTCGTGGTTGCCCTGCGGCTCGACCGGAAACACGTCGATGGCCGCGCCTGCGAGCCGGCCCTCGCGCAGGCTTGCCGCCAGCGCGTCAATGTCGACCACGGTGCCGCGCGCGGCATTGATCAGGATCGCGCCGCGGCGCATCTTCGCCAGTTGCACCGCGCCGATCATCCACCGCGTCTGCGGTGTTTCCGGCACGTGCAGGGTGACGAAGTCGGCGCGTTCGAGCAGTTCGTCGAGGCTGGCCGCTTCGCGCGCGTTGCCCAGCGAGAGCCTGGATTCGATGTCGTGGTAGATCACCTGCATGCCCAGGCTTTCGGCGAGCACGCCCACCTGGGTGCCGATGTGGCCGTAGCCGACCACACCAAGCGTCTTGCCACGCACCTCGAAACTGCCGGCCGCCGACTTCGACCAGCCGCCGCGATGGCACTGCGCGTTCTTCTGCGGAATGCCCCGTGCCAGCAGGATCAGTTCGGCCAGCACCAGTTCGGCCACGCTGCGGGTGTTGGAGTACGGCGCATTGAACACCGGGATGCCCAGCGTGCCTGCCGTCTCGACATCCACCTGATTGGTGCCGATGCAGAAGCATCCGACCGCGATCAGGCGCCTGGCATGCGCAAGGACATCGGCCGAAAGCTGGGTGCGCGAACGGATGCCGACCAGGCAGGCATCGGCAATGCGACGCTTGAGCTCGTCTTCGGGCAGCGCCTTGTCGTGGAATTCGATCTGGCTGTAGCCGGCGGCTTCGAACGCCGCCACCGCGGTGCGGCTGACGCCCTCCAGCAGCAGCACCTTGATGTCCTGGCGTGGGAACGAGGTTCGGGTCATGGCAATGGCTTCATGCGGAAGCTGACTATGCCAGAACCCGCGCCCGCGTGCGGCAGTGCAACAACCGACCGATCCGCGCGACACTGGCACGCCGCGACCACGGCTCACGACAGGATTGCCATGCCCGACCATCGCCTTGCCGAACTCGTCCGGCGCCTGCCCGCCCTGCGACTGGCCACCGACGCGGCCGACCTGGAGTTCTACGGCCGCGACTGGACCCGGCGCTGGACGCCCGCGCCGCTGGCGATCGCGTTCCCGGCCGGGACCCAGGACGTGCAGGCGATCGCGCTCTGGGCCAGCGAGCAGGGCGTCGCGCTGGTGCCCTCGGGTGGCCGCACCGGCCTGTCCGGTGGCGCCGTCGCGGCGCATGGCGAACTGGTGGTGAGCTTCGAACGCATGCAGCGCGTGCTCGCCTTCGATGCCATCGACCGCACCCTGACCGTGCAGCCGGGCATCACGCTGGAGGCGGTCCATGCGGCCGCGCGTGAGCACGGCCTGATCTACCCGGTCGACTTCGCCGCGCGCGGCTCGTGCAGCATCGGCGGCAACATCGCCACCAACGCTGGCGGCATCCGGGTGATCCGCTACGGCAACACCCGCGAATGGATCGCCGGGCTGAAACTGGTCACCGCCGGCGGGCAATTGCTCGACCTGCAGCGTGGGCTGGTCAAGAATTCCTCCGGCTACGACCTGCGCCATCTGGTCATCGGCGCCGAGGGCACCTTGGGGATGGTGGTGGAAGCGACCTTGCGCCTGACCGATCCCGCAGCGCCATCGCAAGTGATGCTGCTGGCGGTGCCGGCGATGCAGGCACTGATGCAGGTGTTCGAAACCTGCCGCCGTGCGCTGGCCCTGGGCGCGTTCGAATTCTTCACCGAGCGCGCCCTGCACCACGTCCTCGCCCACGGCGCGCGGCGCCCGTTCGCGGAGGCGGCCGCGTACTACGTCGTCGCCGAGTTCGACGCCGACACGCCGGCCCGCCAGCAGGCCGCGCTGGACGTGTTCGAGCATTGCCTGGCGCAGGGCTGGGTGAGCGATGGCGTGCTCAGCCAGAGCGCGGCGCAGGCGGCCGAACTGTGGCGCCTGCGCGAGGGCATCACCGAAAGCCTGGCACGCTGGCGCCCGTACAAGAACGACGTCTCGGTGCGGATCGCGGCGGTGCCGGCGTTCCTGCACGACATGCAGGCCTTGCTGGACGCGCAGTATCCGCACTTTGACGTGGTCTGGTTCGGCCACATCGGCGACGGCAACCTGCACGTCAACGTGCTCAAGCCCGAGGCCATGGACGCTGCCGAGTTCATCGAACAGTGCGAACGGGTGACCAAGCTGCTGGCACGAACCCTGCAGAGCCACGGCGGCAGCATCTCGGCCGAGCACGGCATCGGCCTGGTCAAAAAGCCCTACCTGGACAGCACCCGCAGCCCGGCCGAGATCGAACTCATGCGCGGCGTGCGCAAGGCCTTCGACCCGCTGGGGCTGATGAATCCGGGCAAGCTGTTCGATGCGCAAGCGGTCACGGTCCGCGCCACGACCGGAGGCGCATGACGGGGCATCGCCACTGGATCCGACCCCGCGTGCAGCGGCGCGGCCCGACTGTCGTCAGGGACAGGCCTTGGGCCCGGCCTGGATCGCGCCGAGCACTTCGTCGTCGTCGCGAGTGAGCAGGATGAACCACATGCCGGGCCTGACCCAGTCGCCGGTCTCCTCGTGGGCCTTTTCGTCGTTGCTGCGCGCGAACAGTTTCCCGGTCGGCGAACCGATGCGCACGTTGGTCTTGGGCAGGTCCGATTGCACCGTCCAGGTCAGGGTCGCGCGGTAGGTGGTGGTGGGCTTGCAGTCCGGTGCGGCTGGCGGATCCAGCTTCAGCGTCACGCCCGGTGCGGTGAAGGCCTGGGTGGGCATCGGCGGCGGGCCGTGGTGACAGCCGGTCAGGGCCAGGGCAATCACGGCGGCAAGGGCAAGGCGCATGCAGTCTCCGGGGCGAGGCAAGGGCGGAAATGGACGATCGGGCGGTTCACGCAGGGCGGAATGATCGACGCGGTGGCGTTACGACGGGCTGCTGCGGGCGGCAATGATAGGCCAGGGTGGCCGTCGGCGACGCTGCCGATCGCGGGCGCGGGCTGCCCGGTGCGCCAGGCGGGCGCGTCGATTCTTCGTGGTTGCGTCTGTGGCAGGATGACCATGGGACGGTTCGGGAGGCCTGCCATGCTCGGTCGCATCATCGCCCTGCTCATCCTGCTCGGCCTTGCCGGGCTGCTGGTCTGGCAGTACAAGGCGCAGTACGCCGTGCTCGACAAGCGCCGCATCCAGCAGCAGGAGGCCGCGGCCTCGCAAGCCACCCAGGTGCAACAGCACTGCGCGGACAGCGCGCGCGAGCGGGTGCGCCGGCTCGGCCTGGCCGATCAGTCCGGGGTCCAGCCGCAGGCCTTCTTCAACCCCGCACTCCAGCAGTGCTACATGCTGATCAAGACCCGCCGCAACCGGATGGGCACGCTCTGGAAGAACGCCACGCTGTACGACGCCAACGGCAGGGTCTTCGGCAGCTTTGGCTGGAACAGCGGCACCGGCGGTGGCGCCATGCCCCCGTACACCTGCGAGGTCACCCTGCCCTCGGGCGAACGGCGCACCTGCGCCTCCGAGTCCGAATTCAACCGGTTGATACGCGCCTATCTGCCGTAGCGCGACATGCCGGGCCGAGGGTGGATATCACCCGGCCGCAGGCCTTCGCGGCGCGCGGTCGTGGCGTGTAAGGATTCGCGCACCTGTACGCCAAACCCCTGGCACGGCGAACCTCGCCGTTCACGCGCGCCGAACCGGTGATGGCGCAAGCTGGGCCTGCCGGCGATTCCGGTGGCCCGAGAGGAGGCCCCAAATGCAACGTCGTACCCTGCTGCGTTCGCTGACCGCGTTGACCGCGCTGCCGCTGGCCAGCCCTGCCCTGCGCGCCGCCGGCCAGATGGTCGGCATCGTCGTCCCGCCGCTGCACAAGCCCGTCGAGGCGTGGCGCAAGCTGCTCCCGCCGCTGGCCTTCGCGGTGCTGTTCCAGGAGGCGACCGAGCGCGCCTTCACCAGCCCGCTGCTGAACGAACATCGCCAGGGCACCTTCGTTTGCGCGGCCTGCTACCTGCCGCTGTTCGATGCCCGCGCCAAGTTCGAAAGCGGCACCGGCTGGCCCAGCTTCACCCGTTGCCTGCCCGGCCACTGCGGCTTCAAGGTCGATCGCAAGCTGGCCTTCGAGGTGCGCACCGAGTACCACTGCATCCGCTGTGGCGGCCACCAGGGCCACGTGTTCGACGACGGCCCGCCACCGCTGCACAAGCGCTGGTGCAACAACGGCGTGGCGCTGGCCTTCATCCCCAAGGGCCAAGCCCTGCCCGCATGGAGGACCTGACATGATCACGTCGCATCTTCGCATCGGGTTGGTCGGGCTGGCCGCATTCGGCGCCTTGCTCTGCGCGAGCCACGCCGTGGCTGCGGAGGGGCCGCCGAACGTCGTCCCGATCCACATCATCAGCCATGCCAGGACCGCCATCGCCACCTTTGCCGGCGGCTGCTTCTGGACCATGGAGCACGCCTTCGACGACGTGCCGGGCGTGATCTCCGCGATCTCCGGCTACAGCGGCGGCCACGTCGCCAACCCGAGCTACGAAGAGGTCTCCACCGGCACCACCGGCCATGTCGAAACGGTGCAGGTGCAGTTCGACCCGGCCAGGGT
Organism: uncultured Gammaproteobacteria bacterium; assembly: GCA_964640525.1. Taxonomy (GTDB): domain Bacteria; phylum Pseudomonadota; class Gammaproteobacteria; order Xanthomonadales; family Xanthomonadaceae; genus SZAS-103. The sequence continues at coordinate 23,382 of CAZXGS010000046.1, read as the reverse complement.
CAGCTACGCGCATCTGCTGGACATCTACTTCCACCGCATCGACCCGACCCAGGTCGGCGGGCAAGCCTGCGATCACGGCGACGAGTACCGCAGCGTGATCTTCGTGTCCGACCCGGTGCAACTGCGCCAGGCGCAGGCCTACATGGACGCGCTGAAGAAGTCCGGCCTGTTCCACGCCCCGCTGGCGGTGCAGTTGCGGGCCGCAGGGCCGTTCTACCCGGCGGAAAGCTATCACCAGCAGTTCACCAGGAAGAATCCGGGCTATTACGAGCGCTACCGGATCGGCTGCGGGCGGGACCGCCGGCTGCACGCGGTATGGGGCAAGGCCTACAAGGCGTATTGACGCTTGGCATCGTTTTGATGCGTAGGGGGCGCAAGCGCTGCCCACCGCGCCCGTTCGTGAAGGGCATGCGCACGCGGTGGCGTCTTTCAGGTCAGGCCGGCGCGCGCGGCGTGCTGTTCGGCCAGGGTGAGCGCGACCTTGTCGCGCAGGTAGGCCGGCTCGACGCGCTCGGGCGCGAGCGCCTGCCCGCGCGCGAACGCTCGCGCGGCAAGCGTGGCGACATCGGCGGCGTGCGGCAGCTCGGTCGCGTCGGCCGCGGACAGTTCGGCATCCAGCGCGCGCATCAGTGCGCCGTGCTGGGCGGCAAAGCCGGAGCCGACGCCGATCCATGCCGTTCCCGGCGCCATGCGGGCATCGGCCGGCCGCAGCAGTTGTTCGGTGCCGTGCGCTTCGACGAGGCCGTCCGCGTCGCGCACGAAAGCGCCCAGGTAGATCTCGCCCATGCGCGCGTCGATCGCCGCCAGCACGTGCTCGCCACGGCTGCGCAGCGCCAGCGCGGCCAGCGTGGACACCGGCACGATCGGGCGCTCCAGCGCCAGCGCGATGCCCTGCGCCAGCGCGATCGCCAGGCGTACGCCGGTGAAGGCGCCGGGCCCGCGACCCACCGCGATCGCATCCAGTTGCGACCTGGCGATGCCGGCTTCGGCGAGCAAGGCGTCGGCCCATGGCAGCACGCGTTCGGTGTGGCCGCGCGGGGCCAGTTCGAAGCGTTCGCGCACCTGCCCGTCGGCCCACACGGCCACCGAGCAGGCCTCGGTCGCGGTCTCGATCGCCAGCAGCTTCATGCGCTCTGCGTCCCCTCGCCCGCCTCGTCGGCGGGCTGCCAGAGTTCCAGCAGGTGGCCTTCGGGGTCGAGCAGGTAACCGAACTTGCCGAACGGCCCGTCCTCGCGGCGCTCGAGCACCCGGCAGCCTTCGGCGCGCAGCGCGGCGAGCACGGCGTCGAGGTCGTCCACCCGCAGGTTCAACATGAAAGGCTTGTCGCTAGGCGCGAAATACGTGGTGTCGTGGGCGAACGGCGACCACGCGGTGCTTCCCGGCCCACCGTTGTCGGCGCGCTTCCAGTCGAACACCGCGCCGCCCCACACGGCGACATCGAAGTCCAGGTGCTGGCGATACCACGCCGCCAGCCCCTTGGGGTCGGCGGACTTGAAGAACACCCCGCCGATGCCGTGGACGCGCGGCGGGCGCTGCGGGTTCGAGTCGGTCATGGCGCGGTCTCCTCGGTGGCCTGGCATTGTCGCGCAAGGAAGGCCCGCACGTCGGCGATTTCGCGCGTGCGCGGCAGCGGCGGCAGCGAAGCCAGGAACACCCGGCCGTAGGACTTGCCGAGCAGGCGCGGGTCGCACAGCACCAGCACGCCGCGGTCGGAAAAGCTGCGGATCAGGCGGCCTGCGCCCTGTTTGAGCGCAATCACCGCGGTCGGCAATTGCTCGTCGCGGAACGGATTGCCACCGCCGCGACGCACCGCTTCCAGCCGCGCCTCCAGCACCGGATCGTCGGGCGGGGCGAACGGCAGGCGGTCGATGGCGACCACGCTCAGCGCATCGCCGGGCACGTCCACGCCCTCCCAGAAGCTGGCCGCGCCCAGCAGCACGCCGTTGCCGGAGGCGCGGAAGCGCTCCAGCAGCAGGTGGCGCGGCGCGGTGCCCTGCACGAACAGCGGCCACGGATCGCCCGCCAGCGCCAGCGCCGCCTCGCGCAGGGCGCGGTGGGAGGTGAACAACACGAACGCGCGCCCGCCCGAGGCCTGCAGCACCGGACGCAAGCGCTCCAGCATCGCCGCCACGTACTCGCGCGCGTTGGGTTCGGGCAGGCCGGGCGGCAGGTAGCACAGCGCCTGCCGCGGCCAGTCGAACGGCGAGGGTTGCAGCAGCATGCACGGATCGACCAGGCCCAGGCGGCCGGCGATGTGGTCGAAGTGGCCATCCACCGCCAGCGTCGCGGAGGTGAACACCCACGCCGCACGGCTGGCCTCGCGGTAGGCGCGCAACGGCGCCGACACGTCCAGCGGCGTGCGCTGCAGGACGAAGCCGCGTGCAGTGGTCTCGTACCAGCGCACCTGTTCGTCCTCACCGTCGATCCACAGCCGCAGGCGTGCGCGCTGGAGGTCGGCGCGCGCGTGCGCGGCGGCCAGGCCCGGCGATGCCTCCTGCACGCCGGAAAGCGCATCGACCAGCGTGGCGAGCGCGGCATCCAGTCCGTGCAGCGCGTCCTGCGCCGGATCCAGGCCGAGCATGCGCGTGCGCGTACCGCGCGTGGGCAGGGTGTCGATGCCCAGGCGCAGTTCGCGCACCGCCTGCTCCAGCGCGCGTACCGGTGCCTGTAGCGCGGCAAGCGCGCCGGCCACCGCGCCACACTCGGCCAGCACATCGCGGGTCAGGTCGTTGATCTGCCGCGCCCCCAGCGCCTCGCCGAAGAACTGCGCCGCCAGTTCGGGGAGCTGGTGGGCCTCGTCGAGAACGAACGCCTGCGCGCCCGGCAGGATCTCGCCGAAACCCTCCTGCTTGATCGCCAGGTCGGCCAGCAGCAGGTGGTGGTTGACCACCACCACGTCGGCGGCCTGCGCCTGCGCGCGCGCCTTGACCACGAAGCACTCGCTCCAGAACGGGCAGTCACTGCCCAGGCAGTTCTCCGCCGTCGAGGTGACCTGCGGCCACAGCGGGCTGTCCTCGGGCAGGTCGGCCAGTTCGGCCAGGTCGCCGCTGCGGGTGCGGTTGGCCCAGGTACGCACGCGCGGGAGCAAGGCCGCCGCAGGGCCGGAATCCCCCGCCTGCTGCATCCGGTACAGGCACAGGTAATTCGCCCGTCCCTTCAGCAATGCGCTCTTGATGCCCACGCCCAGCGCCGCACGCACGCGCGGCAGGTCGCGGTGGTAGAGCTGGTCCTGCAGCGCGCGGGTTCCGGTGGAGATGATCGTGCGCAGGCCCGACAGCAGCGCCGGCACGAGGTAGGCAAACGTCTTGCCGGTGCCGGTGCCGGCCTCGGCGAGCAGGTGCTCGCGTTGCACGAACGCCTGCGCGATCGCGGCCGCCAGGCGTTGCTGGGCGGCACGCGGCGCGTAGCCGTCCAGGCCCGCGGCGAGCGGGCCGTCCTCGTCCAGCGCCTGCTGCGTGCGTTCGACCAGATCCATCGGACGGGCCGCCTTCAGTAGCGCGGCGGCGGCTCGACGGTGCAGGCCGCCAACGCCACCACTGCCGCCTGGGTGGCGATCGCGTCGGCATGCGCCATCGCCACGAAGCGCAGGGTCTCCCAGTTGCGCCGGCACAACGAGCCGACCCGCGGCCCACGCTCGAACGACTGCCGCGCCAGTGCGCCTGCGCGCGGCCAATCGTGCTGGAAGAGCGCGTACTCGGCGGCCTGCTGGAGCAGTTCCGGATCGCCGGGCTGGAGCGTCAGCGCCTGGGCGATCGCCTTGGCGGCATCGGTGTAGTCGGCCTGCCGTTCCAGCCGCAGCGCACGCTGGCGCAGGTCGGTCACCGCCGGATCGGAAAGCGGCTGCACCTCCAGCGAGTCGGGCGCACTGGCGCCGATCGCGCGCACCTGTGCCAGCATCTGCGCCGGCGCGGGCAACGCCGGGCGCGTGGGTGCCGGCGGCGCCGAAGGCTGGCAGGCGCACAGCGCCAGCAGGGCACCGCAAAGGGCTACACGCGGCGCGCGCACGCTCCCCGACCGCGCGCCACGGCGAACGGCGATCATGGCGGGCCTCCCGCATCCGGACTCGCCGGTGGCGCCGGCGTCACCGGCGGTGGCAGCGAACCGGGCGTCGACGCCGGTGCCGGCGTGGTGTCCGTGGGCGCGGCTTGCGGCAGCGGTGCGCCAGTGTCCGGATCGACCGGATCGGCGCTGGGCACGCGAATCCACTCGGACCCGTCACTGGCCCCGGATCCGACCGCACACCCTGCCTGCGCCGGCGGCGCAAAGCCCTTGACGAACGCGAAGCGGCGCGCGCCCGGACAGCCGGCATCCACGCTGGCCCAGCCTTCCGGGCTCACCCACGCCCACTCCATGCCCGCATCGCTGACCGTCAGCGGGGTGCTCGGCAGGCGCTTGAACAGGCCCGCCCACACGCGCAGCGCGCCGGTGGCGCCGAACAGGCCGGTTTCCTTGTTGGCGTCGTTGCCGACCCAGACCACCGCCAGATGGCTGCCGGTGAACCCGGCGAACCAGCTGTCGCGGCTGTCGTTGCTGGTGCCGGTCTTGCCGGCCACATTGAGGAAGCCCAGCCCGTCGCGCTGCAGCGAACCGGCGGTGCCGGAGATCGCGACCTGCTGCATCGCCAGGGTATCCAGCCGCGCCGCCAGCGCATCGCCGGCCTGGGCCGCGGCGGGCGTGCGGTCGTAGCGCTTGATCAGCACGCCTTGTGCATTCAGCACGCCACGCACCGCGTGCAACGGCTGGACCTTGCCGCCGGAGGCCAGGAATTGGTAGAGCTGGGCCATCACGAACGGCGTCTGGTCGGTCGCGCCCAGCAGCACCGAGGGGTTGGGCGTCACGTCGACGCCGCCCAGCGCCTTGAGCAGCTTCACCAGCCGCTCGACCTGCACGTCCATGCCCACCCGCACCGCGACGTGGTTGTAGGACTGCGCCAGCGCATCGGTCAGGCGCACGATGCCGTGGTCGCGGTGGTCGTCGTTGTCCGGCGACCAGTTGCGGCCGTTGCCGAGGGTGACGTTGACGGTGGCATCGTCGATCGGCGTGGCCAGCGAATACTTGTCCGGCTGCGCCAGCGCCAGCAGGTAGATGAAGGGCTTGAGCAGCGAACCGACCGGGCGCTGGGCGTCGAGCGCGCGATTGAATCCCGGCACGGTGGCTTCGCGGCTGCCGACCACCGCCAGCACGTCGCCGTTGCGCACGTCGGTCACCACCACGCCACCTTCCAGCGCCGGCCCTCGCTTGCGCTGGATCTTGTCCAGCGTGTCGGACAACGCGGTCTCCGCGTCGATCTGCACGGCCGGATCGAGGGTGGTGTGGATGGCCATGCCCGCGCCACGCAGGCTGTCGGCCGGGTAGTCGGCCTGCAACTGGCGACGCACGAGGTCGACGAAGGCCGGATAGCGGTTGGTGACGATGCCCGGCTTGGGCACTACGTCCAGCGGCGTGAGCTTGAGCGCGGTGGCCTCGTCCGCCGGCAACAGACCGGTCTCGACGAAGGCATCCAGCACCACCGTGCGCCGTTGCAGGGCGCGTTCCGGGTAGCGGCGGGGGTCGTAGTAGGAGGGCCCCTTGATCATCCCGATCAGCATCGCGATGTCCTGCTTGGGCAGGCCATCCAGCGGCCGGCCGAACCAGAATCTCGCCCCGGCGGCCACGCCGTGGATCGACTGGTTGCCCATCTGCCCGAGGTAAACCTCGTTCAGGTAGGCCTGCAGGATGGTCTGCTTGTCGAAGCGCGACTCGATGATGATCGCGTACAGCGCTTCGGTGACCTTGCGCTTGACGGACCGCTCGTTGCTCAGGAACAGGTTGCGCACCAGTTGCTGGGTGAGCGTGCTGCCGCCCTGGCGCGCGCCGCCCTCGCGCAGGTCCACCCACAGCGCACGCACGATGCCGGCCACGTCCACGCCGTGGTGGGTCTTGAAGTTGCGATCCTCCACCGCCTGCAGTCCGGCGACCAGCAACGGCGGCACCTGGCCGGCACGCACCAGTTCGCGTTCTTCCTGTGCCGAGCCATACAGCGCGGCAATCCGCGCCGGGTCGAGGGTGACCGCCTGCAGGGGCGCGCCGGCCGGGGTGCGCAGCTTGGCGACCACGCCCGCGGACAGGTCCACCACGACCTGCGCGGGCGGCTGCGTGCCGGCGACATCCTCGAAACCGCGCGAGGAGATGGTGAAGTCGTCGCCCTGGCGCAGGTAGGTGCCCGGCCGCGCACCGGCGCCATCGGCGCGGTACTGCGCCGAGTCCAGTTCCAGTTGCAGGGTCTTGGCGTCCATCCGCTGGCCCGGCACAAGGTGCAGCGGCTGCGCATAGACCGTGGTCGGAACCTGCCACTGCAATTGCCCGAAGCGCTCGCGCACCTGACCGTCGAGCACCCAGACGTAAGGAATCCCCAAGCCCAGCAGCAGGCCGAGCAACAGCAGCATCGGGTAGAGGATCCAGCGCCAGCGTCGGCGCGGCGGGCCGTCGTCGTCGTCCTCGTCCTGCTCGTCCTCGATCTCCGCGTTCGACCGCCGCATGGATGCTCCGCTTGTCCGCCGGCCAGTCTAGCGTAGTGCCGCGCCATTTCGCGGCTGTGGCGCCTGCGGCGCATGCTGGCGTTCACGCTGGCCTGTCGCGCGAGGCGCCGGCGCTGTAGCCTGTCGCCCGCCCTCGCTGCAAAAGCCCTGCCCTTGGCCCCGCCGGATCCCCCGCGCCCTCCGCCTGCGCGCAAAGGCGACCTGCTGCTGCCGCTGCAACTGGCCCTGCGCACCGCGCGCAATGCCGCCGAGCGAACCCGTGCCAGCGTGGCGCGACGTGGCCTGCGCGACACCCTCGTGCGCGCCTGGCAGGAGCTGCGCGGGCCGAAGGGGATCAAGGCATTGCCGCTGCAGATCCCGGCCGACGCACCGTTCCGGCCGTTCGCGGTGCCCTGCGCCGACGCGCCGGTGGCCAGCATCGTGATCCCGGTTCACGGCCATTTTCGCCACACCCTGGCCTGCCTGCGCGCGCTGGCCGCCTGCGGCGATGCCACACCGTTCGAGACCATCGTGGTGGACGATGCCTCGATCGACGACACCGCGCTGCGCCTGAACGGCATCGACGGCGTGCGGGTGGTGAGCCTGCGCCAGAACGTGGGCTTCATTGGCGCCTGCAACGCCGGCGCGGCGATCGCGCGCGGCATGTTCCTGGTGTTTCTCAACAACGACACCGCGGTGCAGCCGAACTGGCTGGACGCGCTGATCGCCACCTTCGCCGAGCATCCGGACGCCGGGCTGGTGGGCGCCAAGCTGGTGTACCCGGACGGGCGCCTGCAGGAGGCCGGCGCGATCGTGTTCAACGACGGCACGGCATGGAATTGCGGCCGCTTCGAGGACCCGCGCGCGCCGGCGTGGAACTTCGTGCGCGAGGTCGATTACTGCTCGGGTGCAGCGATCGCGATCCCGCGGGAACTGTTCGCGCAACTCGAAGGCTTCGATCCGCACTACGCGCCTGCCTACTACGAGGACACCGACCTGGCGATGAAAGTGCGCGCGTTTGGCCTGCGCGTGCTCTACCAGCCGCTGGCGGTGGTCGTCCACCACGAAGGCGTCAGCTCCGGTACCGACGAGGCGCTGGGCACCAAGGCCTACCAGCGGGTGAACTGGCGCAAGTTCAAGACCCGCTGGAGTCAGGCCCTTGCCGACCACCCGACACCAGGCAGCGACCTGCGTCTGGCCTGCCAGCACCGTGCCCGGCAGCGCGTGCTGGTGATCGATGCCTGCACGCCCACACCCGACCGCGACTCGGGCTCGCTGCGCATGTTCAACCTGCTGCGGCTGTTGCGCGAGGAAGGCTGCGCGGTGAGCTTCTTCGCCGACAATCGCGCCCATGACGGCGACTACACGCTGGCACTGCAACAACTGGGCGTGCAGGTGTGGTGGAAGCCGTGGATCACCGGGCCGGGGGCGTGGCTGCGCCGCCACGGCCCGCTGTTCCATCTGGTCATCGCCAGCCGTCACGCGGTTGCAGCCAACTACATCGGCCTGGTACGGCGGTATTCACCGCAGGCGCGGTTCGTGTTCGACACCGTGGACCTGCACTTCCTGCGCGAGCAGCGCGAGGCCGAGCTGACCGTCAGCACGGCGCTGCGGCGCAAGGCCGCGCGCACCCGCGAGCACGAACTCAAACTCGTGCGCGAGGCCGACCTGACCCTGGTGGTGAGCACGGTCGAGCGCGAGTTGCTGCAGCAGCAGGTTGCGGGCGCGCAGGTCGAAGTGTTGTCCAACGTGCTCGCGGTCGAGCCCGGGCGCAACGGTTTCCATGCCCGCGCCGATCTCGTCTTCGTCGGCAGCTACCGCCACCCGCCGAACGTGGATGCGGCGCTGTGGATGGCGCACGAGATTTACCCCTTGATCCGGCAGCGCCGGCCCGAAATCGCCCTGCACCTGGTCGGCCCGTGGCCGCCACCGGAGGTGCTGGCGCTGGGCGAGGTGCCCGGCGTGCGCGTGCATGGCCACGTGCCGAACCTGGACGCGTTCATGGACGGCTGCCGCATCGGGCTGGCGCCGCTGCGCTTCGGCGCCGGCGTCAAAGGCAAGATCAATCGCAGCATGGCCCACGGCCAGCCGGTGGTGGCCACGCCGTTGGCGGTGGAAGGCATGCACCTGTGCGATGGGCACGACGTGCTCCTCGCCGCCGATCCGGCGGGCTTCGCCGCAGCGGTGCTGCGGCTGTACGAGGATGCGGCGCTATGGGAAACCCTGGCCGGGAACGGCGCCGCCAACGTGGAGGAGCGGTTTTCCTTCACGGCGGCGCGCAGGACGCTGAGGCAGATCCTCGCCGCGAACTGAGAAGCGCCGGCGACGACCGGCAGGGCGCTCCGGGGTCCCGCGACGGTCCTGATCATGACTTGGCTTTCGGCCGTCTGGAAATCCGGTCAGATCGTTCGATCACCGGACGATCTGAATCAAGGTTGCCCGTCGCACACGGCGCGTCAGCGCCAGTTGCTCCGTCGATCCCGGATCATCGCTCTTGCCTTCCCGGTCGATTCACGCCGGCGCGTAACCAAATCGACGCACCCAGGGTTCGAGGATCGGCAACACCGGCTCCATGTGCGCCCGATAGCGGAGCCACTTGCCGCTTGCTCCGGCATGGAGGGGCCGGACAACCTGGGCGGCGCTGGGAGTTCCAATCCGTCGATTGCGTGCGGTCAAGGCGAAATCGCGAACCGCCGCGTTCCATTCCAGCCCGAGGAAACCAAGCACGTCGCGAATCTGACGATCGAAGTCCGCGATCAGATCCTCGTAACGGATGGCGTGGACTGCCAAAGGGAACCTGGTACGGCTGATATCCACCAGAGCCATCACCGCCGCATAGTACGCCGCCGCGCTGTCAAGCCTGAGCAACTGGAACATGGCCGTGTTCATCGCGAATCGCTGCTGGAAGCAACTCAACACGACATCGCGCGGGTCGCGCAGGGCCAGGATGATCCTGGCCTCCGGAAACAGCCGATGAATCAGCGGCAAATAGGCGGCATTGAGCGGCTGCTTGTCCACCAGCACCGCCTGCGCTGGCGCGCCGGCAAGCGCCGCATCGACCCGCGCCCAGTACTGGATGCGGAGCCTTTCGACCGTGCGGTCCGGAAGATCGGCCCAGGATGCGAAGTCCGAATCCGCGACCATCAATTCGTGCGCGGCATCCATCAGGCAGTCGCATTCCTCGATCGTGGTGATGCGCGGATGCGATGCAAGGACTTGTTCCAGCAGGGTTGTCCCGGAGCGCGGAAAGCCGACCAGAAAGACGGGTTGCCGATCCGCCGGCGGCGCCATCCGCCAGTGTGCAGGCTCGGTGCGTGCGACCCACGCAGCCAGGCGACGCAGCGTGGCCGGTGACAACGGCCCGTCCGCAACCACGCCGACCGCCCGCGCGAGATCGTACTGGACATCATTCGCGCGACCAAAAGCGGCAAACGCTTCGTCGAACCTGCTCATGGCATCGCAGGCTTCGGCCACGCAGCTTTCGGCCATGGCGCGATTGACCGGGGCCGGCTTGCCGCGGTGCAACAGTTCACCCGCCACGCGCAGGGCGGTGGCGGGGTCGTTCTGGCGCAGTGCGACGCGGGCGCGAACGAGGCTTGCGAGGGGCTGCAGTGGCGACGCCGCAAGCGCACGCGCGGCGAGCTCGCGGGCCTCGCGCAATCGATGCTCCTGTTCTTCGACGTGGGCCAGGCCCGCCAGGGCATCGACCAAATCGGCCTTGATCTGCAGTGCCGATGTGAAAGCCTCGCGGGCAGCTTCGCCGTCACCGGCCTCGACCAGCACGCTGCCGAGAACGGCACGCGCATGGGCATGGCGCGGATTCAGGTGCAGCAGGTGGGCAAGGACCTCGCGTGCTCGCACGAGGCGACCGTCGTCGAGACAGGCGATCGCCAGGTTCAACAATGCCGGTTCATGGGTCGGCAACAGACTGCACGCACGTTCCAGATCACCGATTCCGCCCGTCGCGTCACCAGCCCGACAACGGATCACGCCCAGCAGCATGCGCGTATTCGGATCTTCGCCAAACGATTGCAACGCGCTGCGGCACATCACTTCGGCCTCCGCGTCATCGCCGCGTCGGCATGCATCTGCCGCGCGCTGAAGGAGCTGCATCAGGACTGGCGGCGCTGCCATACGGCGGGTGTCGGCGGACGATGGTGCGGTCGATTTTAGCAGAGGCGATCAGGCGCCCTGATGATGCGAGCGATGGCCCGAAGGCGAGTGCGCTGCCGCGCATCGGGATAGGAGACGATGGTACCGACCATCGCGCCCCTGCCACACCATCGGACAGGCGCCCGATCGGCACCGCCTTGTCTCCGGTTCTTGTCCATCGGCCCGCAGCTTCGCTCCACGCTTCCTCCCCACGGTCGGTCGCCCATCTGCAGTTGCGCTTAGCTTCACTCGCCGTGATCAGCTTTTGAGAGGACTTGCACCTCCAAGAGTGCGCCCGTGCCGGGCGCACCAAAAAAAAGCCGCGGCACGAGGCCGCGGCTCCAAGGACAACATTTGCGTAGATCGAACGATCAGAAGCTCTGCGTGTACTGCAGGTAATAGAACGGACCACCCGGCATGTCGTAGGACGCATCGAACGACTGGGCAAAGGCGGAGGCAGCCAACGGCGGCTCCTTGCCGAAAACGTTGCGCGCACCCAGCGCTACGTGGGCCTTCCACGGAGCCTTCCAGCCCACCTGCACGTCGTGATACACGACCGCACCCATGTGGTTGTAGCCAAGGTTGCTGCCGATGCCGTCATCCGGAGCGAAGTGGCTGAACGATGCGGGGCGATTGCAGATCAGGCTCTTCAAGATGCCTTTCGAGTTGCAGCCGAAATTCTCGTCCTGGGCAGACATGTAGCGCATGGTCCAGGAAGCATCCCAGTCGCCGCGGGTCCAGTCGAGGGTCAGGTTGGACCGCCAGCGGAACAGTGGGCCGTTAGCGTACTGGCCAACCAGGTTGTCGCTGAGCGGATCGGTGTCGCTGCCGGCCGTCTTGTAGGACCTGGTGTAGGTCGAGTCAAACTTCGCACCGAACGTACCCCAACCGGTCTCGCGCCGCCAATTCATGCCGATGTCGATGCCATCGGTAACCAGGCGACTCAGGTTGAACTCGACGCCGATCACATTGGTCAAGCGACCCGCGGTCGCGCCACCGGTTGCACGAGAGATCAGGCCGCAGTAAAGGGACGATCCAGCCGCGATACCACCCACCAGGCCATAGCAGCGATTCAGGATGTCCTGCGCGCCCAGAGCCGAAATCGCCTGGTTGAGGCTGATCTTCCAGTAGTCCACGGTCAGGTTGAACCCCTTCAGCGCATCCCACTGGCTCGGGCTCCACACGAATCCGTAAGTCAGGTCGTGACCATGCTCGGGCTGCAGAGCCGGATTACCGCCCTGATAGGCGCTGATCTGCTGGTTCGATGGGATATGGACACCACCGGCCGCCACACCTTCCTTGATGCACTCGGCCTTGCCAGCAGCGGAGAGGTTGCTGAAGTTGTCGATGGCCGGGTCTGCGGTGACACTGCAGGGGTCGGTGGCGATCGGGAAGTTCTGTGCCAAGCCGGAGTAAAGATCGTTGACCGACGGCGCACGGAAGGTCTGACCCCACGTACCACGCAACAGCAGGTCATCGAACGGCTTCCAGCGCAGGCTGAACTTCGACGTGCTGGGCGAACCGGGATTGCTGGCCACGTCGTTGAAGTTGAAGAAACCGCGGCCGGAGTAATCCGACTTGCGGATGGCCGCATCGATCTCCAGCTCCTTGGCCCAGGGCAGGTTCTTCAGCAGGGGGGCCTGCAACTCCAGGTACCACTCGTTGACCTTGGTGCTGCCGGAGGTCGGGAGCACGGCATTGTCGGACGAAGCACCGCTGGCAGCCAGAGGGTCCGGGGAGAAGTTGGCGTTCGCGCGACGTTGCTCGACACCTGCAGCGAAGGCCAGCATGCCGCCTTGCAACGGAGCGATTTCACCCGACAGCGTGGCGCCGTAGTTGATGCCGCTGTTGTTGTCGTGCTGGACTTCCGTGTAGCCCATGTAATTCAGCATCGCCTGCACGTCGGCCGCAGTGACCGTGTAGAACCCGCCGGGGCCGCTGCCATCGACGGTCTTGTACTTGTTGCCCAGGCCCATGCCCGGACCATTGAACAGGTCGATCGGCACGCAACCGAAGATGACGTTGCCAGGCGTGCCGCAGTGCAGGCCATTGGCATCGGCGAAGGATGCGCCCATGCCGGCATTCAGGTGCAGCAGGTTGACGTAATTCAGGCCGATCTTGGTGTTGTCGGCGCTGTTGTACTGGGCGTAGGTTTCCCAGTCGAAGTTGCGGTCGCCGAGCTGGAACGAGCCTTGCAGGCCAACGGTACCGGCCAGGGTGTTGAAGGTGTAGTCGTTGTGGCGCGGACCGAGCGCCACGTTGCGGAAGTAGGTGTTCCAAGTCACGGCGCAATGCGAGCCGATACCGGGCGCGCAGTACGACGGCGCAGGAGCCTTGACCGGATTGAAGATGCTGTTGTTGTCGTAGCCCATGATCCACTGCGGGCCCGAGCTGCCGCTGCTGGTGGCCGTGGTCGGCACCTGTGCCAGCTGCTGCGACGAACGACGCTGGGTGTAGGTCACGCGCGCGTAGGCCGAAACGTTGTCGGTGATGTCGAAATTGCCCGACGCGAACAGGCTGTTGCGGGTGGCCGGCTGCTGCAGGTAGTTCACCGGCGCGAAGTTGTAGCGATCCAGCGGGTTGAAGACATGGAAATCGCTGGCCTTGGTGCCCGGAGCCCAACTGCTGCCGTCGGCGCTGTGGTTGAGCGAAATCAGGGCAGACGGGTTGATCGACGGATCGTAGAACACGCCGAACTGCGAGATCAGCGAGCCGCACTTGCCCGCAAGCCGATGCGGATCTTCCGGACCGTAAACCGTGCTCGGATTGTAGTCGGCCAGGATCTGGTCGCAGCCGTAGATGTTGGCATCGGTGCGCGAGCGCGCGCCTGCCGAGATGGTCTTCTGCGCCGAGCGGCTGAGCGAGATGACCGCATTGGTGCGATCGCCGTTGGCACCGATGGTGACCGACTCGGAATCCTGTTCACCGTCGCCGTGCGAGGTCTGGCCGTAGTACCACGACAGCTCGGCGCCTTCGAAGCGCTTGCGGGTCACGATGTTGATCACGCCGGCAATGGCGTCGGAGCCGTAGATCGCCGAGGCGCCGTCCTTCAGGACTTCCACGCGCTCGATGATGGCCACCGGGATGCTGGACAGGTCGACGATGCCGTTGGCATCGGTCGGCCAACGCTTGCCGTCCACCAGCACGAGGGTGCGCTGGGCGCCCATCTCGCGCAGCGAGATCGACTGGCTGCCGTCGCTGCCGTTGGTCTGGGTCGTCACCGTGCTCAGGCCGGTACCGTCGGAGGCACTGAGGTGATTGAGGACGTCGAAGGTGCTGGTCAGACCGGTCTGGGCGATGTCGGCGCGGGTCATCGTGGTCACCGGCGCGGTGGGCTCGGTGTCGACGGAGCGCTTGATGCGCGAACCGATGACCTCGACGCGGCCGACTTCTTTGGCCTTGGTCGAATCGGTCTTGGCAGTGGTGTCCTGGGCGAGTGCGGACATGCTGGCCAGGCCGGCGAAGCCGACCGTGCCGGCCACGAGGCCATATCGCACCGCGTCGCTAAGCAGGTTGCGGATGGGGGTCATTTGGATTTCTCTCCAACGTCAGGGTGGTGAGCAGATTTTCGTGAGCGGGTTGCCGGACACGTTGCGGAACACGTTTGCCATCCTTGGCAGCACCGGGATACACCACATCCTGGTGCAAGGGTTCCCCGGTAGCACGGAATACTAGCGAAGTTTTAACGAAAAGGAAATACCGCGCAACGCGGCCCTTGAAAGCAATGCAACTTGATGATGCACAACGGATTTATCGAAAGGAATGGACGTCCACGCCATGCTGCGGCGCAGCGAGAAGCCCTGTTGACGCCCTCCACTGCGCGCGTTGGCGCTCCCTTCCCCTGCCTTGCGCCTGCCGTGGGCACTGCCTGGCGACGGCGGCAGTCGGCGCATCCAAGGCCGCTCAAGCCCGGCGGACGGCGGTCGGCTTGTGCCGTTTTTCCCCGCCACCTAGGATGAGGCGCCCCCCTGGCCGACCCCATTGCATGCCCTCGCCAGATATCGCCGCAGGCATGCACTTGTTACGCGCCGGTCGCTGGCCCGAGGCGCTGGAGCGGTTCGAGCGCGCGGCCCTGGATCAGCCGGGCGATCCAGCGGCTCTGGTGCCCTTGGCCAGCGTACTGTTGGCGATGAAGCAACCCGATGCGACCGCGCAAGTGTATCGCCGGATCCTTCCAGCGCTCGGTGGAGCATCGGACGTCTGCCTGGCCTGGGCGCAGGCGCTGCTGCAGGCAGGGGATGCCGTTTCGGCGACGGACCTGCTCACCCGCGTCTGCATGGCCTGTGCCGCCCTTGGTGACGCGGGCGGACCGGTGGCAGCGCTCCTGGAGCAGGTCGGGGACGTCGACCAGCGCTGCCGAATTCTCGAATTCATGCACGAGCGGCTTGCCGACCACCCAGGCGTGCTGCGCCAGTTCGCCACCGCGCTGGTCGATGCCGAACGCATCGCCGAGGCGCGGCAGGCACTGGCTCGACTGGTGCGGCTGCGTCCGGCGGATCCCTTCGCGCACGTCGAGCTCGGACGCCTCGCCATCGCGCAAGGTCGGGTGGAAGCTGCGCGCCAGCATTTCCTGGACGGCTTGGCCCAGGTGCCAGACTACCCGGCGGCGTTGTTCGAGCTGGCCCAGGTCGATGGCTGGCGCGTGCAGACCCATCTGCTCGAGACCATCACCAGCGCGTGCCGACGCGTGCACGAACCCAAGGCACTGGCGGGGCTGCACGCGACGCTGGCGCGCTGTCTGGATCGCGAAGGCGAATACCTCGTCGCGGCCCGACATGCCGGCATCGCCAACACCCTGATGAGCGCCCTGACGCCGGCGAAGCGGCGCTACCTGCCATGGCGCCATCGCGACCAGATCAGTGCGATCGCCACGCAATGGAACGACGAAGTCGTCCTGCGTCTGCGCGATGCGGGCAACGCGGATCAACGCCTGGTATTCGTGATCGGGTTGCCGCGATCGGGAACCACGCTGCTCGAGCGCATGCTGGCCGCACATCCGCAGATCGCCGGCGTGGGCGAGCAATCCTTCGCCGTGGAGGCCATGCGCCTGGCTCTGCAGGCCAGTGGCGGCACGCCTGCCACGTTGACGCCCGCAGTCATCGCGCACGCCTCGGGCCGACACCTGGCACGCCTGGCAGACCGTCTGCGGCGGCTCGGCCTGGACGAGGCTGCGGCGCGGATCATCGACAAGATGCCCGACAATTACCTGTTGGCCGGATGGCTGCGGCTGGCCTTTCCGCGTGCCAGCATCATCCATTGCCTGCGCGACCCGCGCGACGTGGCGATTTCCTGCTGGTTCACGCAGTTCGCCGAGGTGCCATGGGCACATAGCCTGGACCACATTGCCGGACGCATCGAGCAACACCGGATCCTGATGCGACATTGGCGACGCCTTCCGCACATGGATTTGATCGAGCTGCGCTACGAGGACCTGATCACCACACCCGAACCGACGCTGCGCCGCGTGCTGGCATCCATCGGAATGGACTGGGATCCGCAGGTGCTGGAGCCTGCGACGCACGGCGGTTTCGTCGGCAGCGCCAGCCGCCTGCAGGTCCGCGAACGCTTGCATGACCGCAGCATCGGCCGCTGGCGCAACTACCGGGATACCCTGCATGCCGTGCTGCCGCGGATGGTCGCGGTTGCCGCAGCGGATGCCGACGAGTTGCCCGCACACTCCCAGAGTTCAATCGAGCGCTAGAATCCGCGCGCATCGACCAGTCCCAGCCCCATGCACTCAGACGACGAATCCATTGGCATGCGCCTGGCGCAGGCTGGCCAGCATGCCAGGGCACTCCCCTACCTGGAGCGTGCGCAAGCCAAAAATCCGGCCAGCGCCAACCTGTTGCATGTCACCGCCAGCGTGTTGCAGATCGCCGGCCGACCGCACGACGCCGTGCGCTGCTACCAGAACTCCGCCGCGCATCTGGTCGGCGATACCGGCGTGATGGTTGGCTGGGCGCGTGCCCTGCTGTTGGTCGATGACGTGGATGCATCGATCAAACTGCTCGACCGTGCGCTGGCGCTGGAACCGCAGGTCGCCTCGCGCCAGGGCAGTTTGCGACTGCTTTGGCAGGCCGACCAGAAGGATCTGGCCGTACGCATCCTGCGCACGCTGACCGATCGCCACCCGAACAATGCCGACCTGCTGTGTCAGTACGCGCAGGTCCTGCGTGTCGCCGAACACCTGGAAGAGGCCGAAACGGCATGGCGCCGCTACATGACGATGCAACCTGGCGACCCGTTGGGGCCGGTGGAGGCGGGGCGCCTTGCGGTGAGTCGCGGCGATCGCGAGGCCGGACGCACCTTGTTCTCACGCGCCTTGCAGATCGCGCCGGACGATTCCGGCGCGCTCGCCGAATTGGCACAGGCGATGCGCGAACCGCTGGATCCTGCGCTACGCACGCGCCTGACCGCGCGACTGTCTCGCGAGCCCGACCCGGAATTCCGCGCCCTGCTCCACGATGCACTGGCCAATCATCACGAACGCGCCGGCGAATTCGACGTTGCGGCCACGCACGTGGCATCAATGAACGCCACCAAGGCGAGCTGCCTGCCGCCGCAGCAGCGCTACGATCCGGGCCTGCATGAAGAAGAAGTCGCGTTCGCCATCCGCGCGTATGCGCCGGACTTGTTCGACCGCCTGCGCACGGCCGGCAGCCATGACCATCGTCCGCTGTTCGTGATCGGGCTGCCGCGCTCCGGTACGACCCTGCTGGAACGCATGCTCGCCGCGCACCCAGCCATCGTCGGAGTGGGCGAACAGACCTTCAGCCGGCTTGGCCTGCTGCAGGCGCTCGCGGCTTGCGGTGGCCTGCCCGGACAGTTGACCGCCGACGCAGTCACCGCCGCGGCGCATTGGCATCTGCAGCGCCTCGAAGAGCGCCTGCAGCGTCAGGCGGTTTCGCGTCCCTGCCAGCGGATCGTGGACAAGCTGCCCGACAATTACATGTTCGTCGGCTGGCTGAAGCTCGCCTTTCCACACGCCATCATCGTCCACACACTGCGCGACCCGCGCGATGTGGCGTGGTCGTGCTGGGCCACGCATTTCGCGAAGATCGACTGGTCGCTTCACCTGGAGCACATCGCCCATCGCATCGAGCAGCACCGGATATTGATGCGGCACTGGCGCCAGGCGATTCCGGATCGGCTGGTCGAGGTGCGCTACGAGCGCCTGGTGGCCAATCCGGAAGCCGAGCTGCGGCGCTTGCTGGCGAGCATCGGCGTGGACTGGAGCCCGCAGGTGCTGGACTTCGCCCAGCGCAAGGGCTTCGTCGCCAGCGCCAGCCGGCATCAGGTTCGCGAGGGCATCCACGCCCGCAGCATCGGCCGCTGGCAACACTATGCCGATGCCCTGCGGCCGATCCTGCCACGGCTGGAGGCGGTCGTCGCGCAGGACATGCGCGAGGCGACCGCCGACCTGAAGCTGTGAGCGGCCGAATACCCGGCCGCAGGAATCAGCCGTTCAGCGCATCGGCAATCTTCTGCTGCTCGCGCTTGAGCGCCGCCGGGGCGCGCTCACCATAGCTGTCCAGATAGGCGCCGATCTCGCCGACCTCGCGCTTCCAGCCGTCGGCATCCACCTGCAGCAGTTCGGCGACGTGGTGGTCGTCCAGACCCAGCCCGGAAACGTCCAGGTCCTGCGCGCGCGGCAGGTTGCCGATCGGGGTTTCCTGCGCACCGGCCTTGCCGTCCACGCGGTTGAGGATCCACTCCAGCACGCGCAGGTTGTCGCCGAATCCCGGCCACAGGAACTTGCCGTCCGACCCCTTGCGGAACCAGTTGACGTGGAACACCTGCGGCAGCTTCGCACCGGGCTTGTCGAACGACAGCCAGTGCGCGAAGTAGTCGCCGTAGTTGTAGCCGCAGAACGGCTTCATCGCCATCGGGTCGCGACGCACCACGCCGACCGCGCCGGTCGCCGCCGCAGTGGTCTCCGAGGCCATCGCCGCACCCACCAGCACGCCGTGGGTCCAGTCGCGGGCCTGGAACACCAGCGGCACCAGCGACTCGCGGCGGCCGCCGAACACGATCGCGCTGATCGGCACGCCGCGGGCGTCCTCGGTGTGCGGCGAGTAGCTGGCGCACTGGCGCGCGCTCACCGTGAAACGCGAATTCGGATGCGCCGCCGGGCCGTTGCCGGGCTTGTAGTCGTTGCCCTGCCAGTCCTTGACCGGGTTGCCGTCGGGCAGCCCTTCCCACCAGGGGTTGTTGTCGGCGGTGACGCCGACGTTGGTGAAAATGGTGTCGTGGCCGAGCATCGCCAGCGCGTTCGGGTTGGTCTTGGCCGAGGTGCCGGGGGCCACGCCGAAGAAGCCGGCTTCCGGATTGATCGCCCACAGGCGCCCGTCCTCACCCGGGGTCATCCAGCAGATGTCATCGCCCACCGTCCACACCTTCCAGCCGGCCTGTCGATAGCCCTCCGGTGGAATCAGCATGGCCAGGTTGGTCTTGCCGCAGGCCGAGGGGAACGCGGCGGCGACGTAATGGGTCTGGCCCTGCGGGTTCTCGATGCCCACGATCAGCATGTGCTCGGCCAGCCAGCCCTCGCTGCGCGCCTGATAGCTGGCGATCCGCAGGGCGTGGCACTTCTTGCCCAGCAGGGCGTTGCCGCCGTAGCCGGAGCCGAATGACTTGATCGTCAGCTCCTCCGGGAAGTGCATGATGAAGCGGCGCTCGGGGTCGAGCTCGCCGGTGGAATGCAGGCCCTTGACGAAGGTGCCTTCACGCTCGATCCGCGCCAGCGCCGGCGCGCCCATGCGGGTCATGATGCGCATGTTGGCGACCACGTAGGGGCTGTCGGTGATCTCCACGCCGCAGCGGCTGATCGGCGACTCGATCGGACCCATGCAGTACGGGATGACGTACATGGTCCGCCCCTTCATGCAGCCGGCGAACAGCGCGTCCATCTTCGCGTGCGCCTGCGCCGGGGCCATCCAGTGGTTGTTGGGGCCGGCGTCCTCGCGCTCGGAGGTGCACACGAAGGTCAGGTGCTCCACCCGCGCGACGTCCGACTTGCTGGACCGGTGCAGGAAGCAGTTCGGATGGGTCTTCTCGTTGAGCGGGATCAGGTCACCGCGTTCGACCATCAGGTCATTGAGCTGGCGGGCTTCGGCATCGGTGCCGTCGCACCAGTGGATGTGGTCGGGCTGGGTCAGCTTGGCGACTTCATCGACCCACGTGTTGAGCGCTTCGAGTTGGCTGGGCATGGTGTGGATATGCTGGCCAGGGCCAGGAGTGGAAGAAGAATGAGGGTCGGCGGCATGCCGCACGACCGGACGCGAAAGTATAGCGTTCATGTGCGACCCCTACAAATCAATGACTTAGAGTTGATTGACCAGACATCAGACCGGGCGCCTCGCCGCAAGTTCCGCTGCCGCGCCGGACACCGTGACGCGCATCGGCGCGACGGTCATGCCGGTCACGGCGAGCTCGCGCCCGCATCGCCAGTCGCGGGCGTGGCGTCCTGACCCATGCGCCAGCGCCGCCGCGCCCACAGCCGGAAACGATCCAGGTACAGGTACACCACCGGGGTGGTGAACAGGGTCAGCAACTGGCTCACCGCCAGCCCGCCGAGGATCGCCACGCCCAGCGGCCGGCGCATCTGCGCACCCTCGCCGAAGCCCAGCGCCAGCGGCAGCGCGCCGAGCATGGCCGCCACCGTGGTCATCATGATCGGCCTGAAACGCAGCGAACAGGCGGCGAAGATCGCATCGCGCGGATCCATGCCGTGGCGGCGCTCGGCGTCCAGCGCGAAGTCGATCATCATGATCGCGTTCTTCTTGACGATGCCAACCAGCAGCAGCACGCCGATCAACGCGATGATGGAAAACTCCATGTGGAAGGCCAGCAGCGCCAGCAGCGCGCCGACCCCGGCCGAGGGCAGCGTGGACAGGATGGTCAGCGGGTGCACGTAGCTCTCGTAGAGCACGCCGAGCACGATGTACACCGCCAGCAACGCGGCCAGGATCAGCCACGGCTGGGTGCCGCTGGATTGCTGAAAGGTCGCCGCGGTGCCGGCGAACGCGCCGTGGATGGACGCCGGCACGCCGATCCCGGCCATGGCATGGTCGATGGCCGCCGCGGCCTGGCCCAGGCTCACGCCGTCGGCGAGATTGAACGAAATCGTGACCGCGGCGAATTGCCCCTGGTGCTGCACCGACACCGGCGTGGTGCCGGGCCCGAAGCTGGCGAACGCCGTCAGCGGCACCATGGCGCCGGCCTTGTTCTGCACATAAATCTGACGCAGGGTTTCCGGGTTGCGCAGGAACTGGGGCGCCACTTCCATCACCACGTGGTACTGGTTGAGCGCGTTGTAGATGGTGGCGACCTGGCGTTGCCCGAACGCATCGCCCAGGGTCGAATCCACCTGCGCGGTGGTGATCCCCAGCCTCGCCATCGCCGCGCGATCGAATGTGAGCGCGGTCTCCAGGCCGCGCTCCTGCTGGTCGGAATTGACGTCCTCAAGACCCGGCGCCTGCTTGAGCGCCTCGGCCACCTTCGGCCCCCAGGTACGCAGGTCGGCCAGGCTGTCGCTCTGCAGGGTGTACTGGTAGGTGGAGTTGCTCTGCCGGCCGCCGGTGCGGATGTCCTGCGCGGCACGCAAGAACATCTGCGCGCCAGGCTCGCCGGACAGCTTCGGGCGCAGGCGTGCGATCACCTGGTCGGTGGACAACCGGCGTTGCGCCAGCGGTTTGAGCGCGATGAACATGAAGCTGTGGCCCTGGCCGGCGAATCCGACCACGGTGTCCACCGCCGGGTCGGCCTTGATGACCTTCATCAGCCGCGTGACCTTGGCCGACATCGACTGGAACGAAGTGCTCTGGTCGGTCATCACCCCGCCGATCAGACGCCCGGTGTCCTCGGCGGGGAACAGGCCCTTGGGCACGATCACGTACAGGTACACATTCAGGCACACCGTCACCAGCAGCACGAACATCACCAGCCCGGGCGCGGCCAGCGCCGCGCGCAGGGAACGCTCGTACAGGCCACGCATGGCATCGAAGCCGCGTTCGCTCCAGCGCAGCAAGCGGTTGCGTTCGTGGCCCTGCCCGTCCAGCGCATGCGCCCGCAGCAGCTTGCTGCACATCATCGGCGTGGTGGTGAGCGAAACCAGCAACGACACCCCGATCGCCACCGACAGGGTCACCGAGAACACCCGCAGGTAGCGCCCGACGATGCCGTCCATCAGCAGGATCGGGATGAACACCGCGACCAGCGACAGGCTCATCGCCAGCACCGTGAAGCCGACCTCGCGCGCGCCCTGCAGCACCGCGCGCAGGCGCGGCATGCCGGCCTCGATGTGGCGGGTGATGTTCTCCAGCACCACCACTGCATCGTCGACCACGAAACCGGTGGCGATGGTCAGCGCCATCAGTGACAGGTTGTCCAGGCTGTAGCCGCACAGGTACATCACCGCGAACGTGCCCAGCAGCGAGACCGGCACCGCCACCGCCGGCACCAGGGTGGCACGTCCATCGCGCAGGAACACGAACACCACCCCGATCACCAGCGCGATCGCCACCAACAACGTGGTCTCCACGTTGTGCAGCGAGGCGCGGATGGTGCCGGTGCGCTCGATGGCGACGTTCAACTGCATGTCGGCCGGGATCGACGCGCGCAGTTGCGGCAGCAGCGCCAGCACGCGGTCGCAGGTGTCGATGATGTTGGCGTTGGGCTGCTTGATCACCTGCAGGACGATGGCCGGCTCGCCATCGGCCAGGCCCATGTTGCGCACGTCCTCGACCGAGTCCTGCACCTGCGCCACGTCGGCCAGGCGCACCGGGCGGCCGTCGCGCACCGCCACGATCAGGTCGCGGTACTGCGCCGCCTGGTCGGCCTGGTCATTGCTCTGCAGGATCCAGTGGCGCTGTCCCTGTTCGAGGAAGCCCTTGGGTCGATGGGCATTGCCATTGGCCAGCGCGGTGCGCACCGTGTCCAGCGCGATGCCGTAGTGGTTGAGCGCGGTGAGGTTGGCCTCCACCCGCACCGCCGGCAGCGAACCGCCGCCCACCGTGACCTGGCCGACGCCCTCCACTTGCGCGATCTTCTGCGCCACGATGGTCGAGGCGGCGTCGTAGATCTGGCCGCGATCGAGCGTCTTGCTGGTCATCGTGAAGATCAGGATCGGCTGGTCGGAAGGATTGGCCTTGCGATACGTGGGATTGGAGGGCATGCCGCTGGGCAACTGCGCGCGCGCGGCGTTGATGGCGGCCTGGACATCGCGCGCGGCACCGTCGATGTCGCGCGAGAGGGCGAACTGCAGCACGATCCGGGTGCTGCCCTGGGTGCTCGACGAGGTCATTTCGGTGACCCCGGCGATGCGCCCGAGCTGGCGCTCCAGAGGGGTGGCGACCGAGGTGGCCATGGTTTGCGGGCTGGCGCCGGGAAGCGCGGCGGAGATCCAGATCGTGGGCACGTCGATCTGCGGCAGCGGCGAGACCGGCAGCAGGAAGAACGCGATCAACCCGGCCAACGCGACCCCGAAAGTAAGCAGCCAGGTCGCCACCGGACGGCGGACAAACGGTGCGGAGAGGCTGGAAAGGCGATCATCCACGTGCGCGCCTCGGGCCCGTCGAAGCATTCCTTCCCGAGCCGAGGCAAGTGCCTGCGCCCGAAGCACGTCTGCTCGGGGTTGCCCCAAGCGCGGACGAGGAAAGGCCCTCGCCTGCCAGCGGTGCCTGCCGACGGCGACGACAGTCCCTCACCCCCACCCCTCTCCCGGCGGGAGAGG
>CAZXGS010000045.1:0-30222 GCA_964640525.1 uncultured Gammaproteobacteria bacterium | reverse complement strand
TCGTGCGAAGAGTGTGGTTCGACAAGCTCACCACGAACGGCAAACAGGGAGCCGGGAACCGGAACTCGGAGCTCGCAACTCGCAACTCGGAACTCGCAACTCAGAACTCGCAACTCAGAACTCGCAACTCGGAACTCGGGCCTCGCAACTGCCGTGCCCGCCCGGGTAGCGGACGTTTCAGCGCGGTGCCGGTGGCTGGCTCGCCAGCAGCCACTCCAGCGAGCGCCGGCCGATGCGCTCGTGCCAGGGGCCGGTGGTTTCGGGCAGCGCCGTCTGTTGCGCGCAGATCGCCAGGAAGTCCGCGCGTGGCAGGGTGCGGGCGCCCATCCGCAGCAGGTGCGGCGATTCGACCTGGGCGTCGATCCACGGCCAGCCCCATGCGTGCAGGATCGCCGCCAGTGCGGCCAGCGCCACCTTCGATCCGCCCGTGCGGGCGCTGAACATGCTTTCGGCGAAGAACATGCGGCCCAGCGCCACCCCGTACAGGCCACCGACCAGGGTTGCGTCGTCCCACACCTCGATCGCGTGGGCGTGGCCGCTGCGGTGCAGGGCCAGATAGGCGGCATGCATTTCCGGCGTGATCCAGGTGCCGCCGCCTTCCTTGCGCGGCATGTCGGCACAGGCGGTGACGACGGTGGCGAAGGCGGTATCTGCGGTGATTGTCCAGCGTCGTGCGCGCAATTGCCGACGGAATCGGCGCGACAGGTGCACGCCGTCGCTGGCGAACACCGTGCGCGGGTCGGGCGACCACCACAGGATCGGCTGCCCGGGCGAGTACCACGGGAAGATCCCGTGCCGGTAGGCGTTGCGCAGGCGCTGCGGGTGGAGGTCGCCGCCGAAGGCGAGCAGGCCGTCGGGCTCGCGCAGGGCCGAGCGCGGGTCGGGGAAAGGAGAGGCCGGATCGGCATCGAGCAATGGCAGATGCAGCTTCATGCGATGGCAGCCTGGCGATAGGGCGAATGCGCCTGCAGGGCAGCGCGGTAACGCCGGCTGGCGGCACGTTCGTCGGCGCACCAGTGCGCGAACGCAGCGTCCAGCCCCGGTTCGAGCAAATGGTGGCGGCTGTGGGTGAGCACCGGCAGGAAGCCGCGGGCGAGTTTGTGCTCGCCTTGCGCGCCCGGATCGAACACGCGCAGGCCTTCGCGCAGGCAGTACTCGATTCCCTGGTGGTAGCAGGTCTCGAAGTGCAGGCCGGGGATGCTCTGGAAGCTGCCCCAGTAACGCCCATGCAGGGTATCGCCGCCACGCAGCAGCAGCGCGCCGGCAACGATCGTGCCCGCGCGCATGGCCAGGATCAGCACCAGGTTGCGCGGCATCGTGCGCGCCAGATGGTGGAAGAACGCCAGCGTCATCGCCGGCGAATTGCCCTTGTCGCCGAAGGTGCGCAAGTAAAGCGCATGCATGGCGGCGATGTCGTCGTCGCCGGCTTCGTCGCCATGCACGATGCGAAAGCCGATGCCGGCGGCCGCCACCTGCTGGCGTTCATGGCGGATGTTCTTGCGCTTTTTCGACTGCATCGCCGCCAGATGATCATCGAAGCAGCGCCAGCCGACATCGTTGCGCCAGTGGAAGTGGACGTCGCTGCGTGCCAGCCAGGTTTCCGGGATGCTTGCGCAGTCGGCGTCGGTCAGGAAGTTGGCATGGATGCCGACCATGCGCAGGCGCGCCGCCAGCGCCACGATGCCGTCGAGCAGGCGCGCCTTGTGGTCGTGCGTGCGCGCCAGCCAGCGCGGCCCGGTGACCGGCGTGTACGGGATGGCGAACAGCCACTTGGGGAAATAGGGGCGACCGGCGCGCTCCATCGCCAGCGCCCAGCCCTGATCAAACACGAACTCGCCGTGCGAATTGGTCTTGCAGTAACCCGGCGCCGCCGCGATCAGGTCATCGCCGTCCCAGAGCGTGGCATGCAGCGGCGTCCAGCCCCAGTCGGGGCGCAGGCAGCCGTGGCGTTCGAGCCCGGCCAGGAAGGCGTGGCTGACGAACGGGTCGCTGCCGTCGTGCAGCGCATCCCATTTCGCGGCCGGAATCTCGTCGAGGCTGGCGTGAGTGCGCAGGTCCATGCGCCAAGCCTACCCGAGGCGATAGCGCGTGCCTCAGCCCTTGGGGATGACGAACAGATTGATGCTCTGTGCCGGGACGGTGACGACCAATTTTCCGGCGGCGACGTTGGCATCGCCGAGGTGGTTGATGGCGTTGGCCGATGTCAGTTGCCACCACTGCGCCTTGGCGGCCGGGGTGAAGTTGGCAAGGTCGATGGTGACGGAGGTGGTGCCCGACAGCACCTTGGCGATCACCATCACCGTCAACGCGCCGTCGCTGCCACGCAACGCACCCCAGGCCGACAGGTTGTCGCGGTTGGGCGAGGTCGTCCGCACCGAGGTATCGCCGAAGCCGGCGCCGTGGCCGTCGTAATTGCGATACATCTTCATCGCCTTGTAGGTCGGCGTCGAAGCGTCCGGTGTGGTCCAGCGGGTGGCGTAGTTGACGCCTTTCCAGCCGAGGATGCCGTAGATGTCGGCCTGGGTGGTGGCGCCATTGATGTGGTTCTCGGCGCCCCAGTTGTATTCGGTGATGCCGATCCGGGTGCCGGGGTAGTAACTGGCGACCCAGCTTTTCATGCGGTTGATCAGGTTGACCTTGTCGCCGACCCAGCTTTGATCGACGTAGTTGGGATCCCACAACGAACGGGTCGAGCGATTGCGCAGCAGCTGGGTGGACGTCGAGACGTCGTCGCTGAACTCGGGGCCCTGCGGGTAGTAATGCAGGGTGAACACGTTGAGCACGCGCTTGCCGGTGGCCAGTTCGTCCTGGTGCAGGTGTTGCAGCAGCCACGGCATGTAGTTCATTCCGCGGTGTGCGTCCTTGTCGGGATGGTGGTCCCAGCCGTGGGCGGCGCCGTATTGCTGGTCGTAGCCGGACAGCAGGTAGCCGGTCCAGCCGTACTCCTCGGGGCCGAGGATGATCGCGCCCGGATCGCGGCTGCGGACCATGTGACCGTAGGCGAGCATCTTCTGCGCGATCTCGTCCATGGTGGCGCCGGTCGGATGCACGTCACGGTGGGTGTCGTGCCAGATGCTGTGCTCGTTGTCGAGGATGTAGTACTTGACGCCGCCGTGGTTGGCATTGCCCCAGCGCGCCAGCAGATGATCGAGCCACGCCTGCTGCAGGGCGACGCTGTTGCCGACGTAGGCGTCGTTGGGGTCGTTGCCGGCAACGTACTGGCCGTTGCTCGCCAGCACGCCATTGCCGGCATCGGCGAACCACTGCCAGTCGGCGTCGGTCTGGGCGCCATACTTCGCCTGCGAGAAACTGGCCAGCTTGGCGCCGCCGCTGCCGACCTTGGCAACCCAGTCGAGCATCGGGATGGTCAGCATCGCCTGGGCGTTGCCGCCCTTGGCGGTGGTCACGAAGTCGTCGCCCATGCCGCCGGCGACGGCGCCGCTGTCCTCGCGGATGCTCTCGAAGTACCAGTCGTTGGCGTGGTTGGAGGCGTTGGTCTGCCAATCGTAGGTCGAGGTGGTGTTGCCGCCTTCGCGGTCGAGCGGGGCGCGCAGATCGGCCAGCGTGGCTGCATCGGGCGCGTAGGCGACGCCGTAGATGTTCGGGCTGATCGCATGGCGGCCGGCATTGGCGTCGATGCGTACGGTGACCGGTGCGTTGGCCGCGTGCGCGGTTGTCGCCAGCGCGATCGCCAGGCCCAGTGCGTGCAGCGCAAGCCGGAGGCGTTTGTCGAGGGGCTGGGGAATCATGATGCACCTCCCTTGGCTGGCCGGTTCGATCTGGATCGAGTCTTCACCGGTTGCCATCGCGAAAACGTGACCGCGCCCGCAAATCGGACGCGATTTCGTGATCGCCGGCACGCGGCAAATGTGATTGGCATCGCCGCGCCATCGCTGCGGTGGCGCCGACCGCAGACGACGTCGTCAGGGGTGCGGCGGTGGCAGCAATTGCCATGACGGCGCCGCGGCCGTCGGCGCCTGTGCCAGACCGCGTTCGCCGAGGAAGGCGAGGGCATCCTCGGCGTCGTGCTCGAACCACGCCTGCGCCGAGCCGAGGCGAAAGGTATAGCCCCAGGCATCCATGTCCGCCATCAGATGCTGGCGGCCGACGCCGGGCAATTCGTCGGCGAGCAGGATCTGCAAGGCGCAGGTGGCGTCTTCTTCGGCGATCGAATCGCTGGCATCGGTATGCACGGCGATGCGTCGTTCGCGTGGCTGCACGATCAGGTGCGCGGCTTCGTGCAGCAGCGAATGCACCGGCGTGTCGGCGCGGGCGAACACGTCTTCGCCGATCAAGCCGGCTTCGGGTTCGCCCCAGAAACTGCCGGGGATCGGCGCGCCGTCATCGACCACTTGCAGGCGCAATCCGTAGCGTGCGAGCAGGGCGGCGGGTGCGGCAAAGCCGATGTCGTGCAGGGTCTGCATGGCGCGCGGAGAGAGGCCAGCTTGCCCTTCTCCCATTGAGAGAAAGTGGTGCGGCGGTGATGGATGAGGGCTGTGCACAACGGCTGGAGGTGCGGGAGCGGATGGGCCTGTCCCTCATCCGCCCTGCGGGCACCTTCCCCCGGAGGGGGAAGGAAAAGCAGGCGCGGTTGGCGTCTCCCGCCGTTTCACCCCGCATCCCGATTCCCGATTCCCGATTCCCGATTCCCGTTGCGCGTGGCTCAGCCCGCGACCGGCTCCGCCGCCATCTCGCCTTTCTCCGGCAGCGCCACTGAAATGTCGAGCACGTCGTGGTCGCCATCCTTGACCAGATCGACCTTGACCGCGTCGAAATCGACCTTGACGTACTTGCGGATCACCTCGAGCAACTCGCGCCGCATCATCGGCAGGTAATCGGGCGTGCCGCGGCTGCTGCGCTCTTGCGCGACGATGATGCGCAGGCGCTCCTTGGCGATGCTGGCGGTGTTTTTTGGCTTGCCACGCAGGAAGTCGAAGATTCCCATGGCTCAGCCTCCGAACAGCTTGGCGAAGAAGCCTTTCTTCTCGGCGGTGGTGAAGCGCAGTTCGCGCTTCTCGCCGAGCAGACGCGCCACCGCATCGGCGTAGGCCTGGCCGGCATGGGATTCGGCGGCGAGGATCACCGGTTCGCCGGAATTGGACGATTGCAGCACCTCGGGTGCCTCGGGAATCACGCCGATCACCTCCAGCCCGAGGATCTCCTGCACGTCCTTGATCGACAGCATGTCGCCCTTCTCGACGCGGGCCGGGCTGTAGCGGGTCAGCAGCAGGTGTTCTTTTACCTTCTGACCCTTCTCGGCGCGGCGGGTCTTGCTCGCCAGCAGGCCGAGGATGCGGTCGGAGTCGCGCACCGAGCTGACCTCGGGGTTGACCACCACGATCGCACGGTCGGCGAAGTACATCGCCAGGAAGGCGCCCTTCTCGATTCCGGCCGGCGAGTCGCAGACGATGAACTGGAAGCCGTCATCGCCCAGGTCGGCAAGCACCTTCTCCACGCCATCGCGGGTCAGTGCGTCCTTGTCGCGGGTCTGCGAGGCGGCCAGCACGTACAGGTTGTCGAAGCGCTTGTCCTTGATCAGCGCCTGCCGCAGCGTGCACTCGCCGTGGATGACGTTGACGAAGTCGTACACCACGCGGCGCTCGCAGCCCATGATCAGGTCGAGGTTGCGCAGGCCGACGTCGAAGTCGATCACGCATACCTTCTTGCCCTGACGGGCCAGGCCGCAGGCGATGCTGGCGCTGGTGGTGGTCTTGCCGACGCCGCCCTTGCCGGAGGTGACGACGAGAACCTCGGCGAGGAACTTGCGTTCGACCTTGGGTGCGGCCGGCGCTGCCGCCACGGCGGCTTCGGCAGCGTGGGCGATGGCCTCGGCGACGGGTGCGTCGACGGGCGATCCGGGATTGGAGCTGACTTGCGAGATGGGGTCCATGATCGGGCTCTCGGTTTCGGTGGTCATCAGATCAGTTCCTCGATGTGCAACTTGTCGCCCTGCAACCACACCTGCACGGCCTTGCCGACGAGGCTGGCCGGGATCTCGTCCATGACCTTGTATTGTCCGGCGACCGCCACGAGTTCGGCATGGAACTCGCGGCAGAAGATGCGCGCCTGGGTGTTGCCCTGGGCGCCGGCGAGCGCGCGTCCGCGCAGCGGCCCGTAGATGTGCACCGAGCCATCGGCGATGACTTCGGCACCGGCGCCGACGGCGGCGCAGATGGTGAGATCGCGCTGCTGCGCGTAGACGCGCTGGCCGGAGCGCACCGGCGCGACGTGCAATTCGCCCGGCGCGCTGGCGGCGGGCGCGGCGGTTTCGCCGGTCGCCGCATCGGGCCCGACCGGCTCCGGCGCGGGCGCCGTCGGCGCGGCGACTTCCACGATCCGTTCAACCACACGCTCGACCACCACCGGCTCGGGTGTCGGCGCACTGGCGGCGCGCTCGTAGGAGGCGCGGAACTTCGCCAGCAGCGGCATGCCGATTTCACGCGCGAGTTTTTCGATCTCGGTCGTGCCGAAGGCCAGTGCCACCGGCAGCACGCCGGCATCGCGCAAGCCTTGTACCAGCGCGCGCGCGGTGGCCGCATCGGGGCAGCGGCTGAGCGATCCGAAATCGACCACCACCGCGGCGCGTTCGAACAACTTGGGAGCGCGCTGCACGCGCTCGCGCATCTCGCCGACGAGGCGGTCGACGTCGAGCGTGCGGATGCGCAGGTTGGCGATGCCGACCTGGCCGATCTTCAGCTCGCCAGCTTGCTCGTAGTCGGGAATGGGCGCGGCCATGTCAGGTTCCGGTGGCGCGTCGAGGTGCAGCGGCTTCGGGCAGGGCGCGCGCGCGCAGCCAGTCGAGGTCGGGCAGGCCCGGCCTGCCTTCCGCCAGGTAGGTCTGCTGGATCCACGGGAAGCTGCACAGATCCTTCACCAGATAGGCGGCGCGCAACCCCGATGCCGGCAGCACCTGCTGGCCGACTTCGCGGAAGCCGAAGCTGCGGTGGAAGATCGTCGCCGGATCGTTGCCGGTGTTGACGAACACCTCGCAGGCCAGGCGCGGCGAGCGTACCTCGGCAAAGCTTTGCACGTCGGCGTAGAACACGCGGCCCAGGCCCTCGCCGCGGTGATCGCCGGCGACGACGATGCGGTCGATGTAGACGAATTCGGGGTAGCGCTCGCGGAACCACCGGAAATTCGTGCTGTCGTAATCGGCGACGGGCATCAACGCGATCAGGAAGCCGGCGATCTGGCCATCCACTTCGGCGACGCGGAAATACGCCGCGTGGCGCCAGAACCAGGCAAGGCGCGCGCCGTCGATGGGGAGAATGCCGGCGCCGGCGGCGTTGTTCATCGCCAGCACGGCATCGAGCTCGTTCTCGCGGACGTCGCGGATGACCCTGTTCATGCCGACCCCGTTCTCATGCGGCCACCGCCCAAGCCCGGCCCGATCGCCCCATGCGACCCCGCCGATACCGTATTATGCACATTCGAGGCCGTGGATGCACAACATCTTGTGGTTGGTCGGTTCGGTCGCCGGGCATGACTTTGGGCCCGTCCGTCGCCGGCGGCGTTGGCCCAGAATGCCGCCATGCTCAGTCGGATCAGCCACACCCAGTTGCTCCGTTACGCCGGCCTGTTCACGTGGGCGATGGTGGGTATCCCGCTGTTGCTGGCCTCGGCCAGCGTGCCGTCGCAAAACACGATCGAACGACTCGCCGCCGAGCAGAACTTTCGCTGGTGGCTGATCGCCTATCAGGCCTTCGGCATCGGTTACTGGCTGGTGACGCGGGCGCTGGGCCTGCGCCGGCCGCGCTGGTACGACCTCGTGCTGCTGTTGGTGCTGACTGCCTCGGCGATTGCGGTGTGCCATTTCAGCGGCAGCGGCCTGGGCGGCATCTTGCTGCTGGTGCTGGCCGGCGTGCTGCCGTGGTTGCTGCCGCTGGCGGTCGGCATTCCGTGGCTGGTGTTGCAGCATCTGGCGCTGATCCCGATCTTCATGGTGCAGGGCTTCAAGGCCGGCGAGGCGGTGTTGCAGGCGATGCTGTTCGTCGGCTACTCGAGTTTCACCTTCATCACCGCACTGGTGGCGCGCCATCAGGCGCAGGCGCGGGAAGAACAGCGCCGGCTCAACAACGAGTTGCGCGCCACCCGCGCGCTGCTGGCCGAAAGCACGCGATTGTCCGAGCGCATGCGCATCTCGCGCGACCTGCACGACCTGCTCGGTCACCATCTGACTGCCCTGAGCCTGAATCTCGAAGTGGCCAGCCACCTCTCCGACGGGCGCGTGCAAGAGCACGTGCGCCAGGCGCATACGCTGGCCAAGCTGTTGCTGACCGACGTGCGCGAGGCGGTCAGCCAGTTGCGCGAAGATGGCGCGGTCGACATGAGCACGGCGCTGCGCACCTTGACCGAAGGCGTGCTGGCGCCGACGATCCACCTGCAGATGCAAGAGCCCTTCCTCGTCGACGATCCCGAGCAGGCCAACGTGCTGCTGCGCTGCGCGCAGGAGATCATCACCAACACCCTGCGCCACGCGCAAGCGGACAACCTGTGGTTGAGCCTGGGTCGCGATGGCGGCACCATCACCCTGACGGCGCGCGACGACGGCCGCGGCAGCGACCAGCACCGGCCCGGCAATGGCCTGCGCGGCATGCGCGAACGGCTGGCGCAGCACGGCGGCACGGTTGCGGTCGCCACCGCGCCGGGCTGCGGTTTTTCGCTCGACCTCACCTTGCCGCTGGAAAAGCCGGCATGATCACCCCTGCACCTGCCATGGAGAACGCCCGATGATCCGCGTGTGCCTGGTGGACGACCAGACCCTGGTGCGCCAGGGCATCCGCTCGCTGCTGGCGCTGGCCGACGATGTCGAAGTGGTTGCCGAAGCCGCCGATGGCCGCCAAGCGGTCGAGTTGATACCGCAGATCAAGCCCGACGTGGTGTTGATGGACATGCGCATGCCGGTGATGTCCGGGCTGGAAGCCCTGCGCGCATTGGGTGCCATGCAGCAGCTGCCGCCGACGATCATCCTCACCACCTTCGACGACGATCAACTGGTGCTGGCCGGCATCAAGGCCGGAGCCCGCGGCTACCTGCTCAAGGACGTGTCGCTGGAGCAACTGGTCGCGGCGATCCACACCGTCGCCAGCGGCGGCTCGCTGGTGCAGCCGGCGGTGACCCAGCGCCTGCTGTCGGGGCTGGAACACATGAACAACTCCTTCGTCAGCCTCGATCGCCCCGATCCGCTGACCGATCGCGAGACCGAGATCCTGCGCCTGATGTCCGGCGGGTTTTCCAACAAGGAGATCGCCAATTCGCTGCGGGTGGCCGAAGGCACGGTCAAGAACCACGTCTCGAACATCTTGTCCAAGCTCGGCGTGCGCGATCGCACCCGCGCCGTGCTCAAGGCGTTCGAGCTGGGCCTGGTGTAGCGCGCGCGGGCGGTGCCACCGCATCGGCCGCCACCGCATCGGCTGTCGCCGTGGCCGCCTGCCCGGCGGGTGGCCACGGCGGGTCGTCCCGGAGTTGCCGCGCGCGTCACCCATCGCGCGGTCGGCGGCCAGCAAACCGGCGACAATCTGCTAGGATTGCCGCCTTGCCGCCCCGCGACGGGAACCCCGTCGCCGGGCCGCACCCGCCGGTCATGGGGCTGGCCGGGCGTGACCGACTTTCTGGAGACCGCGAATGATTCGTTTCATTGAGTTCCTGATCGCCGTGGTGATCTGCGTGGTGATCTTCGTCGTGGTCGGCGTTTTCCTGCCCGAGAAGCGGCACGTTTCGCAGTCGATCGAAACCAGCCGCGCGCTGCCGGTGGTGTTCGATCTGCTGTCCGGCTTTGGCCATGCGCCCGAGTGGATGCCGATGCATGCGGCCGATCCGCAGACGAAATTCACCTTTTCCGGTGCCGCCACCGGCGTCGGTGCGCAGATGGATTACGCCTCCGCCAGCGGGCTGGTCGGCAGTGGCTCCTGGCGCATCACCGCCATCGACCCGGGCAAGAGCATCAGCATCGAGGTCAACAACGGCGACTACGGCGACAACAAGCGGATGAAGTTCGTCTTCGAGAAGGTCGGCCCGCAGAAGCAAGCGGTGCAGATCACCCAGGAGTACGACGTCGACTACGGCTGGAACCTGTTTGGCCGCTACGCGGGCCTGTATGTCTCGCGCAGCGTCGGCGATCCGATGAAGTCCTCGCTCAACACGCTCAACAACTTCATCAACACCATTCCCAAATTCGATTACACCCAGCTCGAAGTGGCGCCGACGGTGGTCAAGACGCCGGCCGCCAACCTGCTGGTAGCGCCGACCAAGGCCAAGCGCGACAACGCCGAGCTGCAATCGGCGATGATGACGCAGGACAAGTGGCTGCAGCAGGTGATGGAAAAGAACGGCCTCGAGGAAGCCGGCCCGCGGCGTGTCATCACCGACGATTTCGGTGCCGATGTCTACTCGTTCGAACTGGCTGTGCCGGTGCGCAAGAAGGGCGAGGCGCCGACGGCCGCCGACGCCACGCCGGCGGCGCTGGACATCAAGATCGACGCCACCGGCGGCAACCCGGTGAAGTATGTGCAGGCGCCGGCCGGCACGGCGGTCACCACCACCTACGCCGGGCACATGGGGCAGTTGTCGGTGATGCGCCAGCAGATGAAGGCGTGGGCGGTGGTGCACTCGGTGGCGCTGGGCGATCACCCCTACGAGACCTACAACAAGGGCGTTGCCGCCTCGTTCACCCCTGATGGCAGCTTCAACCTGTTCTGGCCGATCAAGGCGGCGGGCGCCAAGTAATCCGTTCCGGGTGATGCCGGTGACGAGCCGGGCCGGGCGCGTGGCCTCGACGCGCCGCGCGCGTGCCGCGGAACTTTCCCGATCGATGCCGGTCGCAAGGCGATCGCATGGGTTCGCCTGCCGTCGCCGATGGCGTGCGGGCCTGGCCACGGTCGTTGCTTCCCGATGATCGAAACCTCGCAACTGAGCAAGCGCTACGGGCGCACCACCGCCGTCGATGGCCTCAGCTTCGCCGTCGGCGCCGGCGAGGTCATGGGTTTTCTCGGCCCCAATGGCGCCGGCAAGTCGACGACGATGCGGATGCTGGCCGGCTTTCTGGCGCCCAGCAGCGGCAGCGCCCGCATCTGCGGCCATGATGTCGCCGCCGCGCCGCTGGCAGCGCGACGCTGCCTGGGCTATTTGCCCGAGGGTGCGCCCAGTTATGGCGAGATGCGCGTGCAGGCCTTCCTGCGCTTCGTCGCCGATGCGCATCGGCTGGAGCCGGCGACGCGCCTGCGCCGTATCGCCGAGGTGATCGAGCGGCTGGCGCTGGCGTCGGTGCTCGGTCAGCGCATCGATACGCTGTCGAAGGGCTTTCGTCGTCGTGTCGCGCTGGCGGCGGCGATCGTCCACGACCCCCGCGTGCTGCTGCTCGACGAACCCACCGATGGCCTCGATCCCAACCAGAAGCACGACGTGCGGCGGTTGATCCGCGAGATGGCGCGCGATCGCGCCATCGTCATCTCCACCCACATCCTCGAAGAAGTGCAGGCGCTGTGCACGCGCGTGATCGTGATCGCGCAAGGCACCATCAAGGTCGATTCCACGCCGGAGGCACTGGAACGGCGATCGCGCTATCACGGCGCGGTATCGCTGCAAGTCGGCGACAGCGTGGCGGCGCGTTCGGCGCTGGAGGGCATGCAGGGCGTGAAGGCGATCGAGGCCGAGGAAACCGGCGATCGCCTCGTGGTCATCCCGGTCGCCGGCGCCGAGCTGTCGGCGGCGATCGGCGAACGCCTCGCGATGCGCGGCGTCGCCTGTGCCGATCTGCGCCGCGAACGCGGCCGGCTCGACGATGTCTTCCGCAGCCTCACCCTCGGCGACGGCACCCGATGAGCGCGACCTGGACGGTATTCCGCCGCGAATGGGGC
Organism: uncultured Gammaproteobacteria bacterium; assembly: GCA_964640525.1. Lineage (GTDB taxonomy): Bacteria > Pseudomonadota > Gammaproteobacteria > Xanthomonadales > Xanthomonadaceae > SZAS-103. The sequence continues at coordinate 18,367 of CAZXGS010000045.1, read as the reverse complement.
AGTTGCCTGGCAACGCCGGTGGCCTACGTGTTCACGGTGATCTTCCTGATGCTCGCCGCCGCCTTGCCGTTCTACCTCGGCGGCTATTTCGAGCGCGGGCAGTCGGATCTGCAACCGTTCTTCGCCTTCCATCCGTGGCTGTATCTGTTCATCGTGCCGGCACTGGCGATGCGGCTGTGGGCCGAGGAGCGCGCCAGTGGCACCATCGAGGTGCTGCTGACGTTGCCGTTGCCGACCTGGCAGGTGGTGCTGGGCAAGTTCCTCGCCGCCTGGTGCTTCCTCGGCGTGGCGCTGGTGCTGACGTTCCCGATGTGGTTGACGGTGAATTACCTCGGCCACCCCGACAACGGCGTGATCGCCGCCAGCTACATCGGCAGCTGGCTGATGGCGGGGGCCTTTCTCGCCGTCGGCCAATGCCTGTCGGCGGCCACGCGCAATCAGGTGGTGGCCTTCATCCTCACCGCTGCGGTGTGCTTCGTGTTCCTGCTGATGGGCTACCCGCTGGTGCAGGAAGTGGTGCGCGCGCTGCTGCCGGCGGCGTTGGCCGATGCCATTGCGCAACTGAGTTTCCTGGCCCATTTCGAGGCGATCGCGCGCGGCCTGCTCGACCTGCGCGACGTCGCCTTCTTCACGCTGGCGATCGTGGCCTGGCTGCTGGCTTGCGTGCTGGTGGTCGAACGCAGGAAGGCGGACTGACATGGCCCGACGTCTGCCGCTGCCGATCGCCCTGTCCTTGCTCGCCGTCGCCTTCGTGGCGCTGGTGTTCGCCAGCGGGACGCTGCTGCGCGGCGCGCGCCTGGACCTGACCGCCAACCGCTTGTACACGCTCTCGCCGGGCACCTTGCACATCCTGCAGGGCAATCGCGAGCCGATCCGCCTGCAGCTGTTCGTTTCCGACAAGGCGATGCGCAACCTGCCCGGCCTGCGCTCGTATGCGCAGCGGGTGCGCGAGCTGCTGCAGGAAATGGCGGCGCGGTCGCATGGCACGATCACCCTGGACGTGATCGATCCGCAGCCGTTCAGCGATGCCGAGGATCAGGCGGCGCAGGCGGGCCTGCAGGCGGTGCCGGTGGGCGTGGACAGCGCTCCGATCTATTTCGGGCTGGTCGGCAGCAATGCGCGCGGCACGCGCTCGATCGACCCGTTCTTCGAGCCGGGCAAGGAAGTTTTCCTCGAGTACGACATCGCCCGCCTGATCGTGTCGCTGGCGAGCGCGCACAAGCCGGTGCTGGCGGTGCTGTCGTCGTTGCCCAGCGGCCCGGGCTTCGATCCGGCCAGCGGTCAGGTGACGCCGGGCTGGGCGATCGATGGCGAACTGGCCAAGTCCTACGAATTGCGTCGGCTGCAAGCCAATCCCACTTCGATCGGCAGCGACGTCGATCTGCTGATCCTGATCCATCCCAAGGATCTGTCCGCGGACACCCAGTACGCCATCGACCAGTTCGTGATGCGTGGCGGCCGCCTGCTGGTGTTCGTCGATCCCGATGCCGAGGCCGATCCGCTGGCGCAAAGCCAGCCACGGCCGGCGCCGGGTGGCGGTTTGACCCCGGTCGTGGCGTCGGATCCGGCCGCCTTGTTCAAGGGCTGGGGCATCGCGTTCGATCCTGGCAAGGTGGTGCGCGACCCACGCAACGCCTTGCAAGTCCAGGATCGCCAGACCGGGCAGCTGGTCGCCAACCCGGTGTTGATCGGCTTGACCAGGGATGGCCTGAACCAGGACGACGTCGTCTCGGCGCAGTTGGACTCGCTCAACTTCTCCACCGCCGGCGCGCTCGCGCTCGCGCCCGGCAGCACGCTGGCGATGGAGCCGTTGGCGCTGAGCTCCACCGGCGCCGATCTGGTCGACGCCGATCGCGTCCGGCTGCAGAGCGATCCGCAGCAACTGGCCGAAGGTTACAAGCCCGCCGGCAAGGCGTTTGTGCTGGCCGCACGCTTCGCCGGCCCGCTTGCCAGCGCCTTCCCGGATCGCCACGACGCTGGCCACATCGGGCAGGCGCGACAGAAGGCGAACATCATCGTGGTCGCCGACACCGACGTGCTCAGCGACCGCATGTGGGTGCGCGCGCAGGATTTCTTCGGCCGCCGCCTGCTCAATCCGTTCGCCAAGAACGGCGATTTCGTCGCCAACGCGGTGGACAACCTGGTCGGCACGCCGGATCTGATCGGCCTGCGCGCGCGCCAGGGCTTCGTGCGGCCGTTCACCCGCATCCTGAAGATGCAAGAGCGCGCCGATCAGAGCCTGCGCGGCAAACAACAGCAATTGCAGGACCAGCTCAAGGCGATGGAAGTGCGCCTGGCGCAACTGCAGGCAGGCAAGGAAGGCACGGCCGCGCTCGATGCCGGCCAGCGTGCCGAGCTGACCCGGTTCCAGCAGCAGCGCCAGCAGGTGCGCAGCCAGTTGCGCGACGTGCAGCGGCAGCTCAACGCCAGCATCGAGGCGATGGAAACACGGATCAAACTGCTCGACATCCTCGGTGTGCCGCTGCTGCTGAGCCTGATCGCCGGCTTGCTTGCGTGGTGGCGGCGACGCCGGCCGGCCGCCTGACGACGTCGCGCCGAGCGCTGGCGCAACCGCAGCGTCGCCAAGCACAACGAACGGAGCACCGCGATGAAGCGCATCTCCAGAGGGTTCGACGTCGCGCTCGCACATGCCCACCTGCGTCGGCGCGATCGCGCGCTGGCGAAGTGGATGGGCAAGGTGGACACCATTGCCGCGCATGCCCGCTGGCGGCAACGCTTCGATGTCGCCGATGCGCTGGCGCGCGCGATCCTCTACCAGCAATTGTCCGGCAAGGCGGCGGCGACCATCGTCGCGCGCGTCGAGGTGGCGACGGCTTCCAGGGTGCTGCACGCCGATTCGCTGGCGCGGGTGGATGATGCCGGCCTGCGCGCTTGCGGCGTATCGGGCAACAAGGTGTTGGCGCTGCGCGATCTGGCCGCGCGCAGCGAGCGCGGCGAGATTCCCGACGTGCGGGCGATGGCGACGATGGACGATGCCGCCATCATCGCTGCGCTCAGCGCGGTGCGCGGCATCGGTGCGTGGACGGTGCAGATGATGTTGATGTTCCGTCTCGGTCGGCCCGATGTGCTGCCGGTGGACGATCTGGGCATTCGCAAGGGCGCGCAGATCGTCGATGGCCTCGATGCGATGCCGACGCCGAAGCAGCTGGCATCGCGCGGCGAAGTCTGGGGGCCGTATCGCACGCTGGCCGGGCTGTATCTGTGGCGGATCGCCGATGCGACGAAAGTGACGACTGCGGTTGCGAGGGGAAAGAAAGCGACGCCTGCCAAGACGCCGCGCGCGACCAATGGCGTGGTCAAAGCGGTGCGACGTTCGCAGGATTGACGTGGCGGCGCACTCGCGCGCCGACGATCAGCGGTCGCGATAGGCCCAATGCCACGGCTCGTAGACGATGCCGTGCGGATTGTCGCGTGGATAGCTCAGGGTGAAGCCGAACGCGCCGGCGTGCTGCGTCAGCCATGCGAATGCCGGCGTCGCCTCGAAGCTTTCCTCGGCCGGTGGCTCGCCCGGCGCGCCGATGTCGATGGCGCGCCCGGAATGGTGCTCGCTGTAGCCCGGCGGTGTGTTGACGGTGAGGATCTGTTCCAGCGTCTGTCCGCGCGCCAGCTTGCGCGCGAAGATGCCGTACTGGTAGGCGTGGCTGCGATATCCGGAGATCGCATCGAGCATCACGCCGTCGCGATGGGCGGCGCCGCGCAGGCTGCGCCACGCCCGCGCGGCATCCGCATGCAGCCACAGCGGACGCCGATAGCGGTCGAACTCGGCCAACTCCAGTTCGGCCGGTTCGGCGACCGCTTGCAGCCCGTGCGTGGTGCCATAGTCAGCCGGAACGTCCAGATCGCAAAAAGGCATCGCATTCGGATCGAGCTCGACGATCGTGCCGGCATCGCGGGCGATCGCGGTCAAGGCTGCGCCGACGCCGGGTTCCGCGGCCAGACGTACACCATCGAGCGGATGTACCGCGGCACCGGCGATGGCGGCGAGGAAGCGGCCATCGCGCTTGCGCCGCAACAGCCAGTCGGCCTGCGCCAGCCGGCGTGCGCTGGCGTTGCCGCGCGCGCGCGCCAGCCACGCGGGAACGGCTTCGACATGCAACGTGTTGAGCAATCGCCGTTCGGGATGTTTCATGCGCGCAAGCTTACCGTTGCTGCGCGCGGCGGTCATCGGCTGCGCGCAGTGCAGCGAGCAGTTCGTCGGGGCGCTTGAGGCTGAGCAGCACGACGCGCTTGCCATCGCGGGCGGGCAACATCAGTACGCGCTGGCGGTCGGTGAGCAGGCAGAACAGGCGCAACAGCTTGCGGGTGCGGAACCAGCCCAGCGCCAAGCCGGGCAAGGCCAGCCCGCCGGTGCGCATGAACGGTTTGAACTCGGGATGCTCGGTCAGGCTCAGCACCTTGGCATGGCCCGGATCGAGGTCGGTCACCGCGATCTCCAGCTTGCCGCTGCCGGCCTGCACGCGCAGCAGATCGTCGTCGAGTTCGACCTGCCGACGTTCGATCCAGCGACCGATCATCACGATCTGCAAGGCCATCACCGCCACGATCGGAATGGGCAGGAACGGCGGCGGCGTCGGCTTGACCAGGATGTACACCGCCGCCAGCACCACCACGGCTGGCAGAAACATCCATAGCGCCAGCGCCAGGCGCGGGTCACCGGCAGGCTCGATGATGTCGAAGCGACGGATCATCGTCGGATCCGGTGGCCGGCAATCGTGTCAGTGTGCGCCGATCCAGCGCGCGATATCGGCGATCACCTGCGGATCGACGTGCGCCGGAGCGGCGTATTCGGCGAGCGAGCCCGGACCTTTGCCGGCGACGAACAGGTGATTGAGCGCCGGATAGGTGTGGAAGCTCGCCCGCGGATCGTGTCCGAAGGCGTCGCGCCAGAGCTTCCAGTCGGGCGCGGTGACCTGAAAGTCGCGCCCGCCTTGCAGGATCAGCAGCGGCTGGGTGAGCGTGCGGGCGACCGCGACATCATCGTAGTGCTGCAAGCTCAGCCAATAGCTCGCCGGCAGGTCGAGCAGGAAGTGCTGCGTCGCCGGCGTGGCGGCGGTGATCGCCTTGACCGCGGCGACCGCCTTTTTCAGCGCGTCCAATTGCGCCTGTATTTTCGCGTCGGGCGCGCCTTGCAGGTGCGCCATGTATTCGTTTTGATCGACGAGGATGTCTTCGAGATGCCGTGCCGGTGCCGCCATCAGCACCAGTCCGCGCACCTGCGCTCTCGCTTCTTGCGCGATCCTCGGTGCCATCATCGCGCCCTGGCTGTGGCCGACGACGTAGATGCGCTGCGGATCGATGTCCGGCTGCGTGTGCAGGAAAGCGACCGCCGCCACCGCATCGTCGGTGGTCTCGTCGTCAATAGTGAAGGCACCCTTGAACTCGTCGGGATGCACCTTGGTTCGCTTGTCGTAGCGCAGCGAGGCGATGCCGCGATCGGCCAGACCCTCGGCGAGGTCGCGGAACACGCGCGTGCCACCGACGGTTTCGTCGCGATCGTTCGGCCCCGAACCGTGCACGAACACCACCGCCGGAAACGGCCCCTTGCCCGTGGGCAGCAACACGGTGCCGGGCAAGGTGCTGCGGCCCGGTGGCGCGAAGATCACCTCGCGCACGGGCAGGTCGGCGCGCACAGCGGCAGGCGGAGGTGGTGCCGGTTTGATGAAGAAGCCGGCGATCTTTCCTTTGCCGTCGATGGCGATGCGTGCGAGCAACTGCCCGTGCGCATACGCCAGCGGGATGTCGACCACGTTCATTCCATCGACCTGCTTTACGCTCGCAGCGCCGCGTTTCTGGAACGCACCGAACTGCTGCGGCAACGATTTCCAGATCGTTTGCAACTGCGTCGCGTCGACGGCCTTGGCCATGTCCGGGCTGAAGCTTGCATGCGCAGCGGCGTAGCGCCCGGCGTCGAGTTGATCGAGCAGCGATTTTGCGATGGCCGTCGGGTCGGCCGCGGCCTGCACGCCGGGTGCTGGCGCGGGCGCAGGCTCGGCGGCGCTGTTCGTCAGGGCTGGCATGGCGATGGCGATGGCCAGCATGGTGAGCAGGGCTTTCATGCTGCGTGTCTCCTCGATGCGCGCCGAATCAGCGGCGCTTGGGCTCGGTTTCCGGATTCTTCAATCGCCCCGCTTTGCGCAGCGCATCGCGCAGCACGTATTCGATCTGCGCATTGAGCGAGCGCAGCTCGTCGTCCGACCAGCGCTGCATGGCTTGCAGCACGTCGGCACCGATGCGTAGCGGGTAGGATTTTTTTTCGGTCATGCGGTCAGCGCGACGATTGCGCGCCTCGCTTCCGGCTGGTGATGAGGACGACGAAGAGGGCGATGAAGACGGCGGTCATGGTTGGCTCTCTTTTCGTGAATCATGAGTGGTGAGTTCCGAGTTCCGAGTTCCGAGTTCCGAGTTCCGAGTTCCGAGTTCAGAGTCGTGCTGGGTTTTCTCCTTCCCCCGCTTGCGGGGGAAGGTTGGGATGGGGGCGCTTTCCCTGTGACGCTAAGCGAACAGGTGATCGGTACAGATCGCCCCCATCCTGCCCTTCCCCCGCAGGCGGGGGAAGGAACCCTGGCGACTAGTGCGCGGGCGTTTGGCTGAGTTCCGAGTTCCGAATCCCGAGCAAGAGCACCCCGTCCCAACCTCCCCCGCAAGCGGGGGAGGCGTCGATTCGAATGCACTAATAAATCGTTCCGGTGTTGACGATCGGCTGCGCCGGGCGCTCGGAGCACAGCACCACCAGCATGTTGCTGACCATCGCCGCGCGGCGCTCGGGGTCGAGTTCGGCCAGGCCTTTTTCCTTGAGCTGGCCGAGCGCCATTTCGACCATGCTCACCGCGCCGTAGACGATGCGGGTGCGCGCGGCGACGACGGCGTCGGCCTGCTGCCGTTGCAACATCGCCTGCGCGATCTCCGGCGCATAGGCGAGGTGGCTGATGCGGGCGTCGACGATGGTCACGCCGGCCTGCTGCAGGCGCTCGCGCAATTGCTGGATCAAATGCTGGCCGATCTCGACCGGATGGCTGCGCAGGGAGACGACGTTGGGGTCGTCGTGATTGTCGTAAGGGTAGCTGGTGGCCATCTGCCGCAGTGCGGATTCCGACTGGATCTGCACGTAGCTCTCGTAATCGTCGACGTTGTAGACCGCCTCGGCCGAGTCGACCACCTGCCAGACGATCACCGCGCCGATCTCGATGGGGCTGCCCTGCAATTCGTTGACCTTGATCTTGCTGCTTTCGAAATTGCGGATGCGCAGGCTGATTTTCTTCACCGCGTAGAACGGATTGGCGAAACGCAGGCCTTGCTGGCGCACCGAACCGACGTACTTGCCGAACAGGCTCAGCACCGCCGCCTGATTGGGCTCGACGTTGAAAAAGCCGCCGAAGCACAGCAGCAGGACGATGCCGGCGAGGATGGCGGCAACCGTCTGCACCGGGGCGTTGGCGGCGATCGAGTTCAGCCCGAACCAGCCATCGGCGAGCAGCGCCGCGAGGATCGCGATCACGGTCGGAATGCCTGGCAGCGAGGCGATTTCGCGTTCGGTCAGGCTGTCGCTGGGGGTGCTCATGGTGGCTCCTGTGGGTGAATCCTCACCGGTGAGTGGCGGAATGCCGGTCGTGCACGGTTCGAGAGTAAGATATCAGAATGATATCAAAAATGCAAACGCGACCATTTCGCCCGGGCCCGGCGCTGGCGAAGTCGGCGACGCTGCGGCGCTGCAGGCGGTTGAGCGAGGCGCGGACAGGTGGCCGTCGCAGGTGCCTGGGCGGGCAGGGATGCCAACGGGCGGCTCGTCGATGTCGCCGATCAGCCGCGATGACTGCGCGCGCCGATGCGGTCGCTGCGTGCGGGCCGCCCGACCGCTGCGGCGCGACCTGCTACGGCGCCGCCGCGGCGTCGGCGAGCATCTGCCGGGCGTGCGCGATCGCCTCCTCGCCGATGGCGATGCCGCCGAGCATGCGTGCGATCTCGTCGGTGCGCGCGGCGGCATCGAGCGCCTGCACGTCGCTGCGGGTGGTGGCGCCGTCGCTGTCCTTGTGCACGCGCAGGTGCTGGTGTGCCTGCGCCGCGACCTGCGCCAGGTGGGTGACGCACAGCACCTGCCGCTGCGCGCCCAGTGCGCGCAGCTTGCGGCCGACCACTTCGGCGATGGCGCCGCCGATGCCGCTGTCGACCTCGTCGAACACCATCGTCGGCGCCAGGTCCACGCCCAGCGTCGCCACCTCGATCGCCAGCGCGATGCGTGACAGCTCGCCGCCGGAGGCGACCCTGGACAGCGGCTGCGGCGGTTGTCCGGGGTTGGCGGCGACCCGGAACTGCGCCTGTTCCGTGCCCGTCGGCGATGGTTCGGTGGCGTCGGCGGCGATCAGGGCGACGTCGAAGCGGCCGCCGGCCATGCCCAACTCGGCCATCGACGCGCTCACCTGCCGTGCCAGTTCGTCCGCGCTGGCCTTGCGTGCGGCGCCGAGTTCGGCGGCGGCGCCACGCCATGCCTCGGCCGCCGCTTGCCGCTTCGCCAGCAACTGCCGGGCGCCATTGCCGGTATCGTGCAGGCCGTCGCGTTCGGTGGCCAGCGCCGCGCGCACGCCGGCCAGCCCTTCCAGCGGCACCCGATGGCGGCGCGCCAGTTCGTGCAGCGCCGACAGCTCGTCCTCGAGTTCGCGCAGACGCTGCGGATCGAGGTCGATGGCATCGCGCGCGCGCTCGATCAGGCGACCGGCCTCGGCGAGTTGGACCCCGGCGGCGTCGACCAATGCTGCTGCCTCGGAAAATGCGGCATCGTGCTCGCCCAGTCGTTGCAGCGTGCCATGCACCTGCGCGAGCGTGCAGTCGATCGCCATGCCGTCTTCGCCGGAAAGCCGCGCCAGTGCCTCGGCGCTGCCGGTGAGCAGCTGCGCGGCATGCGTCTGCCGCTGGTGCGCGGCCAGCAATTCGGCGATCGCGACTGGATCCAGGTCGTGACGATCTAGTCGCGCCAGCTGCCGATCGAGTTCCTCCAGCCGCTGCGCGAGTGCCTCCGGATCGCCCTGGGTGGCGAGCTGGCGATCGAGCTGGCGCCATTGCCCGGCCAGGTCGCGTACCGGCTGGCACAACGCGGCGTGGCCGCCGAAGGCATCGAGCAGTGCCAGTTGTTCGCCGCGCACCAGCAACGCCTGCTGTTCGTGCTGGCCATGGATCTCGACCAGGCGCTCGCCGATCTGCGCCAGTTGCGCCAGCGTCGTCGCGTTGCCGTTGATCCATGCCCGCGAGCCGCCGTCGGCGCGGACGACACGACGCAGGCGGCAAATGCCGGGCTCGTCGGGGTCGTCGAGTTCGTTCTCGCGCAGCCATGCGGCGGCCGCGGTGGCGTCTTGCAGGTCGAATTCGCCCTCGATCTGTGCCCGTGCCGCGCCGTGGCGCACCATCTGCGCCTGCGCGCGGGCGCCGGTGAGCAGCAGCAGGGCATCGACCAGCAGCGACTTGCCGGCGCCGGTCTCGCCGGAGATCGCGGTCATCCCGGCGGTGAGCTCCAGCTCGGCTTCGCTGACGACGGCCAGATCTTGCAGGCGCAGGTGCTTGAGCATGGGCGGTTGCGAGTGGCGAGATGGCCGTCGGCGGGCGACTGGCCGGCAGGATAGAGGATTGACCGGGGCCGGTGTTGCATCGCCGGCGATGGCTCGCGCGGCGGTACCGCGTGGGGCGTGTCGCGGTTGGAGCAAACCTTCGGATCGCTCGTGCCAGAGTACGATGAACCATCCGTCCACGGAGCCATCCCATGCCGCACTACACCCCGCCACTGCGCGACATGCAGTTCGTCCTGCACGAGTTGCTCGACGTGGAAACCGCGCTGCGCAAGCTCGATCCGCACGCCGGCATCGATCGCGCCACCATCGACGCGGTGCTGGAGGAGGGCGGCAAGTTCTGCGCCGAGGTCGCGTTCCCGATCAATCAATCCGGCGATCGTGAAGGCTGCACGCGGCATGACGATGGTTCGGTCAGCACGCCCAAGGGTTTCAAGCAGGCCTACGACGCCTTCGTCGCCGCCGGCTGGCCGGCGCTGGGTGCCGATCCGGCCTATGGCGGGCAGGGCCTGCCGCACGTGGTCCACAACGCCATGCTGGAGATGCTCAACTCGGCCAATCAGGCGTGGTCGATGTATCCGGGGCTGTCGCACGGCGCCTACAACGCGCTGATGGCATTCGGCACCGATGCGCAAAAGCAGGTCTATCTGCCCAAGCTCGTTTCCGGGCATTGGACCGGCACGATGTGCCTGACCGAGGCGCAGGCCGGCACCGATCTGGGCCTGATCCGCACCCGCGCCGAACCCAATGCCGACGGCAGCTACGCCATCACCGGCAGCAAGATCTTCATCTCCGCCGGCGAGCACGACCTGTCGGCCAACATCATCCATCTGGTGCTGGCGCGATTGCCCGATGCGCCCGCAGGAACCAAGGGCATTTCCCTGTTCGTCGTGCCCAAGTTCATCCCCGATGGCAATGGCGAGGCCGGCGCGCGCAATGCGGTGGTGTGCGGGGCGATCGAGCACAAGATGGGCATCCACGGCAACGCCACCTGCGTGATGAACTTCGATGGCGCCAGCGGCTGGCTGGTCGGCGAGCCCCATCGCGGCCTCAATGCGATGTTCGTGATGATGAACACCGCGCGCCTCGGCGTGGGCATGCAGTCGGTGGGGCTGGCTGAAGTGGCCTATCAAAACTCGCTGGCTTACGCCAAGACGCGGCTGCAAAGCCGTTCGCTCAGTGGTGTTAAAGAACCCGAGCAGGCCGCCGACCCGATCATCGTGCACCCCGACGTGCGGCGCATGTTGTTGACGCAAAAAGCCTACGTCGAAGCCGCGCGCGCCTTCACCTACTGGGCCGGGCTTGCGATCGACCGCGAGCACAAGCATCCGAGTGAAAAGGTGCGCGCCGACAATGCCGATCTGGTCGCATTGCTGACGCCGGTGGTCAAGGGCTTCATCACCGACAACGGTTACGAATGCACCACGCTGGCGATGCAGGTGCTCGGCGGGCACGGCTACATCGCCGAGTCGGGGCTGGAGCAATACGTGCGCGATGCCCGCATCAACATGATCTACGAGGGCACCAACACCGTGCAGGCGCTCGACCTGCTCGGCCGCAAGGTGCTCGCCGACGGCGGCGCGAAGTTGATGAAATTCGGCAAGGTCATCCAGGAGTTGCTGGAAGAACACGCCGGCAATCCGGCGATGAAGGAGTTCACCGACCCACTGGCGGCGCTGGCGATGAAGGTGCAGCAGCTGACGATGGAGATCGCGGGCAAGGCCGCGCGCAACCCCGACGAGATGGGCGCGGCGGCGGTGCCGTACCTGCGCGTGATCGGGCATCTGGTGTTTTCGTTCTCGTGGTGCCACGCGGCCGCGGCGGCGCTGCACAAGATCGACAGCGGCGACGCGTTCTATCAGGCCAAGCTGATGACCGCGCGGTTCTATTTCGCCAAGCTGTACCCGGAGAGCAAGGCGATGATCGATCAGGCGCGCTCCGGCGCGACCGCGCTGATGGAGATGGACGCGGCGTTGTTTTGACGCAGTGCGGTCAGCCGCGCAGCGATCATGCGGACAGCTTGCTCGCTGCCCATTGATTCAGGCTGACCCCTTGTTGCGCGGCTTCGCGGGCGAGGCGGGCGTGCAGGCTGCGTGGAACGCGCACCACAAAGCGCCCGCTGTAGCGCGACAGCGGCGCCGCGGTGCTGGCGCGCGGAATGGCGCGGCCAGATGCAGCAGCGGCTTGTAGCCACGCGGCGATGGCATCGCGCGCTTCGCGCGCGGCGTCGGCCTCGGTCGCGCCCCACGCCGCGCAGCCCGGCAGATCCGGCACGTCGGCGATGAAACCCTCGTCTTCGTCCGACCAGAAGATGTTCAACGGGTAGTGGGTCATGGCGCGCCTCCATATTTTTCGATCATGGCGATGAGTTGCCGCGCCTGATAGGGCGGAATGAGGCCACCGCGGTTCTGGAAATTCAGACCCATCGGTTCGCCGGCGCGCAGGAAAGTCGCATGGGATCCGGCGCCGCCTTTGTGCGTGAAACCGAGTTGCTGCGCCGCCTTGCAGGCATCGGCAAAACGCACGGCTTTGGGGTTGGCGACGATCGTGGCGAGCAATTTCACCTTCGCGCTCATGCCTGCGTGATACTACTGATGGTATCAAATGAGCGTCTCTGTTTCCGACTCCCGAGTTCCGGGCCGCGAGTTCGTGGTCCGGTGTCCCGAGTCCAGGGTTTCTACCCCTGTCCGCCGCCAAAAGCCTTGCGTACCCTGTGCGCATGCACAGCCACGGCCCGCTCGAAATCATCCTCGTCTTCCTGCTTGCCGCGGTGGTGGCGGTGCCGTTGTTCCGCCGGCTCGGGCTGGGTGCGGTGCTCGGCTATCTCGCCGCAGGAGTCGCGCTCGGGCCGCAGGGATTGGCGCTCGTGCGCGACCCTGCGAACATCCTCGGCGCCTCCGAGTTCGGAGTGGTGATGCTGTTGTTCATCATCGGCCTGGAACTGTCGCCGGCGCGGTTGTGGGTGATGCGGCGCAAGGTGTTCGGCATCGGCGGCGCGCAAGTGCTGCTGACCGGCGCGGCGTTCGCCGGTGCGATGCTGGCGTACGGGATCGGCGGCAAGGCGGCGGTGGTGGTCGGGCTGGGGCTGGCGTTGTCGTCCACCGCGGTGGGTCTGCAACTGCTGGCCGAGCGCAAGGAGCTGACCACCGATTTCGGCCGGCTCGGCTTCGCCATCTTGCTGTTCCAGGATCTCGCCGCGATCCCGCTGCTGGTGGCCATTCCGCTGCTGGCGGCAGCCCACGACGCCAACGCGGGCGTGCCGATGTGGGAAGCGGCGCTGCGCGCGGTCGGCGCCATCGTCGGCGTGGTCGTGGTGGGCCGCTTGTTGCTGCGGCAGGTGTTTCGCATGGTCGCCGCCACCCAGATGCCCGAGGTGTTCACCGCCACCGCGCTGCTGGTGGTCGCCGGCACCGCCTGGCTGATGCAGCAGGCCGGGCTGGGCATGGGCCTGGGCGCGTTCATCGCCGGCGTGCTGCTGGCCGATTCGGAGTTCCGTCATGAACTCGAAGCGCAGATCGAGCCGTTCAAGGGCTTGCTGCTCGGGCTGTTTTTCATGGCGGTGGGCATGAGCCTGGATCTGCATCTGGTCGCCCGCCAGCCACTGACCATCGCTGCCGGGGTGGCGGCGTTGCTGGCGATCAAGGCGACGCTGTTGTTCGGGCTCGGCCGCATCGGCAAGCTGCGCGCGCGTTCGGGGTTGATGCTGGCGGCGGCTCTTTCGCTGGGCGGTGAATTCGCCTTCGTGGTGTTCGGGCAGGCGCAGAAGGTCGGGCTGATCGACGCGGCACTGCGTGACGAACTGGTGGTGGTCGTTGGACTATCGATGGCGGTGACGCCGCTGCTGGTGCTGGCCGCCGCGAACTGGATCGTCGCCCATCCCGCCAAGACGCCGCCGCGTCCGTTCGATACCATCGACATCGAGCGCCCGCGTGTGATCATCGCCGGCTTCGGTCGCGTCGGGCAGATCGTCGGTCGCGTACTTCTCGCCCAGAAGATTCCGTTCACCGCACTGGAAAACAGCGCCGAGCAGGTCGATTTCATGCGTCGCTTCGGCAACCAGATTTTCTTCGGCGATCCCACCCGCGCCGAGTTGCTGCGTGCCGCGCACGCCGAGCATGCCGAGGTGTTCGTGGTCGCCAACGACGACCCGGACATGAGCATTCGCACCGCGCGCGTGGTCAAGCGTTTGTTTCCGCACCTGAAGGTCTACGCGCGTGCGCGCAACCGTCGGCACGCGTTCCGCTTGATGGATCTGCACGTGGACGCCGTCGTGCGCGAGACGCTGTTCAGCAGCCTGGAAATGACCCGGCAGGTGCTGGAGGGTTTGGGATTTTCACCGGCGCTCGCCGCCGATCGGGTCGAGCGCTTCCGCGCGCACGACCAGAAGGTGCTCGACGAGCAGTATTTCGTGGCCGACGACGAAGGCGCGCTGCTGCAAAGTGCCAAGGATGCGCGACAGGAATTGCAGCAATTGTTCGAGGCCGATGAGCAGGCGGGAGGCGCGGCCTAGGGAAGGTCTGAATAAGTCTTGTCATCCCTGCGAAGGCAGGGATCCAGTGACTCTATGTTGTTGAAATAAAAGACACTGGATTCCCGCTTTCGCGGGAATGACGATCAAAAACAAAGTTGTTCAGACCTTCCCTAGGTCGATGATCGGCTCGACGGCGGCGGCTGATCACTCCTTGCGCGCCAGTCTCGGCAGCGGCGGTGCCGCCGAGCGCAACGGTTCGAACTCGGCGGCGACATCGGCGTAGCCATGTTGCAGGGCGAGGTCGTAGGGTGTGCGTCCGAGTTTGTCGCGCGGGCGGCGATCGGCGCCGGCATCGATCAGCCGTTGTGCGATGCGGCCCAGGCCGTGCATCCCGGCCAGGTGCATGGCGGTGAAGCCGCGGGCATCGCGTGCTTCCAGCGAGGCGTTTTCGCCGAGCAGACGTTCGAGCGCGGCGGCGATCACCTCCTCGTCGCCGGCGGCACCGGAATCGGCACCGGCGCCGAGCAGCGCCAGCAGCGGCGTCTGGCCGTTGTTCGCGGCCGCCTCGATCGTCGCGCCGTTGAGCAGCAGGTCGTCGAGCAGGGCCAGTACGCGCTGGCGGTCGTGGGCCTGGAAGGCATAGCTGCACGCGCAATGCAGCGCGCCGAGGCCACGGTCGTCGTGCAAGGCGATGTCGGCGCCCTTGGCGAGCAGGCGCGAGACCATGTCCGGCAGGCCGAGCGCCGAGGCGAGCATCAGCGGGGTGACGCCGCCGGGCAGCGGGCGGTCGACCACTGCGCCTTGTGCCAGCAGCATCTCGACGATCTGCGGATGGCGCATGCTGATCGCCGCAGTGAGCGCGGTGGCGCCGGTGTTGGAGGCGATCGACTTGTCGGCGCCGCGTTGCAGCAGCATGCCCACCACCACCAGGTGGCCGCTGCCGGCAGCGCGCAGCAGGGCAGTGCAGCCCTGCGCATCGACGGTGTCGATCGGCATGCCCAGATCGAGCAGGCGGCGCACCGCGCCAGCATCGCCGACCATCGCCGCCGCCGGCAGGTCGGTGGGATGCAGCGGCCGCAGCGGCAGCCGCCAGCCGCGCCAGTCCAGCCACGCCACCAGATCGCTGCGCTCGGCCGCCAGGGCGATGCCGAGCGCGGTTTCGCCGGTGGGCGTGCGCGCGTCGGGCGAGGCGCCGGCGCATACCAGCAGGCGCACCGCGGCTTCGCGGCCGAGGGTGCAGGCCAGCTGCAGGGCGGTGATGCCGCGGCCGTCGCGCGCATCCGGGGCGATGCCGCTGGCCAGCAGCCGTTCGGCCAGCCGCAGCCAGCCCAGACGGATCGCGAAATGCAGCGGCGGCGTGCCGACCACGGTGGCGAACGGATCGGCGCCGCGGTCGAGCAGGCTCAACGCCAGCTGTTCGCGCGAGCGGGCGCTGGTCTCGCTGAGCATGCAGGCATGCAGGTAGCGCGCCAGGCCGCCGGCGCCGGCGACCGGGATGGCGCGGTCGAGCAGCCGCTGCAAGGCACCGGTGCCGCTGCCGCCGCGGTCGAGCAGGCTCATCGCCAGCGTGTCCTCGCCGGCAGCGCGCACCTCCGGATCGGCGCCGTGCGCGAGCAGCCAGTCGAACACGTCCAGATCGGCTTCCAGCACGAAATCACGCAATTGCGAGCTCGCCAGTGCGCGCGCATCGCCCAGTTCGAGCGTTGCTTCGGCCTGCTCGAAGCGACGCGCCGCCAGCGCATCGCGCAGCAGCTGCTCGGGACTGCGCTCGACCGGGCCGGCGGCGAGATCCTCGGCGATGCTTTCCGGCAGCGGGTAATTGGGATCGAGTTCGACCACCAGTCGCCAGCGCCCGGCCGCCAGGGCGTGGTCGATGGCGCGGCGGCCGTCGTTGCTTTGCCGGTGCGGGTCGACACCCAGCCCGACGAGGCTGCGGATCAGTGCCGGTTCGGCCGTTTGCGAGGCGCAGGCAAAGGCCAGCGCGTTGCGCCCGAAATGATCGACCAACTGCGGATCGGGGTTGGCCTTGGCCAGACGCTCGATCGCCGCTTCGGCGCCGCCGTGGGCGGCGTGCATCAGTGCCGTCATGCCCTCGGCATCGACGGCGTCGACCTCGGCGCCGGCCGTCAGCAGGGCATCGACGATGCCCGGATTGTTGGCGTCGCAGGCCAGCATCAGCGCCGTGGCCTGATGATCGCCCCGCGCATCGACGTGGCCGTGATGGCGCAGCAGCAGGCTCACGCCAGCGGCGTCGTCCTCGCCGGCAGCGGCGGCGAGGATGGCCGGCTGGCCGCGATCGGGTTCGGGACGGGCGCCGCGTTCGAGCAGGAATCGCGCCAGCCGCCAGTTGCCGGCCTGGCAGGCCACGCCGAGCGGGCTGAAGCCGTCCTCGTTGAGGGCGTCGAGTTCGGCGCCGGCGTCGAGCAGGCGGGCGGCGACGTCGGCATCGGAACTGCGTGCGGCGTGATGCAGCGGGGTGTTGCCTTCGCGGTCGACCAGGCGGGTATCGGCGCCGTTGGCGAGCAAAGTGGTCACCGTCTCGATGCGCCCGTGCCAGCTGTCGCGGGTGGCAGCCAGCAGCGGCGTCAATCCGGCGTGCTGGCGATTGATGTCGACGCCGCGCGCGATCAGCTCGCGCAGCAGGGCGACATCGGGCATCACGCTGGCCAGCACGACCAGGCTGCGCTGGTCGCGATCGTCCGGATCGGGCAGGCGGGAGGGATCGGCGCCGCGGCGCAGGGCGGCGATCGCTTCGTCGGCGCGGCCGGCGCGAGCCGCCGAATAGGCACGCAGATCCGGATCGCCCAGATCCTCGAACGGGATCGGCGCCGGCATCGGCAGGGCGGTGCGGGCAGGCGCCGACAGCGCCGGCTCGGCGACGATGCGACTGCGAGGCGGCTGCGCGCCGAGTTTGTGGATCAGTGCATGCAGCAGTGGCGCCAGCACGGCCTGCGTGGCGTACAGGATGGTGCTGCCCAGCGGCGACATGATGCCGCCCCAGGCCGCGCACAGGCACAGCGCCAGGATCGCCGCGATCGCCAGTGCGATCAGCAGGCCGGCGCCGGTTTCGACCACGCCGTCGTCGTTGGCCGTCTCGTACAGATCGGCCAGACCGCCGCCGTGGCGCTCGGCGCGGGC
The DNA here is from genome assembly GCA_964640525.1 of uncultured Gammaproteobacteria bacterium. Classification (GTDB taxonomy): domain Bacteria; phylum Pseudomonadota; class Gammaproteobacteria; order Xanthomonadales; family Xanthomonadaceae; genus SZAS-103. The sequence continues at coordinate 1,186 of CAZXGS010000045.1, read as the reverse complement.
GAACACCGGCCAATAGCGCCACAGCACGATCAAGGCGATGCCGGTGGCGGCACTGGTGCCGAGCGCGGCGCCGAGGCTGCCGCTGGCCAGCAGCATCGGCAGTGGCCAGGCCATCGCGAAATACGCCAGCGCACCGGCGCCGGCCCACAGCACCGCCAGTGCGATCGCATCGGGTAGCCAGCGTGCGGCGTCCTCGCCGGCCGGCCGTGAACCCAGCCACCATGCCGTGCCCAATGCATAGGCGGGTTGCGCCAGCCAAGGGCCGAGCAGCAGCCACGGTGTGGCCGCCGCCAGCGGCGCCAGCGACAGGCCGATGCCGGCAAGCAGCGCCAGAGCGGCGCGCAACGGTTGCCGTGCCGGGCGCTCAGGCATGGCCATCGGTATCTCCGCCGCCGACAGGCGGGAATTGCAGATGATAGCCGCGCGCGGCGAGGTTGGCGCGCACGCTGGATGCGTCCTCGCGAGCGAGCTTGCGTCCGGGATCGAGGGCCAGATCGAGCACGAAATCGAGCGGCCCCAGGGTGCTGCGCAGTGGCTCGGGCAGCAGCGCAAAGCCATTGCGTTCGCGCAGATAGACGTAGGTGTCGGCCTTGCGGCGACTCTTGTAGACGAAGGCGTGCATGGGCGGGCGCGGCGAAATGAGGTGATTGTGGCGGTAAATGGCCCGGCGATAAAGCGATGGCCGTGACTTCCGGCGCAGTCCGCGGTGAATCGCGCCTGCTACGCTTGCGCATTTATCATCGACCAACGGGGATATCCGATGCGCATGGCTTTCCTGCTGCCCCTGTCGCTGGCGGTCACCAGCGCGCTCGCCCAATCGCCGGCGCCGACGCCGATCACGCTGGAACAGGCGATGGCCGACCCGGACTGGATCGGCCCGCCGGTCGATGCCGGGTGGTGGAGCTGGGACAGCCGCCGTGCGATATTCCCGCTCAAGCGCAGCGGCAACGGCGTGCGCGACCTGCACGCGGTGGCGGACGGCGGCGGGGCGCCGATAGCACGGCTGGCCGATCCGGCACTAGAGCGCGCCGATGCCGCCAAACCGGTCTACGACGCCAGCCGCCGGCGCAGCGCCTTCGTCCGCAATGGCAATGTGTTCGTGCGCGATTTGCGCGACGGCGCGCTCACCCAGGTCACCCGCGGCGCAGCGCCGGCCAGCGATCTGGCCTTCACCGCCGGCGGCGAC
>CAZXGS010000044.1:0-30411 GCA_964640525.1 uncultured Gammaproteobacteria bacterium | reverse complement strand
CGCAGGCGCAGCTTGCCCTGCTTCATCATCGCCGCCAGCTCCTCGGCCGAGGCGACGTGCATGCGCGCGCCACGCTTGTTGACGAACAGCATGCGCGCCGAGATCGGGCTGATCCAGGACAGCTTGCCGGGCTGCGCGCGTTCGTCGTCGCCGACGAACTCGACCCAACTGCCGACGGTGAGCTGGCGCAGCCGCGCCACATCGGCCGGATCGACGTCCAGCGCTTGCGCCGGTGCCTCCGGCGGCGGCAGCGGTTTTGCGGTGGCCGGATGGGGCACGAAGGATTCCGCGGCGGCGGTTTCGACCGCGCCCGTGGGTGCGGCCGCAGGCGCGACAGGCTCGCGCGCCGGCGAGGCGGGCTCGCTGTGCGACGGCGCCTTGGGCGGCGGCTGCATCAGGTGTTGCGAGATGCTGCGTGCACACTCGGCGGCGGCATCCCCGGTCAAGCCGGAGCTGCCCAGCATGGCCAGCAGGCCAGGCTGCAAGGACTCGGTCTCGGCCGCGGCGGTCAAGCCGCCGGTATGGAAGGCGATGTCCGCCAGAGCCAGCAGTTGGTCGAGGGTGCGCAAGGCGAGGCGGCAACCCTCGGCATCCTCGCCCTCGCGCAGGAACAGCACCGCGTAGTGGTGCGCCCAGTAACGGCGCAGGTCCTCCAGCGCCAGCGGCGCCACCTTGCGCTCGCCGATGCGGGCGGCCAGCAGCGAATCGGCGCGCAGCCGCGCCTCCTCCAGCCGCTCCTTGCCACGCTGCGCCTCGGCGACCCGGCGCTCGGCGAGGTCGGCGCGACGACGGTACTGGTCGATGAACGCGCGCAGCTCCTGCTCGAGCATCTCGAAGATCGCGATGTCCTCGTTGAACTCGGTCACCAGCCGATCGACCGAGCGGCCCACGCGATCGAGCAGTTCGCGTTCCTGCGGGCCCTCGCCGTGGTTGCCCTCGCAGGCCTCGGCGATGGCGTTGAGCAGGCGCCTGGCCGGGTGCTGCTTGTGCAGGAACAGCCGGCGGTCGAGCAGGGCGACCTTGATGTAGGGGATCAACAGGCGCGCGATTTGCTCGCGCACGTCGAGGCGGATGTCGCGCTCGTCGAGGAACACCTCGAACATCATCCCCACCACGTCGATCGCGTCTTCCTCGGCATCGCCAAGGCGCGCATCGCCCTTGCTGATGCCCAGCGCCGCAGCACCGGTCAGCAGCTCGCGCTTGAGCTGCTGCGCCAGGGAATGGTCGCTGGACTTGAGCGCATTGCGCAGGCCGTCGGGCATTTCGTTCTGGAACAGCGACAGCACCGAGAGCATGTCGTGGGAAGACAATTGCGGGCGTTCCAGGTCCGCCGCGCCGGGCACGCCGGGCACGCCTGGCAGCGCCATGCCGGGCATCCCGCGCATGCCCTGCGCCGCAGCGCCGTCACCACGGCCTTGCACCTTGCGCCACATCTGCAGCAGTTCCTGCAGGTTGCCCATGAGGTTGTCGTCGGGCTCCTGGTTGGCGTCGTAGGCCGCCTGCGGCGCAACCTGGCGCTGCGGCACCTGGTCGAGGTTGAAGTCCGGCGGCAGCGCGCGCGGCAACGGCGCCTGCTGCGGTTGCGGCATCCGCGGCACCGGCCCGGAGACATAGCCGGCCTCGGCCAGCACCCGCAGCGCTTCCGGGTACATGGTTTCCAGCGCGACCATCAACTCGCGCTCGTAGAGCTTGAACAGCACCAGCTTGACTTCGGTGGTGGCGGTGAACGCGCCGCAGGCCATGCGGAACGCACGCGCCAATCGCTCGGGCGAGATCGGTCCATACGCCGGTTCGAACTGCGGGAAGAACGAAACCGCAAGCCGCGCCAGCGAACGCGCAATGGGTTCCAGTGCGGTCTTGAAGCGGCGATGCATGGTGGCCGCGCTTTGCTCGGCAGCCAGTTGTTCCTCAAGCTCACCCTGCCCCAGCAGGCTCAGCTCGCCAGCGCCCGGCGCGGGCGTCGCCGGCGGCATCGCCACGCCGTTCTGGAAATCGGTGAACCCGGCGAGGACCTGGTCGTGGTAGGTCTGTTCGATCTGCCGGCGCTCGCGCCGCACTTCGCGCATGGCGTCGAAGTAGCTTTCGCGGGTGGCGTTGCTGCGCGCGTTCTGGGCGAGGTCGAACATCGAGTCGTCGGCCTTGCTCAACGCCTCGCCGCAGGCCAGCTCGAGCCGCGGGACAACCATCTGCCGCAGGCGCTCGACCACGCCCTGCGGCGTGCGGGAGCGGGCCGTCTGGTACGCATTTCCGGACTGGGGTGGCTGGACTTGCGACATGGCGGTGCCGTGATGACGGTTGGGTATGATGCGTGCGGGCAGACTCCCACATGCTCACCGTGACTATGCCGCAAGTGGGGCGGTCGATCCGTGACGCTTGCCTCGCTTTGCCGGCATCATCCTCCCGCCCGCCGCCAAGTCAATCCGATGGACCCGATCGACGCCCTGCTCGCCCGCCATTCCACACCCTCGCGGCAACTTGGCGCGCCCGGACCGCGCGAGGACCAGTTGCTGCGGATGCTCGAGGTGGCAGTGCACGTCCCCGACCACGGGCGGCTGCGGCCGTGGCGCTTCGTGCGCATCCACGGTCCGGCGCGTGCCGCGCTGGGGCGGGCACTGGAAGCGCGCTTGCGGCAGATCGAACCGGATGCGCCGGAACACAAGCTGGCCAAGGAGCGCACGCGATTCGACCATGCGCCGTGCATCGTAGCCGTCCTCGCCCACCTCACGCCTGGTCACAAGGTACCCGAGTCCGAGCAGCTCCAGTCCGGCTCCTGCGTCTGCTTTGCCCTGTTGCAGGCCGCCCATGCCAGCGGTTTCGGCGCACAGTGGCTCACCGGCTGGGCGGCCTACGACCCGGACATCGCCCGCGTGCTCGGCCTGATCGATCACGAGCGCGTGCTTGGCTTCATCCACATCGGCACCATCCTCACGCCGCAACCCGAACGCGAACGCCCCGAGGCGCTGGCGCTGCTGCGCGACTGGCAGCCGCCATGAACGGCCCCGACACGACCACGGCCTACCTGGTCGATGCCAGCATGTACGTGTTCCGCGCCTGGCACTCGATTCCTGCCGACCTTCAGGACGCCGAGGGCTGGCCGGTCAACGCGGTGCACGGCTTCACGCGCTTCCTGCTCGAGCTGCTGGAACGCTGCCGTCCGCGCCACGTCGTGGTCGCCTTCGACGCCGCACTGGAGTCTTCGTTCCGCAACACGCTGTACCCGCCCTACAAGGCCAACCGCGACCCGGCGCCGGAACAGCTCAAGCGCCAGTTCGCCCACTGCGCGGCGCTGTGCGAGGCGCTCGGCCTGAGCGTGCTGGTGGACACCTCCTTCGAGGCCGACGACCTGATCGGCAGCGCCCTGCAACGCCTGCGCGCGCGCGGCTTGCGCGGTGTGATCGTCTCTGCCGACAAGGATCTGTCGCAACTGCTGCAAGGCGACGACGAGCAGTGGGACTATGCCCGCGACCTGCGCTGGAACGCCGCCGGCGTAAAGGCGCGCTACGGCGTCCACGCCCACCAGATCGCCGATTTCCTCGGCCTGGCCGGCGACAGCGTGGACAACATTCCCGGCGTGCCGGGCATCGGCGCCAAGACCGCCGCCACCCTGCTCGGCCATTTCGGCAGCCTGGATGCACTGCTCGCCCGCCACGCCGAAGTCGCCTACCTGCGCCTGCGCGGCGCGGCGGCGCATGCGCAGCGGCTGCGCGAACACCGCGAGATGGCACTGCTGTGCCGACGCCTGGCCACGATCGCAGTGGATGCACCCCTGCCGGACGACTTCAGCGATGCCACCCGCCGTCCCGCGGACGATGCCATGCTCGCCGGCCTGCTCGATCGCCTGCGCGTGGGGCCGATGACGCGGCGACGCATCGCCGCGCTTTCGACCTGAACCGCGCGCTGTCGCCAGGCGCGGCGCGTGGTTATCCTGCCGCCTTCCACACGCGAGGTTGTTGCCCATGCTCGATGACGCCAATGCCCCGCTCCGGATCGGCTACGCGGGCAAATACCTGCGCCTGTGCCTGCGCGGGCGCTGGGAATACGTCGAGCGGACCCACGCCGGAGGCATGGCCACGATCATCCTGGCGATGACGCCGGATCGGCGCATCCTGTTCGTCGAGCAATTCCGCGTGCCGCTGCAGGCCCGCACCATCGAGTTCCCCGCCGGCCTGGTGGGCGACATCGACGCCACCGAATCGCTGGAGCTGTCCGCGGCGCGCGAGCTGGAGGAGGAAACCGGCTGGCGTCCGGCGCAGTGCGAGGTGCTGATGATCGGCCCGACGTCCTCGGGCATGAGCAGCGAGCGCGTGGCCTTCGTGCGTGCCACCGGACTGGCGAAGATCCACGACGGCGGCGGCGATGCCAGCGAGGACATCCGCGTCCACGCCATCGCGCAGGACCAGGCGCCGGCGTGGCTGTTGCGCAAGCAGACCGAAGGTTGCCAGTTGGACCTCAAGCTGTGGGCCGGGCTGTGGCTGTTCGATCGCAACCTCGACGGCTCGCCGCTGGCGACCGGTTAGGTCCAGACTCTCGCGCCGGCCGGGTGCAACCGCACGATCTCACCTGAACGCGTCGGTCGCACGCATCAGCGCGTCGGTGTTCTCGACCTCGAACGCCGAATGCCCCGCGGTCGGGCTGATCTCCAGCTTCGCCTTCGGCCACGCCTTGTGCAGATCCCACGCGTTCTGGATCGGGCACACCACATCGTAGCGACCGTGCACGATCACGCCAGGAATGTCCTTGATGCGGTGGGCGTCGCGCAGCAACTGGTCCTCGACCTCGAAGAACCCGCCATTGACGAAGTAGTGGCACTCGATGCGCGCGAAGGCGAGCGCGAAGTGCGCATCGTCATGGGAGTCGATGAAATCCGCATCCTGGTGCAGGAAACTGGTCGAGCCCTCCCACACCGACCAGGCACGCGCGGCGGCCAGCCGGGTCGCCTCGTCCGGGCTGGTCAGGCGCCGGTGGTAGGCGGAGATCAGGTCGTGGCGCTCGACCTCCGGAATCGCCGCCAGGTATTTCTCCCAGGCGTCGGGGAACAGGCGTGAGGTGCCTTGCTGGTAGAACCATTCCAGCTCCCAGCGCCGCAGCATGAAGATGCCGCGCAGGACCAGTTCGGTGACCACCTGCGGATAGGCCTGCGCATAGGCCAACGCCAGGGTGGAGCCCCAACTGCCGCCGAACACCTGCCAGCGCGCGATGCGCAGGTGCTCGCGCAGGCGTTCGATGTCCGCCACCAGGTTCCAGGTGGTGTTGTCCACCAGGTCGGCGTGGGGCGTGGAGCGGCCGCTGCCGCGCTGATCGAACAGGATGATGCGGTAGGCATCCGGGTCATGGAAGCGACGCATCTTCGCCCCGCAGCCGGCACCTGGCCCACCGTGCAGGATCACGACCGGCTTGCCGATCGGGTTGCCGCACTGCTCGTAGTACATTGCGTGGCGACCGTCGAGCTGCAGCATGCCGTGGTCGAAGGGCTCGATATCGGGATACAGCGTGCGCATGCCTAAGGTCGCCCGGGTGAGGAAAATGCCAAGTCTAGCCAATTGCACGCCATCGGCGCGCTCCGGGCCCGCCGCGCCGACATGACCGTCGAACCGCCGCCGGCGGCGCCCACCGCCAAACCCGTGCCGCCCGCCGCACACGAACCACGCGTGCGCCAGCTCGCGCGGCTGGTGCTGTTCGCCTTCCTGCTGACCTTCGTGCTCTCGCGCCTGGTGGTCTACCTGATCATGGCGCGCAAGATGCCGGATCTGTATCTGCATCTTGGCGGCACCCACGTCCATCACCTCAACTACGGCATCTTCCTGCTGTGCGGCACCGGCGCATGGATGCTGTTTGCGCCACCGCGCGGACGCGCGCGCACGTTGTGCGCGCTGGGCTACGCGGTCGGGCTGGCGCTGACCTTCGACGAGTTCGGAATGTGGCTGCACCTGGGCGGTGGCTACTGGCAGCGCGCCAGTTTCGACGCGATCACCGTGGTCGCGGCGATGCTGGGCCTGATCGCATTCGCGCCGGCACCGCGCCATTGGCGGATTCGCCACCTGTTCGGCGCGTTGCTGGTGGGCGCCGCGCTGGCGGTCTTCGGCAGCCTGTTCGTGCGCGCCCTGCAGCGCCACGACGTGCCGCAGCGCCTGCACCAACTGGAGCAGCAGGCGCCGCCGTGACCCGCGCCCCCAAGGAACATCTGAACCAGTGGATTCCGTTCGTGGTGAGCCTGTCGAACCATGAACGGAATCAACGATTCGCGGCAGCAAACCGGTAGGGCTTTCAGCTTGTTCAGATGATCCTAAAGGTGTGGCACCGCGAACGTATCGCAGCGGGCGATGTCGCCGGAGTCGAAGCCGGACTTGAACCACGCCATGCGCTGTGCCGAGGTGCCGTGGGTGAACGAATCGGGCACTGCATAGCCGCGCGCGGCCTTCTGCAGGGCATCGTCGCCAACCTGCGAGGCGGCGTTCATCGCCGCCTGGATGTCGCTGGCCTGCAGCCACTGCAATTGCTGCTGCGAGTGGTTGCCCCACACGCCGGCAAGGCAATCGGCCTGCAGTTCCAGCCGCACCGAAAGTCCATCGGCGCCATCCATCGGCTCGCCGCGCGCGCGCAACGCCTGTTCCTTGCGCATCACGCCAAGCAGGTTCTGCACGTGGTGTCCCACCTCGTGGGCGATCACGTAGGCGCGCGCGAAGTCGCCGCTGGCGTGGAAGCGCGTGTCCATCTCCTGAAAGAAGGCCAGGTCGAGATAGACGCGATGGTCGGCCGGGCAGTAGAACGGCCCCATCGCCTCCTCCGCAGCCCCGCATCCGGACACCGTGCGGCCGCGGAACAGCAACAGTTTCGGGCGCTCGTAACGCATCCCGTGCGCCTGGAAGTAGCTGCCCCAGACATCCTCGGTGCTGCCCAGCACGCGGGCGACGAACTGCACCTGCGGATCGGCCAGGTTCGCCGGCTTGCCGTTCACCGGCCGTGCACCCGTGGAGCTGTTCTGGGCGCTGCCGCCATTGAACAGCAACCCGAAGATGATCGGACGCGTCTGCGGCACCAGCAGCGCGATGACCAGCGCCAGCAGCGTGCCGCCCACCCCGAGGTGGAAGCCGCCGAAACGCATCCCGCCACCGCCGCCGCCGTAGCCGCCACCGGCGTCTTCTTCCACGTTGTCGCTTTGCCGCCCCTTCTGCCAATCCATGAGCTGCCACCTCCGCGCGGATGACGCCACGCTACGGACGACGTGGCCGGCTTGCAACCACGGCTCGATCCGCCACAACCGCACCCGGCCGCGTCGGCCGATTCCGCCACCGGCCATTGCCGCAAGCGCCAGGTCAGCTGCCGTTCAACACGCTGAACGCGCCGGCATCACGCCAGGTGATCGAGATTGCCAGCACTCCGGGGTTGTGCGTTACTTGCCGCATCATCCACCCCGAGGAGCAACACCGTGGCCAGGTCCCTTGCAAGTTCCCTGCGCGCGCGCAGTCTGGCGGTGAAGCTGACGCTGGCGTTGGCCATCGCCACCTCTGCCGCGCTCACGGTCCCCGCCCCGGCCTACGCCGGCGTGGACATCGCCTTCTCCGTCAACATCGCCCCGCCCGTGCTGCCGGTGTACGAGCAGCCGGCGATTCCCGGTTACGGGTACATCTGGACGCCCGGCTACTGGGCCTGGGATGCAGGCGATGGCTACTACTGGGTGCCCGGCACCTGGGTGCGCCCGCCCTACCACGGCGCGCTGTGGACGCCGGGCTACTGGGGCTGGCACAACAACGCCTACGTGTTCTTCCGCGGCTACTGGGGCCGGCGCGTGGGCTACTACGGCGGCATCGACTACGGCCACGGCTACGGCGGCGTCGGTTACGAGGGTGGCTACTGGCGCGGCCGCAACTTCTTCTACAACCGCACGGTGAACAACATCACCAACGTGCGCATCACCAACGTCTACAACAAGACGATCGTGCGCAACGTCACCATCAATCGCTACAGCTTCAACGGCCCTGGCGGTGCCACCGCACGCGCCAGCGCGGCAGATCTGGCCTACGCGCGTCAAAAACACACCGCGCCGGTGGCCAGCCAGCTCCAGCAACGCGATTGGGCACGCGGCGAGAAGAGCCTGCGTGCGTCCGAGAACAAGGGCAAGCCGCCGGTCCTGGCCCGGCCCGAGGGGCGGATGTTCAACAAGCCGGTGGTGAGCCGCATGGATGGCACGCCCGGCGGAGGCGCCGGCAAGGGCGCTGCACAGGGACAGCGTTTGCGGCAGGGCAACGGGCCTGCAGGTCACAACGGCATGGCCTCGGGTACCGCTGACACCAGTGCCGCGAGGCAGCAGGGCCCGTCCTCCTCGCAAGTCCGGAAAATGCGCAACCACCAGCGACCGGTGGCCAATGGCGAGGCCTCGCAGCAACCGCTGCGTCAGGCCCCGGATCGCGGCATGCGGCGTGCACCGCGCAACGACCATGGCCAGGGCATGCAGCGGCAGCAACAGCAGGCGCCTCGCCAGCAGTTCCATCCCGGCATGCGCCAGCCTCAGCAACAACAGGTGCAGCGCCACAACGAGCGGCAGCAGCAGCCGGCGCGCGGTGGCCAGGAAGGTCACGAGAAGCACGACAAGAAGCATCCGCCGGGAAACTGATTCCTTTCGGGTTGCCGCGTCCAAGGGTCGTCGCGCACGCGACGACCCTTTTTTCATGGGCATCCGCAACACCTTTGAAACCGCGGCAAGTCCAGCGTCGGCGTGGTCGTGCTAGACTGAGCGGCTGGGTTTGACCGCGCGCCATCGGCAGCGGCGAAATCCGAGGCGCTCTCCTGGTCGCGGGAGAGCCGGTTCCACCGCAAGGTGGGTTGCAACATCCCGACATCGAGATCGACATGCCAACCATCCACAACATCAAGGCCACGAGCCGTCAGGGGCAGGGGAACAAGGGTGCGAGCCGCCGCCTGCGCCGCGAAGGACTCATCCCGGCCATCGTGTACGGCGGCCACGCCGAACCCAAGCCCGTGCAGTTCGAGCACATCCCGATCTGGCTCGCCTCCCAGAACGAGTGGTTCTATTCGAGCATCCTCGACCTGGAGCTCGACGGCGCCACCCAGAAGGTCCTGTTGCGCGACATGCAGCGCCATCCGTTCAAGGCGCAGATCATGCATCTGGATTTCCTGCGCGTGAACGAGAACGAGGCCATCCGCCTCAGCGTCCCGCTGCACTTCCTCAACCAGGACAAGTCGCCGGCCGGCAAGACCGCGGGCGTGATCGTGACCCACGAGCTCAACGAGGTCGAGGTCAGCTGCCTGCCGAAGGACCTGCCGGAGTTCATCGCGGTGGACCTGTCGGCGCTGGACGTCGGCGCCATCATCCACCTGTCCCAGCTCAGCCTGCCGGCGGGCGTGGAGATCCCCGAACTCAAGCTCGGCAAGGAGCATGACGTCGCGGTGGTGATCGCCAAGCACGCCAGGGAAGAAGTGGAAGCGGCGACCGAAGTCTCGGCCGAGGTTCCGGCCACCCAGCAGGCGGCACCGGATGCCGCCAAGGCGGCCGCTGCCAAGCCAGGCGCAGCCAAACCCGCCGCCGACAAGGGCAAGAAGTAAGAACCGGCGCTGCATGCGGCGAAGTTGCATGCAGCGTGCCCGTCGTGCCCTGCGCGGAGGCTGTGCGGGGCAAGTCGCAAGTGCAAGCCTGTCGCAGACGGTGGACTGCGTTTCCGAATGCCGCAGCGGCGTCGGAAAGGAGCCCGGGACGCCGTGGGTCAGGCGCTCGCGCGCGGTTCGCCCCTCACCCCAACCCCTCTCCCGGCGGGAGAGGGGCGCGCTGATGGAGCGGCTCGCATGCCTGCACTGCGTCTGATCGTTGGCCTGGGCAACCCCGGGCCGGAATACGCCCGCACCCGCCACAACGCGGGGTGCTGGTGGATCGATGCGCTCGCCGACAAGCTCGGCGCGCGCTTCGGCATCGAAAGCAAGCTGCAGGCGCAGACCGCGAAAACGGCCGTCGATGGCGAATCGGTGATGCTGCTCAAGCCGCTCACCTTCATGAACCACAGCGGCCGCGCGGTCACCGCTGCGTTGCGCTACTGGAAAATCGAGCCTGAACAGATGCTGGTGGCGCATGACGAACTCGATCTGGCGCCCGGCACCGCACGCCTGAAGTTCGATGGCGGCCACGGCGGCCAGAACGGGCTGCGCGACATCATGGCCCTGCTCGGCCACGGCCGCTTCAACCGCCTGCGCATCGGCATCGGCCACCCCGGCCACAAGGACAAGGTCACGCCCTGGGTCCTGGGCCGTCCCGGCCGCGACGACGAAGCCGCGATGTTGCGCGCGATCGACGAAGCGCTGGATGTCCTGCCGCTGGCCGTGGCCGGCGACATGAACGAGGCGATGAAACGATTGCACACCAAGGGACAGCGGACACAGGACGGAGGACAGAATGGAAAACCGTAGGGAACCTCGAAAAACCGGTTTTTGCTCGTCATCCCCGCGCAGGCGGGGATCCAGCGCCTTTGTATTTCAATAGCTTGAAAGACGCTGGTTTCCCGCATTCACGGGAATGACGGAGTTTTTCGAGGTTCCCCGTAGTCTTTCGCCAGTGATCACCTGCCCCGCAGTGCGGCGCAGAATGCCATTCCGCTAGCCGCGCCAGGCCCCGTCCTCTGTCCTCTGTCTTCTGTCCCCTGTCCCCTGCCCTCCGTCCTCTGTCCTCTGCCATGTCCATCCGCTGCGGCATCGTCGGGCTTCCCAACGTCGGCAAGTCCACCCTCTTCAACGCATTGACCAAGGCCGGCATCGCCGCGGCCAACTTCCCGTTCTGCACCATCGATCCGAACGTGGGCGTGGTGCCGGTGCCCGATCCGCGGCTGGATGAGCTGGCATCGATCGTCAAGCCGCAGAAGATCATCCCGACCGCGATGGAGTTCGTGGACATCGCCGGGCTGGTTGCCGGCGCCAGCAAGGGCGAGGGCCTGGGCAACAAGTTTCTCGCGCACATCCGCGAGGTCGATGCGATCGCGCACGTGGTGCGCTGCTTCGAGCATGGCGACATCGTCCACGTCGCCGGCCGCATCGACCCGATTGCCGACATCGAGACGATCGACACCGAACTTGCGCTGGCGGACCTGGAATCGGTCGAGAAGTCGCTGGCCAAGACCGAGCGCGCGGCCAAGGCCGGCGACAAGGAGGCGATCGCCCGCCGCGATGTGCTGGTGCGCCTGCGGGAAGGCTTGAACGAGGCACGTCCGGCGCGAGCGCTGGGCCTTTCCGACGAGGACAAGGCACTGGTGCGCGACCTGTTCCTGCTCACTCTCAAGCCGGTGATGTACGTGGCCAACGTCAAGGAAGACGGCTTCACCGCCAACCCGCACCTGGACCGCGTGCGTGCACGCGCTGCGGCGGAAGGCGCGCAAGTGGTACCGGTCTGCGCGGCGATCGAGGAGGAGCTGGCGCAACTGGAGGATGCCGACAAGGGCGCTTTCCTGGCCGACATGGGGCTGGACGAGCCTGGCCTGAACCGGGTCATCCGCGCCGCCTACACCTTGCTCGGCCTGCAAACCTACTTCACCGCCGGGCCGAAGGAAGTGCGTGCGTGGACGGTATTCGTCGGTGCCACGGCGCCGCAGGCGGCGGGCGTGATCCACACCGACTTCGAGCGCGGCTTCATCCGCGCCCAGACGATCGCGTTCGACGACTTCATCAAGCTGCGCGGCGAGGCAGGTGCGCGCGATGCCGGCAGGCTGCGTCTGGAAGGTAAGGAATATCGCGTGCGCGAGGGCGACGTGCTGCACTTCCGATTCAACGTCTGACCGCCCCATGGCAGCCAGGGCGCCGTCGATGGACCGTCGCCCGCAGCGGGAACGCGACTCAGCGCGAGATCGTGAACTTGCCGATGTCCACGCCGATGTTGACGCCGCGGCCGTCGCCGGCCAGCGCCAGCGACACCGGGCCCTTGGTCAGCACCTGGGCCACGCCCGACTTCACCACGCCCGCGTTGGCGCTGGCCTGGACGTAATCGCCGAGGACGTCGGTGATGCGATGGACATCGGTGAAGCTGCCGTGCCCGTGGTCGATCTTCCACTTGCCGGCGGTCAGCCCCAGCGCCTTGGCGCGCACGTGCACGCGCATCACCTTTCCGTCGGCGCAACTGACCACGCCGGTCCCGCTGGTGTGCTTGTAGATCAGCGACCAGCCGCTGAGGTTGAACTTGAGCTTGCAGTCGAGGTTGGCCTCGACGGCATGGGCCGGTTGCGGCAAGGCCAGGGCCAGGGCCCAGCCAGCCGTGGTGAAAAAGGCGAGTGCGGCCTTGGGCATGCGAAACCTCTCGTGTGGGCGCGACATGCCCATTGTGCGCCCGCCGGATGAACACCGGCACATCGGGGACATCGACCGGTCCGGACGCCGAGATCAGACGCAGCGGAAGTAGGCGCGCGCCCAGCTCTGGGCGTAGCGCTGGTCGTTGGCCGGGGCATAGCCGCTGCTGGTGCCATAGCCGATGCCGAAATCCCTTTCGCGGCGGGACAGGCGGAACGGCGCGGCAGTCGGTTCGGTGGCCACGCGAGACGGGCTGGACGGCGTGTGGTTGGCGTTGCGAGCGTTCATGTCGACTCCCGTGGTTTGGTGTGCTGGTAAACTACTACACCAGATCAAAGGCCACATGAGCCGAAAGTCACCCTCCTTTCCACCACCTCCCTCCCACCAGCCGGGTCCAGCTTTTGCCAAGTCAGAGCACCACTTGCGCACCGTCTTCCCGGAATGAACCGCGAACCCGCAGGCGTTGCCGTCGATCGAACGTGGCCGCGCCCAAGCTCCACCACCCTGCGCCTGGACCACGCGCGGGATCCGGATCCTGCCGTGTCTTGAACGGGAAGGTCGGTCAAGCCGGCGGCGGGGTCGAAGGCTCCTGCGGGACCGTCAGCACGACCTTGCCGACATGCCGCCCCTGCTCGATCCAGCGGTGCGCCTGCGCCGCGTCGGCCAGTCCGAAGGTGCGATCCACCACCGCGGTGACCCGACCGGCCCGGATCCACGGCCACACCACCTGCTCCACCGCCGTCGCCAGCCTGGCCTTCTCGTCGGCGTCGCGCGGCCGCAGGGTCGAGCCGGTGATCACCGCGCGCTTGCGCATCAACGTCCACACCGGCAGGTGCAACTCACCCCCGCCCTGGGCGGCGATGTAGACGATGCGGCCCCCGGTGTTGAGGGCGTGCAGGGTCGGCTGCAGGCAAGGCGCGCCGACCATGTCCAGCGCCACATCGATGCCGCCCGCGGAACACGCGATGGCGCCGAAATCCTCGCTGCTGGCATCCACCGCAATGTCGGCACCGAGCCTGCGTGCCGCCGCGGCCTTGCCGGCGCCGCGTGCGGTGGCGATCACCCGCGCTCCGGCCGCCTTGGCCATCTGGATCGCGGCCACGCCGATGCCGGAGGTTGCCCCGTGCACCAGCAAGGTTTCCCCGGGCTTCAGCGCGCCGTGCTCGAACACGTTGGCGAACACGGTGAACACGGTTTCCGGCAGTGCGGCGGCCCGCACGAAATCGCTGCCGTCCGCGGTGGGTTCGAACGGGATCGGCAGGGCATGGCGTGCATCGACCACCGCGAATTGCGCGTATCCGCCACCGCCGAGCAGGGCGCACACCCGGTCGCCTGCCTGCCAGCGCCCGGCCGCGACCTCGACCTGCCCTGCGATCTCCAGGCCCAGCGTCTCCGGCGCACCCGGCGGCGGCGGGTATTTGCCCTCGCGCTGCAGCAGGTCCGGGCGATTCACGCCGGCGGCGCGCACCCGCACCAGCAGTTGCCCAGGTCCCGGCACCGGTCGTGGAACCCGCGTGGCGTACAGGGCCGCCGCATCGCCTTTCCCACCGTGGATCGCGATCGCGATCATGTGCGCGGCCGCGCCCATGCCTGCTCCGTTGCCGACAACTGCGATCGGCATGATCCCCACGCGCCATCCCGCACGCAAGCCCGGCACGCTCGCCTGGCGTGGCCCGATCGGCGTGGCGCGACCCATCGACGGCACCTGCCGACAGCCGCCTGCGCAATGCCATACTGGCCGGCATGCGTGCATCCGTCCTGAATGCCCTGGGCCTGGCGCTGCTGCTGCAGGCCGGTCCTGCGCCGGCGGCCGAGCCCACGCCAGCAGAAGCCACCCCGGCCGCGGTGACCGCCAGCATGCCGGTGCGCGCGGATGCCAGTGGGCGCCTGCAGGCGCAGGTCACGCTCGATGGCCGCGGCCCGTTCTCGTTCACGGTGGACACCGCGGCCACCGGGATCGTGCTCTCGCAGGCACTGGCCGCCCGCCTTGGCGTCCGCACCGGAGCAGGCCGGCGCGTGGTCGGCGGCATCGGCCAGGCCGATTCGCAGACCGCGAACGTGAACGAACTCGGCACCGACGCCTTCGTCCTGCGCAATGTGTCGATGGCGCTGTTGCCGGGCCTGTCCGGCGACGGCATCTTGGGTATGGCGCCGTTCATCCACAGCCGAATCGAACTCGACCTCGCCGCGCACCGGCTGAGCATCGGACCGTCCGCGCCCACCCCGGATGGATTCGCGGCACTGGACGGCCAACTGAACCACGGCATCCTGGTCGTGGACGTGCGCATCGACGGCGTTGCCGCCAAGGCGCTGGTGGACACCGGGGCGCCCTACAACATCGGCAACCCGAAGCTGCAGGCGGCGCTCGGGCTGCCACCCGGCGACGCACGCCTGTCGCCGGGCGGCACCTTCGCCGACGGCTTCGGCCAGCAACGCATGGTCGAGCAGGCCACCGCAGGTCGGATCGGGGTGGGCGCAGTGACGTTCTCGCAACCCGTCGTGCGCTTCGCCGACATGCCGGTCTTCCGTGCGCTCGGGCTGGACGATGGCCCGGCGATGATCCTTGGCATCGGGCAACTGGCGCAGATGCGCGCGATCGCGATCGATTTTCCGCACGCGCAGTTGCAGCTTCGGCCGTAAGACGCCGCGCGCGCTCAGCCCGCGCCGCCGCCGACGACACGGGCACGCACGCAGTTGCGTCCGGACGCCTTGGCCGCGTAGAGCGCACGATCGGCCGCGCCGATCAGGTCGTCCGGCCGCAGTGCGTGGGTGGGGCGCACCCCGCCCACCCCGACACTGACCGTGAGCCAGGGTGCAATCGTCGAGCGCGGATGCGGCATGGCCGCGGCCTCCACGCGCGCGCGCAGCCGCTCCGCGATCTTGCGCGCATCGTCAAGCTCGCAGCCCGGCAACAGCAGCACGATTTCCTCGCCGCCGTAGCGCGCCGCAAGGTCGGACTCGCGCTCGGCGAACTCCGAGCAGATCCCCGCCAGCGTGCGCAAGCATTGATCGCCGTGCAGATGCCCGCCGGCGTCGTTGAGGTCCTTGAAGCAATCCGCGTCCACCAACAGCAGGGCCAGCACGCCTCCTTCACGCGCCAGCAGCGCCCACGCGGTCGCCAGACGCTCGTCGAAGCAGCGCCGATTGGCGATCCCGGTCAAGCCATCGCGCAGCGACAGCTCGCGCAGGCGCTGGTTGGCCAGTTCGAGCTCACCGGCGACGCGCGCCAGGTGGATCGCGCCTGCGATCTGGTCGGCAATGGCGTCGAACGCATGGCAGGCCTCGGCGGTGAAGAAGTCCGACCGCGTGCTCTCGATGTTGAGCACGCCCAGCAAGCGCTCACGGTGGCGGATCGGCACCAGGTATTCCGAGCGCACCGCGGCATTGCCGGCGACGTAATCCGGATCGTTCGCCACGTCGGTGATCAATTGTGCCTTGCCGGCGCGCGCGCAACGCCCTGCAGCACCCTGGCTCACCGGCCAGGCATGCGCCAGCGGCTGATCCAGATCCAGCTCGCCGGCGTATACCTCGCGGATGAAGTTCTCGCCGGCGACGTCGAGCAGGATGATGCTGGCGATCGCCACCGGCAGGTGCCTGACCAGGCTGTCCACGATGCGCCGCATCACCTCGTCCAGACCGTCGCCCTGCAGCGCCTCGCGCGAGACATGGGCAAGGATCCAGGTCAGCGAGGCGTCGCGGCCGGTGTCGTCGCGTGGCGAAAACGCATCGCTGCTGACGGACATGGTCACCGGGCGGGCTTCAGATCGACTCATGGGCGCCGGAATGGCTGCATTCGCGGCCAGTGTAGCCCGCAGGCGCGGGCGCTGCCTCACGAGCCAGCGCTCACCCCGACATCGCATCGGGCCAGCAAGAATTCTCCCTTGCCGGATGGCCGAGCGCGAGGCAGGCCACGCCGTGAACTGCCAATCACGTTGCGCCTGGCACCGGCGGCAGGCCCGAAAGGCTGGGCATTCCTGCCGCTTTTCCTGCAAACATCCACGCGCGCGCCCAGGACATGCAGCGGGATCGTTCAAACCGCGTGCACGGGCTGCCGCTGCCGCGTCCAGTGCGCGACCGGCGCCGGGCGGCCGAGCAGGAAACCCTGGCCGTAGTCGCAACCCAGCGCGAGCAGCGCCTGGCGCTGGTCGTCCGTCTCGATGCCCTCGGCGACCACCCGCATCTCCAGCGCGTGCGCCAGCGCAATCACCGCACCGACGATCTTGGCGCTGTGGCCGTGCGCGGCGGCGTCCAGCGCGGCGACGAAACTGCGGTCGATCTTGAGCAGGCGCAGCGGGAAGGTGTGCAGGTAGCTCAGCGAGGAATGGCCGGTACCGAAGTCGTCCAGCGCCGCACCTATGCCCGACGCGCGCAGGCGCTCGAGGGTGGCGCGAACCTCGTCGGGGTGTTCAATCAGCGAGCCTTCGGTCAACTCCACCAGCAGTCGGTTTGCCGCCCATTGGGTGCGCTGCAAGATCTCTTGCAGGCGTTCGTCGAAGTCCCCGCGGCGGAAGTGCAGCGGCGAGACGTTGATGGTGACGTAGGCATCGTGGCTTGGGTCGAGTTCGCCCGCAAGGCGGCAGGTCTTCTCGAACATCTTCCAGTCGATCGCCTCCATGCTGCCGCTGTCGATCGCGATCTGCATGAACGCGTCCGGGCCGATCGGTCCGCGGGTGGGATGGTTCCAGCGCAGCAGGGCCTCGTAGCCCACCACTGCCGCATCGGCCAGGCGCACGATCGGCTGGAAATACGGCTCGAACTGGTCCAGCAGCATGGCGCTGCGCAGCTTGATCTCCATCGCCAGCACGTTGACCGCATTTTCCTGCAGGGTCTCGTCGAACATCACCCAGCGCCGACGCCCGGATTTCTTGGCGCGGTACATCGCGGTGTCCGCGTCACGCACCAGGTCGTCGGCGAACTGATAGTTGGCGTCGCCGATGGCGATGCCGATACTGGTCGAGGGCTCGATGGTCTCACCGGCAGCCACCAGCGGCTTGCCAACTTCCTCCAGCACGCGCTGGGCGATCCGGATCGCCGCGCCGGGAACCGGCACGTCCTCCAGCAGGATCGCGAATTCGTCGCCGGACAGGCGACCGACGATGTCCGGCTCGCGCACGCACGATTGCAGCCGGCGCGCGAATTCCTTCAGCACGGTGTCGCCGGCGAGATGGCCGAGACTGTCGTTGATCACCTTGAAGCGATCCACGTCCAGGTACAACAGCGCGCAGCGCGCCTTCTTCTCGCGCTTGAAGCTGCGCAGCACGCGACCGATGCGGTCGAGCAGGTAGCTGCGGTTGGGCAGCCCGGTGAGGGCGTCGTGCATCACCTGGTGCTTGAGCTGGCCCTGCATCTTCTCGCGCTCGGCGATCTCTGCGCTCAGCTCGCGGGTGCGCTCGGCCACGCGTTGCTCCAGTTGCGTGTGGGAGGCGCGCAGCGCTTCCACCGAGCGGCGTCGCTGCAGACTGTTGGCGACCTGCGAGGCGACGAAGGTCAGCAGTTCCTGGTCGGCCGGGCCGTACACGATTTCCGGATCGTAGCTCTGCACCGCGATCAGGCCGATGGTCTCGTCACCGACCGCAAGCGGCACGCCAAGCCAGCACACCGCCAGCGAACCCACGTCCTCCAGGTCGATTTCGCCGTTGCGTGCCAGCTCCAGCACGTCGTCGTTGCTGAGGATCACCGGCCCGGTGCGCAGCACGTATTCGCTCAGGCCATACCCCATCGGCCGGGTTTCGTAGCGCTCTCCGGTCTCGTCGATGGAATAGACGAAATCCAGCAACTTGCCGTCGATGCTCTCCAGCGCGATGAACAGGTTGCGCGCGTTCATCAGCTCGCTGATCGCGTGGTGCGCCTGGCGGTAGAACTCGGCCTGACTGATGTCGGCGGTGGCCAGGCCGGCGATCTGGAACAACGCCTTCTGCAGTCGTTCGGCGTGCTCGTGCTCGGCGCGGCCAAGCTGCAGCACGCGGTTGGCGTGGGCCAGTTCGAAGGTGCGCGTGCGCACGCGCTGTTCGAGTTCTTCCTTGCTGCGCTTGCGCTCGATGGCGGTGAGGATGTGGCTGGCGACGAACTCCAGCAACGCCCGATCCTCGGGCGTGAAGGTGATCGAATCGTCGTAGCTCTGCACCACCACCGCCCCGCAGGCCGCGCCATCGCGCAGCATCGGCACGCCCAGCCAGTCGGCCGAGTCGGTGCCGATCACCCGCAGGGGGCCGGAAACCTGCGCGGCCAGTTGCGCGGCGCTGCCCATCAGCGGCTTGCCGTCGTGCAGCAGGTACCAGGTCAACGAATGCTCGATGTCGCGCATCTGCACGTCGCCGTAGTTGCCCGGCGGATCGGCGTCCTGGACGTCGACGAAATACAGGAAGCGCAGCGTGTGCGCACCCGGGTCGTGCAGGACGATGTAGAAGTTCTCCGCATACATCAGCCCGCCGACGATGGCATGCACGCCACGCAGCAGATCGAGCATGGCGCGATCGGAACTGGCGAGGTCGGCGATCGCGTACAGCGCGTGCTGCAGGCGCTCGGAATGCGCCAGGCGCTTGTGCTCCAGCGCCAGCGTCGCCGCGTCCAACGCCCGCCGCAGACACACCGCGGCAATGTGTACGGGGGTGGAAGCCTTGTCCAGCGCGCGCTGCACGGCCTTTGCCGCCTTCGCCGGCACCACCAGGACGGCGGCGGCATCTTCCAGCCGCAACGCGGCATGGAGGCGGTCGCTGCGCGGTGCACCGTCCTCGCTGGCCAGCGCGGCGGCCACCAGCACCTGTTGCGCTGGCGTGGGCTCGATCGCCGGCTCGCACTGCAGGCCATGCTCGTCCAGCGTCCATGCCACTAGCGTGGGCTCGGCACCGGGATGCTGGCCCGCGAGTGCGGCCAGCACCCGGGCGACCTCGCGCGGACCGTCGGCTGCGGCCAGGCGTGCCAGCAGGTCAGACAGGTTGCCCGCGTCGGCCGGGGTGGTGGTCGCAGCCTTGCCCATGCCTCTCCCGTGGATCGTGTGATTCGACTATGCCCGGGGCCGATTGTGACCCAGCGTGCGCCCGCGCACAAAATCCGCATCCGGTCGCCGCCGCTGCCGTGGTCAGGGCACCTGTTTGACCGCGGTCACGACCGAGGGCTTGAGGAAGTGGATGTTGGCGTCGGTGTTCTGGTCGGCGTCGATGTACAGACTGAGCAGGAACGCCATCAGGTCGTGGCGGCGCGCCAGCCAGTGGCTGTCGTTGTAGGCCAGCGCCGGATCGCCGATGCGCTTGATCAGCTTGCCGAACCAGTCGTCCCAATCCTTCTGGGTGTAGAAACCATGCTGGGCGAGGTACAGGATCGGCAGGGCGAGCCGTCCGGGCTCGCCGGCGCCGTAGATCGGGGCGGCCTCGGGCACCGCCTGCGTGGCAATGGCGGCGCGCATGGCGTCGGCCTGCTCCCTGGTCAGTGCCGGATTCAGCGCGAGCTGGCGCAGCCAGTCGGCGCCGTGCGCCACCGCGTGCCGCCAGCCTTGCTTGTCGTCGAAAGCGCGGTAATCGTCCACCGAGGTCAGGTAGGCCGTCGCCTTGTCCACCATGGCGGCGCGCTCTTCCTCGCTCATCCAGGGCTTGATGCGGTCGGTGCGCGCGACCTCGGACAGCACCAGTGCCGCGTAGGGCTTGCGGAAACCGTCCGGGTCGTCGCCGTCGAGTTGGGCGTAGAGGGTGTCGCGCATCGCACGCAGGGTGTCGGCGTCGAAGGCGTCGGCGCGCATCCACGTCGAGAGCGCCTGGTAGGCGATGTCGTCGCGCAGCACCGGATCCGGATCGCCGGTGCAGTCGAGCAGGCCGATGGCCAACGTCTTGCGCTCGTCCACATCCGAGGTCTGGAACTTGAGCGCCTTGAGCTGCTTCAGGGCGTCCAGGCTGTGGCCGTCCGGTGGGCAAGCGGCAAATGCAGGCGTTGTCTGCATGACCAGCGCAAGTGCCGCGGCGATCCACCAGCCCAACCGCTTGTTCATGGAGTTTCCTCAAGGAGCGGGAGACCCCACACCGTAGCGGCAGGCGTCGTGCACGGCAACCCTGCATTCGTGAATCAATGGGATTCCTTGGCTGGCTGAGCAACCGCAACGACCCCGGCGCGCAGGCCGCCGCGGAGGCGTCAGCGGCACGCCAGGCCGAGTGCCAGCAGGCGTTGCAGCAAGACCGCATCCGCCCTCGACCATTTCCCGCATCCAGGCCGCGCGCTGCGGCAAGCTGCTGTGGGTGATGACCCTGCGAGCCTCCCAGGGAACATCTGAACAAGTCGAAATGGCGTCATTGCGAACGCAGTGAAGCAATCCATGCTTATGATTTTTCAAATATTTCTGGATTGCCACGTCGCTGCGCTCCTCGCAATGACGGCGCACTTCAGACCTTCCCTAGCTGCGTCTTGCGCGCACGCCCTGACTTGCGTGCTGCGCCAACCAGGCGTCGATTTCAGGTAGGCGCTTGGCGTGCACCCCGATCCTCCACGCGATATCGGTCATCGCCGTTTCCGCCGCGCGCCGTGAACTTGGCGCGATGTGCGCAGCGGCGAACGCCTTGAGTTTCCCGATCATCCCGGGGTCCAGCGAACCGCCGGCCAACCGCGGGTAATAGCGACTGCGCGAGGTCGAGTCCACCCGCGCATCGACCTGTTCACGGTGGGCGGTGGCGAAGTCGAACGCCAGGTCCGGGTGCCGCCGCGACACCGCGGAGATCATCATCGCCGTGTTGGTCGCCCCGGGTTCGTCGGTCAGCGCCAACTCGAGCGCGCGCTTGGCCAGGGCGGGGTCCCTGCTGCTGGCCAGCAGCATGTACAGCCGGTCCTTGACCATCTGCGTGCGTTCGGCCCGCGCCTGCGCGTGCAGGTCGTCCCAGGTCGCGGCATCCGCGTTCGCCGCGACCACGCTGAACACCGTCTTGCGCAATGCCGCCGGCAGCGCGGCCGGATCGCTCGCACGCATTGCGTAGCGGTGGTGCGCCTGCGCGATCGTGCCCGCATCGCCCAAACCGGCCAAGGTCGAGATCAACTGCGTGCGCAGTCCGGTCACCGGCTCGGCCTCGCCCGGCTTCGCATCCCAGCCGATCCGCTCCAGCACCGGCTGCAGGCGGGCGATGGCGAAGCGCCGAAAGGCCGCACGCTGCGGCGACGCCTTGCCGTAGTAGCCATCCAGGGATTCCAACGTTTCGGCGATGTTGCCCCACACCTGCGAATCGGCATCGGCGGGCACCGCCTGCGCAAGGTCGAGGTAGGCGGCAGCAGGAATCGTCCCGGCCAGGCCCAGCGCACGCGCATCGTCGAGCAGGCCCAACTGGTCGATCGGTGCAATTCGCGCAAATTGGCTGCGCAGTGCCGCGGCTTGCGCGGGCGTGTACAGGGTGCGGAAGTAGCCGGTCTGCCCGGCATTGACGATCACCGCACCACAGCCGGCAAGGCTCATGCGCGCACGGCCGTCACGCACCAGCACGTGGGCCGGCGCCTGACCAAGCACGCGCGCGACCACCGGCACCTGCCATGCCAGCGGCGCCTTTTCGGGGCGATCCTTGCTGAACTCGCCCTGGGTCAGCGTCAGCTCCGTGTGGCCTGCGGTGCAGCTTGCCTCACCCACGCGGATCAACGGCACGCCAGGCTGCAGGGTGAAATCGTGCGCGATCGTCGTGATCGGCTCGCCGCTGGCCTGCTCGATCGCCCGCCACAGGTCGTCGGAGGTCGTATTGCCGTAGGCATGCTGGCGCATGTAGCCACGCACGCCATCGCGCCACACCTGCGGTCCGACATAGGCCTCGAGCATGGCGATCACCGCCTCGCCCTTGGAATAGGTGATGGCGTCGAACGCCTGGCTGGCCTGCTCCACGGTCTGGATGTGCTGGACGATCGGGTGCGTGGTCGCCACCGCATCGCGCGACATCGCGTAATCGCGGGCATCCACCGCATCCAGCCCGGTGTTCCATTCCGGATGCATCAGTGCCGTGGTGCGCGCTTCCATCCACGAGGCAAAGCCCTCGTTGAGCCAGATGTCGTCCCACCAGCCCATCGTCACCAGATCGCCAAACCACTGGTGCGCCATCTCGTGCGCCTCGGTCGCGAACACGCGCTCGTGGTCGGCCTGCGTGGCGATCGCCGGGTCGATGAGCATCGCGTGTTCGAAGGTGAAGATCGCGCCCCAGTTCTCCATCGCGCTGAAAAACTGGCTGCTGCCGGGTGCAGCGACGTTGTCGAGTTTGGGCAGCGGATAGGGCGTGCCGAAGTAGTCGTTGTACTCGGCCAGGATGCGCTTGGCCGAGTCCAGCGCGAACGCCGCCTGGGAACCGGCCCCGCGCTGCGTCACCACGCCGATCCGGGTAGCGCCGAGTTGCGTGGTGGTGCGCTCGAAGTCGCCCAGACCGAAGAACAGCAGGTAGCTGGACATCTTTGGCGAGGTGGCAAAGCGCACCCGCTTGCGCCCGTGCCCGAGATCGGTGGCCTGCGCGATGGGCATGTTGCTGACCGCCATCTGCGTGCCGGGAACATCCACGGTCAGGGTGAAGGTGCTCTTGTATGCAGGCTCGTCCCAGCCGGGCATGAAGCGGCGCGCATCGGAGTTCTCGAACTGCGTGTACAGCGCGCGTTGCCGGCTGCCATCATGGTCGTAGTCGATCGCGAACAGCCCGTTGGCCTGGGTACCGATCACGCCGGAATAATCGATCGTCAACCGGTAAGACCCCGGCACGAGGGTGTGGGCGAAGGTGAAGGTGGCGGTCTGCGCTGCCGCATCGACGTCGATGTTCTTCGCAGGAAGAGGATCCTTGCCGCCGGATGCCGCCAAGGTGACCTTGCCGAAGGTCAGGCCGAGAGCATTGAGCACGATGCGGTCGGTAGGCTGCAGAACCTGCAGGTCGATGCCTGCCACACCATCAAAGCGCAGATGCTGCGCATCGGGCGTGATGGACAGGTCGTAGTGGCTCGGCCGCGCGGTGCGCGGCAACTGCGTGGTGGCATCCACGACCGCGGCCGTTGCGTCATCGGAGGGCGCGGCGACGGCCGGCGCCGCCCACGAAGTGAAGGCGAGCGCAATGGCCAGGGGCAGGATTCGGAACATGCGGCGTCCTCGTGGCAGGCCTGCATAACACGCCCGGCGCGAGCGACGGCGCCGGGGAATCGCCTATCTTGGGGCGCGCCGCAAACGCGCGTCCCATGCCACAAGTACCGCCTCGGAGGCTTCGGGAAGCGCCCCCTGCTCCTTTCCATCTGCTCGGGCTGACCGGAAAGCCCGCGCCTGTCGTCGATCAAGGACACCTTCTTTCGCGACGCGCCAAGCCCTGAATACGGGCGTGGACGAAACCCGCACGCGCCCTGCAAGACCCGCCATCCTCCGGCCGCTTATCCCCGCCGCGGATCGAACGCGAACGCCTTTTCCATCTTCCGGTACAGATCCTTCTGCGCCTCGGTCTGCGCCCTGGGCGTGTGGACCTCGATCACCACCATTTGATCGCCCGCAGGCTTGCCTGGCAGGCCGCGACCCTTCAGGCGCAGTTTCATGCCGGTGTCGGCATTGGCCGGAATCGTCATCTCCACCGCGCCGCCGAGCGTGGGCACGCTCACTTTCGCACCCAGCGCCGCTTCCCATGGTGAAAGCGCCAGCGTGTAGAGGATGTTGGAGCCATCGACCTCGAACTGCGCATGCGGCGCGTAGTCGATTTCCAGCATCAGGTCCCCTGCGCCGCGCCGTCCCTTCGCGCCTTGCCCGGCGAGGCGGATCACCTGCCCGGGCCGCACGCCGGCGGGTATCTTCACCTCCAGCATGCGCTCATCCACCTGGATCCGGTGGCTGCCGCCGGCAAAGGCGGTCTCCAGCGGCACCAGCAACTTGGCCCGCAACGGCTGGCCACCCTCGCCACCAAACTCGCCCACATCCTGCGCGAAGCCATCGGGCTGCCGCGCGCGTCCGCGGCCACCGAACAAGGACTCGAAGAAATCGCTGAAGCCGCCACCACGTCCGGCGTCCTGACCGAAGTCGAAGCGGAACTCGCGACCGCCATGCGCATTCTGCCAATTGCCGAAGTCCGGCGGTGGCCGAAACTCCTCGCCGGGCTTGTACCCGCGCGTTCGCAACTGGTCGTAGGCGGCGCGCTTGCCGGTATCGCGCAGCACTTCGTAGGCCTCGTTGACGGCCTTGAATTTTTCCTCGGCGCCGGCCTCCTTGCTGACGTCCGGGTGCAACTTGCGCGCGAGCCGGCGGTAGGCGGCCTTGATCTCCGCCTCGCCGGCGCCTGGCTCGACGCCGAGGATCTTGTAGTAGTCCTTGAACTCCATCGCATCCCCGCAGGAAAGAAGACGGCCCGCGAAAGCATCCGCAGGCCGTCATGGTGCCGCAACCACGGCCAGCGCATGCAGCACCGCCGCGGCCTGATCGCTGTTGCAGCGTCCGGTCAGCTCACCTGGATCCGGCGCGGCGTGGTCTCGGGCTTCTTCGGGATGCTGATCTCCAGCACGCCATGCTTGCCGGTGGCAGCGATACCTTCGGCATTGGCGCTGTCGGGCAGCGCGAAGCGCCGGTAGAACGTGCCGTGGACGCGCTCCACGCGGGAGAAGCGATCGGTCTCGCCGTTTGCCTCGGACACACGCTCGCCCTTCAGGGTGAGCATGCCCTTGTCCATGTGGATCTCGATGTCCTTCGGCTCCACCCCGGGGATGTCGGCGTAGATCACGAAGCGCTCGGCTTCCTCCTTGATGTCCACGCGCGGCGCCCACTGGCTGGTAACCACGTTGGACTCGCCGTCGCCCTCGCCGAAGAACTTCTCGAAGACCTGCTTCATCTCGTCGCTGAATCCGACCGCGCCCAACGGGCGCAATGCCTGTGCATGACGATAGGTGTTCATGGGCTCACTCCTGGATGTCGAACAAGAGGCGGAACGTACCGCCCGTGAGCCCGATGTGGGGTTGGAGCCGGTCGATTCAAGCCACGCCGACGCGCGCCGCAAGGTACGCAGCATCCCGGCGACCCAAAAAGCGAAAGGCCCGCCGTGCAGGCAGGCCTTCCATCTCCGAAGTGGTGGGCGGTACAGGGCTTGAACCTGTGACCCCTGCCGTGTGAAAGCAGTGCTCTACCGCTGAGCTAACCGCCCCGCTTCAATCAAACTTCCCCTGCGCGCAGCGCAGTCATCACGTTTCCCTCTCCCACCGGGAGAGGGTAAAGGGTGAGGGCAGATTCACCACCTGCCATCCACCCACTCATCCGCCCCCCGGCTCCCACCGGGAGCGCGCAAAGGGTGAGGGCGTCTGCACATCAAAGCCTCTCAACCCATCTTCGTCGGCGTTGAAAACTCACACCTTCGAGGGGCGCGCAGGATACGCCGCGCAAGCCAACCTGGTCAAGATTGCACGAACTCGCCCGCGCCACCGGCAATCGGCACGGCCGCCGTATTGACCACCCGCGCAGGCGCCTCTATCGTTGCCGGATCATGGGCGAGCGCGATGTCATCGAGCAGTTGCAGGAGCTGGCGGCCAAGACCGAGCGGCTGGCGGCGCTGTGCCGGCAACTGGCCGAGGAGAATCGCCTGTTGCGGCAGAGCCAGGAGCACCTGATCGGCGAACGCGCGCAACTGCTCACCCGCAACGAGCAGGCGCGCTCGCGGGTGGAAGCGATGATCCATCGCCTGAAGTCGATGGAGCCCAATCCGTGAGCGATCCGGTGACCGTGCGCATCCTCGACCGCGACTACCTGATCGCGTGCGAACCGGCCGAACGCGACGGACTGGTGGCGGCGGCACACTTGCTCGACGAGCGCATGCGCGACATCCGCGGTGGCAACCGCATGGCGGCGATCGACCGCATCGCGGTGATGGCCGCGCTCAACCTCGCACACGAACTGGTGCAGAGCCGGCAGGTCTCCGCGCAACGCGAGCAGCAGATCGATCGCACGCTGGGCGAGCTCAACCGCAAGCTCGACGGGCTGCTGGCCGGGGCACCGACACCCGCACGGTAGCGCGTCGCGCCGGCCGCCGTGGCATGCGGCGCTGACATCCCGCGCAGTGGCTCGGCTATACTCGCATCGCATCCTCTGCCGTGAACGACAGCACGCGCCTACATTTGCCTTGTCCCATAATGCGACCCCGGAAACCGGCTGATGAAGCGGTGCGCACGTCCGCCACGCGCGGAAAGCCTGAAGCGACACGACCCGTTTCCACCTGATCCCTGGGATCAAGGTCGTTGCGCGGGCATCGTCATGGCGGAGGATGCTTTTTTTCGAACGCGACTGCGCGGCCTGCAGCGCGGGCAACGCACCAGGTTTGACGCCTTGGCAAGCCAATCCACGCCGTGAACGCGCTTCGCGCGCTGCGCCAGGACTTGCGTGACCGCCGCATGGCGATCGACACCAGGACGCGGATCGCGTCGGCGATGGCGGTGGCGAGCACGCTGCTGGCGTTGCCCGAAGTGACCCGCGCGCGCCAGGTCGCCGGGTATTGGGCCGTGCGTGGCGAACTGCCGTTGCTTGGCGTGGTCACCCGGCTTCCTGCCGACAGCCACTACTGCCTGCCGGTGCTGCACCCGACCGGCAGCCTGCGCTTCGCGCCGTGGCAACCCGGCGCGCCGATCCTGAGCAACCGTTTCGGCATCCCCGAGCCTGCAAACGGCACCCAAGCCCTGGCCCCGGAACAGCTCGACGTGGTGTTGATGCCACTGCTCGGCTTCACGCGCGCCGGCGATCGCCTGGGCACCGGCGGCGGCTGGTACGACCGCAGCTTCGCTTTCCGCAAGCTCGCCCCCGCACCACCGCTGCTGGTCGGCGTCGGCTTCGCATGCCAGGAGCTGGATCACGACTGGATACCGCAACCCTGGGATGTCCCGCTGGATGCGATCGTCACCGAACGCGAACTGATTCGTTCCCCGCGCCCCCACCCCTCCACCGCCTGAACCTCACACATCATGTCCTGCTGGCTGGTCAAATCCGAACCCGACGCGTTTTCCATTGACGACCTAGCGCGGGTCGGGGTCGAGCCTTGGAGCGGCGTGCGCAACTACCAGGCACGCAATCATCTGCGCGCGATGCAAGGCGGTGACGGGGTGCTGTTCTATCACTCAAGTTGTGCGCAGCCGGCGGTGGTCGGTGTGGCCAGGGTGGCCAGCAAGGCGTATGCCGACCCGACCCAGTTCGATGCTTCCAGCCCCTGGCACGATGCAAAGTCCGACCCGCTGCAGCCGCGCTGGTCGGCGGTGGACGTGGCCTTCGTCGGCAAGTTCGCCTGGCCGGTCAGTCTGGCGAGCTTGCGCGAGCATGCCGGCCGGCTGCACGATTTCGCCCTGCTCGCACGTGGCAACCGCCTGTCGGTGCTGCCGGTGACCGCAGCACAATGGAAGACCATCCTCTTGCTGGCACGCTGGGAGCCGCAGGCATGAACCAGGACACACTCAAGCAGCGCTCGGCGCAGGCCGCGTTGGCTTTCGTCGAAGATGGCATGACTGTGGGCGTGGGCACCGGCTCGACGGTCGCCTTCTTCATCGACGCACTGGCCGCGATCAAGGGCCGCATCGACGGCGCGGTATCCAGTTCCGAGCAGAGCACGCAACGCTTGCGCAGTCACGGCATCCCGGTGTTCGATCTCAACGCGGTCGGTCCACTGGCGCTGTACGTGGATGGCGCCGACGAATGCGATCCGCGCAACTGCCTGATCAAGGGCGGCGGTGGCGCGCTGACCCGCGAGAAGATCATCGCCCAGGCCAGCGAGCGCTTCGTGTGCATCATCGACTCCGGCAAGCAGGTCGCCACGCTCGGCGCCTTCCCGCTGCCGGTGGAAGTGATTCCGATGGCGCGCAGTGCGGTGGCGCGGGAAATCCAGCGCCTCGGCGGCCGCCCGGTCTGGCGCGAGGGCGTGGTGACCGACAACGGCAACTGGATCCTCGACATCCACGGCCTGCGCATCGACGATCCACTGGCCGTCGAGCGCGAATACAACCAGATCCCCGGCGTGGTGACGGTGGGCCTGTTCGCGCGGCGGCCTGCCGACGTGGTGATCGTCGATGGCCTGAAGCGCGGGTGAGATCCATGGAAATCTTCAAGAGCTTTCGCATCGAGGCCGCGCATCGCCTGCCGAACGTGCCGCCGGGCCACAAGTGCGCGCGCCTGCACGGCCATTCCTTCGTCATCGAACTGCATGTGGCCGGTGAACCCGACCCGCACAGCGGCTGGGTGATGGACTTCGCCGACGTCAAGGCGGCCTTCGCACCGCTGTTCGAGCGACTGGATCATCACTACCTCAACGAGATCCAGGGCCTGGAGAACCCGACCAGCGAGTGTCTGGCGATCTGGATCCACACGCAGCTCAAGCCCTCCCTGCCCGCGCTGTCCACGGTCGTGGTCCACGAAACCTGCACCTCCGGCTGCCGCTACAGCGGCTGAAGAACACCTAACATATTGTTTTTATTGAATATCAAAAATATCTCAAAAATCTTCGGACTTCTTGTTGCGCCGCAGCAAAAAACCCTTTATGCTGCATCGCACAACCGGGCAATCCCGTCCGGTGAAAATGGAGTCCGCCATGTATCAGCAAATCAATGAGCAGTTCACCGCCGCGTCGCGCCAGTTCGCTGACACCGCGGCCCAGGTCAACCGTCTGGCCCTCGAGAACGCCGAGAAGGTGTTCGGCCTGCAGTTGGCCGCGATCGAAGAGAACGTCAACGCCGCGTTCGCCTTCTGGGGCGAGTTGGCCAACGCCCGCGACTTCGACACCCTGAAGGCCGTGTGGCCGAAGAGCGTGCAGGTCGCGCGCGAGAACCTGGAGCGCAACCTGACCACCGGCCAGGAAGTGTTCGGCACCACCGTGAAGACCAACGAGGCCATCGGCCAGATCGCCAAGGTCCAGTTCGAGGCCGCCACCGCCGCTGCCACCGAGCAGGCCAAGACGGTTGCCGAAAAGGTCGTCAAGGCTGCTTCCAAGAAGTAAGCGCAGCTCAAAGAATCATCCGCGCACGCCGGCCGCAAGGTCGGCGCGACGCGAGCCTCAAGCCGGCCTCGTGCCGGCTTTTTTTCTGGGTCCTTTGCAGGGCCGCAGGCGGCGGCGGCGATGGCAAGGCGTGGATCGTCACCACCATGCCTGTGGGTCCTGCAAGGCGCACCGCAGGCCAAGACGCCTGCCAAAATCTTGCACCCTGGTGCAGCGCGATCCAGGCAGCGCCGGGTCAGCCCTCGATCGGCGGCTGCCCGCTGCCTTCCTCCGTGACCTGGCTTGCCGATGGCGGCACCACCGCGGCGCGCCCGCCGGCGGCCGAAACGGAAGGCTCGTGCTTGGCCGGTGGGGTGACCGGCGGCTGGTAGCCCGCCTGGAACCCGAACGTCGCCTCGCCCTGGCTGGACACCACCATTTGCACCATGTTGGCCGGGATCATCACCTGCAACTCGACCCTGCGACCTTCGCCCGTGGTGCCTTCGATGGTCATGGCGAAGAAGGCGCCGCCGCTGTCGATCTCGCGGCAAACGATGTGCTTGCCGTACGCGCCTTCGCTCAGGTAGGGCTTGATCGCCTCGCCCAGCGCCTCGATCGCCCCGGGGTGGATGAACACGACATGCAGCCGCGGCTCGCTCATGGACCGACCCCCATCGGCCGCGTGAGGCAGGCCTGGCCACGCGCGAAGACCCACGGCCGTCGCGACCCGTGGGTATCGATCGCGCCGGCCGACACGGCAAAGAACGGCAGCGCGGGCTGGCGCCCGGCCCTCAACGCCGCCAGTACTGGTTCTTGTCCTCGGTGGACACCAGCTCCACCGCGCCCAGACCTTCCGCCAGGCTGCGGGCGTCGCCGCCCTGGGCCAGCTTGATCTTCAGGCGCACCTCGTTCTGCGAGTCGGCGAAGCGCAGCGCGTCCTCGTAGGTGATCTCGCCGGCCTGGTACAGCTCGAACAGGCTCTGGTCGAAGGTGCGCATGCCCAGGTTCGTCGATTCCTTCATCACGTCCTTGAGCTTGTGGATCTCGCCGTCGCGCAGGTAGTCCTGCACCAGCGGGGTGCCGAGCAGGATCTCCATCGCCACCCGCCGCGCCTTGCCGTCCGGGGTCGGGATCAACTGCTGGGCGACCACGCCCTTGAGGTTCATCGACAGGTCCATCAGCAACTGCCGGCGGCGATCCTCGGGGAAGAAGTTGATGATGCGGTCCATCGCCTGGTTGGCGTTGTTGGCGTGCAGGG
>CAZXGS010000043.1:0-30554 GCA_964640525.1 uncultured Gammaproteobacteria bacterium | reverse complement strand
CGCCCCTCGGATGGATAGGTCAACCGAGCGGACAACTATCGTGACAACGGGGGATCCCGGGTCGGCTCATGCTCAGCAGGGTTTTGGCTTTCTCCGCTTTCGCTCGGTAGCGCTCGCAGGTGTATTGGTTGCCGCGGTCGTGATGAAGGATCAGTCCGGGTCGTGGGCGGCGCCGTTGCAACGGCATTTCGAGTGCACGTTCGGCCAGATCCGCTCGCTGATGATCGTCCATCGCCCAGCCCACCACGCGACGGCTGAAGACGTCCTCGATGGCTGCCAGATGCAACGGCCCCTCGACGGTCGGCAACTGCGTGATGTCACCGACCCAGGTGCGATCGGGTGCGCCTGCAACGAAGGGCCATTCAATCCGTCGTGGTGCCGCTGGCGTGCGTTGATAGGTGCCACGCGCTCTCAGGAAGCGACGACGGCGACGTGTCCACAGGCCTTGCTCGCTCCGCAACCGATCCATGCGATGGCGCCCGCAGGTGACGCCACAAGCCTTCAGGGCACGCCACAGCCTGCGGCTACCGTAGGCTTCACGGTACTCGTGATGCGCCGCTGCGATCACTACGGCCAGGCGCACGTCCTCTCGCTGGCGCTGGCTCGGCGGCCGCTAAAAAAAGGGGCCCCGCTAAAAAAAGGGGCCAGAGTAAATTACCGTTTGAATCAGCCGATTCCTACGTTCGGGTGAGGCGGTAACCGACAGTCACCGGCGCAGCGGTTGGGCACGATGGGCAAAGTCCAAAGAGTCCTGCGCATCATGCCTCGTCGCCCGCGCCTCGAAGCACCGGGTACGCCGCTCCACGTCACCCATCGCGGGGTGAACCGCGCGGCGACGTTTCTCGACGATGAAGATTTCGCGCTCTACCGCGAGTGGCTTGCCGAGGTCCTGGAAGACCAAAGAATAAGCCTGCATGCCTATGTGCTGATGACGAACCACGTACATCTGCTGCTGACGCCTCCGGCGGCGGGACGGCTATCGGTCGCGATGAGCAGGTTGGGTCAACGCTACGTGCCTGCTTTCAATCGCAAGCACGGGCGCACGGGAACGTTGTGGGAAGGTCGGTTCAAGTCCTGTGTCGTCGATTCCGACAGCTACCTGCTGACCGTCCATCGATACATCGAACTCAACCCGGTACGCGCCGCCATGGTGCTTGCGCCAGAGGACTATCGGTGGTCGAGCGTGCACGCGAGCGTGGCTGCGCGCGCCGATTCGATCGTCACGCCCCACGAAGTGTTCACGGCCATCCACTCCGACCCCGTCCTACGCGGCCAGTTGCATAGGGAATGGTTGCGGCAAGGCATCAGCGAAGAGGACCTGCAGGCTATCCGCTCGCACCTGAAACAAGAGCGAGCCTTGGGCAATCCGTGGTTCCAGATGATGGTGGCCAGAACCTTGAACCGTCCCGTCGTCGTCCGACCACGGGGCAGGCCACGCACCAGGCTTGACGACCCGGTCCGGTTCTAAGTCAGACGAATTCAAACGGCAATTCAACTCTGCCCTTTTTTCTTTTTGCCCCTTTTTCCTTTTTCTTCCTCTATTTCTCGCCGTACCCGAACGAACTCTGCACGAAGTCGTTTTCGATGCGTAGAATTCCTGCATGCTCGTTTCGGAGTGACTCGTGCGTGTGAATTTCTTTCGCATTTTCCTGTTCGTCACGGGACTGTCTACGGTCGCCGCAGCCGCTGCCCGAGACCAGCCAGGATTCGACCCGGCGAACAGTTCATCGCTCCAGGGCATTCCCGTTGAGATCGTCCTCTATACGGATCACCTGAGGGTGCAAACGCCTTTTGTACCCAGTGTTTTCGACGACGGGCTCCTCGGCAGGACCGACGTCATTCCCGGGTACAAGACCCGACCCACGCCGTATACCGAGGGTCCGCTTGCGCAGCTTTGGCGAGGGAACCTCGCAAAAGCCTTCTCGAAGCCGGCCGTCGAAGTCCTCGATGCGGCCCATTGCGATCTGCCGGTGAACGACGATCTGCTGAAGGCCGTCGAAAGTGCGATCCGGCCGGTTCCCTGGGCGGCCACGTCTTCCATCCGGGGCCACATCATGGCCGATGGCCAGAAACTCGAGGACGTGGTTCCCGGCAATGACGCGCGTTACGTCATTGCATTGACGTACAGCCTTTCACCCGATCTGTCGTACGTGATCATCTCAGGCGATGCACATGCGTATTCGGCAGCCATCCCCGACGCCCCGAGCCGCTGGCAGTCGAAGCCAGCCTGGACCGACAAATTCGTGATCGTTTCGGACAAGTTGCCCTATCCGGACAAGACGTCGACGGACATCGACCGTATGGTCGCGGCCGAAGAGGCACGCTTTGCGGCAACGGAAGCGCCTGCGCTCATCCTCCAGGCGAACAAGACCGACGACTACGACATACGCAAGAAAGTCTCGCCGATGGTCGCCGAACACATGGACCGAATGCGGGAAGCGAAAATGAAGGGCTGGGTCGCCACGGATGCGGCGGCCGAACGCGCCAGGTTGTGGACTGCCAATTCCTGCAGCCCGTTGAAAGACGCGCTGCACGCTGACATTGCGGATCTGCATACGCTGTTCGCATCGTTGTTTTCCGGACAACTGCCGAATCCCGGCGATGCCAGCAATACCTACTTGCCGGACCTGATCAATGATCCAGGACCGGCAGGGGAGCGTCAGATGATGTCGTGGAAAGGGCACTTTTACATGCTCAGGCGCAGCGGCGAGCAGGTGGCGCTGCTGTATCGCTATTCGTTCTACCCCGAATCGCCAAGTAAGCCGAAAGCTGCCAAGTAAGCGCAGTAGCTGATGCCCGAGAACCGACATCCGGCAACGTGGCCGAAGGCTTTTGATTCGACCGAGCCCTTAATTGGGTCGAAGGCAGGACACTGCAAGCGCGGTGCGGTGGGCATCGGACGACTGGCTGAGCAGCGAACATGCGGGGACAACGAGCTTGCGCAAGCGCTCCTGCGCCTTCAGGATGCTGCCCTTGATTGCTGGGGGCAAATGATGCGCTGGAGGGTATTGGCTGCTTACGCCGTCGTGCTGGTGTGTGTCGCCCTGGCCGGCTGCGCCACCTCCGCGATGAAGTCCTACGTCGGCCACAACGTCGCCGACGTCGCGCTCGACTTCGGGCCTCCGGCCAATGCCTTCGACATGCCGGACGGCCGGCGGGCGTTCCAGTGGCGGCTACGCGTCCACGAGGTGAAGCCGAGCTACGTCAACGAGCACCGCCAGGTGATGCGCTACGGCGAGATGGCGTGGGTCACTGCGCAGACCCCGATCTATGGCGGCCAGCCGCTGGCCGGGAAATGTGTCTGGACCCTGTTTGCGACCTGGCAGGAACGAACGCGTGGATGGATGGTGAGCGAACTCCGCAAGCCGCCTTACGTGTGCCGCTGACGCGATGCGGGCTCGTGAGCCGGAGTTCATGGCGAAGCCAGGACGGATTCGGCCGGAGCGGCGGTGCCGGCGGGTTTGCGGGGTGGGACCGGTCGACGTGCCGACGCGCTAAACTCATGGCCTCGCCGGGAGCCATGCTGGCGAGGGTGGAAGGGCCATGCGACGCGTCGCCAGGATCCCCCGCGATTTCGACCCGGACGACCGATGACCTACGAAAAGCTCGACAACGACGAACTGCTGCGCATTGGCCTGGATGCGATCAACCATGACCGCCATGCCGAAGCGGTGGGCCTGCTCAAGACCCTGCTGGAGCGCGACCCGCGGCACGTGTTCGCCACCTACTTGCTGGCGGCAGAGCATGCGCAGTTGGGGATGATGGATCGAGCCGAGGAAGGCTTCATCCGGACGGTGGCGATGGCTCCGGATTTCCCGGTCGCGCGGTTCCAGCTCGGCCAGATGTTTCTGGTCAAGGGGCGCGCGGCGGCCGCGCAGGAGACCCTCGCGCCGCTGGCGCAGTTGCCGCCGGGACAGGCGCTGTCGCACTACGCCCGGGGACTGATGGCGGCATCGCAGGAAGACGCCGCCGGAGCGATCGCCCACCTGCAGGCCGGGCTGGCCTGCCCGCAGGAGATTCCTGCGCTCGCCGCCGACATGCAGCGCGTGATCGCCCAGCTTCAGGCCATCGCAGGCGGTGCGGCCCCGGCACCCGCGACGCCATCTCCCTCCGCCGCGAGCCTGTTCCTGTCGGGCTACGGCAAGTCGCGCAACTAGCCGCGATGGCGATCGACAAGCTCGGTTCCGCCTCGGGGATCATCGCGGCGATGCGCGCCGAGATGAGCCGGCGTGGCGAGCGTGCCGGTGAGACCGCTACACGCCGAACGGAAACATCGGGTGCGCCGTTGCCGGCGCGCGGTGACGTCAAGGTACTGCGCAAGCAACTGGCCGAGATCGTGCAGGCAGTGGCGATCGACGACCCCGAAGCGGTGCGCGCGGTGCGGCCACGCGTGGTACGCGCCATCCTGCTGTGGGAATTCGGACCGGGGCTGCGCGAGCATCCCGAGTGGCAGCCGATGCTGGAGGCGATCACCGGGGCGCTGGAGGGCCATGGCCCGCACGAAGCGCAATTCCTCAAGCTGCTGGCCGAACTCAAGGGCTGAGGACCGCGCGGGCAGGGGATCAACCGACCGTTCCTTGACTAGGCAGGTACCCCGGCCCTAGGATTGCGCCCCGATTTTGGCCGGGTGAGTCAAGTACGGATTTGCGGGTGAAACCTCGCAGTCGACCGACGACTTTCATCTGGCTTCAATCGACTCCCAATCTCTAATTTCCCGGCGACGCGCGAAGAGTTTAGTCGTGCATTGCCGAGTCATCGCGCACGCACGGATTTCGCGCGTGCGTGGCTGAGGCGATTCGATGAGCGATGCGATGGAACGAGCGACACGCCTGCGTGGCTTCCTGGCTGCCGATCCGGGTAATGTCGCGCTGGCGTGCGACTTGGTTGACGCGCTGTTTTCAGCGGGGCGCTATATCGAAGCCGACGCCGTCATCGCGGCCCTGCCTTCCACGGCGCGGAATGCGGCCGGCGTGCGCTTCCGCCACGCCCGCTGCGCCATGGTCCTGGGCCGCTACGGCGAAGCCTGCGACGCGCTGCAGGAGCTGATCGGGCAGGGCATCGAGAACGCCGCCCTGTGGCACGACCTCGCTTTCGCGCAGTTGTGCCTGCGCCGCACGGCCGATGCCGTGGCGACGCTCGCGGACGCCGAGGCGCGGTTCGGCATCGACGCGGAACGCGCGATCGTTGCCGCCCGGGTCGCCCTCATGGACAGCGATTTCCCGCGAGCCCACGCGGCGCTGGAGCGCGCGTTGCAGCTTGCCCCGGGCCACGCGACGGCGCTCGGCCTGCGCGCGCTGGCGCTGCTCGATGCCGGCGAGACGGACGCCGCCATGCCGGTGGCGCTGGCTTGCCTGGAACGGCACCCCGACCAACACGAAGCCCTCCTGGTCGCCGGCACGGTATCGCTGTGGCGGCAGGACCTGGCACAGGCGGAAAGCCATTTCCGTCGCGGGCTCGAGCGCCATCCGAATTCCGGGCGGGCACTGTCCGGGCTCGGCCAGCTGTTGATGCTGCGCAACGAGTTGCCGGCGGCGACCGTCGAACTTGAGCATGCCACCGTCGCCATGCCTGACCACATCGGTACGTGGCACGCGTTGGCTTGGGCGCAACTCTTGCAGGGGCAGGTGGATACGGCCGAGACCAGCTACCGGCGCGCGTTTGCGCTGGACGACAATTTCGCCGATTCGCACGGTGGCCTCGCGTTGATCGCTGCCTTGAGAGGGCACGCGGACGAGGCGGAGCGCTCGGTCAAGGTCGCCTTGCGCCTCGACCCGAAATGCGCCACCGCGCTGTATGCCCGCACGCTGCTGCTGTCGGACCGCGGCCGCGAGGATGAGGCCAACCGCCTGCTGACGGGCCTGATCGGTCAGGTCTCCTTGCCGGCCCCGATGGACGTGCGCGAGTTCTCGCGCAAGCTCCGTGAGCGTCTCGACGCCGGCCGACACGGAGGCGGGGGCTGAGGCGTCATGGATTCGGATTTCGCGATGCGGCTGATGACCGATGCGCTGCTGACGGCCGTGAAGGTTTCCGCGCCGTTCCTCATCGCCGCGCTCGTGATCGGCCTGTTGATCTCGATCCTGCAGGTCGTCACCCAGGTCCAGGAGATGACCCTGACCTTCGTGCCCAAGCTGATCGTGGTGGGACTGGTCTGCGTGTTCCTGGGTTCGTGGATGCTGGCGGTGCTGATCGAATTCGCGCAGCGGATGTTCGAGACGGCGGGGTCGCTGTAGGCGCATGGATGCGATCCAGGCCCTCGTCGAGCAGTTCGTCTTCGCGTCGCTGCGCTACTTGCCGGTGATCGCCATCCCGGCGCTGTCGCCGTTGAGCTGGGCACCGGGCTTGGTGCGGATCACCCTGCTGTTCGGGATGGCGTGGCTCACCGTGCTCGCTTCGCCCGCGGCGGCGCCCCCGGCGGCCTGGCACCAGCCGGCGGGACTGCTGCTGGCCTGCGCGAGCGAACTGCTGCTCGGCCTCACCTTCGGGCTGGCGGTGATGCTGCCGCAGGCCGCGCTCTCCATGTCGGCGGCCGTCGCCGACCTCCAGGCCGGCCTGAGTGCCGCGACCCTGTTCAATCCCGGCGGCCAGCACGAACAGTCGACGATGACCGGGACGGTGTGGATGCTCGCGGCCACCGTCCTGTTCTTCACCCTGAACCTGCACCTGCTGCTGTTCCGGGCGATGGCCGCCAGCGTGTCCGCGCTGCCGCTGGGTGGGATCTCCGTGCACCTGGACGTCGACGGCTTCATGGGCATGCTCGGAGCCAGCTTCCTGCTGGGCCTGGCGGTGATGGCGCCGGTGATCCTCGGACTGTTCGCGCTCGACTTGGGCGTGGCCTATGCGACCCGCTCGATGCCTCAAGCCAACGTCTATTTCATCGCGTTGCCGCTGAAGGTGCTGGTGGCGCTGTTGCTGCTCGCAATGACGCTGCGGTTCGCGCCCGCGCTGCTCGGACGGCTCTACCAGGACGCTTTCGCGCGCCTGCCTGCCGTCATCGGGGCCTGAACCGTGGCGACCGAAGATCAGGACAAGACTGAGCAGCCGACCTCGCATCGTCTCGAGGAAGCGCGCGGGCGCGGCGAGGTGATGAAGAGCGTCGATGCGACGGGTACGGCCGTGCTGATCGCCTTCGCCGCGACCTTCACCGTCATCGCCGGCAGCGTGATGACGGCACTGGCGAGGGCGACGGCCCATATGCTCGTGCTGGCCGGCAACCGGCCGATGATCGGACCGGGCCTTTTCGGATGGCTGCGGGCCGCCTATTTCCCGCTGTGGCAGTCGCTCGCGCCACTTGCGATCGCCCTGCTGGTGGTGGCGGTCCTGGCGAACGTGCTGCAGACCGGGCCGATCTTTTCCTCGCATCCGATCACACCCGATTTCAAGCGGCTCAATCCCGCCCAGACGGTCAAGCGCCTGTTTTCCGCGCGCATGCTGTGGGAGTTGGCCAAGCTGGGCCTGAAGCTAGGGCTGCTGGGCGTGCTCGGCTGGTTCGTGCTCGGCCGGATGGATCCACTGACCGAACGCGTCGCCGCCAGCGATCCGCAGAACCTGCCTGCGCTCGCCCTATCGACGTTCACCAGGGTCTCCCTGTACGTGTTGCTGGTCCTCGCTTTCGTTGCCGTGTTCGACCTCATCAGCACCCGGCGGCAGTACTTGCGCAAGATGCGTACCAGCCGGCGCGAACTTCGGGACGAGATCAAGCGCCGCGACGGCGACCCGGAAGTGAAGTCGCGCCAGAAGCGCCTGATCCGCGAGCTGTTGCGCAAGGCGAGGTCGGTGAGACGGGTCGCCGATGCGGACGTCATCCTGACCAACCCGACCCATGTGGCGGTGGCGGTCCAGTACCGCCCGGCCACCATGCGGGCACCGGTCGTGCTGGCCAAGGGCGCCGGTTTCGTGGGTCGCCGCATCCGCGAGGTGGGCGCCCGCCATGGCGTACCGATCCTGCGCTCGCCGGCGCTGGCGCGTGCGATCTACAAGGACTGCGATCTCGACGCGCCGGTTCCGGAGGCGCTGTACACCCGGCTGGCGCCGGTATACCGCTGGCTGTTCGGTCGCCGCAAACAGCAGGCGACCATGGGTGCCCGCGCATGAGCGAGCTGCTGCGCACGATGTGGACCGGCAAGCGCGACCTGGCGCTCGTCGCGCTGATGATCGGCATCCTGATGGTGCTGTTCGCGCCGGTGCCGTCGCCGCTGCTGGACTTCCTGCTGGTGATCAACATCACCGTGTCGCTGCTCGTGCTGTTGGCGACGTTCTTCACCGAAACGCCGCTGAAGTTCTCCACCTTCCCGTCGATCCTGCTGCTGACCACGCTGTTCCGGCTGGCGTTGAACATCTCCGCGACCCGGCTGATCCTGCAGGGCGCCAACGCAGGGCGCGTGATCAACGCGATCGGCACGTTCATGGTCGGCGGCAACTATGTCGTCGGCATCGTGGTGTTCCTGATCCTGGTGGTGGTGCAGTACGTGGTCGTGACGAACGGCGCCCAGCGCGTCGCCGAGGTCGCGGCGCGCTTCACGCTCGACTCGATGCCCGGCAAGCAGATGAGCATCGATGCCGACATGAACATGGGCCTGATCGACGAGCACGAAGCGCGCCGGCGTCGTGCGCTGATCGAGAAGGAGGCCAGCTTCTACGGCGCGATGGACGGCGCGACCAAGTTCGTGAAGGGCGACGCGATCGCCGGCATCGTGATCATCCTCATCAACATCACTGCCGGCCTGGCGGTGGGCATCGCCCAGCTCGGCATGCCGTGGGGTGAGGCGGTCCAGCAATTCACCCTGCTGACGATCGGCGATGGCATCGTTACCCAGATTCCGTCGCTGATCATCTCGATCGCGACCGGCATCATCATCACCCGTGCCGCGGCGGACGCCCAGTTGGGCACCGAGATACCGCGGCAGATGCTCTCCAATCCCCGCGGCTTGATGGTGGTGGCGCTGGCATTGGCGCTCATGCTGGTACTCCCGGGATTCCCGGCGCTTCCGGTACTGGTCATGCTCGTCGCCGTGGTGGCGATGGCCTTGCTGGCCGCGCGCAAGCGTGCGGACGCGCCCGCCATGGACCCCGCCGCGGCGAAGGCCAAGCCGCAGGACGAACTGCAGCAGATCATGCGCATCGAGCCGGTCGAGGTCTACCTGCATCCCGAGTTGGCTGCCGCCCTGCTCGCGACCGACTCCGATGTCAGCGAGAGGATCGCTCACCTGCGGCGACAGTTCGCGCAGGATTTCGGCTTCATCCTGCCGAAAGTGCATCTTGGTCCGCGCGCCGACCTGCCCCCTGGCGGTTACGAGATCCTGGTGCAGGGCAACCGGGCAGGGCACGGCGAACTACGTACCGACAAGGTGCTGGCCATCAACCCCGGCGGCCGGCGTGCGAGGCTGGAAGGCGTCGAGGCCAAGGATCCCGCCTACGGCCTTCCGGCCACGTGGATCGCACGCGAGCAGCGGCAATACGCGCGTTCGCAAGGGTACACGCTGGTCGACCCGGATACCGTGCTGATGACCCATTTCAGCGAGATCGTGAAACGCCATGCCCCGGACTTGCTCACTCGCGCCGAGGCCGAACGGCTGGTCAACCGCCTGCGCGACCAGAATGGCTCGTTGATCGACGAATTGTTGCCGAACGTGCTGACCTACTCCGACGTCCAGAAGGTCCTGCAGCTGCTGCTGCGCGAACAGGTGAGCATCCGCAACATGGAATCGGTGCTGGAAGTCCTTGCCGATGCGGGCAGGACCAGCAAGGCGCCAGAGGAACTGGCCGAGCGTGTGCGCGAGCGGCTCGGCTCGACGATCTGCCAGAAGCTGAGCGACCCCAAGGGCGAACTCCATGTGCTCACCCTGGCGCCGGACGTCGAACGAACGCTGCTCGGCAACCTGCGCGCGGGCGATGCCAAGGGGCCGGTGTTCGGCGACATGACGCAGATGGACGCATTCATCCGCAACATCGCGCGCCAGTCAGAATCGATGATGGGCAAGAGCCTTCACCCGGTGCTGCTGTGTCCTTCGCCGATCCGTCGCTCGTTGCGCAACGTGATGCAGCGCTCTCTGCCCTACGTGACGGTTCTCGGGCTCAATGAAGTCCCGCCCACCGCCGTCGTCCGCTCCTTCGCCGCCGTCTCCCTGACCGCCGCCGCATGAAGTCCCCATGACCGACGTCATCCAGAACATCAGCCAGTCGTTGCGCGCGGACATCGCCACGCTCAACGCGATCAGCAACAACATCGCTAATTCCGGCACGCCGGGCTTCCGCGCCGAGCGCCCGGTCGCCAGTTTCCAGTCGCAGCTGGACGTGCTCGACCGGCAGGTCGCCCTGGATCAGCAGGACGGAGCGCTGACGACGACCGGCAATGCGCTGGACCTCGCCCTGCGCGGGCATGGCTTCTTCCAGGTCGCGCACGGAGAGGGCACGCTACTGGTACGCGCGGGCAACTTCAGGCTCGACGCTGAAGGTCGCCTCGTGAACGCCAACGGCGATGCCGTGCTCGGCACGTCCGGCGTGCTCAGCCTGCCCGGAACGAAGGTGCGCATCGACGGCTCCGGCGAGATCTGGGACGGAGACAAATCGGTAGGAACGCTGAGCGTTGTCGATGTTGCCGATCCAGCGCGGTTGCGCGTGGTGGACGGCGGCTATGCCTACGACGGCGAATGGGCCGACTGGAAGGGCTCGGTGCTGCAGGGGGCGGTCGAGCATTCCAACGTCGATGTCGCTGGCGAATCGATCCGGCTAATGGAACTCACCCGGCACGTGGAATCGGTGCAGCACGCAATCTCGATCTACGACCAGGCCATGGACACCGGCATCAACCGACTCGGCGAGTGAACCCAAGGAGCTATCACCACATGATCGACGCACTCTACATCTCGGCCACCGGCCTGCGCAGCCAGCAGGCGCAGATCGACGTGATTTCCAACAACGTCGCCAACATCCAGACGCCGGGCTTCAAGAAGAGCCGGGTCGACTTCGCGGAAATCGCCGGCACCGCGATCGACGCCACCGGTGCCCAGGACCGGTTCAAGGGCGATGGTTCACGCGTGCTTTCGACGCTGCCGATCTTCAGCGAGGGCGATCTTCGGCAGACGCACAATGCGACCGACCTGGCGATCAACGGCAATGGCTTCTTCGAACTGGAGAATGCGCAGGGCGACAAGGTCTACACGCGTGCCGGACAATTCCGCGTCGACACCGACGGCAGTCTGGTGTCGGTCAATGGCATGCACCTTTCGCAGAAGATCCAGATCCCGCCCGACGCGAAGAACGTCGTGATTTCGCCGACCGGCGACATCACCGCCCTGCTCGGAACGGACACCACACCGACCACGATCGCGTCGCTCGAGCTCGCCAACTTCCCAGCACCCGACGCCCTGCAGATCGGTGCCGACAATACCTTCACACCGACGGAAGCGTCGGGCGCCGCGAGTCTGGGCAAGCCGGGCGAAGCCGGTTTCGGCACGCTGCAGCAGGGCACGTTGGAAATGGCCAATGTCGACCTGATCGACGAGATGACCAACCTCGTGGTCGCGCAGCGCGCGTACCAGCTGAATGCGCGCGTGCTGCAGGCGTCCGACCAGATCCTTGAAACGATCAACAACCTGCGCCGTTGACGCCATGCGACGGATAGCCTTCCTGCTGGCCTTGTTGCCGCTCATCGCTTTTGCCCAGGCGGAAGACCGCCAGCGCGTGCCGGCCGAACAGCTGATCGCCGCCGCACGGAATGCGTTGCAGGCGAAGGCCACCGCCGCGCACCTGGACGTGAGCCTCGCTTCGGTAGGCCGCGTCGATGACCTGCTGCTCCAGGACACGGCCGCGTTCGAACTGCGCCCTGGCGTACAGGATGCCTGGTTGCGACCCAGGATCGGTGTGCCGGTGCAGGTGTTCGTCGGCGACCGCAAGGTATCGACGGTGATGGCGTGGTTCGCGGTGTCCGTTCCGGTCCAGGCTGGCATCTACAGCGCTGGCTACGCGCGAGGGACGCCGGCATCGGACGTGCACACCCGCACCGGCAGCGTCGATCTCGCGCGCACGCATGGAACATCGATGCCTTCGATCCAGGATGCGGCAGGGCTGCGCCTGCGTCGCGCGGTCCTTGCGGGCGACGCCGTGCTGCCGGAGGACTTCGAGGCCGTTCCCGACGTGCAGGCACAGCAATCGGTGCGTGTCGATTCGAGCAGCGGCCCGATCAGGATCTCGACGTCGGGCCGGGTGTTGTCGGACGGCAGGATCGGGCAGGTGATCGAAGTCCTTCCTGCCGACGCTACCCAGCCGGTGCGCGCACGCGTGGTCTCCAACCAGGAGGTGTCCATTGAAAACTGACTATCGGATCGGACCGG
The DNA here is from genome assembly GCA_964640525.1 of uncultured Gammaproteobacteria bacterium. GTDB lineage: Bacteria > Pseudomonadota > Gammaproteobacteria > Xanthomonadales > Xanthomonadaceae > SZAS-103. Next base: position 18,225 of record CAZXGS010000043.1, on the reverse strand, counting down.
CGATAGCGTCGGTGCTGTGTACCGGTTTCCTCCTGTTGCCTGTGCCCGCAAGGGCTAATGATGGATCGCAGAGCCTCGTCGATCCTGCGACCTTTCGCGGTCCGGCCGCGGATCGGCGCGCCTATCGAACCGGCGACGTGCTGACTGTCGTGGTGGTCGAGGCGACCAGCGCGCTTTCCCAGGCAGGGACCGGCGCCGAGCGATCGTCGGCCACCTCGGCGGGCCTGACCAACCTGCATGGAAACTACACCTATGGGATCAACCTCGATGGCAAGCACAACGGCACCGCGCAGACCACGCGCGTCGGGCAGCTGAACGCTCAGATCACCGTGCGCGTGACCGGCGTGGAGCCGAGTGGCCTCATGCACGTCACCGGCAGCCAGCTGATGGTCATCAACGGCGAGCAGCAAAGCATCACGCTCAATGGGCTCGTGCGCAGCGAGGACATCTCCTCCGCCAATACGATCATGTCTAACCAGATCGCCGACGCCAATGTATCCGTGTCTGGACACGGCGTGGTGAGCGAGGCGCAAAGGCGCAGCATCGTGACGCGGGTCATGAACTGGCTGGGGCTGCCATGAAGTCCTTGTTTGCAGTGTCTTGCGTGCTGGCGATCGCCGTGGCGCAAGCGACCCCGGTGCCGCCCCAGGCGGTGGGAGACGTCCGCCTGAAGGAGATCGCGCGCGTCGCCGGGGTCCGCGAGAACCCGCTGACCGGGTACGGGCTCGTGTTCGGCCTTTCCGGCTCCGGGGATTCGGCGCGCAACCGGGCCACGATGCAGTCGGTCGCCAACACCCTGCGCACCTACGGCGTCAACGTGAACATCGACGACCTCGCGAGCCGGAACGTCGCGGCGGTGATCGTCACCGCCAAGCTGCCGGCGTTCGCGGAGCCGGGCCAGCCACTGGACGTGCAGGTGGCGTCGGCAGGCGACGCGCGCAGCCTGAGTGGCGGCACCCTGATGCTCGCCCCGCTCTCGGGTCCCGACGGCCGCATCTACGCGATCGCGCAGGGTTCGATTTCGGTGGGCGGTTACCAGTTCGAGGGCGCCACCGCGTCGCTGCAGAAGAACCACCCGACGGTGGGCGTGATTCCTTCCGGCGGCACGGTCGAGCAGGCGCCGCCGGCGCAGTTCGCGGGGGACGGGCGACAGCTCAGCATCCTGCTCGACGACCCCGACTTCACGATGGCGAACCGGGTCGTGCAGGCCTTGCAGACCTCGTTGCCCGGCGCCGACGCGCACGCCGACGACGCGGGCAAGATCACGGTGTCCTATCCGGCCGCGCCCGCCGACATGGTCGCGGAGATCGCCCGCATCGAGAACGTGATGGTGCGCCCGGAGCGCAAGTCGCGCGTGGTGGTCAACGAGCGCACCGGGACCGTGGTGGCCGGCGGCGACGTGCGCCTGGGCCGGGTGAGCATTTCGCAGGGCGACCTGCGCATCGAGATCGCGACCGAATACCTCGTCTCCCAGCCGGGCGGCGTGTTCGTCCAGCCCACGTCGCAGGTCGGGACCGCCATCGTCCCGGATACGCGCATCAAGGCGCACGAAGGCCCGGCGCCCGTCGTGAATGTGCCCGAAGGCGCCACCGTGGCCGACCTGCTGGAAGCGCTGCGCGCCATCCGGCTGCCGACCCGCGACGTCATAGCCGTCCTCCAGTCCATCAAGGCGGCCGGCGCCCTCGATGGCGAATTGGTCATCCAGTAGGAATCGACATGAGCATCGGAAATGACCTCACTACCGAAGCGGTCCGCCTGGCCATGGGCATGCAGCAGCTGCGCGCCGAAGTGTCCGCCCGTAACATCGCCTCGGCCAATACGCCGGGGGCGACGGCCACGCGGCTGGATTTCGGCAGCAGCCAGAGCCTTCTGGACAGTGCGATCGAGGCCTCGGCGACGGGTGATGGAGACCTCATGCAACAACTGGAGGCCGCCCGGGCCCGACCGCTGGCGAGCGAATCGGTGGACCCGGCAGGAAGCCCGATCCAGCTTGACGACGAGGTCGCGAACATGGCCTCGGCCAGTGGTCAGTACCAGACCCTCACCGAGGCCCTGAATCGCCACATGGGCCTGATGCGCCTGGCCATCACCGGGAGAAACTGAGCATGTCCATCGAATCCATCATGGAGGCCACCCGTGCAGGGCTCAGTTACGAGCGCCTGCGCATGGATGCGGCCAGCCGAAACATCGCCGCCGCCAACATGCCGATCGCGCCCGATTCGACGGCGACGACGGCCCAGGTCGTCGGTAGTTCCAGCGACTTTGGCGCGCAGTTGGAAAGCGGCGTCGGCTTCGAGATCCAGCAGGTGCCGATCGCGACGCGAGCCGTCCAGGATCCCGCGTCGCCGTTCGCCGATGCGCACGGCATGGTGCATTACCCCGCGATCGACATGGTGCAGGAGATGACGACGCTGCTGACCGCCAGCCGGGGATACGAGGCGAACGTCCGCGCGTTCAATCTGCTGCGCGCCATGGCCATGAAGGCCAACGAAATCGGGAGCCGCTGATGACGATCGAACCTGTTGGGGCTGTCAGCCTGCCGAGCCTTCCCGAGATCGCTGCCCCGCAGCCGTCGGCAGGTGCCGATTTCGGCCGGATGCTCGGCGATGACATCTCGAAGGTGGACGCGGGCCTGAAGGCGGCCGACGAACAGCTGCGCGCGATGGCTGCGGGCAAGGACGTCGCCGTCCACGACGTGATGATCTCGATGGAAAAGGCCCGGATGGACCTGATGTTCATGGTCGAAGTGCGCAACCGCTTCGTCGATGCCTATCAGGAACTCATGCGGATGCAACTCTAAGGCGCTGACGAGATGGCCGTATTCGACGAATTCCTGGGTGGACTGAGCAGGTCGGCACGCACAGGCCTGATCGCCGGGGCGGCGCTGATTGCGCTGGGACTGACGGTGGCGCTCTGGTGGCTGTTCACGCCACGCTACCAGTTGCTGTTCGGGAACCTGCGCGAGTCCGCGGCGGCGGAGATCACCAAGTCGCTGGCGGACTGGAAGGTGCCTTATCGCTTCACCGAGGGCGGAACGGGCATCGAAGTTCCTGCCGATCAGGTCTACGACACGCGGATGAAACTGGTTTCGGCCGGCGTTCCCAGCGGGGGACATGTCGGTTTCGAGCTGTTCGACCATTCCGATTTCGGTGTCACCGAGTTCGACCAGCGGGTGACCTATCAGCGCGCGCTCCAGGGTGAACTCGAGCGCAGCATTTCGGCATTGCCGGGCGTGGAGGCGGTGCGCGTTCACCTGACGATCCGTCGCCCTGGCCTGTTCATCGGCCAGGACGATTCGTCCAAGGCATCGGTGGCGGTCACGATGTCCCCCGGGCAGAACCTCACGCCGCAGCAAGTGGGTGGCATCCGCAATCTGGTTGCGTCCGCCGTGGATGGACTCTCGCCCAACGGCGTGGTCGTGATGGGTCCTGGTGGCGTGCTCCAGGGTGGCGCTGTGAACACCGGCGAGCAAAGCGGAGTGCTGGCGCAGAACGACGAGCAGGCCAACTACGAGTCGCGGGTACGCGAGCGGATCAACGACCTGCTGGGCCAGGTGTTCCACGGCCAAGCCTTCCGCGTTTCGGTCGATGTGCGCCTTAATTTCGACCAGGAACACCATGTCAGCGAGCATTTGCTCGGCGACGGACCCGACGGCAACGGCCTGCTGGTGCATCGGCGTACGAGCAGTGCGGGCGGAAATTCCTTGCCGGCGGACGACAAGGAAAAGCCGGCCGTGGCTCCGTCCCAGAAGCAGGAAGACGTCGACTACGCACACGGCAGCGAGCGCGACGAAGTCGCCCGTGCGCCCGGCCGGGTGGAAAGGATTTCGGTGGCCGTGCTGGTGCCATCGAGTCTGGACGATGCGCAGTTGCAGAACCTTCGTGAACTGGTGTCCGCCGCTGCCGGGATCGACGAGAAGCGGGGGGATCGCCTGGAGATCACCTCGGTCGGTGACGTGCCCCTGCCTGCCAGCACGGTCACGCAGGCGGGTAGTCCGAATGAAGGGGTTTCGGTGGTGCCGGCTTCCGTTGGACCCACGAACGGTCGAGAGCACGGTGGCGGTATCCCAGGTTACTGGTTGGCGCTGACCGGCTTGCTGGGTGCCATCGTCGGCGCCGGTCTGGTCGTCGTCCTGCGCCCACGTCCGCCCAGGTTGCGGTCGGAAGAACGCGAGGCAGTGCTCAGCAAGCTGCACAGCTGGCTCGCAGAAGGCGGGACGTCGACGTGAGTACCATGGGGCAGCGCAAGGCGGCGCTCTATCTGGCCTCGCTCGACGCGACCGATCAGCACGTGTTGCTTTCGGCGTTGCCGGCCGATCAGGCGCGAGCGATCCGGCCCCTGATGGCCGTCGTGAGGGCCAAAGGATGGCAGGGACGCGATCTGGTGACGCGGGCACTGTCTTCCGAGATGCGGGGGCTGACGGCGGAGACGTCGCTGTCGATCGAGGACTTCCTGACGCTGACCAAGCTGCTGCCGCCGGACTGGATGGCGCGCCTGTTCGCGGCCAGTGCCGCGATCGACACGAAGTTCCTGCTGTCGCTCGTCGAGGTTTCGAAGGCCAGGCAGGTGCGTGGGTACCTCGACGAGGTCCAGCGCATGCCATCGCGCCTGAGGGAAGCCTTGCTTATCGAAGCAGCCGAGCTGGCCCGCGCCGCCTCCTGAGGAACCATGACCATGCGTCGCCTTTCCGCCGACCGTCTCGAATCTGTCGAAAAATCCCTATTGCTCGGGCAGGTGACGGCGAGCGCGGGCAAGCAGCCTGCAGCCGCGCCGGATCCGGCGGAAGTGCTGCGTGCGCAACGGCAGCAGATCTTCGACGCGGCGCGCGAGCAGGGTTTCGCCGAAGGGAAGCGAGATGCCGAGTCCGAGGTCGCGCGCCAGGTGGAAGCGATCGCGGGGCGACTGCGACAGGAGCACGAAGTGGCGCTGGGGCGCCTGCGGTCGGAACGTGAGCGTCTCGAAAATCTGGCCTCGTCGCTGCGCAACGCGATCATCGAGCATGCCGCGATGGCGGAACAGGATTCCGTCGAGGTGGCGCTCGCAGCCGTCGTGCATCTGCTCGGCGAAAAGTCCGCTGACCGCAGCCTGATGACCGATCTTTGCCGGCGTGTCGTGCACGACTACGGCCATCCGCCGGCGACGCTGCGCATCAGTGAGGCGGACCTGCCGCTGGTGGATGGGATCAAGTTCGGAATTCCGATGGAAGTCGACCGGCGGCTCGCTCCAGGCCAGTGCGTCGTGGACACCGCACGCGGCCAGTTCGAAAGCGGGCTCGACGTGCGCCTTCAGGCGCTCTGCAAGTCGCTGCTGGCGACCGTCGCCGATCATCGGCGGACGTCGTGAGCGACCTGGCCCACATGCTGGTGGCGGCGATCCAGCAGACTGACCTGGCGCGCCGCCATGGGCGGCTGGTTGCGTTCAACGGCCTGGTCATCGAGTCGATCGGCCCGAGCGCCCACCTGGGCGAATTGTGCGAACTGATCCCCGAGGACGGCAGCGAACCCGTGCAGGCCGAAGTCGTCGGCTTCAGGCAGGACCGCATCCTGCTCATGCCCTACGGCAAGGTCCAGGGCATTTCCGCGGACAGCGTGGTGCGCGCCACCGGGAAGACTCTCGCGATCCCGGTGGGCCATGGCCTGCTCGGGCGTGTTGTCGATGCGTTCAGCCGACCGCTCGACGGCAAAGGGCCGATCGCGGACACGTTCGACTATCCGCTGTATCGCGAACCGATCAATCCGCTGGATCGCGAGGAAATCTCTGAGGTCCTCGAAACCGGGGTGCGTGCGATCGACACCATGCTCACCATGGGCGTGGGCCAGCGCATTGGCGTTTTTTCGGGCAGCGGTGTCGGCAAGAGTACCCTGCTGGGGATGCTCGCCCGCCACGTGAATGCGGACGTCATCGTGCTGGCTCTCATCGGCGAGCGCGGCCGGGAAGTCGGTGACTTCATCCGCAATTCGCTGGGCGCCGATGGGCTCGGGCGTGCCGTGGTGATCGCGGCGACGGCCGATCAGCCCGCCCTGGTGCGCACCCACGCGGTGCACGCGGCCCACGCGATCGCCGAATACTTCCGCGACCAGGGCAAGTCGGTCCTGCTGGTGGTCGATTCGATGACGCGGTTCGCCATGGCGCAGCGCGAAATTGGCCTCGCCATCGGCGAGCCGTCCACGTTCCGCGGCTATACGCCCTCGGTCTTCGCAACACTTCCGCGCGTGCTGGAGCGCTGTGGGCGGCTCAGGGGTAGCGGCGCGATCTCGGCGGTCTACAGTGTGCTTGTGGAAGGCGACGACATGAACGAACCGATCGCCGACCACATGCGTGCGATCCTCGACGGCCACGTCGTGTTGTCCCGCGAACTGGCGGCGCGAGGCCATCATCCGTCCATCGATCTGCTTCACAGCACCAGTCGCCTGATGACCCACCTTGCGAGCCCGTCCGAACAGGACACGTCGAGGGAGGTGCGGAGGCTGTTGGCGATCTACGAGGGATCACGCGATCTCGTCGAACTGGGCGCGCACCAGCGGGGCGCCAATGTCGCGCTTGACCAGGCAATCGACGCCAAGCCGGCGCTGGATGCGGTCCTCGTGCAGCGCCCCGACGAGTCCGTCCGCCGCGCCGAAGCCTACCGCCTGCTGCGCAACGCCCTCGAGCGCAACGCGGGGCAGTCATGAGCCGCAAACCGACCAAGACTCAACGACTGGTGCGCCTGAACGCCTTCCGGGAAGAGCGTGCCGACGACACATTGCGGCTCGCGGCGAGGGACCAGTCGCGGGCCCGGGACGAGCACGCATCGGCTGCATCGGCCATCGAACGCATAGGGCAGTGGAAGTCGCCCGGCAGCCCCGACGTGGCCCTGGACCTCACGACCTACGGTCAGGCCCTGGAGCTGGAGCAGGTTGCGATGGCTAGGGCGGATGCGCTCGGGAAGCAACTCGCGGAGCGCGAGCTTTCGACCGAACGCGCGCGACAGGAGCTGAGCCGTGCGGTGAGCGCGGCGCGGGTGTCGAGCCGTCGCGGCCGGCAGGAAGCGGCACGGTCGGAATCAGAGCAGGAGAAGCGCGTCTTCGACGCGGTCAGCGACGTGTGGTTGAACAACCGGAAGCCGACCCATGACTAGCACCCCCATCCACCTGCTGTCGCCCCCCGAGCAGGGCACGATGCAGGCGCGCATGAGTCCGCAATCCGGCGTTCGCGATTTTGGCGCGCTGCTCCTGGCTCACGAGGCCAGCGAGCATGCGCGGCAGGACCGATCGACGCCGGATGGGCAGCGGCGGCCGTCGTCGCAACCAACGCCAGGCACGTTGAGTGTGCATGCCGGCGGCGGTGCCATGTCGCCGGCCGCTATCGCCGTGGCGCCGGTCGTCGAGTCCGTCGATGCCGGTCTGGCCAGCGAGAGCGTCGAACTCGTCGGCTTGCCCTGGCGTCTGCGAGCCAATTCGGGGCTTTCCTACCTGGTGGCGAGCGCGCCGGCCGAAGAAGAGCCGGCGAGTGCGGTCACGGAGTCGCCCGCGGCCGGCCGGGCGGAGCGGTCGTCGTCGCCGGAAGCGCGGCGCCCGCTCGCCGAGGTGCTGGAGAGCGACCCGGATCGAGATGCGCTGCCGTGGAACGAGCCGACTGGCGCTGCTTCCGAACCAGCAAAGCCCGCGGCTGCGGCGGTGGCGACGGAAGAGGCGGCGGGAGAAGGGATGTCCACCGCCATGGCGACGCCTTGGCAGGCGCGACTGCTGCGCTGGCTGCCGGGCGTCGGCCAGGACGGTTCGACGGCCTGGGTCAGGGACTTCAGGATGGATCCGGCCAACGCGCGGGACCTCGTCGAGTCGTTGCAGGCGTTGGCGAAAGAGCAGGGCGTCCGGCTAGATCGCATCGTCCTCAATGGCCACCCGATCTGGCATTCCGCTTCCACACCCCGAATTCCACCGCGAGGTTGAGATCATGTCCGTACCCGTAGACGCCATCGGCAGCGTGCTGAACCCGCAGAGTGGGGCCGTCACCGCCAACAACTCCATCAACCAGGACGACTTCATCAAGCTGTTCCTGTCGCAGCTGCAGTTCCAGGATCCATTGCAGCCGGTCGACAACCAGCAATTCCTGGCCCAGCTGGCGGAATTCTCGAACCTGCAACAAGCGACACAGACCAGCCAGAACACGGAAGGCCTGCTTGTGATGAACTCTTCGGCGCAAGCCCTGGCTTTGCTCGGCAAGGTCGTCCAGGTCCAGGACACCCAGGACACGGGATCGACCACGGGCACGATCGTCTCCGTGGCGTTCGACAGTTCGGGGCCATCGCTGACCATCGATACCGGTTCGGTCGGCGGTGACATCACCGGCGTGCGACTTTCCCAGATCTCGATCGTCCAGCCGGTGCAGCAAACGCAGACCGGGACCCCCTAAGGAGTCGACGCGATGTTCCAAGCCATCTACAACAGCCTGTCCGGACTCTTCGCGTTCTCGCAGGCACTGGACACGGTGAGCAACAACGTAGCGAACATGAACACTCCGGGTTTCCGCGGCAGCGACTCGTTCTTCGCGGACGTTGCCGGGGGATACGGTACCCAAATCAAGGGCGAGGGCTTGCGCAGCGCACCGGGCAAGACGGAACAAACCGGCAATGCCACCGATCTGGCGATCAACGGCGGCGGCTTCTTCATTCTCCGCGATTCCGCCGGCAACCTGTTCTACACCCGTGCCGGGCAGTTCGTCTTCAACGCGGACGGCATCCTGACCGACAGCGTCACCGGCTACGAGGTGATGTCGATCGGCTCGGGTGGCGCGTTGGAACGCATTGACGAGACCAGCTTCCGTACCCTTCCTTCGGAACCTACGACGCGTGTGAACATCACCGGGAATGTCGATCTGGGTTCTGGGCAGTCGAGCGTGAACATCCCACCGGTCAAGATCATCGGCGCCGACGGCATCGAGCATACCTGGACGATCACGCTGACCAACGACGATCCGCCTGGTTCTCAGTTTTCCGACAGCTATACGGTGACCGTCAAGGACGAGACGGGTGCCACCATAGCCAACAGCGGACTGCCGAGTGTCATCACCTACGAACCAACCCAGGGTGGGCCGGTAGCGGGCAAGCCGGCGCAGTTCGACTTTACCGATGACTACGGAGGCAAGAGCCAGACGGTCACCCTGAATTTCGGGGTTCCCGGTTCGTCAACGCCCACGGATGGTTCCACCGGCTTTCCGGGATTCGGCATGCATGCCGTTGCCGCTGCCGCCGACGGCCATCTCTCGCTGGCTCTCACGAATTCGTCGTTCGACAGCAACGGCGTGTTGCAGCTCACTTATTCCTCGTCCGCAAAGAGGACCGGTCCGCAGATCGCGCTGGCTTCGTTTCCGAGCGAGAACGCGTTGCAACTGATCGGAGGTCGACTGATTTCGGGTGCCCAGGAGCCGGCACCCTTGATCGGGCGACCCGGACAGGGATTGTTCGGCAGCATCGCGGGCGCCAGTCTCGAACTCGCTGACGTCGACCTGACCCAGGAATTCGCCACGATGATCATCATCCAGCGCGGCTACCAGGCTAGTTCGCGCGTCATGACCGTCAGCAACCAGATGCTAGAGGATCTCTACAACAACGCGCAGGGTGGCGGCGGATGAGAGTCAGGCGATTGCGTTGGCAGAACGCCGCACGTCGGCGAGCCCTGTTCGACCGGTTGCGGACCGAACTCAAGGCATGGCTGGACGACTGGAGCGTCGACCCAGATCTGCTTTCCCTCCGGCTCTTCGACGAAGGTGAATCGCTGCCGACGGACCGGTGCTGGATGGAAGCGACGTCTCGAAACGGCTCGATACTTCTGGGGGCTGCGGCGGGCGAGTTCGACGGGTTGGGTGGGCTGCTCGCGAGAGCCGCTCGCGGTGATCCGCTGAGACTCGGATCCCGGATCGGTCATCGTGCACTCCGGGCCTTGCTGACCCGGTTCGCGGGACTCGCCGCCGGACCTGTCGAGTGCGGAATGAGCGACGAGCCCTCGCCGGACCGGCTCGATCCGAGGTTCGGATGCGGTCTTCTTGCCCTTTCCGGATCAGGGTTCGACGCGCGCCTGATTCTTGACTGCGCCCTGTTCGAACACTGGGTTCCGTCGCCGCAGCCGGCATTGCCCGCGCTCGTGCCGGGCGAAATCGCGGTGGGAAGCGAAAGCGTCATCCTGAACGTGATGCTGGATCTGGGGACGGGCCAGCTCGCCGATACGCAGGGGCTGCGCGTCGGCGACGTGCTGGTCTCGAACACCTCGATCAACAGCCTGTTCCACCTCGTGTTGCCTGACGCGCGCCGCGTGGTCTCCGCCCACCTCCTGCGTCGGGATGACCGACGTGCCGTGCAGATCGAGGCCTCCATTCCGAGAAAGGATTCATGAACAAGACCCCCGTCAATCCGATTGATCTCCGCGAGGCTGGATCCCGGCCCTCCGGTGGCCCCAATCTCGTCCAGAAGGATATGAGCCTCGTAGGGCATGTGCCGGTCACGCTGGCTGCCCAGATCGGCAGCGTGTCGATCAGCATCGAGCAGTTGTTCGCGCTCAAGAAGGGTGAGGTGCTCGCGATGAACGAGGGTTTGGACGCACCGGTCACGCTGCTGCTGAACGACAAGCCGGTTGCGCGCGGGGAACTTGTCGCGGTCGACGAGAACTTCGGCGTCAGGATCACGGAATTGTCATGAGCGCTGTTGTGGTGCTCGCGGCAGGGACAGCCACGTCGGCGGCATCGGCTTCCATGCACTCGTCGATTCCATTCCGACATACGTCCATCGCTTCGGCATCCGAGCTATCCGGAATCCTCATCGCCACGGTTCTGGTCCTGAGCGTGTTTGCCGCTTCGGCCTGGTTCGCACGTCGCAAGGGATGGCTGGACCGTTGGTCGACCGATGCCGGCAAGTCGCGCGTTTCCGGACGTTCGCTCGTAGTGCTGGAAGTGCTTCGCATCAGCAGGAGGACTACGGTCTACCGCATCGCGAGCGGAAAGCAAGAGTTTCTCGTTGCTGAATCCAGCTCGCCGGTGGCGTTGACCGCGACGTCGGCCGAACAAGAGCGGACGCCATGACCCTGTCGCTCAGGACGATCCGCTTCGCCGTAGTGGCCATCTTGCTTTCGCTTGGGCAGCTGGTTGGCGGGAGTGCGCGTGCCGCCGCGCCGCAGGCCTTGCCCGCGATCACCGCCAATTCGGCTGCGTCGAAAGGCACCGAATCCGCGACTTCCGGCGCCACTGACGCACAATCCATCTTGGCGGCGCCGACTGCCGCCACCGCGGATCGGTCGCTCGTACCCTCCGATCCTGACCGGCAATCGACCACTGGCACGAAGCCTTCGTCCGTAGCGGGCCGGCCGATCACATCCGCGCCACCGACCGGCTCGTCGAAGCGGGCTCCCGGTCGCGGCGCCTCAGCGGCACCGTCCGCGGCAGGGGAGGCGCCACCCGCAACTGCTCCTGCGTCGGCGTCGAGTGCGCCCATCGGGGCGGTGCTCGACACAGCCGCCAAGCAGGACTATTCGTCCGTCATTCGGACCTTTGTCCTGCTTAGCCTGCTTTCGGCGCTGCCGATCCTGCTGATCGGGATGACATCGTTCACCCGCATCATCATCGTCCTGTCCCTGCTCAGGCATGCGCTCGGCTTGCCGGAGACACCGCCCAACAGTGTGCTGGTCACGCTGGCGATCTTCCTTACCATCTTCTCCATGGCACCGGTGATGGAGCAGATCAATTCGCAAGCCGTGCAGCCCTACCTGCAGGAAAAGATCACGGCATCGGCTGCGATGGATGTCGGCATCGTGCCCCTCAGGGATTTCATGGTGCGCCAGACCAGGGAATCGGATCTGGCCGCGGTCCTCGATATGTCGCATGCGCCCAGGCCCAAGCGCGTGGAGGACATCCAGTTCGCCCAGCTCGCGCCAGCCTTCCTGCTCAGCGAGCTGAGCACCGCATTCCAGATCGGCTTCATCATCTTCTTGCCGTTTCTCCTCGTGGATATCGTGGTCGCGGCCATCCTTATGGCTCTGGGCATGATCATGGTGCCTCCGAGTACCATCAGTCTTCCGGTCAAGATCCTCCTGTTCATCCTGATCAACGGTTGGGTGCTGGTGTCCCGGGCCTTGCTCAACAGTTACTGGTCGTAGGTCGAGACGGATGGATCCGGCAACGACCGAGGAACGTCGACTCTGGGAGGCGTATCGCGCGGACGGCAACGCCGATGCACAACAGTGGCTGTTCTTTCGGTACGTGCCCTGGGCCCGGGCAGTGGCGCGCGACGTGTATCGTCGCGCACGGGTTCCCCAGATGGACTGGGCCGACTACGCGCAGAATGCGACGATCGGCCTCCTCGAGGCGATGGGCCGGTTCGACCCCGACCGCGGCATCGACTTTGTTGCCTATGCAAAACAGAGAGTTCGAGGGGCCGTGTTCAACGGTCTGCGACTGTTCCTCGCCGACGGCAAGGTACCCGACAGCCAGCATCGATGGAGGGACCGTGCGAGTTCGTTCGATGCCCCGGATCGCGACAATCCTCTGGAAGAGGTGGTCGAGTCCGTGATTGGGCTAGGCCTGGGGTTCCTGCTGGATTCGAACGCGGCGGCAGACCAGTTCATTTCCCCCTTCGACGCCAGCATGAACGCGGAAAGGCAGGAGATGGATGAGCTCCTGGCCGCCGCCGTCTCATGCCTGTCCGGGCAGGAAAGGCTGGTGGTGACGCTGCACTATCACCAGCACATGGCATTCGTGGACATTGCCGCCCTGCTGGGCTTGACGAAGGGAAGAATCTCCCAGGTCCACAAGGCTGCACTGGGGAGACTGAGGGTACTGCTAGGCCAGACTGCGCAATTGCACCTTTCGGCTTGAGGCCCGGCCCCCAAGTTGGGCCGGAATCGCGTACCGGCATGGGTCGCATTACGCAGCCATGGCGGTTTGCCACAGTGTGCTGGGGTCAAAACAGCTTGGGCGGTCCAGGCTGTGACAGTTACGACTGTCACAGAACCTGTCACAGGCCTGTCCCAAGGAACTACGTCCGCCCGCATGGTTGGCGTAAGTCATTGAATATATGGAACAAAATATGGTGGCTATGGGTGGACTCGAACCACCGACCTCGGCATTATGAGTGCCACGCTCTAACCGGCTGAGCTACATAGCCATTTCGTGTATTCGCCGGCGCCGCGATGGCCGGCGGCGCAGGGCGCGTCGGAGCCTCAGGCGGGTGCGCGGTTGGTCTTGCACCGTTGGCGGGTGCTCGGCGGCCGGCAGGAATCGCATATTTTCCATGCCGGGTGCGCAGGCGTCAATGTTTGCGTGGCGTGCGTGCTGGTCGTGCATCTTTGCCCATATACCAACGTGGTGCCAGTGGCGTCGGTGCCGTTGCCGTTCTGGCAAAATGCCGGGCTGTTCGTTGCGGTCGCGTCTGCGGGTTTGGCTCGGTGCGTCCGAGTCGTGTCGGTGCTGCCAGATGCGCGCAAGATGCTCGATCCGGTTTGGCGGCGTCGCGGGGCGGGGCGATCGCTTGCCGGCGTCGATCGCATTCCGATCGCGTCGCCGATGCCTTCCACCTTGACCTCGATGCCATGACGACCCCATTCCGCAAGCCGCTGCTCGGCACCCATCTGGACTACTTCGACGCCCGTTCGGCGGTCGATGCCATCGCCCCGGGCGCATGGGATGGGCTGCCCTACACCTCGCGCGTGCACGCCGAGAACATCGTCCGTCGCGCCGATCCTATGCTGCGCGATGCCTACCTCACGCAGTTGATCGAGCGCCGCCGCGATCTGGATTTTCCGTGGTTCCCGGCGCGGGTGGTCTGCCACGACATCCTCGGTCAGACCGCGCTGGTCGATCTGGCCGGGCTGCGCGAGGCGATCGCGGCACAGGGCGGCGACCCGGCGCAGGTCAATCCGGTGGTGCCGACGCAGTTGATCGTCGATCACTCGCTGGCGGTGGAAGCGCCCGGTTTCGATCGCGACGCCTTCGCCAAGAATCGCGCGATCGAGGATCGTCGCAACGCCGATCGCTTCCATTTCATCGACTGGTGCAAGCTCGCCTTCGCCAACGTCGACGTGATTCCGGCCGGCAACGGCATCATGCATCAGATCAATCTGGAGAAGATGTCGCCGGTGATCTACGTGCAGGACGGCGTGGCGTTTCCTGATACTTGCGTCGGCACCGACAGCCACACGCCGCACGTCGATGCGCTGGGGGTGATCGCGGTGGGCGTCGGCGGGCTGGAAGCCGAGAGCGTGATGCTCGGCCGCGCCTCGTGGATGCGGCTGCCGGAAATCGTCGGCGTCGAACTGCGCGGCCGCCCGCAGCCGGGCATCACCGCCACCGACATCGTGCTGTCGCTGACGGAGTTCTTGCGCAACCAGAAGGTGGTCGGTGCCTACATCGAGTTCTTCGGCGAAGGCGCGGCGGCGCTGACGCTCGGCGATCGCGCCACGATTTCCAACATGACGCCCGAATACGGTGCCACTGCCGCGCTGTTCTCGATCGACGAACAGACCTTGACCTATCTGCGCCTGACCGGTCGTGACGAGGCGCAGGTGCGGCTGGTCGAGACCTACGCCAAACAGCTCGGGCTGTGGTCGGACAGCCTGCGCGGCGCGAACTACGAGCGCACGTTGTCGTTCGACTTGTCGGCGGTGGTGCGCACGATGGCCGGGCCGTCGAATCCGCACAAGCGCGTTGCCACCCACGAACTCGCTGCCAAGGGCATCGCCGATGAAGCCAAGCTGCAATCCGGTCGCATCGAGCAAGCGCAAGGACTGATGCCCGATGGCGCGGTCATCATCGCCGCAATCACCAGTTGCACCAACACGTCGAACCCGCGCAACGTGATCGCCGCCGGCCTGCTCGCGCGCAACGCCAACGCGCGTGGGCTGACGCGCAAGCCGTGGGTGAAGACCTCGCTGGCACCGGGATCGAAAGCGGTCGAGTTGTATTTGCAGGAATCCGGGTTGCTGCCCGAACTGGAAGCGCTCGGCTTCGGCATCGTCGGTTTCGCCTGCACCACCTGCAATGGCATGAGCGGCGCGCTCGATCCGGCGATCCAGAAGGAAGTCATCGAACGCGATCTGTACGCGACGGCGGTGCTGTCGGGCAATCGCAATTTCGATGGCCGCATCCACCCGTACGCGAAGCAGGCCTTCCTCGCCTCGCCGCCGTTGGTGATCGCCTATGCCATCGCCGGCACGGTGCGCTTCGACATCGAAAAGGACGTGCTCGGCATCGACGCGCAAGGCAATGAGGTGCGGCTGGCCGATCTGTGGCCCGCCGATGCGCAGATCGACGCGGTGCTCAAGGCGCATGTGAAGCCCGAGCAGTTCCGTCGCATCTACGATCCGATGTTCGCGCGCACCGGCGGGCAGCACGCGCGCGCGAAACCGCTTTACGAATGGCGAGCGCAGAGCACCTACATCCGCTGCCCGCCGTACTGGGAAGGCGCGCTCGCCGGTGAACGCAGCCTGCGCGGCATGCGTCCGCTGGCCCTGCTCGGCGACAACATCACCACCGATCACCTGTCGCCGTCGAACGCGATCATGGCCGCCAGCGCCGCCGGCGAATACCTGGCGAGGATGGGCCTGCCCGAAGAGGACTTCAATTCCTACGCGACCCATCGCGGCGATCACCTCACCGCGCAGCGCGCCACGTTCGCCAACCCGAAACTCATCAACGAAATGGCCGTGGTCGATGGCGCGGTGAAGCAAGGCTCGCTGGCACGCATCGAGCCGGAAGGGCAGGTGGTGCGCATGTGGGAGGCGATCGAGACGTACATGGATCGCAAGCAGCCGCTGATCATCATCGCCGGTGCCGACTACGGCCAGGGCAGTTCGCGCGACTGGGCCGCCAAAGGCGTGCGCCTGGCGGGCGTGGAAGCCATCGTCGCCGAGGGTTTCGAGCGCATCCATCGCACCAACCTGATCGGCATGGGCGTGCTGCCGCTGGAGTTCCAACCCGGCACGAACCGCAAGACGCTGGCGCTGGACGGCACGGAAACCTACGACGTGGTCGGGGCGCGCAGCCCCGGCGCGCTGCTGCACCTGATCGTCCACCGCCGCAACGGCGAGCGCATGGAAGTGCCGGTGATCTGCCGCCTCGACACCGCCGAGGAAGTGACGATCTACGAAGCCGGCGGCGTGCTGCAGCGCTTTGCCCAGGATTTCATCGAGGCGGCGCGGGCGGCGTGAGGCGCGCGGCGGCGGCCGGCGTGCGGCGAGTTCGCCAAGTCGCAGCCGGCACGCTGCTAGACTAGCGATCGAAGCCGGTTCGGGGGCCGGCGCGGAGCCGAGGTGAGCGCGTGCTGGAATTTCTGAAAGCCGGCGGCTGGGTGATGCTGCCGATCGTGGTGCTGTCGATCGTCGCCCTGGCGATCATCGTCGAGCGCTTCTGGACCTTGCGCCGCAAGGCGGTGCTGCCGCCGGGGCTGGGTCGCGACGTGCGCGAGTGGGCGGCGACGCGCCAGCTCGATCCGGCGCACATCGAGGCGTTGCGCGAGAACTCGCCGCTGGGCGAGCTGCTGGCGGCGGCGCTGGACGTGCGCGATCGCCCGCGCGAGCAGATCAAGGAACGCGTCGAAGATGTCGGCCGCCACGTCGTGCATCGTATGGAGCGGTTCATGAACATGCTTGGCTCGATCGCCTCGGTCGGGCCGCTGCTGGGGTTGCTCGGCACCGTGATGGGCATGATCCGGATGTTTCTGGAGATCCTCGAAAAGGGCATCGGTGATGCCAACCAGCTCGCCGGCGGCATTGGCCAGGCGCTGATTTCCACCGCCGGCGGCCTGTGCCTGGCGATCCCGGCGCTGCTGTTCCACCGTTACCTGCGCGGGCGCATCGCCGATTACGTGGTGGAGATGGAACAGCAGGCGATGGCCCTGCTCGATACCTTGTCCGAGCCCAATCGGCAGGCGAACGCGTCCGATGTTGCCGTCGCACCGGCCGTGGTGCCGGCGGCGGTGCGCGGGGTGCAGTCGTGAAGTTCGGCGGCAGCGGCCCGGGGCTGGACGAGCCCGAGATCAACCTGGTCTCGCTGGTCGACGTGGTGTTCTGCCTGATCATCTTTCTCGTCGTCACGACGAGTTTCAACAGGCATAGTGGCCTGAAGCTGCAACTGCCGCAGGCCAATGCGCCGCAGAGCGCGCAGCAGGTGGCGAAGGTGAGCATCACCATCGACGCCGAGGGCCATTACTACGTCGGCCAGCAGCAGATCGCCAGCCGTGACCTCGCCAGCCTGCGCGCGGCGATCACCCGCGCCGCCGGCAGCCGTCGCGACTTGCCGGTGGTGCTCACGGTCGATGCCCGTACCCAGCATCAGGCGGTGGTGACGGCGATGGAGGCGCTGGGCGAGCTCGGCTTCGAGAAGCTCTCCATCGCCACCGCGCCGGAAACGAAGCGGTGAACCAGGCCGCCGGCGCCGCGCCGTCGCCCTGGCAGACCTACCGACGGCTGCTGGGCTACGCGCGCCCGTACTGGCCGTTGCTGGCGATGGCCGGTATCGGCATGGTGCTCGAAGCCGCCGCCGCCGGCGCCTTCACGGCGATGATGAAGCCGGTGGTGAACGAGACCTTCATCAATCGCGACCGCCATCTGAGCCTGCTGCTGCCGCTGGCCATCCTCGGCCTGTTCCTGCTGCGCGGCCTCGCCACCTTGTCCACCGATTACGGCATGGCGCGTGCCGGCCGCAGCATCGTCCGCGACCTGCGGCACGCCATGCTCGCCAAGTACCTGCGCTTGCCGTGCACCGCCTTCGACCAGGTTCCGGTGCCGCATCTGGTGTCGCGACTGAACTACGACACCGAACAGGTGGCGCAGGCCAGCACCGAGGCGATCAAGATCATCGTCACCGACACCCTGACCACGATCTCGCTGCTGGCAGTGATGATCTGGAACAGCGCGCTGGTGACCTTGGGCGTGCTGGTGATGGCGCCGCTGATCGCCACCATCATGCGGGTGGTGAGCAAGCGCTATCGGCGCCTGAATCGCGGCGTGCAAGATGGTGTGGCGCAGATGGCGCAGTCGGCCGAGCAGACCCTGGCCGGCCATCAGGAAGTGCGCATCTACGGCGCTCGCACCACCCAGATCGCGCATTACGACGGTTTGGCCAATCGCAATCTGCGCCTGAACGTGAAGATCGAGCTGACCCGCGGCATTTCCTCGTCGCTGGTGCAGATGGTCGGCGCGATCGCGCTGGCACTGATCCTGTTCCTGGCCGGCCACGAGGCGGTGGCCGGGCGCATGAACGCCGGCC
>CAZXGS010000042.1:0-30676 GCA_964640525.1 uncultured Gammaproteobacteria bacterium | reverse complement strand
GCCGATGTTGGCGTTGATTTTGGTGAGGAAGTTGCGGCCGATGATCATCGGCTCGCTCTCGGGGTGGTTGATGTTGCAGGGGATGATGGCGCGGCCGCGGGCGACTTCGCTGCGCACGAACTCGGGGGTGATGGCCTTCGGGATCGCCGCGCCGAAGCCCTCGCCCGGATGCTGCTTCAGCAGCGATGCCTCGCGCACGGCCTCGATGCGCTGGTTCTCGCGGAGGGCGATGAACTCCATCTCCGGGGTGACGATGCCGCGGCGGGCGTAGTGCATCTGCGAAACGTTCATCCCCGACCTGGCCACCCGCGGCTTGGGAATGTTGCCGAAGCGCACCGCGGCCAGCTCCTGCGCGGCCTGGTGGCGGCGGGTGAAGGGCGAGCTGAACTCGGCCAGCGACTGGCTGTCATCGCGTTCGGCGATCCACGCCGCGCGCAGCGGCGCCAGGCCGGCGTTGAGGTCGATGCAGGCGTCCGGATCGGTGTAGGGGCCGGAGGTGTCGTACACCGCCAGCGGCGCGTTGGCCTCGCCGCCGAACGCGGTCGGCGTGGTCTGCAGGGCGATCTCGCGCATCGGCACGTGCAGGTCCGGGCGCGAGCCTTCGACGAAGATCTTGCGCGAGCCGGGGATCGGCCGCACGACTTCCTCGGACAACTGCGCGGCCTGTTGCAGCAGGGTGGAAGGTATCGCGTTCATCGGCATTCCTCGCTCGCGCGTCCCGCGCTGGGGCCGCACGGCGGCCGTGCGGATGGATGGGGCGAGGGAGGCCTGCGGCTGCGCCAGCCGGCGCCGCGAAGTCTCCCTACGCCGATTGCATTCCCGCTCGCGCGGGTACGGCCAGGTTCCAAGGGTGTCTCTCAACCGCGCCACAGGCGCGGTACCCCTGCTTCGGGCGTTATTGCACCATGCAACGCAGGCGCTGGCCAGTGTCAGCACGTCCCCCGTGTTCGAGCAAGCTCCCGGATTTCGCGCGGACCGCGCCGCGCTGGCTTTCGCAAAGCCAGCCGGCCAGCGCGGCGGGGCGATTCGATCAGCGCCGAAGACTTCGCAGTGGCAATCGTGGATGAACTGGAAAAACCTGCGCACGCAGGCACCCGCTTCACGGTCGCGAACTGACCGTCCCGCCAACGAACACCCACCGAACCACTCGCACAGGAGTCCACCCCATGTACGCAACCGTCATGCACGCACCCGGCGTTGTCCGCTTTGCGCGGGTGCCCGATCCGAAGATCGAGAAGCCGACCGACGCCATCATCAAGCTGTCAGCCACGTGCATCTGCGGCTCCGGCCAGTAGCCGTACCTCGGCCTTTCCGGGCAGAGCGACCCGGCGCACATGGGCCACAAGTATTGCGGCGTGGTGGTCGAGGTCGGCGCCGAGGTGAAGACCGCCAAGCCGGGCCAGTTCGTGGTCGGATCGCTCTACCTTTCCGACAACACCTGCGCGAATTGCACGTCAGGCTTCCAGTCCTCGTGCGTGCAACGTGAATTCATGACCGGCGCGCAGGCGCCTTGCGCGCGGGTACTCGGCGCCACCGACATCATCGAAGAACGCGGCGCCGAAGGCATTGCCCGCATTCTGGACATGACCGACGGCGTCGGCGCCGCGTCGGTGCTCGAATGCGTCGGCATGGGCCAGTCGATGGAACAGGCCATGGGCGTGTGCCGCCCCGGAGGCACCATCGGCTACGTCGGCGCGCCGCACGGCGTGAGCTTCGATGGCCAGCAACCGTTCTTCAAGCGGCAACGCATGCTCGGTGGTCCCGCGCCGGTGCGCCGCTACCTGCCTGACTTGATGCAGCGCGTGCTCGAAGGCAGGATTGCGCCGGACATGGGGTTCGATCTGGCGCTGCCGATCGCGCAGGTGGCCGAAGGCTACAAGGCGATGGACGAACGCCACGCGATCAAGACCATGTCGCGGGTCGATCGAGTTTGCTGCCGGCATCGCAGATATCGCGCTTGGGTGTAATGATGAAGCCGGCAGCAACTCAAGGAAACCTCGAAAAACTGAGTGAGCCGGCAGCGCGTACCGGTACGGGAATTGGCCTTCGTGCGACGCTCACTTTTCATTCGCCCCCATCCCGACCTTCCCCCGCGAGCGGGGAAGGAGACGCGCCAGGCAAAACCCAATCCAAGGAGAACCCCGATGCCCCAGAGCGTCCACGATTTCGTCGAAGATGAGCGCAACGCCGGCATCGCGATCTGGGTAAACGGCGCGCTCAAGCCGCGCGCCGAGGCGGTGGTCTCGGTTTTCGATTCGGGCTTCGTGCTCGGCGATGGCGTGTGGGAAGGACTGCGCGTTATCGACGGCCAGCCGGTGTTTCTCGATGCGCACCTCGACCGCCTGCAAGAAGGCGCGAAAGCCATCGCGCTGGACATCGGCATGGACCGCCGCGAGCTGACCCGCGCACTGATGGACACCCTGGCCGCCAACGACATGCGCGATCACGTGCATGTGCGGCTGATGGTCACCCGCGGCGTCAAGCGCTCGCCCTATCAGGATCCGCGCGCCAGCATCGGCCCGGCGACCATCGTGATCATCCCCGAGTACAAGCGCCCGCGCCCGGAACTGCTCGATCGCGGCCTGACGTTGTTCACCGTGCACGTCCGCCGCGGCTACCCGGACGTGGTCGATCCCAAGCTCAACTCGCACAGCAAGCTCAACTGCATCACCGCCTGCATCCAGGCCACCGCCGCCGGCGCCGACGAGGCGCTGATGCTCGACCCACACGGCTTCGTGGCCACCTGCAACTCCACCCACTTCTTCATCGTCCGCCGCGGCCAGGTGTGGACCTCGAGCGGCGACTACTGCCTGGCCGGCATCACTCGCGCCAACGTGCTGCACATCTGCCGCCGCGAGGGCATTCCGACGTTCGAGCGCAATTTCAGCCTGACCGATGTCTACGGCGCCGACGAGGCCTTCACCACCGGTACCTTCGCTGGCGTGGTGCCGGTGCGCGAAATCGACGGCCGGATGATCGGCGATGGCCGCCGCGGGCCAATGGTGGAGCGCCTGCAAGGGCTGTACCAGGAATTCGCCCAATTCGACGCCGCCGCGCGCAACGGCATGCGGCTGGCATGAACGCGCCCTCGCCCGCCGCCGCGCCGGCCAGCGCGCACTTGCGCAAGCCCGCATCCGGCGCGCCGCTGCGCATCGCCATGTGGAGCGGCCCGCGCAACATCTCCACCGCGATGATGCGCGCCTGGGAGAATCGCGGCGACTGCGCGGTCAGCGACGAACCGCTGTACGCGGCCTATCTGGCGGCGACCGGACTGGACCATCCAATGCGCGAGCAAGTGATCGCCGCCGGCGACACCGATCCGCAACGGGTGATCGCTGCCCTGCTCGGCCCGACGCCGGACGGCAAGTCGATCTGGTACCAAAAGCACATGGCGCATCACCTGCTGCCGGGGATGGACTGCGGCTGGATCGCCTCATTGCACAACGTGCTGCTGATCCGCGATCCGCGCGAGGTGGTGGCGTCCTACCTGAAGGCACGAGATACGGTGACACCGGAGGAAATCGGTCTGCTGCAGCAGGTGGCGTTGTACGAGCAACTTGCGTCGGCAGGCAAGGCGCCGCTGGTGATCGAAGCGCGGGAATTCCTCGCCGATCCGGCAGCACACCTGCACGCGTTGTGCGCGCACCTGGACATCGCCTTCACCCCGCGCATGCTGCACTGGCCCACCGGACCGCGAGAAAGCGATGGCGTTTGGGCGCCCCACTGGTATGCACAGGTATGGCAGTCCAGCGGATTCGATCCGCCACGCCAACCCGCAACCGTCATGCTTCCTGCGCACGGCGAGGCGGTGGTTGCCGCCTGCCAGCCTGCCTACAGGCGTCTGCATGCGTTGCGGATGCGTGCGAGCAGCGCAGCGTGACCCGCACGCCAGGGCCTGGCGCGAACGCGGTGGGTTGCGGCTACTGTCCGATCTTGTCGACGTTCTGGTCGAACACGTCGCTGTCGCGGTAGATGGTCATGTCGTACAGGTAGTACGACTTGTGCAGGCGGGCGCCGCCGTCGCGAACCAGGGGCTCCCAGTACATGTACTGCGAGCTGGAACGGGAGACCGGCAGGAACAGGTCGAACGGGACCGAAACGTAGAATCCCTTGTCGAAGCTGCCCTCGCCGTAGCGGCTGCCTGCGGTGGTGAAGGTCGCCCATGCGCCCATGCGCACACCATTGTGGAACTTGCGCGACACGTCCAGCGTGGTGCCCCAGTCGCCAGCGAGATAGCGACCGAAGCTCAGGTTGGTCTGCAGGCCGTGCCATCCGGTGTCGTAATACAACGTCGCCTGCCCGGTAGCCACCTGGTAATGGCGGAAGGCGAAATTCTGCTTGAACCCGCGCTGACGCACGAAGTTGGCATCGAAGCCGAACGCCCAGCGCTGGTGCAGCGGGCGATACAGCCATTCGCCGCCCACACCGCCGAACATCGATTCGAGCATGCCGCCATACAGCATGCCGTACACGTCCGGGCCGAGCTGGTGGGTCCAGGTCAGCTGCAGGTTGGGCATCGTCACATCCGAACTCACCAGGTACTTGCGCGCATCGGTGCGCACGCGCGGCAACAGGCTGGGCGGGTTGTAGGAGGTGCCGGCGAAATTGTTGAGCAGGTTCCCTTCGACCGTGGCGTCCAGCCACAGGTTGCGGGTGAAGTGGAAGGTGGTACTGCCCTTGGCGGTGAACTGGTACACCAGCGGCTTGTCCGGCGTGCCGAAAATCTGGTGGTAGCCCGGGCCGATCGAGAAGTCCCAGCGCTTGAGCGGCGCGGTGTACAGGACCTGCTCCGCCTGCGCGGCGGTCGGGTCCTGTTCGACGCTGCGACGCAGTCTCGACAACGGGATGTCGTGGTCGAGGTAGGCCACCAGGCGGGAGCGGCGCACGCTGTCTTCGACGATCGGAAGACCGTAGACCGTCGGCACAAACGTGATCCAGTCGATGCCGGCATCCAGGCGGTTGTGGAGCACGCGAGCAGCACGCCCCAAACCCTCCGGATCGTAGTAGAAGCGTTCCTGTTGTCCGTACACCAATAGTTCCGCGCCGCGCTGGGCAATTCTTTCGACCCGGATCCCGGCATTGGCCAGCAACACGTCGCTGACCGCCTTCCAGTCGGTTTGCGCGGTCGAATGGCGAACCGGGGCCTGCGCCACGTCTGGCGCGGCGGCCTGCGTCGGCGCAACAGCGGCCGGCGCGGTGTCCAGCGGTCGGATCGGCTCTGGCGGGGGATCGAACGGCTTGGGCGCGTCACCGCGATGGCCGATGTTGTCGTGCAGGGTCACGGTGGCCATCACCGTATCGCCACGCTCGTATCCCAGGCTCAGATCGACGAAGTGGTTGACCCGGAACAGGGCCCCCAGATTGATCGGCCAGCGCTGCACCTGGTTGTTGGCTTGCGGCTCGTGCTGGTAATCGTTGCCATCCAGTTCGGCTTTCAGGCGTAGCCACTCCACCGGCGTCTGGTATTCGACACCGCCGAACAGCGCCGTCCGGCCGTGGAAGTACCGCGAGGCGGTGAATTTGCCGGTCGCCCCGATTCCGGTGCTGGCGGGCCGATGGTCGAAACTGTCGCTGATCAGGCCGAACGGGTTGGGCAGGTTGCCGCGCCCGCCCATGTAGCCCCAGGCCAGCCCAAGGCTGACGTCGAAATTGCCGAACCGCTTGCTGCCGACGACGTATTCGCTGGAGAACAAGCCGGTACCGGCGAGGTCGCGGACGCCGACGGCGATGGCCGGCCAGTAACGCGACTCGCTCAGCAGGCGGATCTTGGCGTCGATCGACTTGTCCTTGTAGCGCTGCGGCGTCTTGGACAACGGATACAGGCGGTTGCTGACGATGGTGTAGCGCGCCGTGGCTTCCAGCCAGTCGAACGGCTGCGCGAACACGTTGAAGCGCGAGTACGGCTCGACACGATTGAAGGAAACACCCACCTCGCCGTCCTCGGACATGCGCGCCGTGGGCGTCTGCAGCAAGCCGGTTTCGCCAAAGTCGTTCTGCGTGTAATCCATGCCGGGCGCAACCTGGGCATGCAGCGCACCGGCGATGCACCACGCCAGCGGTGCCAGCGCAAGGGCCACGCGTCGATGGCGGGATGGCCCGCGGCGTGGCGCGCTCGATCCGCACCCACTGCCTGCATGTGCACGGCCGACCGCGATCATGGCTCGCTTCCTGACCAGCTCAGCGGCTGGGTGGCGATGAAATCGGCAAGGTCGCGATTGAAGCCGTCCTTCACGCCCAGATGACCGGGTCCACGGGCAAGCGGTACCAGCAATACCGCGCCCGGCGCCACCGGCATGGGCGGACTGCGGTTCCACGAGGCGATGCCCTGCTCGAACACTCGGCCGTCGGGCTCGATCACGAACAGGGTGTCAGGGTCGGCAAGTGCCGAACGCGGGCATTGGCCGAGGTAGGCGGCAGCATCCTGCATGCCCACATGCGTCAACTGGCATTCCTTCACCACCGCACCGAGCACGCGGACCGTCTGCGGCCGCGGCGGGTAATACAGCGTGTCGCCTTCGGAAAGGGGTCGGTTGTCCGCGCCCTTGATCCGAAGCGCATGCGGTTCGAGCGTGGGAAGCGAAACATCCCGCCCGGTCACCGGCATCGCCTCTACCCAGCCACGCCAGCGCCTTGCGAACTCGACCAATGCAGGTTCGTCGTTGCCGCGCGCCAGCTTGCCGATCATGCCGATTTCGTAGAGCAGGCCGGCCTTGAGGCGGGCCTGCTGCGGACGCAAGGCCGACCGCAACCACGCCGCGCCAAGCACATACGCATCGGGACTGACACCAGCGGCGCGGGCAAGGGTTCCAAGCCTGGGTTTGTCGGCCAACGACAGCACGCCGGGGTTCGCGACTTCACCCGCTGCGCGGACTTCAAAGACGGACGTCGGTGCGGGGGCCTGTGCCTGTGCCCGTGCGGCAAACAGCGCCAGGACGGTGCAGGCGACGAGGTTCATGCGCCTCATCGTGCGCCACCCCGATACGGACGTAGCGCCAGCGTGTCGAGCACGATCCCGGGCGCCACCACCTGGTGACTCTTCCACACCAGGCCATCGTCCGGATCGACCCAATAGTGGTTCTCCGCCGAAAAACCGGCGGCGGATGCGACGACCCGCTCATCGACGCGGCGCAGGCGATGTACGGCGCCAAGGATGCTGACGTCTTCCATGCCCGCCGGGGTCAAGGTCACATCCAGGCGCACGCCATAACGGTAGCCAGGTGACCAGTCCACGACGCGTGCACCGACAAAGGGGGATTGCAGGTGCTGCAGGCCGCTGGCGAAGGGATTGGCGGACTGCCAGTGGCTGTCGTCGAGGTTCTGCGTCAATCCGATCGTGCGCACGACCTGGCCATGTTCGATGAACAGCGCGCCACCCCGGCTGTCGTACCAGTTCAGGCGACTGCCCTCCACACCACCCAGGATCATGACCGCGCTGGCGGCGCCCGATCGCACCTGCAACTGGTAGTACGGCCTGGACAGAACCTCGGCTGCGCTTGGCGCAACGGCCGTCTTGCCCTTGAGCACTTGCCTGATGTCGCGCACGTCCTGGCGGCGTGCCGCCGAGCACGCGGCGAGCATGACCAGCAGCGCAACGGCAAACCAACGCGTCGCGCGCCAGAGAGTCAGCCTCACGACGATCGCCTTCCGTCAGTTGTTGCCGAAATCACGGTTGGCAATGGCCGCATTCTGGATGATGTTGGAGAACGGCATCAACTGCGCCAGGAAGCGGTTCCAGCGGGTGATGTCCGCTGGCCCGACGAACACCACGTCATTGGCCTGGATGCGGAAATGCGATGCGAGTGCGAACGCCGAGGGCGACTGTGCATCGAGCTGGTAGACGGTGGCCGGATCGTCCTCCATGTTCTCCACCCCGCGGATCACGTACACCGCGCGGCCCTTGGAGGTGAGCGGATTGAGTCCGCCGGCGCGCCCGATCGCCTGGGTCAGGTTCAGGCGGCCGGTCTTGAACGGCACCGCCATCGGGTGCACGACCTCGCCTACCACGTAGGCTTCCATGGCGTCGTTGTACGGCAGAAACACGCGGTCGCCGGCCTTGAGCCAGATGTCGGCCGAGCCATGCGGCGTGCGATTGAGCGCGTCCAGGTCGAGGTGGTAATCATGCCCGTCCCGGGTCAGCACGACATCGGTGAGATCGGCCTTGTCGGTGTTGACGGTCGCCACGCCCATCGCCTGCGCCAGCGTCATCGGCACCACGGTGATCGGCTGCGGATCGGTCTTCAGGAAGGCACCGCGGAAGGTCACCCGCTGTTCACCGAAGCTGATGATGTTGACGTCGACCTGCGGCTTTTCGACGTACTTGGCAAGCTTGCGCGACAGGTCGGCGCGCAGTTGCTCGACGGTCATTCCCGCCGCATGGATCAGGCCGATGTACGGATAGAACAGGGTCCCATCCGGCCGCACGACGCGTCCGTTGGCGGAGGACTGCTGCTGGGTCCCCGCCGGCGACGTCAGCTCGGGATGATCCCAAACCGTGATGTAGAGCGAATCGCCGATCCCGACCCGGTAGGCTTCCGGCTTGTAGTCGAGCAGGGCCTGGGGCACGGCAGCGGCCGCTTGTCCGGCGGCCTCCATCGCGATTTCCTTGCCGGTGATCGGCACCAGCCGGTAATGGCTGCTGTCGGCCGTGCCCTCGCGGGTGAACTGGCGGCTGTCCATGTGTTGCCCAGGCGCCAGCACGCAAGCCGACATCGTCGCGGCGATCGCCGCCACGGTCGCCCATCGCAAGGTTGTCATCAAATGCGTCCCTTCAGGTTCCGCCATGTGCGCTGGAACAAACTATCCCGACTGCCGAATCCTGCGGATTCCATTGGCCTCTGGATACGGCACATTGAATTTCAGGCACAGGAAAACGCCCGTCGCAATTCGACGGGCGCTCTCCCGGAGACATGTCCCATCGATGCTGAGGTCAGGTACCGCCGGTGCCGCCGGTACCGCCGCCGCCGCCACCGCCGCCATGATTGGTCGACATCTTGTTGCCATTGCCCGAACTGCCCGCGACGACAAGCGCGGCACCGACAACCACGCCACCCACGACCACCGCCGTCGAAACACCGCCCACTGCAGCACCTGCGGCGGCTTCCTCAGCGACGACGTTCGGCGCCACGACGGCAGCAGGCTTGCTGTCGCTCGACCCGGACTGATCGCCGGCATTCTGCGCGAAGGACGGGCCAGCCAAGCCCAATGCGACCAAGCTGATCGCTGCGATGGTGAAAATTTTCATGCTCTGCACTCCCCTTCAGGGTGAACGTGGTCTCAAGGATGGGCGGACTGTAGCAACAATCCCACCCGCTGACAAGATCAAACCGGAACCATCACGTAACGGCTTTTGGCCCGCCAATGATGGGTACCACGGCGTTTTGCCGCGCTACCGGCCATGCTACTCCATGACCTCAACAACGCGCATCCTGCAGGTGGCTCAGGAACCACACATAGGTCGATGCAATGCCCTCCCGCAACGGAATGCGTGCCTTCCAGCCCAGTCCATGCAGGCGCGACACGTCCAGCAATTTGCGCGGGGTGCCATCGGGCTTGCTGGCATCATTGACGATTTGCCCGCTGAAGCCGACAACTTCCGCGACGATATTCGCCAGATCGCCGATGCTGACATCCTCGCCCACCCCCACGTTGACGATTTCCTCGCCGCTGTGGTGGCGCATGAGATGAATCACCGCCTCGGCAAGGTCGTCCACATGGAGGAATTCGCGCCGAGGCGTGCCGGTACCCCACATCACCACCTCCGCCGCGCCATTGACCTTGGCCTCATGGAACTTGCGGATCAGGGCCGGCAACACATGTGAATTTTCCAACGAAAAATTGTCGCCCGGCCCGTACAGGTTGGTCGGCATCAGGCTGATTGCGTCGAATCCGTACTGGCGCCGGTAGGCCTGGCACATCTTGATGCCGGCGATCTTGGCCACCGCGTACCACTCGTTGGTCGGCTCCAGCGGGCCGGTCAGCAACGCATCCTCGGTCATCGGCTGGGGTGCCAGTCGCGGATAGATGCAGGAGGATCCGAGGAAGCACAACTTGCGCACCCCGGCCTGCCACGCCGCGTGGATCAGATTGGTCTGGATGGCCAGATTGTCGCGGATGAACTGCGCCGGGTAGGTGTCGTTGGCGTGGATGCCACCCACCTTGGCGGCCGCCACGAACACGTACTCGGGGCGCTCGGACGCGAACCAGGCCTCGACGTCCGCCTGACGGGTCAGGTCCACCTGCTTGCGGTCGGCGGTCAGCACCCGGGTGCAGCCTTCGGCCTGCAGGCGGCGGACGATCGCGCCGCCCACCATGCCGCGATGACCGGCCACGAAGATTCTTGCGTCACGCTCCACGGTTGTCCTCCAGGCAATTGCGTTGGCTGGCGCCGCAACGACGCCGATCATCCGGCTGCACGTCACTCATGGTGGGCAAAGGTACGGAAACCGGCGCCGCGCACGAGCGCATCGCGCTTGGCGATCGACAGGTCGCTCGCGACCATCTCCCGAACCAGTTCGGCAAATCCTATCTTCGGCACCCATCCGAGCTTTTCGCGCGCATGTGTGGCGTCACCGAGCAGCGTCTCGACCTCGGCCGGGCGGAAGTAGCGCGGATCCACCGACACCACCACCTGCCCAGCACGCAGCGGCGAGTCCGCAGGCGCGCTGGCCACGCGACCGATCTCGTCCACGCCCTTGCCCTCCCAGGCCATGCCGATGCCCAGTTCGCGCGCGGCGCGATCGACGAACTCGCGCACCGAATGCTGTTCGCCGGTGGCAATCACGAAATCTTCCGGTTGCTCCTGCTGCAGCATCATCCATTGCATCTCGACGTAGTCCCTGGCGTGGCCCCAGTCGCGCAGCGAGTCGAGGTTGCCAAGGTACAGGCGATCCTGCAGGCCGAGCGAGATCCGCGCCAGCGCACGGGTGATCTTGCGGGTCACGAAGGTCTCGCCGCGCAGCGGCGATTCGTGATTGAACAGGATGCCGTTGCAGGCGTACATGCCGTACGACTCGCGGTAGTTCACCGTGATCCAGTACGCATACAGCTTGGCCACGCCGTACGGCGAGCGCGGATAGAACGGGGTGGATTCCTTCTGCGGAATCTCCATCACCTTGCCGAACAGCTCGGAGGTGGATGCCTGGTAGAAGCGCGTGGTCTGCTCCATGCCCAGGATGCGGATCGCTTCGAGCAGGCGCAGGGTGCCGATCGCATCGCTGTTGGCGGTGTATTCCGGGCTCTCGAAGGAGACCGCCACGTGGCTTTGCGCACCGAGGTTGTAGATCTCGTCCGGGCGCACCTGCTGCACGATCCGGATCAGGTTGGTCGAGTCGGTCAGGTCGCCGTAATGGAGCACGAACCGGCGGTCGGCTGCGTGCGGATCCTGGTACAGGTGGTCGATGCGGTCGGTGTTGAACGACGAGGCGCGGCGCTTGATGCCGTGCACCTCGTAGCCCTTCGCGAGCAGCAATTCGGCGAGGTAGGCGCCGTCCTGGCCGGTGACGCCGGTGATCAAGGCACGTTTGTTCATGGAAAGACTCATGGGCAGAGAGAGGCCAATTGTTGTTCGAACGCGAGCAGCACGCGATCGCGGTCGAGGTGTTTTTCAGCGTAGGCGCGCGCGCGCAGGCCGCAGGCCTGGCGCAGCGGCGCATCGGTGGCCAGTTGCCGCACGGCAGCGGTCAGTGCGGGCACGTCGCCGGGGGCGACCACGAGCCCGGTCTGGGCGACCGCCACCGCCTCGTGCAACGCCGTGCCTGGATCCGCGGTGGCCACGCTGGCGCGTCCGGCAGCCAGAATATTGGTCAGCTTCGAGGGCATCACCAGGTCGGCGGCATCACGGCGCTGCACGACCAGATGGATGTCGCCAGCGGCCAGCATCTCGCCCAGCCGTGCCAACGGCTGCAATGGAAGGAAACGCAGATTTGGCAGGCTCATCTCACCGGCTCGTCGTTCCAGGCGGCCGCGTGCAGCGCCATCGCCGACCATGGCGAACTGGATATTCGGTTCCTCGCGCAGCGCCGAGGCAATTTCGAGCACTACCTCCAGCCCCTGTTTCTCGCCCATGTTGCCAGCGTAGATCACGAGGATGTCCGTGGTGGCCAGACCGAGTTCTTCGCGAAAGGCGTTTTCCCGCGGACCGGGGCGAATGGTGCGGACGTCCGACCAATTCGGCAGCAACCATGCACGTTCCCGCGCTCCGCCCTTGGCCACGATGCGATCGCGCATCGATTCGGTGATCGTCGACGTTCGGGTGGCCTGGCGCAGGAAGAAGCTCTCGATCCAGTACAGCACGCGTCCGAACACACCAACCTTGAGCATGCCCAGGCGAATCGCCGCATCCACCTGCAGATCCTGCACGTGCAGCACCCACGGTACGCGGCGCAACCAGCGGAAGATCAACGGCCACAGGCCGATCTGCATCGGCGGCATCACCGCGAACACCACGTCCGGCCGCTTGCGGCCGAACAGGCGCGGCAACCAGTAGCGCGCGGCCGAAAGACTGAACCCGGTTTCCATCCGGATGCGTGCTGCGGCGCCGAGGGTGGCGGCCGCCGGCACGTGGTGCGGGGCACGCTGGACGCGCACGCCATCGACCATCTCCACCCGCGCCTTGCCGTCGGCGTGGCTGGCATGCAGTTTCCATTCCGGGTAATGCGGCAGCCCACAGATGGTTTCCACATGGTGGCCGCGGGCAGCGAACCATGCTGCCATCTCGCCGGTGTATTTGCCGGTCCCGGTGGCTTCCGGCGCGTAATTGAGCCCGTAGAACAAGATGTTCACGGTCGTCGGTCCGGCATCCTGCCGAACAGGAAATCGGCCAGGCGTCCGACCTTGATGGTATCGGTTCGGGCTTCGGCCGTTGCCGGGAAAATGCGGCTCTGCTCGGCACCGATCGGTAACAGCGAAGAGGAATCGTCGCGCGCAGACACGTGAATGGTCGCCTCGCCGGTCTCGGGGCCGATGGCGGCGCCGAACAGGTGGACGCTCGTGTCTGCAGCAAAAACGCGGCGAAAAATGGTGGCCGGCCCAGGCAACGGCTCGAACGAAAAGATCGTCGCGTCAGGAAAACAGTGCCGTACCGCCAGCGCGAACTGGCCACGGTTGGCGCCAACGTCCACCACCGTGCGCACCGAAAGATGGCGCAGGATCGGCATGTGTTCGATGCCCGCAGCGGCGCCACGACGCAATGCACTGGCGAACAAACGGTTCGAGAGGATGCGCAACAGCTTGCGTACCTTGGCAGGCAGACCGGATCTGGACATGGCGAAAGTCTCCTCAGACTGAAGGTCTGGTGCGGCGCGGCCCACGCATCGCACGAAACCGGATCGCGCGCTCGTAGGTGTCCACGTGCACCTGCGCGCAACGCTCCAGCGATGCATTGGCCACGACGAACTCGCGTCCGGCCTGGCCCATCGCAGCGCGCCGGTCGGCATCGAGCAGCGCCGATACCGTGCAGGCGGCTACCTGCGCCGGATCCTGCGCATGAACCAGGAATCCGGAGCGGCCGTCTTCGACCAGTTCACCGATCGACCCCACGTCGAAGGACACCACCGGCAACCGCGTTGCCATGGCTTCCTCCATCGCCGTCGGGATGCCTTCGGAATTGGGCCGCGGCGTCATCCAGAACACATCCAGCGCCTGCAGGTATTCGTGGACCTTGCTGGACGGATCGGCGTGGATCAGGTCACGCCCGAGTTCCAGGCCGGATCGTGCAGCAAGCTCCCACAGACTTTCGATGTAGGCCCCGTGATTGTCGTGCGTGACGCCCAGCAGCAGGAACTTCACGTTTGGCACGCTCGCCCGCATCTGCGCGGCAGCACGGATGAACTGGTCGTGCCCTTTCTGGGCATTGATGTTGCCGACGGTACCCACGACAAGTTCGTCCGGGCCAATGCCGAGCCTGTTGCGCACGGCTTCACGCAGGACCGGATCGCGATCGAAGCGATGGATATCGACCGGCGGGAAAAAATGCACCATCCGATCCGGATCGCGTGCGACCCCCGGATGCTCCTGCGCGACCCGCCTGCCCGTGCACATCACCACATCCGCGTATTTGCGCACCACCGGCGCCAGCATCTTGCGCAGCGCCATCGGCGTGTAGGTATCCAGCACCTGCCACACCACCGGAACGCCAAGCGCATGGGCGGCGATCGCGCCGTGCGGATTGACCAGCCCGTTGAGCTGCACCACGTCGATCCGGAGCCGGCGAATCAGTGCGCGCAAGGCACGGATCTCGCCGGGAAATCCGGTCAGGAATCGCAAGTGAGTCGACAGGCTTCGGGTCGCACGGAGGCGGCGCAACGGCAGCATCTCCACACCCAGGCCGGCATGTTGCAGGCGCTCGCGGGCATTGCCGGGCTCATCGGGCAGCAGCACCGTGGTCTGCACGCCCTTGGCGGCAAGCACGGGGGCCAGGCGCACGTTGCGGTTGTGCGGACCGCCGAACACCGGGTAGTGAATGATGCTCAGGACATGGATCATGAATCGCTGGTCTCCGCTCCGAGCACGGTCTCGCGGTGGTCGGCAAACCAGCGCCACACCTCGGCAAGGCCCTCCTCGACATGCCGGCGCGGCTCGAAGCCAAGCACCGACCTGGCGAGGTCGTAGGCGGCGAAATTGCGTGCAACCTCACCGGCGCGCGAGGGACGGAATTCGATCGGGTGATCGGGCTTGCCGGCCGCGCGACGCAGGATGTCCGCAAGTTCCAGCACGGTGGTCTCGCGCCCGGAGGCCAGATGGAACACCTCACCGCCCGCCAGCTCCGCATCGGCCGCAGCCGTGATGCCGCGGCACAGGTCCTCGACATGGACGTAGTCACGCGATGCCGAACCGTCGCCGTAGATGACGATCGGCTGGTCGAGCAGCAGTGCCTTGGCGAACATCGTCACCGCGCCCTTCTTGTGCGCGCTGTGCGGCCCGTACACGTTGCCGAAACGCACGCACACCGCGCCCAGCCCGCGCGACCTCGCAAAGGCGTGCGCATAGGCCTCGCCGCACAGTTTGCTGGCACCGTAGGGCGAGATCGGCTTGGGCAGGGACTGCTCGTTGACCGGCGGCGTCGCATCGCCGATCAGCGCCCCACCGGTCGAGGCGAACACCACGCGCTTCACGCCGGCGGTGGACGCGGCATGCAGCACGTTGAATGTGCCCTGGACATTGGCATGGAAGTTCGCCACGGGATTGGCCACCGACTCGACGACCGAGCCGTACGCGGCCAGGTGGATCACCGTGCCGACCCCCGCCATCGCACCCGCCAGCGCCTGGACGTCGAGGATGTTCGCACGCACCGCATCGACGTCACCTTCCGACCAGCCGGTGGGCGAGGAACGCTCCAGGCTGTCCAGGACCCGGACCTGACGCGTGGTCTTGAGCGCCCGCACCAGATTCGTGCCGATGAAACCGCGTCCACCTGTCACCAACGTAATGCTGTCGTGCTGCATGTGATCTCCTGAATTGCCTTGTGCAAGACTGCGGCAACGGCGATCGCATCGCCGCTGCAATACCCACAAGCATTTGCGGGAAAAGTCTCCCCCTGCCCCGCCAATTCAACTCGCGTTGACGAGTCGTGGTCCGCGGCCGCGAAACACGCCGCCCATGAAAGACAGGAAGAACAGCCCGATCCCCGCGATCAGCGCCATGACCGCGCCATTGATTTCCGCGCTTGGCCCGTACCACAGGATCCGGAACATCAGGGCCAGAAAGATGCCGCCCTGCAGGAACCCGTGGAGGCTGCCATCCTCGAACAGACACCTTCGGATCGCCCGCACCGACAGCGAACCCAGCCATCCGATGAGCAAAGTGTAGAGCAAAATGCCGACGCCACCGAAGTTCATCACCGGTTCCATCAGCCAATACTGCCCACCGACGAGGTTCACCTTTTCGGACAGCAGTGAATAGGCGTCGGGGGCGCGCTCGAAGCCCATGAACTCCGGGGGCAGGTCGATCAACTGGTTCACGTAGGTCTGGCCCGGGTAGATGCCGAAGCCCCCGCGGTGTGCGATGTCGAACGTGGACACGTAGACGAGCAGGTTGTTGCCGCTGCCGCCCGGCGCCTGCAGGAAGTCCGCCTTGCCGAAATTCCAGCTCAACGAGGTACGGAAATAGCCCATGGCGGCAAACAGCAGCACCACGACACCCAGCGCGATCGTCTTCATGCTCACGAAATCCGGCAGCTTCCAGAGCTTCGTGCCCGCTTGCCGGAGATTCATGCGTCTTGCGCTCGAAAGTATGCAAAACAGGAACAGCAGGTAGCCCAACGGCTCCGACCGACGCCCGTGCAGGAACATCCAGCCCAACGAGACCGCGATCGAAAAGCCGAACAGGATCCGCAGCACGAACGCGCCGCGGGCGCGCCGGACCCCGAGGTAAAAGTAGACCGCCAGGACAGAAAATGCCGCCCACGCGGATCCGGCGAATCGAACATTCGAGTAGCGGTCGGCACGAATTTCCGAGTAGGTCTCCATGCCGATGATCGGCCCCGGTGTCGCCAGCCAGGCAAAGAACACGATGGCGGCGCAACTGAACACGAGGAAGGCAGCGCTGGTCCATGGCCCCAGCCGCAGGCGCAGGTCGAATTCGCCCGGCGCGCCGGCAGCGACCGGAAGCGCGCTCATCGTGACGGCCAGGATCATGGTCGCGAGCGCCCCTTCCAGGACCGGAATGGACATGATGTCGATCGTCTGGTACGTCCTGCCGGACTCCGAGAAAAACTGGTACCCCATGGAATAGGCGAACAACGGACTCAGCAGGACGTAGGCCGAGGCGAACGTGAACCAGAAGGCGGGCCCATGCACGCCCGCCCGCAGGTAGGCGATGAAGCATGCCAGCATCGCCACTGCCGAGCCGAGCGCGAAGTAGAACCAGCCCTGCCGGATGATGCCCGTGTCGTAACAGTATTCGGTGGCAATGATCGCGAAACTGGCGATGTAGATGATCGGCAGCCGCATCTGCAACGAGTCGAACAAGGATTTCATCGTTGCCATCCCATGATCCGGTCGGATGTCGTCCGCGCTGCCTCGACCCGCGGGCAGGGTAACGCCTGCACGGAGCCTGCCGGCGGCCCGATCCGACCGGGAACGCCAAACGGCCAAACGGGAGGGCACGATCGCCGGGGCAAGTCAGTTCGCACGCGCGGCAACTGCGACCTGCCGGCAAAGGCACCGACGATGGCTCGAACCGCACTCATCGGGCGCCACCGCGGATGCTCGCACCTGGTGCAACCGGCCCGGCGTCCGTGGCTTGACCATCGCCCACGAGGGTGCATGCGGCGATCCGAGCGTACAGCTTCGCAGCGCGTTGGCGCTGTACCGCGAGCCGCGGCGCATCCCACGCGCCGAACAGTTCTTCCTTCCTGCGCGCACGATCGGCCGAAGGACGCGCAACGCCGGACTCGTCCACCTTGCCTTCGCCGAAGCGCCGGCTGTAGCGCGCCTCGATCGCGGCAAAAACCGCCTGAACGTTCTCCGGAGTGTGGTCGAAGCGCGGGAGGGCAATGCCGAAACGGGCGTTCACCGTATCGATGACCTTGCCAAGATCGGTCGTCACCTGCTCGAAGCTGGCCACCGTGATGCCATCCAGATATCCGAGAATCGCGCGATGGAAGCGGATCCACCACCACAGTCCAAGCTCGATGCTGATCTGCGGATGGCGCATCACGAAGGACAGTACCGAATCGCGCGGCTGCCGGATGATCAGCAACGCCGGCCTGCCCAGGCGCACGGCACGGATCAATTGCGCCGGTGCGTGGGTGTGGTGCGCGATCTCCAGCCGTCGCGATTCGCACATGCGCAAGGCGGCCACGGTGAACGTGTTTCCGCAACGCGGATAGGCCTCGACGACCAGTTCGGATGTCGGGGTCACGATGGTCGCGCCGTCGGCGTCGCGGCGGCGCATGTCGGCAAGCGGCAGATAGAGCGCCGGCACATGGGCAATCGAGGAACGCAACCGGAAACGCAGGCCGCGGAGCAGGGTCTTCGCAGTCATGTCCTCACCGCCACGCAGCCAGTTCGCGCCCGGTGAGCCGCGCAGTGCCATCGATTTCATCGCGGTAGTAGTCAAGCAGCCGTCCGCGCACCATTGCATCGAGCACCGGCTTGTCGTTGCCGATCATCCGCGCCAGCAGCCAGCGATCCGCCAAGGTAATCGCGCCGGCCGGCAACAGCCGGGCCGGGTTGAGTTTCTTCCGGATGATCTTGCCGGTGACGGGATGGTAATCGTACATGAAGCGATTGCGCAGTCCGAGGAACCGCAGCCGTCGCAGCGGGTACACGCCGGTGTTGGCCCGCGGTGGCAGCCTGCGGATCGCCGCAGGATCGACACCCAGGAAGCGGCAAACATCGTCGATCTGCCGCCTGGGCTCGGCCTGGATATCTTCCTGGAACAGGACATGCAACTGATCGTCTGGAAAAATCCGGCGGTAGCGCTCAAGGTGGGTTGCATACCGCCCGTACGCGAGCAACTCACCCGTTTTCGGATTGCCGAATGTATCGCCCTGCAGCAGCTTCGGGATCGCCTCGTTGATGTCGATCGCGGGCAGGAAGCCGAGGTTGATGTAGTAGTAATAGGCCGAAACCAGGCGCTCGATCGGGTTGCGCAGCACGACCACGATCTTGGCCGCGGGAAGATGTTCGCGAATCCGCGCAGGCACCTCGCTTCGGCCAAGGTAATCCGGTCGCTTGATGCCGAGCAGGCGCTGACGGCAGCCGTCGAACAAGGCGGCAAGCTCGCGGATGTCCCCGCTTCCGTATTCCGGGTCTTCGAAGAAGCGCGTCTCGCCATCGGGCATGCGAATGTCCGGATGACTGCTCAGCGCATCCTGGACGAAGGTGGATGCGGACTTCTGCGCGCCGATGATGACGAAATCAGGCAGGCGGCACTTGACCATGGCGCGGGCACCGTCAGTCATTCGGACAGGCCCACGGACCGGATGCGGATCGCGCCGTCGAAGCGCGCGAAAGCCCAGCGCCGGAACCGCAAGCCGGAGTGCGCGAATACCGCCGGCCCATTCAGCTTGAGCAACGCCCAGGCGCCCGGGGCCAGCGTCGGCCCGGCGACCACCGGCATCGCTCCCTGAGCCGAAGAATTGGTGCGAAACCCGAGCGCGCTGCCGTCGGCGGGGCTTGCACCCTGCGCATGCACATCGACGACCGCATACGCATGTTGGCGCGACGGATCATCGACCTCGGCGACGAGTTGAATCCGGCTTGACGAGGACTCCGGCATGGCGTCCAGCTCCAGTTGCTCGCGCGGGTGCAGCGTGCGTACCGGGTCGAGCAGCATGTCGTGACTGCCGACCGGCGTGTCGCCATCAAGCGCGAGTTGGGTGGCTTTGCCCTGACCGGAAACCGTGGCCCCAGGCCAGTCGGAAAACAGTGCCAAATCCAGCAGATGCTCGTCGCCAGGACGGGCCGGGACATGATCCAGCAGCAACAACCCATCGCCGGCCGCAAGCTCGACCTTGCCGCGATACTTCACGCCATCGGCGCTGTACATCGTCGTTGCCAACGTGTAGGTGCCTCCCTTGCCATCGATCGGAGCCACCAGCACCAGTCCGTGCGCGAATTGGCGCGAATAGACGTCGCCGGCCTGCTCGAAGGCATGGCGCGGACTGCCCGGATCGACGCCCCAATCGGCGTAAACCGCCAGCCCGCCGGTCCGACCGTGCGGCGTGTCGAGCTGGAAGGTGGCGTGATACTTGTAATACGAGTTCGG
Organism: uncultured Gammaproteobacteria bacterium; assembly: GCA_964640525.1. GTDB lineage: Bacteria > Pseudomonadota > Gammaproteobacteria > Xanthomonadales > Xanthomonadaceae > SZAS-103. The sequence continues at coordinate 10,966 of CAZXGS010000042.1, read as the reverse complement.
CTTCGCACCCAGCAGGTAGCTGCAATAGAGGTAGCGCTGCCAGGCGTAGTCCTGCGCGTAATCGGTATAGCCCCAGGACCCGCGACCGAACACGAAGATCTTCTTCGATGCCGGCGCCGACGCGATCGCCGACAAGAACGGCAGCACGTCATGCGCGAACGTCCCGGGAAACGCGTGCGGATCGTCGCCGAAATACTCCACCGCCGCGGCGTCTGCATGCGCCAGCAATTGCTGCTGATCGGCGACCGAGCCCGGGCCGAAGTTCCACAGCCCGTTGAAGAGGATTGGCTTGCCGTCGAGCTGGGCGCGGATGGCCTCGAACACCGCATCCATCCCATCCGCGTAGCGGCCACAGAACGACTCGTCGCGCTGGCACAGGCGCACCAGCGGCCCCGGACGGTAGCGCGGGGTGCGGATGGCCATGTCGATGGCGATGCCGTCGAAGCCGTCACGGTTCATCGCCGCGGCGATGCTGGATGCGGTGCGGTCACGGTAGTCCGGATCGAGGACGTTGCCAAAGCCGCGCATCGGGCGACCCTTGACGTTTGGCAGCATCATCGCCCCGCCCTGGCGGTTCGCCCAATCCATGTTGGCGACGAAGCCGCTCTTGCCCATGCTGCTACGGCTGGCCCAGGTGTACATCAGGACCGGCGTTCCCGGCGCGGCCTCGTGCAGACGCGCCACCAGCGCGCGCGAATCCGCCGATCCGGTTCCGGCCTGGGGATACCGCAACACGATCGCCACCGCATGGTTCGCCAGCAGTCTGGCGGCCTGGCGATCGATCTGGGCTGGATCGCTCATCGCGATCCAGAACGGCACCTTGCCGGCCCCTGCGGGCAGCGCCGCCGGGGCCGAGGTGCAGGCGGCCAAACCCATGGCACCGGCGACAAGCATCAGGCATCGACCGTTCATGCGCCCCCCTGGTGGTCAATGACCTGATGCTTCAGGACGCGCAAGTCAGACCGATGCGGCCGGTTCGCGATCGGCCGCATGTGCCGCGGCGGCCTGGGCAGGCGCAACCGCCTGGCCAGCCGGCGCCCGCCAGTACGAAACGCATGGAATCTTCGAATGATCGCAGCGGTCGGCGTACTTGCGGGTGATCTGGGTGACCTCTTCCATCAGACCGTCGTTGAGCGTGATCGGCTCCAGGCCCAGGTGCAGGAAGCGGTCGTTGGCGACGTACAGCTCGTTCTCGTCGGCTTCCACGCGCGGGTTGGGCACGTTGTCGATCTTCACACCGGTGCGGTCGGAGATCATCTTGGCCAGGTCGCGAACGCGGTGGCATTCGGTCATCTGGTTGAAGATCTGCACGCGCTCGCCCGGCTCCGGCGGGTTCTCCAGCGCGAGCTGGATGCACTTGACGGTGTCCTGGATGTGGATGAAGGCGCGGGTCTGGCCGCCGGTGCCGTGCACGGTCAGCGGGTGGCCGACTGCGGCCTGCATCAGGAAGCGGTTGAGCACGGTGCCGTAGTCACCGTCGTAGTCGAAGCGGTTGATCAGGCGCTCGTCGAGCTTGGTCTCGGCGGTCTGGGTGCCCCACACGATGCCTTGGTGCAGGTCGGTGACGCGGACCTTGTCGTTCTTGTTGTAGTACAGGAACAGCAACTGGTCCTGGGTCTTGGTCATGTGGTAGATGCTGCCCGGGTTGGCCGGGTACAGAATCTCGTTGTCCACCAAACGACCGCCCTCGACCTCGACCTTCACCTTCAGGTAGCCCTCGGGGATCTTCATCCCGGCGGTGCCGTAGCCGTACACGCCCATCGTGCCCAAGTGGGCGATGTGGATGTCCTGGCCGCTCTCGACCACCGCCGCCAACACGTTGTTGGTGGCATTGAGGTTGTTGGACACGGTGTAGCGCTTGTGGCGGCTGGACTTCATCGAGTACGGCGCGGCGCGCTGCTCGGCGAAGTGGACGATGGCGTTGGGCTTCCAGGCCTGGATCAGGTCGAGCAGGCGCTGGTAGTTCACCGCCACGTCGAAATTGTGGAAGGCGATGTCCTTGCCGGAGACTTCCTTCCACGCGCGCAGGCGCTCGCCCATCGGACGGATCGGGGTGAGCGACTCGCACTCCAGTTCGATGTCGATGTTGCGCCGCGAAAGGTTGTCGATGATCGCCACGTCGTGGCCTTGCGCGGAAAGATGCAGCGCGGTGGGCCAACCGCAGAAACCGTCGCCGCCCAGAACCAGAACCTTCATTTGCTTGCTCCCGTTGCTGATGTGTTGCGTGTGGTGAACCGCCGTGGCGGCAGGAAGGGAAGCGACCGTGGCGGACCTCGCCGCGGGCGCGACATCTTGGGGTAACGTGTTTTGCGACACCGGATCGGCCATGGCCTCCGGCTTGGGCTTGCGCTCCAGGCGCCCAGTCAGCGGATTCATGTGCAGACCGCATTCCTTGGCGGCCTCGCGCTCCCACCACCAGCGTCCGGCGCGGATGTCCTCGCCAGCAGAGATGGCGCGCGTGCAAGGGGAACACCCGACGCTCGGGTAGCCCTTGTCGTGGAGCGCATTGTATGGCACCGAATGGTCGTGGATATAGGCCCAGACCTGGGCCGTGGTCCAGTCGATCATCGGGTTGAACTTGTCCATCCCGTTCTCGGCGTCCCAGGCATGTTCGCCAAGCTGGGCCCGGGTCGGTGCCTGCTCGCGGCGCAGGCCGGTGAGCCAGGCGCGCTTGCCTGCCAAAACCCGCCGCAGCGGTGCCACCTTGCGGATGTGGCAGCACTGCTTGCGCAGCTCGACGCTCTGGTAGAACGCATTGGGGCCGTTCTGGTACACCCAGGCCTGCAGTTCTTCCGGATCAGGGTTGACCAGTCGAATCCGCGGCCCGTAACGCTTGAAGGCGTTTTGCGCCAGTTCGTGGGTCTCTTCGGGCAGTCGGCCGGTATCCAGCGAGATGATCTCGATGCGAAAGTCGTGACGCGAGATCAGGTCGGTCAGCACCATGCTTTCCGGGCCAAAGCCGTTGGCGAGCACGGCCGGACGGAACGACTCGCTGATCAACGCCAACAGATCGAGCGTGCGCGCCAACGCGCCTGCATACGTCGGTTCGACCGCACAGGAAGGCGATGGCCGGGGGGGCTGGCCGTTGGAACTCATGTGTCCTGCCATGACGCCCTGCGACCCTGAATCCTGGCCTTGAGCATGCCAACCGCGGCGCCGACCAACGCCGGATCAAGCGACGCAAAGGTCCAGAGGCCAAGCCTCCAGCGCACGGTGAACATGCCGACGAGATTTGAAACGACCACGCTTGTGCCAACGCCCACCGCAACGCCCATTACACCATACAGGCGACCGAGGATCAAACCACTGACGAGCAGGGTGACCATCGCGGAGGTGCTGATGACAAGCATCAGTCGCTGATTGCCGGTCATCGGCAGCACGGTTTGCCAGGCGCCAGTTGCCACGTTGAAAACCTGCCCCACGCACAGAATCACCAGCATCGGGTAGGCGGTGGCGTAAAACGGTCCAAACACCGATTGCAGGAAGACCTTGCCGCCGAACACCAGCGCCAGCGTCAACGCCAGCGATGGCAGCAGGATCAGCCCGCTGACCGAGCGGATCACCCGTTCCATGCGTTTGATCTGCCCGGCGGCGTGGAGTTGGGCGATGATCGGCGGCAACACCATGTTGCCGATGATCATGGGCCCGGAAAGCAGAAGAATCAGCCGCTGGGCGACTGAAAACCTGGCGACGTTGCTGGTCGTATCCAGTGCACCGGCCAGCCACATCCCGCCCTGGGCCTGGATCGCGACGATGAACGCGGCAATCCAGTACGGCCAGGCTTCGCCGAAGGCCTGCCGCAAGGTCCATGGCAAGGGTGGGCGCGCATTGGCCTGCGTTGCTGCGGCAATGCGCCGGGAACTCACGTTCAGGCGTGCCAATCCGACGCCAACGATGACCGCCGCCACCACGACCATGACCCACAGGGCGCGTTCCAGGTTCAGCTTGCCGGTGAATGTCAGCACGGCCATGGCGCCACACACACCGACCGCAGTCACCATGCCGTTGCTTCGAATGCCGCCCAACAGCGAGGCCATGCGGATGTCGTTCAGCCCCCTGAACGACTCGGTCACCTCGCCCTGCACGGTGGCGAAGAACAGCCAGATCGCCATGATGCCCACGCACGGAACCAGCCCCGGGGCATGCAGCCATGTTTCCATCACGCTTGCGGCGACCGCATGGAACGCCAGCGCCACCACCGCAGCCGCCAACGCAACGGTTCCGATGCACGTGATCAGAACTCTGCGCAGTCCGGCGCCGTCGTTCTGGACGATGCGGATCGACAGGAACCTGACCGCGGTGCGATCCATCCCCATCGTCCCGACGTTGACCAGGATCGCGACCGTGCTCAGGGCGATGTTGTACTGGCCGAAATCCGATGGCGACAGTCCACGCGCAAGAACGAGGGTCAGCAGGAAGCTGCAACCCATGGCCAGCACCTTGGCAGCACCGGCCCACAACGCGCCCCTGAAGATCGTGTGCTTGAGTTCCATGGCTCCGGTTCGCTTCCAGGTTTCTTCGCGGCCAACTTCGGCGTTGCAAGACGCAGTTCCGTACCCCGACAGGCCAGACCACCGCCGCACCTTTTCACCACTGGGCGACCCGATCGGCGAAGGGCAACATGCCGCCATCCGCATCGCCTCATTGGCGGGTTGGTGATTGCTTTGGAGCCACCACGAATCGCGGTCCCCCGCACCGCTTCGGTGCGTCCGAGGGCCCGATGAACCAACACCCGCAAGCGCCGCAGGCCCCGCCCACCGCGCCGATGACCCGCATCCGGAACGTCCGACCCACAACGGATCTGGCGCCGCGCGATGCCGCGTCGCGGATCATCAACGACCCGTCAGGGCACCGGCTGTCTCGCCGCCGCGTGCCAGCCCTGCCCGCCGCAACTCAGACTGGCGCTGCTCGCCGCCAGATGCCCGGGAGGTCACTTGTTCGACTTGTAGTAGTCGTAATACCCGTAGGAGGCGTATCCGGCATGCCGCCGCTCGACCGCATTGAAGATCGCACCCTTGATTTCCACGCCGTTCTGCTCGAAGCGTTGCACGGCAAGGGAGATTTCGCGCACCTGGTTGAGCCCGAAGCGCACCACCAACATGCTGGTTCCCGCGTGACCGCCGATGATCGCCGCGTCGGTCACCGCCAGAACCGGCGGCGTGTCGATGATGATCATGTCGAATTTCGCCTTGAGACTTTCGAGCAGCGCAGTGAAGCGCGGATTCATCAACAGTTCTGAAGGATTCGGCGGGGTCTTGCCGCGGGCGATGAAGGACAAACCCTCGACATTGGCCACCGGCCGAAGAGCCTGCGCAAGCTCGATCTGCCCAGCGATCAATTCGGACAGCCCGCCCTCGGCCTTGCCGCCGATCACGTCATGCATCGTGCCCAGGCGCATGTCGCCGTCGATGATCAGCACCCGTTGGCCACCCTGGGCTACGGCCGCCGCCAGGTTGGTGGAGATGAAGGTCTTGCCCGCGTTCGGGCTCGAACCGGAAATCATCAGGATGTTGTTCTTTGCCTCTAGCCGCGCAAAATGCAGGCTGGTGCGCAGGCTGCGCAACGCCTCGGTGGCCACGTCCTCCGGCGAACTGACCACCAGCAGGTGCTGCTTGCCGTCCGCGTGGCGATCCTTGCCGTGCACGGTGATCGACTTCTCGGTCGCACTGACCGGAATCGAGGCGTACACCGGCAAGCCGATCTTTTCGATCTCGCCAGGATCCTCGACGCCGCGACGCAGCATCTGGGCCAGGAAGATGTAGCCCACCGCGAAGAAGCCACCGAGGAACGTACCTCCAATGACCACCAAGGCTTTCTTGGGCTTGACCGGATTGGTGATATCCACGCTCGCGTTGTCCACGATGCGCACGTTGCCCACGGTGCCGGCGCGGGCGATGTCCAACTGCTGTGCCTGGCCGAGCAGGGTGGTGTAGGTGGTGTTGCTGACGGTCACGTCGCGGGTCAGTCGCAGCAACTCCTGCTGGGTGTCCGGCAACTTGCCGACCTGCTTTTCGATCGCGCCCTTCTGCGCCTGCAACTGGCCGATCTGCTGCATCAGTGCGCGATAGGCCGGATGCTCTGGCGTGTACTTGCGTTCGATGTCGGCCTGCTGCTGGCGCAATTGCTGGATGCTGGTTTCGATCGCCACGTCCTGGTCGAGCAGCCCCTTGGTCTGCATGGTGATGTCGACCGAACCGGCGCTCTGCTGGTACTTGTTGAGCGCCGCCGTCGCCTTGTCCAGGTCCTGCTTGACGCCGGGAATCTGCTCCTTGACGAACTGCAGGCTCTTGGCGGCCTCCTCGGCATTGTGGTCGACATTCTGCTTGACGTACAGCTGCATCAGCTTGTTGATGAAATTCTGCGCAAGCACCGGGTCGGGATCGTCATAGGTGATCGCGATGATTCCCGAATCGGTGCCTTCCTCGGAAGCAGAGATTTCGGTCTGCAACAGGTTGATGGTCGCCAGATCGGTGTTGCGGGTGACATCGAACCGCATGCCCGGGTGGGCCACCAGGGAATCGACCTTGATCGTGACTCCGTTGGCGATCGCCGGGGTTCCGACCCGGCCCTTGACCAGCACCGTACCGGTCGGGAAGAACGTACTCGGCGCATACAGCGTGTAGCCATCATTGCCGTCGGCCACCAGCAGCATCGACTTGCCGAGCACGCCAGGCGGCACCTCCAATTGCGAAATCTTCACCGAATCGCCACCCCAGCCAAAGCTGGACATGCCGAACCAGGTGCCCGCAAGGGTCCCTGGATTGCTGAATTCGTACTTCCTCGCCAGGTATCCACCCACCATCGGGAACCGGTGCGGCTTGGCCGAAATGGCCATGTTGTAGGCGCTCATCGCGCCACCGATGTTGGTGCGCGAGGTAATCAGCGCGATCTCGGTGGTTGCCTCGGAACTGGATGCCCCCAGGGTTTCGGTAAGTGCGCTCAGGCCAGGCAGGTCGGGCACCTTCTGCTCCACCTGGACCAGTCCGTCTGCCTCATACACCGGCGTGGCGAGGATCGCATAAGCGACGCTGAGCACGAACATCGCGCCGGTCACGATGCCGATCAGCCATTTGCGATCGATCAACGTGCCCAACAGGAAGGAGACATCGATCTCCTCGGCGGCCGGGGCAGTCACGTTGCTGTTCGTCGGTGTCATGGCGCAAGAACTCGAGAAGGACGGGAAAAGGTCGATCAGTGCTTCTTCAGGTACGGCAGCCAACTCGCCACACCCTTGTCGATCAGCTTGTAGGCGTGGGTGAAGGCATGGCGCGGCTGCCGGAACGGGTCGGGGATCTCCGCTTCGGACTGCCATTTGGCAAGCAGAAAGACCTTGCCGCTGACTTCGGGGAAACTGCGTGCGATCGCGGTGGAATGCGACTTTTCCATGGTCAGGATCAGGTCGGATTGCCGCAGCAGTTCGCCGGTGACCTGGCGGCCGCGATGGCTGCTGCCGTCGACGCCGTGCTCACGCAGCAGATCGGCCGCGGTTGGATCCATCGGTTCGCCGACCACCGCGTTCAATCCCGCGCTGCCGACCTCGCAGGCACCTCCCGTCAGCTGCTTGCGCAGCAGGAATTCGGCAGTGGGACTGCGGCAAATGTTGCCGATGCATACGAACAAGATCCTGTTGAACACCGCGCCACCGACTCCTGGACCATGCCGCTTGGCACGCTGGATCGCCCCGTGAGGATCGCAGTGCGCCGCCAGCGGCGTGACAAACCCGCGGACTATAACAAAAACCCGCGACTGGTTGGCAGTTTGCCCGACCGGAACAGGCGCCAGCCGAGAGCATCGCAACCGGTCAACGCCAGCCGATCCGCGACCCGGCCATCAGCGCAGGCGATCCCACAGGAAATCGTACGCCAGCGCGTGCATGGTCGCCGCCTGCGCGTTGTCGGCGCCGGCGCCGTGGCCACCTTCCAGGTTCTCGTAGAACCACACGTTCTTCAGCCCGAAGCCTTCCATCTTCGCGGCCATCTTGCGCGCCTGCACCGGGCCGACCCGGTCGTCGCTGGTGGTGGTGTAGAACAGCACCGGCGGGTAGTGGCCGTCGGCCTTGACGTTCTGGTAGGGCGAGAAGGTCTTGATGAAATCCCAGTCGGCGGTGTCGGGATTGCCGTACTCGGCCATCCACGAAGCGCCGGCGGACAGGTGCGAGTAGCGCTTCATGTCCAGCAGCGGCACCTCGCAGGCGATCGCGCCGAACAGTTGCGGGTAGAGGGTGAGCATGTTGCCCATCAGCAGGCCGCCGTTGCTGCCGCCCTCGGCGCCCAGGTGCGCCGGCGAGGTGACGCCGCGCTTGACCAAGTCCTGCGCCACCGCGGCGAAGTCCTCGTAGGCGCGCGGGCGATTGGCCTTGAGCGCGGCCTGGTGCCAGGCCGGCCCGTATTCGCCGCCGCCGCGGATGTTGGCCACCACGTACACGCCGCCGCGCTCCAGCCAGGCGCGGCCGACGCTGCCACTGTAGAACGGTTGCAACGACACCTCGAAGCCGCCGTAGCCGTACAGCAGGGTGCGGTTGGAGCCGTCCAGTTGCATCGCCTTGGGCGCGACCTCGAAATACGGCACCCGGGTACCGTCCTTGGATGTCACGAAATGCTGGCTGACCTGGAATTTCGACGCGTCGAAGAACGCCGGGGTGGTCTTGATGGTCCGCGCCGCACCTTCGCCGATCACGCCGCGCTGCAGGGTGGAGGGCGTGAGGAAGCCGGCGACCGACAACCAGTATTCGTCGCTGTCGTCCGGGTCGGTGCCGATCACCGCCACCGTGCTCATCGGCGGCGCGCCTTCCAGCGCTTCACGCTTCCAGTCGCCCTTTTCTGCGGGCGTCAGGATCTCCAGCCGGCTCTTGACGTCATCGAGCAGGTCGAGAATCAGGTGGTGGCGGGTCCAACTGTAGGACGACAGCGCGGTGTGCGCGTCGGGCGTGAACAGGGCAATGAAATCGCGCTTGCCGGCCATGAAGGCGTCGAAGTTCATCACCAGCAGCGCGCCGGTCGGCCAAGTCTTGCCACCGACCGTCCACGGCGAGCGCGTGAGCACCACCAGCCACTGCCGGTGCACGTCGGCGCTGGCATCGTCCGGCACGTCGAGCTTGATCAGCTTGCCGTCCTTGCGCAGGTACTGCTCGGCGTGGAAGAAGTCCTTGGCCACGCTGACGAAGTCGCGCTCGAAGCCGGGGGTGTGGTCGCGGTAGGCGGTAATCGCCAGGTCGGTGGGCTTGCCTGCGTACACCTCGCTGGCCGCCGACAACGGGGTGCCGCGCTTCCATTCCTTGGCGATCCGCGGGTAGCTGGATTCGGTCATCGAACCGGGACCGAAGTCGGTGCCGACGTAGATCGCGTCGCGATCGATCCAGCCGACCTGCGACTTGGCGACCGGCAGGTGGAAACCGTCGCGGACGAACGCCTTGCTGGGCAGGTCGAACTCGCGCACTTCCACCGCATCCCCGCCGCCGGGCGAGAGCGAAATCAGGCAGCGCTCGTACTGCGGCCGCAGACAGTCGGCGCCCTTGAACACCCACTTCGCGTTCTCGGCCTTGTTGAGGGCGTCGATGTCGAGCACCGTCTCCCACTTCGGGTCGGTTTTGCGGTACTCGTCGAGCGTGGTGCGGCGCCAGATCCCGCGCGGGTGATCCTTGTCCTGCCAGAAGTTGTACAGGTAGGTACCCATCCGGTCCGGGTACGGAATGCGCGCGTCCGAGTCGAGCACCTGCAGGATCTGCGCGCGGGTGTGGGCGAACTCCGGCGACTCCATGTACGCCTTGGCAGTGATCGCGTTCTGCGCCTTGACCCATGCCATCGGCTTGGCGCCGTGGATGTCCTCCAGCCACAGGTAGGGATCGTCGCCCGCCACCGCGGCAGGCGTGCTCGCAACAGGTTGGTCGGCGGCGTGGGCCATGCCGCCGGCGAGCGCGGCGACGGCAGCGGCGAGGGCGATCTTGTTCATGGGCGGATCCGGAAGGGCGGAATCGCCCATGGTCGCCGAAATCGGCCGGCTCCGCCATCGCCGACGAAACGCTCGTCCGGCGAAACGTTCGACCGGAAACGACAAGCCCCGCACTCGGCGGGGCTTGTCGGCAAACGCGTGTTGCGCGGACTGGCTCAGCGGGCCAGCAACGGCACGATCAGCAGGGCCACGATGTTGATGATCTTGATCAACGGGTTGACCGCCGGGCCGGCGGTGTCCTTGTACGGGTCGCCCACGGTATCGCCGGTCACGGCGGCCTTGTGCGCCTCGGAGCCCTTGCCGCCGTGGTTGCCGTCCTCGATGTACTTCTTGGCGTTGTCCCAGGCGCCACCGCCGGTGGTCATCGAGATCGCCACGAACAGGCCGGTCACGATGGTGCCGATCAGCACGCCGCCCAGCGCCTGCGCGCCGGCCTCGGACGAGCCGGCCAGGAACTTGATGCCGAAGGCGACCACCACCGGAACCAGCACCGGCAGCAGCGAGGGCACGATCATTTCCTTGATCGCCGCCTTGGTCAGCATGTCCACCGCCTTGTCGTACTGCGGCTTGCCGGTGCCTTCCATGATGCCGGCGATGGTCTTGAACTGACGCCGCACTTCCACCACCACCGCGCCGGCGGCGCGGCCGACCGCCTCCATCGCCATCGCGCCGAACAGGTACGGGATCAGGCCGCCGATCAGCAGGCCGATGATGACGTAGTGGTTGGACAGGTCGAACTGGGTGGCCTTGCCGAAGCTCGCCTGCAGGTTGTGGGTGTAGTCGGCGAACAGGACCAGTGCCGCAAGCGCCGCCGAACCGATCGCGTAACCCTTGGTCACCGCCTTGGTGGTGTTGCCCACTGCATCCAGCGGGTCGGTCACATTGCGCACGTCCTTGGGCAGCTCGGACATCTCGGCGATACCGCCGGCGTTGTCGGTGATCGGGCCGTAGGCGTCCAGCGCCACGATCATGCCGGCCATCGACAGCATGGCGGTAGCGGCGATGGCGATGCCGTACA
>CAZXGS010000041.1:0-30995 GCA_964640525.1 uncultured Gammaproteobacteria bacterium | reverse complement strand
GTCACCGGCACCAAGGGCAAGAGCACCACCACGGCGCTGCTGGCGCACCTGCTGCGCGCCGGTGGCCAGCGCACTGCGCTGGCCGGCAACATCGGCGTGCCGCTGCTCGAACTGCTCGACCCACCGACCGCGCCGACGTACTGGGCGGTCGAGCTGTCGAGTTACCAGACCTGCGAGATCGCCGCCTCCGGACAACGCCCCGAGGTGGCGGTCGGACTGAACATCTACCCCGAGCACCTGGACTGGCACGGCAGCCATGCGCGCTACGTGGACGACAAGTTGGCGCTGTTCACGCGGGGCCAGCCGCGTACCGCGGTGCTCAATGTGCTGGACCCGACCCTGGCGGCGCTGGAACTGCCGAACTCCCGCGTGTGCTGGTTCAACCGTGATGACGGCTGGCACCTGCGCGAGGCAGTGCTCCACCGCGGCAAGGAGGCGGTGCTGGACACCGCCTCCTTGCCGCTTCCCGGCCTGCACAACCGCTGGAACCTGTGCGCGGCGCTGACCGCGATCGAGGCGCTGGGCGTGGATGCGCGCCCGCTCGCGGTGCATGCGATGAGCTTCCGTGGCCTTCCGCATCGCCTGCAGTGGCTGGGCGAGATCGATGGCATCGGCTACGTCAACGATTCCATCAGCACCACCCCGCACGCCAGCCTGGCCGCATTGGATTGCCACGCCGGCAAAGCGGTGGCGATCCTGGTCGGCGGCTACGACCGTGGCGTGGACTGGCAGCCGTTCGTCGGCCGGATGCAGGTTGCGCCCGCGCAGGCGGTCATCACCATGGGCCAGAACGGCCCGCGCATCCACGCCGCGCTGCGCGCGGTGGCCGCGCAAGGTGCGCTGCGCCTGCATGCTGCGCGGGACATGGGCGAGGCGGTGGCGCTGGCGCGCGCGGAAGTGTCCGCGGGCGGCATCGTGCTGCTCTCGCCGGGCGCACCCAGCTTCGGTGCGTATGCCGATTACACCCGGCGCGGCCGTGATTTCGCGCGCGTGGCCGGGTTCGATCCGGACGCGATCACCCGCATCCCCGGACTGGGGATTGGCTGAGCGCCATCGCGTTTGGCGTGCGTGTGGCGCAGGTGCAAAAGCCTGCCATGGGTGGCGACTTGGCGCGGCATATGCGCGTCAAATGGTTGCAAGTCGACGTTTCATGAATGCGATCCGGCCGCGCCAGCGCCAGCGCATGCGTGCGCCCTTGCCGCAATCCGTGCGCGAGGCCAGGCGCGGCATCGGCGCTACACTGGACCGCAACTTTCCATAGCGGGGTTTCGCCATGCGCATGCAGTTGCTGACGATCGCCACCGCGGTTGTCGCGGTGTTCGGGTTCTGTGGCCACGCGCTGGCCAGCGCGCGGACCGAGGCGGTGCGCTGGAAAGACGGCACCACCACCTTGTCCGGCTTTCTGGTCTGGGACGACGCAAGCGCCGCCAAGCGGCCCGGACTGCTGATGGTGCCCAACTGGTACGGCGTCAACGCCCGGGCGATTGCCAAGGCGCAGCAGATCGCCGGCAAGGACTACGTGATCCTGCTCGCCGACATGTACGGCAAGGACGTGCATCCGCAGGACGATGCCGGTGCGATGGCAGCAGTCAAGCCGTTCTACGCCGACCGCGATGCGATGAAACGGCGCGTCAATGCCGCGTGGAACGCGCTGCAGGCCAACCTCGACAAGGCGCCGATCGATCCGGCCAGGCTAGGCGCGATCGGATTTTGTTTCGGTGGCTCGGCGGTGCTGGATCTGGCCCGCAGCGGGATCAAGCCCAGCGGCGGCATCGTGACGTTTCATGCCGGCCTGAATCCGGACAGTCCGAACAGGGCCAAGGCCATCGTGTCGCGCCTGCTGATCCTCAACGGCGCCGACGACCGCGGCGCGTGGCCGCATGTCGAGCCCTTGTTCACCGAATTGCGGGCCAGCGGCGCGGACTGGCAGTTCGTCAACTTCGGTGGCGCCGTGCATTGCTTCACCGAAGCGGGCGAGGACAGGCCGGGCTGCCGCTACGATCCCGTCGCGGCGCAGCGCAGCTACCGCATGATGCGCGCGTTTTTCGACGAGGCGTTCTTGCGCGGAAAGGCGACGGCGGCAGCCTCGAAATCCGGCGGCGGGTGACCGCCGTCACGCCGCGCCCGGCGCTCGATCAGTGGTCGCGCTCGACCGCGTACCGCGCCAGCCCGTGCAGGGCGTCCAGCCACGGTGACTCCGGCAGCCCGCGCAAGGCCGCACGCGCGCGTTGCGCGTGCTCACGGGCGCGCGCGGCGCTGTAGTCGAGGCCGCCGCTGGCACGGATCGCCTGCACGATCACCGGCAACGCGTCCAGGTCGCCCTCGACGATGGCATGCCGGATCGCCGCCCTGGCGGAAACGTCGGCGTGGGCCATGGCATGGATCAGCGGCAATGTCGCCTTGCCCTCGGCGAGGTCGTCCCCGAGGTTCTTGCCCAGCGCCTGCGCGTCGGCGGTGTAATCGAGTACGTCGTCGGCGATCTGGAATGCAAAACCCAACTGCAATCCATACTCGTGCAGCGCCTTCTGGATCGTTGCGTCGCCGCCGGCAAGCAGCGCGCCAAGGCGGGTCGCGGCGGCGAACAGCACCGCGGTCTTGCGCTCGATGACGCGGTCGTAGGCGGTCTCGTCGGTGTCCGGGTTGCGCACGTGCAGCAATTGCAGCACCTCGCCCTCGGCGATCGCGTTGGTGGTGTCGGCGAGCACCTGCATCACCTGCGGGCGCTGCAGTTCCACCATCAACTGGAAGCTGCGCGAGTACAGGAAGTCCCCGACCAGCACGCTGGGCGCATTGCCCCACAACGCATTGGCGGTCTTGCGGCCGCGCCGCAGGTCGGACTCGTCCACCACGTCGTCATGCAGCAGGGTGGCGGTGTGGATGAATTCGATGATCGCCGCGAGCTGGTGGTGGTCCTCCCCTGCGCAACCCAGCGCGCGTGCGGCCAGCACCGCCAGCATCGGCCGCAACCGCTTGCCGCCGGCAGCGACGATGTGCTCGCCGATCTGCTGCACCAGCACCACGTCGGAGGCGAGCCGGCGCCGGATCAGGGCATCCACCGCGGCCATGTCGACGGCAGACAGGGCCTGGATCGCAGCCAAGCCTGTGGCGTCCGGTGGGCCGGAAACGGGGCGGCGTTGGGTCGCGGCGTCGGGGCTCATCGGCATTGCGGCTGGGAACTGGCGGCGATTATAGCCGGCACGGATCGGACGATTCCGAGCCATGGATGCGGCAAATGCCGATGGCGACGGACGCGCCGGGCGCGCAATCTGGCGGAGAGGGCCGGCTGCTATCATGCTCGATCCTCCAGGCGGCATCTGCAAACCGCCTGTCCGCGGCTGGCCCATTAGCCTCTGCGGTATTCCATCGCCCTTCACGCACAACGGAGCAGTCATGGCACGCGGCGTCAACAAGGTCATCCTCATCGGCAATCTGGGCAATGACCCGGAAACCAAATACACCCAGGGCGGCATGGCGGTTTGCTCGATCAGCCTGGCCACCACCAGCGTGCGCAAGGACAAGGACGGCAACAACCAGGAACGCACCGAGTGGCATCGGGTGAAGTTCTTCGGCAAGGTTGCCGAAATCGCCGCCGAGTACCTGCGCAAGGGTGGGCAGTGCTATATCGAGGGTTCGATCCGCTACGACAAGTACACCGGAAAGGATGGCGTGGAGCGCTACAGCACCGACATCATCGCCGACCACCTGCAGTTGCTCGGTGGCAAGGCCGGCGGCGAGCGGGCCGAGCGCGGCGGCTTCGCAGCCCCGGCGGCGCGCGGCGGCAGCCCGGACATGGGCAACCACGGATCGAGGCCGTCGCCCGCGCCGGCAGACAATTTTCCGGATGACGAGATTCCGTTCTGAATCGGTGCGCGCGTGGTGTCGGAAGCGCCGGCTGGGGCCGGCGATGCCGTCGCCGCGTCTTGCCGGGCTGCGCGCGAACGTGAGCATGGGCTTGTTGGTATGATGGGCGCTTTCGTGCGCGTTTGACCCGCGCATGGCCTTCCGCCGCTTCGAAGACGCCGTCATCCATGTCCGAAAACCGCACTCCCACCTGGCTGGTCACCGGCGGCGCCGGTTTCATCGGCGGCAACTTCGTGCTCGACGCGGTGGCCTCCGGCGTGCATGTCGTCAATCTGGATGCGCTGACCTACGCGGGCAACCGCGATACTCTCGATGCGCTGGACGGCAATCCTGGACATGCCTTCGTCCACGGCGACATCGGCGATCGCGCGCTGGTGTCGCGCTTGCTCGCCGAACATCGTCCGGATGCCGTCATCAACTTCGCCGCGGAATCCCATGTGGATCGGTCGATCGACGGGCCGGCGGCTTTCGTGCAGACCAATGTCGTGGGCACCTTGGGCCTGCTGGAGTGCGCGCGTGATTACTGGCGTGCGCTGGACGGGTCGCGGCGCGACGCGTTCCGCTTCCTGCACGTCTCAACGGACGAGGTCTACGGTTCGCTGGGTGCGACCGGGGCGTTCACGGAGGACACACCCTACGCGCCCAATTCCCCGTATTCGGCGTCCAAGGCCGCGTCCGACCACTTGGTGCGCGCGTTCCACCACACCTACGGTCTTCCCGTCCTGACCACGAATTGCTCGAACAATTACGGTCCGTTCCAGTTTCCGGAGAAATTGATTCCGCTGGTGATCCAGAAGGCGCTCGCGGGCCTGCCCCTGCCGGTGTACGGCGATGGCATGAACGTGCGCGACTGGCTGTTCGTCAAGGACCACTGTGCCGCGATTCGGCGGGTGCTGGAAGCAGGGCGCGTGGGCGAGACCTACAATGTGGGCGGGGATGCGGAGAAGCCGAACATCACCGTGGTCAAGACCATCTGCGCCTTGCTGGATGCGCGTCGGCCCCTGCCCGATGGGCGGGCACACGAGGAATTGATCACCTACGTCAAGGACCGTCCTGGCCATGACCGGCGTTACGCGATCGATGCCGGGAAGCTCAAGCAGGAACTGGGCTGGAAGCCGACCGTGGACTTCGAGCAGGGCATCGCGCAGACGGTGGACTGGTATCTGGGCAACGCGTCCTGGGTGGAAAGGGTGCTGGACGGCAGCTATCGGCTCGAAAGGATCGGGCAGGGCTGAAACACGCAGTTCCTCTCCCGCCGGGAGAAGCCTCGACCTGTACAGCGGTCGCCGCTCGCGCTCATCCGGCCCTTCGAGACACCTTCGACTGGAGGGAGGACGGGAAGCAGCAGATTCCGTTCGACGTGACACGATTCCCTTTTCGGAAATCCCATGACCCAACGCAAAGGCATCATCCTCGCTGGCGGCTCCGGCACCCGGCTGTACCCGATCACCCAGGCGATCAGCAAGCAACTGCTGCCGGTGTACGACAAACCGATGATCTACTACCCGCTGAGCACGCTGATGCTCGCCGGCATCCGCGAGGTGTTGATCATCAATACCCCGCACGAACAGGAGCTGTTCAAGCGCCTGCTCGGGGATGGCTCGCAGTGGGGCATGCAGATCCAATACGCCGTGCAGCCCAGCCCCGACGGACTGGCGCAGGCCTACCTGATCGGGCGCGCGTTCCTCGACGGCAGCCCGAGCTGCCTGGTGCTGGGTGACAACATCTTCTATGGCGACGGATTCACGTCTTTGCTGGGTCGCGCCGGTGCCCATGAGCATGGCGCCACGGTGTTCGGCTATTGGGTCCATGACCCGGAGCGTTACGGCGTGGCTGAATTCGATGCGGACGGAAAGGTCGTCGGGCTGGAGGAGAAGCCGGAGAAGGCACGCTCCAACTACGCCGTCACCGGGCTGTATTTTTACGACGGTCGCGCCAGCGATTTCGCCGCCGGCCTCAAGCCGTCACCGCGCGGTGAGCTGGAGATCACGGACCTGAATCGCTGCTACCTGGACGACGGCAGCCTGCGGCTGGAGCGCATGGGGCGCGGTTACACCTGGCTGGACACCGGTACCCACGAATCGTTGCTGCAGGCGTCCAACTTCATCGAGACGATCGAGGCGCGGCAGGGCCTGCGGGTGAGTTGCCCGGAAGAGATCGCATATTTCAACGGCTGGATCGACGCCGGGCAACTGGATGAACTGGCCAAGCCGCTGGCGAAGAATGGCTACGGGCAATACCTGCTGTCGTTGATCGGGCATGGAAGGGTGGCGTGAGACGTGACCTGCAATGAGTGAGATGCGAGGCACGACGAGCCAGTCGCAGTCCGCGAGCCTGGATGGCATCGCGTGCCGAGGCGCCGTCGGCGTGAGCGCATCGCCCAAACCGAAACTCCAATCCATGGTCCCCGCATGAAGATCATCGACACCGATCTGCCCGACGTGAAGCTGATCGAACCTGACGTGTTCGAGGATGCGCGCGGTTGCTTCTACGAGAGCTTCAATCAGCGGGCGTTCGCGCAGGGCGGACTGGACTTGCGCTTCGTGCAATCGAATGTCTCGGTGTCCTGCAGGGGCGTCCTGCGCGGCCTGCATTACCAGCAACCCAACGCGCAGGGCAAGCTGGTGACGGTGCTGGAGGGCGAGGCCTACGACGTCGCGGTGGACATCCGTCGCGGCTCCCCGACCTTCGGGCGCTGGACGGCGACCGTGCTGAATGAGCGCAACCGTCGCCAGTTCTGGATCCCTGCAGGTTACGCGCATGGCTTCGTGGCGTTGAGCGAGCGTGCCGTGTTCTTTTATCAATGCACCGCGCTGTACGACCGCGCTTCGGATCTGAACCTGCGCTGGAACGATGCACGCATGGCCATCGACTGGCCGGTTGCGAATCCCTTGTTGTCGGACAAGGATGCATCCGCACCCTTCCTCGACGACATTCCGCTGGATCGTCTTCCGGACTATGTCGTTTGAACATCCTGCTGCTGGGCGCCGATGGCCAGGTTGGCTTTGAATTGCACCGCGCCTTCGCGCCGATTGGCGTCGTCGAGCCGTGCACGAGGAAGGGTGTGCTGCCGGACGGCTCGGCATGCACGCGGATTGATTTCACCGACCGGGGAAGCATGGCGGAGCTGATTCGCCGGCGTCAGCCCGACCTCGTGCTCAACGCGGTGGCGCACACCCAGGTGGATCGCGCCGAGGACGAGCCGCATCTTGCAAGCCGGGTCAACGCCGAAGCGGCAGGCGAAATCGCGCAGGCCTGCGCAGGCGTCGGGGCGAAGTTGGTTCATTATTCGACCGATTATGTCTTCGGTGGCGACGGCAAGCGGCCGTGGCGCGAGGACGACGCGACGGCACCGTTGGGGGTGTACGGGCGGACCAAGCTTGCGGGCGAGGACGCCGTGCGCGCCAGCGGCTGCCGCCACCTGATCCTGAGAACGGCATGGGTGTACGGTGCGCGCGGGACGAATTTCCTGCGCACCATGCTGCGCGTCGGCGGCGAGCGCGACATGCTCAAGGTGGTCGTGGACCAGATTGGCGCACCCACGCCGTCGCGCTGGATCGCGGCCGCCACCGCGCTGGCGGAAGTACGCCGGCCAGAGGCAAGCGGTACCTGGCACGTCGTCGCCGACGGCCAGTGCAGTTGGCACGAATTCGCCTGCGCGATCTTCGATCACGCGCTGTCCGCCGGGTTGATCGAGCGGGTGCCGCGCGTGGAGCCGATCGCCAGCAGCGCCTACCCGACCAGGGCGACGAGGCCTGCCTTTTCCCGGCTGGATGCCACCCGGTTCGCGACGGACTTCGGTTTGCGCCTGCCGGATTGGCGTGAAGGATTGCGCCAGGTCGTGGCCGAACTCGCCGAATCAAGGTCAACCTGAAACCCGTGCGGTTGGTCGCCGCAGACCCGCCATTGCGCAGGCGGACACAGCATCGGAATCGACATCAAGGAAATCGCTCATGAAACCCCATGCCAGGAATTGCCTCGCCTTCGTTGCCGTCGCCGCGATGTTGTCTTGCGGCACGGTGTTCGCAGCGCCAGCCCCAGCGCCGACAGGTGCGACTGCCCAACTGCCGCTGTCGGATTTCCTCAAGCGCGACAGCTTTGGCTCCCTCCAGCTCTCGCCGGGTGGCGAGTACCTTGCTGCGACGGTGCCGCTTTCGGATCGCACCAGCATGGTCATCCTGCGGCGCAGCGACAAGAAGATCATTGGGCATGTCACCGTCGGTGAACACAAGCACGTCGTCGATCTGCATTGGGTGAGTCCAAATCGGATCCTGTTCGGGGTGGCGCAGAAGTTCGGCTATCTGGATCAGCCGCAGAACCCCGGCGCGATCTACGCCACCAACGCCGATGGGTCGGACCAGCAGGGAGCGCTCAATTACGGTTACATCCTCGACACCGTGCAGCACGACGACAAGCACGTGCTGATCGGAGGGCACGCCGACCATGGCTACACCAAGATCGAGAGGATGGATGTCAACAACGGCATAGCCACGGAAGTCGCGCAAGCGCCCGTGCAGAATGCCCAGTTCCTGCTCGACGGCGGCGATGTGCCACGCTTCGCGTGGGGCGAGATGAGCGATCGCAAGCTCAAGACCTATTACCGTGCGGACGCCAAGGCCAAATGGGAGTTGATCAACGATGAGGCAAAGACGAACGTGGAGGTCGTGCCGGTCGGGTTTTCCGCCGATGGCAAGACGGCCTACCTGCAGTCCGAGGAGGCCAGTGGGCCGGATGCCATCGATGCCTTCGACACCACCACCCGGGCCCGGGAGATCGTCTATCGCGACGACAACACCAGCCCATCGGGGTACCTGCGTTCGCCGCTGGATCGCTCGATCTACGCCGCGGTGTTCGAAGACGGCAAGCCGCGGGTCCAGTACATCGATCCCGACGCGCCGTTCGCCAAGCAGTTGCGTGCCATCCAGGCCGGCTACAAGGACGCCATGGTGCTCCCGGTGTCCTACACCCGTGATGGGTCGCAGGCGTTGTACGTGGTCTATTCGGATCGCATGCCGGCCGACTACTACGCCTATGACCGCAAGACCAACGTCCTGACCTTCGTGGCCAGCCGGGATGCGTGGTTCAAGCCCGAAGCGATGGCGTCGATGCAACCGGTCAGCTTGAAGGCGCGCGATGGCCTGTCGCTGGAAGGTTTCCTGACCGTGCCGCCGGGCAGCGACGGCAAGAACCTGCCGATGGTCGTCAACCCGCACGGCGGCCCGTTCGGCCCGTTCGACCAGTGGGGCTTCAATCCGGAAGTCCAATTGCTGGCATCGCGCGGCTATGCGGTGCTGCAGGTCAACTTCCGGGGTTCCGGCAACTACGGTCGCGCCTTCCAGCGCGCCGGTTACAGGCAATGGGGCGGCGCGATGCAGGACGATTTGACCGACGCCACCCGCTGGGCGATCACGCAGGGCATCGCCGACCCCAAGCGCATCTGTATCTACGGCGCCAGCTACGGCGCCTATGCGGCATTGATGGGGGTGGCGAAGGAGCCGTCGCTGTATCGTTGCGCGATCGGATACGTCGGGGTTTACGACATGGACCTCATGTTCCATGGCGGCGACATTCACGAGTCGATGTTCGGCCACAACTTCCTGGTCGAAACGCTCGGCGAGAAGAACCTGGATGCGATATCCCCGGACGACCTCGCCGATCGGATCACCGTGCCGGTGATGCTGGCCGCCGGCGCCGAGGACCGGCGCGCGCCGTTCAAGCACACCCTGCTGATGCGCGATGCCCTGCAGCGCGCGCACAAGTCGGTGGATGCGAAAGTTTACGCCGGCGAGGGACATGGCTTCTACAAGGAAGCCGATCGCCTCGATCTGTACACCCGGATGCTGGCCTTCCTCGACCGCAACATCGGCCCGCACGCGACCCCGGCCGCTGCGCCCGCAGCCACCCATTGATGCCATGGAAAATCCGTCGATGCCAATTTCGATCCGCATCGTTTGCACGGGGTTGTTGCTCGCCTGCGTTCCACTCACCTCCTGCGCCGCCACCGCCAATGGCGCTGCGCCCGCCACGCCGATGGCCGCAGCGGCAAAGACGCCTGTGCCAAAGCTGCCCTCGGTCGCCGACTTCGTTCGCGACGATGCGTTCCAGGATCTGAAGATCTCGCCTTCCGGCAAGTACTTCGCGGTGTCGGTCAACATCACCGAGGATGGCCGCACCAAGCGCGTGCTGGCGGTGATCGACCGCGCCAGCGGGAAGCGCCTGGGTCACTTCAATCTGGCCGGCAACACCGAGGTGGAAGACTTCTGGTGGGCCAACGACCAGCGGCTGGTGATCAGCGCAGGTGAAAAGGCCGGCCTGCTGGAAAAGCCGCAGCCGACCGGCGAGTTGTTCGGCATGAATGCCGACGGCAGCGGTCAAGACATTCTGATCGGCTTTCGCGCAGTCGAGCGGCAAGCCGGGTCGCACATCAGCGTGGGCAGGAAGACCGAAGCGGCCGCTGCGACCTGGGTGGGCCGGTTGCCGGGCGATGACGACCACGTCATCGTGGCGATGTGGCCGCACGGCAGCGGCGCATCGGGATACGAAAAGGCCGCGCGCATGGACGTGCGCAATGGCCAGGTCAGCATCGTGGCGACCGCACCGGTACGCAATGCGTCCTTCACGCTGGATTTGAAGGGCGAGGTGCGCTTCGCGATGGGCGCCGACGACAACAACGAATCCAGGACCTACTACCGCGACGGCTCGAACGCGTCCTGGGTGCTGCTCAACGACCAGGCATCCAGCAAGATCAATCTGACCCCGCTCGGGTTTGGCAGTGACGGCCACACCGCGTACCTGGAGCGCGAGGATACCGGCAACGGGCCGGATACCGTGGTGGCCTACGACACCGCGACCCACACGATGAAGGACGTGCTGCGCGACCCGGTCGCCGATCCCCATGCCGTGCACGGGCCGCACGACGATGTCATCGGCGTGCGCTACCTCGATGGCAAGCCGCGCACGGTGTTTTTCGACGAGACCGGCCCGATCGCGAAGGGGTTTCGCGCTCTGCAGGACGGATTGGCGGGGCAGGCGCTGAAACTTGACGAATTTGCTGCCGGCGGCAAGCAGGCGCTGGTGTTCGCCTACAGTGATCGCAGCCCCGGCGATTACTACCTGTTCGACCTGGACAGCCAAAAGGCCATCCACGTGCTCAGCCACCGCGAATGGATCGACCCGGATTCCATGGCCGAGCGGCGGCCGGTCGCGTTCAAGGCGCGCGACGGCCTGACCTTGCACGGCTTCCTTACGTTGCCCCACGGCAGCGATGGCAAGAATCTGCCGATAGTGGTCAACCCGCATGGTGGGCCGATCGGCATCGCCGATACCTGGGGATTCGAACCGGAGTCGCAATTGCTCGCTTCGCGCGGCTACGCGGTGTTGCAGGTGAACTATCGCGGGTCGGCGGGTTTCGGGCGCGCCTTCCAGGTGGCCGGGCATCGGCAATGGGGTCGGGCGATGCAGGACGACCTGACCGACGCCACCCATTGGGCGATCGAGCAGGGAATCGCCGATCCGCACCGCATCTGCATCTACGGCGCCAGTTACGGCGCCTACGCGGCGCTGATGGGTGCGGTCAGGGAGCCGTCGCTGTACCGTTGCGCCGCCGGCTACGTCGGCGTGTACCACCTCGCCTCGATGTTCAGCACCGGAGATGTCTCCGAGAGCAAGGGAACCCGCAACGAACTCGACAAGATCCTCGGCAGGGACGGTCTGGACGCGATCTCGCCGGACCTGCTGGCCAGCCGCATCACCGTGCCGGTGTTGCTGGCCGCCGGCAAGGAAGACGAACGCGCGCCGCCGGTCCACACCGAGATGATGCGCGATGCGCTGCTGAAGGCCGGGAAGAAGGTTCAGGCGACCATCTATCCGGGCGAAGGCCACGGTTTCTACCTGGAGAAGGACCGCGAGGCGTTCTACGACAGTCTGCTCGCGTTTCTGGCCAGCAACATCGGCGGCGCCGCGCATTGATGCTCGGCAACGCTGGGCGGCCAACCAGCCTGTGCGCGATCGTCGCGATCCCGGTCCGCCGGCAGGCTGGCCGTGCTGCGCTACCATGAGCGATTCCGCGGCGCCGTGACTGGCGCCCCCGACCGTTCCGGAGGTTTCATGCTCACTCTGCGCCCGCTCGCCAAGATCCTGCCCTTGCTGCTGGGGACCCTGCCGCTGCTTGCCGGCGCCGCGGCTGCTCCGGCAACAAAGCAGCCGTTGACCGTGCAGGACCTGATCAAGCTCGACCGCGTCTCCGATCCGGCGCTGTCGCCGGATGGTCGCCAAGTCGTGTTCACGGTCGCCAGCTTGAATGCAGACGCCAATTCGCGCAGCAGCACGCTGTGGATCGGTGGCACCGGCAAGGGCGCAGCGGCGCCGCACCGGTTTCTGGCGGACGGCATGCCGGGTGGCTCGGCGGCGTTCGCGCCGGATGGCAAGGCGGTGTACTTCATCTCGTCCAAGTCCGGCAGCGACCAGGTCTGGCGGCAGGAGGTCGCAGGTGGCCAGGCGCAGCAGGTCACCGCGTATCCGCTCGATGTGGGCGGATTCAAGCTTTCGCCGGACGGCAAGACGCTGGCGCTGAGCCTGGCGGTGTTTGCCGACTGCAAGGATTTGGCTTGCACCCACCAGCGCCTGAAGGCCACCGCCGACAGCAAGGCGCGCGGGGTGCTGTTCGACAAGATCTTCATCCGCCACTGGAGCACCTGGGCCGACGGCACCCGCAACCAGTTGTTCACTGCCGCGATCGGCGCTGACGGCAAGGCCGCGGCGGAGCCGACCCTGGTCAGTCGCGGCATCGACGGCGACGTTCCGTCCAAGCCGTTCGGCGACAGCAGCGAGTTCGCGTGGTCCCCGGATGGCAAGACCCTCGCCTTCGACGTGCGCATCGCCGGCAAGAGCGAGCCGTGGTCCACCAATTTCGACATCTACCTGGCGTCGGCCGACGGCGCCTCCGCGCCGCGCAATCTCACCGCCGCCAACCAGGCATGGGATGCCGGCCCGGTGTTTTCGCACGATGGAAAGACGCTGTATTACCGGGCGATGAAAACACCCGGCTTCGAGGCCGATCGCTTCGGCCTGATGGCGATGGATCTGGCAACCGGCGCGCAGCGCGAGATCGATCCGCAGTGGGACCGTTCGGCCGACGGGATCCTGCTTTCGACCGACGGCAAGACCATCTACACCAGTGCCAGCGACCTCGGCCAGCACCCGCTGTTCGCGGTGGACATCGCCAGCGGCAAGGTGCGCAAGCTGATCGGTGAGGGCAGTGCAGCGCCGGTGGACGTGGCCGGCGACAGCTTGCTGTATACCCTGGACTCGATGAAGTTCCCCACCCAGGTCTTCGTCGCCCGCGCCGACGGCAGCGATGCACGCAAGATTTCGCGCAACGACGATGCCATGCTGGCGAACATCGCCATGGGCGAGTTCGAGCAGTTCTCCTTCACCGGCTGGAACCAGGACACCGTGCACGGCTTCGTGGTCAAGCCGTGGAACTGGCAGGCGGGCAAGAAATACCCGGTCGTGTACCTGATCCACGGCGGCCCGCAGGGCTCGTTCGGCAACGACTGGAGCTACCGCTGGAACCCGGAGTGGTACGCGGGGCAAGGCTATGCCGCGGTGATGGTGGACTTCCACGGTTCGGTCGGCTACGGCCAGGCGTTCACCGATGCAATCAGCCAGCATTGGGGTGACCGCCCGCTGGAAGACCTGCAGAAGGGCTGGAATGCGGCGCTGCAGAAGTACGCGTTCCTCGACGGCGACAAGGCATGTGCGCTCGGCGCCAGCTACGGCGGCTACATGGTCTACTGGATGGCCGGCAACTGGAATGGCCCGTGGAAGTGTCTGGTCGATCACGACGGCGTGTTCGACAACCGCATGATGGGCTACGCGACCGAGGAGCTGTGGTTTGCCGAGCACGAGAACGGCGGCACGCCGTGGGCGAACCCGGAAGGTTACGAGCAGTTCAACCCGATCCGCTTCGTCATGAACTGGCGGGTGCCGATGCTGGTCGTGCACAGCCAGCTCGATTTCCGCATCCCGGTCGAGCAGGGCATCGCCGCCTTCACCGCCCTGCAGCGCAAGGGCATCGAGTCGAAGTACCTGTACTTCCCGAACGAGAACCACTGGGTGCTGCACCCGCAAAATTCCGTGCAATGGCACGACACCGTGGCGGCGTGGCTGAAGGAGCACCTGCAATACTGAGCCGATGCCTGCGGCAGCGTGACATTTGCCGTGGGGCGTGCATGGACATGGTGCGGCGCGTGCTGCAGGCGAACCCGGGTGAGTGCGGCTGGCACGGCAGAGATGCCTGCGCCAGCCTGCGGCTGCCGCCTCAGTGTTTTGCCTGCGCCTTCGCCGCCGGCGGGGTGCGCACCGGGATCGGCACGTTGCACAGGTCGATGTGGCCGGCCGGATGGACATACCAACCGTCACGACGGTTGCGGCGAGACTCCACCATCGCGTCCCACGTCGGGGTGTCGGTGCGAAGGATCTGCAACGGCGTGCGTTCGGCCACCGGCACGTCCGCCGCCAGGCGGATCGACAGGATCGGGACGCGCTGTTCGGGCTTGTCGAAGAAACCCATCGTGCCGCCGCCGCGCGGGATCGTCGACAGCAACTCCATGCCCTGCACGACACGGCCGACGGTGGTGATGTTCAGGTCCAGTTGCCGTGGCGACTGCCCGATCACCACGTAAAGCTCCGCGCCGGTGCTGCTGTCGGGTGCGGCGTCGCGGCCGGCACCCACGGTGCCGTAGCAATGCGCCAGCCAGGCCTTGTCTTGCTTCGGATCGGCGCCCGCGGGAAAACCATCGACGAAGCCGACTTCCGTGGCGTAGCCATCGCTGTCTTGCAGGCGATGGAAATCGAGCCCGGACAGTCGGGTGCTGAATTCGGCCGGAAGATGGCTCTTCGCCGGGTCCAGCGGCCTGGCGTTCTTCTCGCCTGCGTTCGGATCGCCCCACTGCACCACGAAGTCGTCCTGCGAGCGATTGATCGACAAGCCATCGAACCAGTGCGCATGCGCCAGCGTGCGGATGTTGGCGACATGCTGTGGTGCGAACTGGGGCGCCAGTTCGATCACCACGCGCCCGCCGGCCAGTTGCATGTAGAGCGTGTTGCGTGGATCCAGCTCGCGCCACGCGCCGGGCGGGGCGGCGTCGATGATCTGCTGCGAGGTCTGCGCCTTGGCTGGCGTGGCATCCGAAGCCGGCGGGTCGGCGGCGCGGGATTGCAGGGCGAGCAGGCAGCACGACATCGCCAGGGCAACGTGGCATGGACGCATGAACGATCCTCGAAACAGGGCGGGCGAAGGAATCAGAAACGCTCCACGAACTCGATCACCGCGCCAAGCCGATAGGCGCGCTCCTCGGCCACCGTGCGCACGCGCTCGGCGACCTCCTCGTCGGGCGCCTCCACTTCCACGCAATGCAGCCCCGGCCCGTAGTCGTCGGAAAGGCCGGCCGAACTGGAGTCGCCCCAACCGTAGCCGCGGCTCACCTCGTTGACTTCCTCGACGCGTTCGATGTCCTCGTCGAGGTTCTCCACGTGGTGGATCACGTCCTGTGTGTCGTCCTCGGTCGCGGTGATGCGGAAACGTACGGTCGGCATGGCATGCCTCCGGGGGGGAAACCGTCCCCAAGACTACGCCTGTGGCCACGCGATGTGTGCGCCGGGGCGCCCCTGTCCGCCACCGGCGGACTTTGCTACGCTTGCCGTTCTTTAACCTCAAAGCAGGAACGAGCATGGGCAAGGGCGACAAGAAGACTCCCAAGGGCAAGCGATTCGCCGGCAGCTTCGGCAACGCGCGTCCGCACAAGGCGGCCGTGAAGCAGGTCGTGGGCACGGTGGCCAAGGCCGCCAAGGCCGTCAAGCCTGCAGCCAAGCCCGCGGTTGCCAAGACGCCGACCAAAACCGTGCTCAAGAAGGCCGCGCCTGCGGCAAAGTGATCGTGCCCCTCGGCTGGATCGGAAAGCCCCGCCCGCTGCGGGGCTTTTTCGTCAGGGTAGGTCTGAAGTGGATTCCGTTTGTGGTGAGCCCTTCGGCAGGCTCAGGACAGGCCTGTCGAACCATGAACGGAAGCAACGATTTGCGGCAACAAACCGGTAGCGCTTTCGGCTTGTCCAGACTTCAGGGAATCTCGACAAACCGGTTTTTGCTCGTCATCCCCGCGCAGGCGGGGATCCAGTGTCTTTGTATTTCAATAGCTTGAAAGACACTGGATGGCCAGCGCTGCGCGCTGTCGTGATGCGTTTCCCGCTTGACCGGCTCCGCCGTTGAAAACCGCGGAAGCGCTTCACAACGGCGAAGCCGGTCAATGACGGAGTGTTTCGAGGTTCCCTTTGCCTTGGGTGAGTACGTCTCGCGACCATGCTCAGCCGGCGCCGCCGACGATCACCCGACGCGCCGCTTCGCCGCCCAGCCAGTAGCACAGTTCCGCCGGATGCTGCGCATTCCACAACACGAGATCCGCGCGCAGGCCGGCCTGGAGCCTGCCACGATCATCCAGTGCCAGCGCCCTGGCGGCGTTGACCGTGGCCCCGCGCAGGGCCTCCTCAGGGGTGAGCCGGAACTGCGCGCAGGCCAGCGCCATCGCCAGCCGCAGCGACAACAGCGGCGAGGTGCCGGGGTTGCAATCGGTCGCCACCGCGATCGGCACGTCGTGTGCGCGCAGGCTGGCGATCGGCGGCTGTTGCGTCTCGCGCAGGCACACGTAGGCGCCGGGCAGGAGGACGGCAACGGTGCCGGCTGCGGCCATCGCACGCGCGTCCTCGTCGGTGATGTATTCCAGGTGATCGGCAGAAAGCGCATGCCGACTCGCTGCCAGCGCCGCGCCGCCCAGGTGGCTGAGCTGCTCGGCGTGCAGCTTGACCCGCAGCCCATGGGCATGGGCGGCATCGAACACGCGGCGGGTTTGTTCCAGATTGAAACCGATGCCCTCGCAGAACGCGTCTACCGCGTCGGCAAGGCTCGCGGCGGCCGCCGCCGGCAGCATGACCTTGCACACGTGCTCGATGTAGGCCTCGGCGTCATGCGCGAATTCCGGCGGCAAGGCATGGGCGCCGAGGAAACTGGTGCGCACGCCGATGCCAAGTTCCTCGCCAATCCGCCGTGCCACGCGCAGCATCTTCAGTTCGCTGTCCACGTCCAGTCCGTATCCGGACTTGATCTCCAGCGTGGTCACGCCGTCGCGTAGCAACGCGCGCGCGCGTGGCAGCGATTGTTCCAGCAACGCGTCCTCGCTCGCCGCGCGGGTCGCGCGCACGCTGGAGAGGATGCCGCCGCCGGCCTTGGCGATGGCCTCGTAACCGGCGCCCTGCAGGCGCATCTCGAACTCGCGCACGCGCTCGCCGGCGAAGACCAGGTGGGTGTGGCAGTCGATCAATCCCGGGGTGACGAGGGCGCCATGCGCCGATTCGACACGTGCAG
Organism: uncultured Gammaproteobacteria bacterium; assembly: GCA_964640525.1. Classification (GTDB taxonomy): domain Bacteria; phylum Pseudomonadota; class Gammaproteobacteria; order Xanthomonadales; family Xanthomonadaceae; genus SZAS-103. The sequence continues at coordinate 13,718 of CAZXGS010000041.1, read as the reverse complement.
CGAGCGATTCGGCGGGGGCGGGCAGGGCGTCCATCGGCCCGGCAAAGGTGATCCGGCCGTTGCACCAGCCGATCGCGCCACGTTCCACCAGGCCGTAGCCATGCTCGCCGGCCAGGGTGGCAAGGCAGGCATCGGTGATCAGGACATCCCAGGGGTCGGCCATGGTTGCAATCGGGCAGGGCAGGTCAGGACACATCGGCAGGCATGCTTGGGTCGCGGTTTCCACCTGCGCCAAGCGATGCCCTGTTCCATCATAGCCAGCTGGCGGCAGGCATCGCCAACGGCTACGCTTTGGCGATGAACGACACCGATTGCGCGCGGCGTGCCGAACGCCTCTGGACGCCCACGGGCTGGGAACGCGACGTGGCGCTGTCCTGCGACGCGCAGGGTCGGTTGCTGCGTGCCGCCTCCGCCCCTGCCGAGGCTGCAGCGTGGGCATTGCCTGGCATCGCCAACCTGCACTCCCACGCGTTCCAGCGCGCAATGGCCGGGCTGGCGGAGCGTCGCGTCAGCGGCCAGGACTCGTTCTGGAGCTGGCGCGAGACGATGTACGCCTTTGCCGCGTGCGTCGGCCCGGACGACCTGCAGGCGATCGCGGCACAGGTGTACGTGGAAATGCTGCGTGCCGGTTACACCCATGTATGCGAATTCCACTACCTGCACCATGCGCCGGATGGGCGCGCGTACGCCGATCCAGCCGCGATGTCGCATGCCATCATCGCTGCTGCGCGCGAAGCCGGGATCGGCCTGACCCTGTTGCCGGTGCTGTACATGCGCGGTGGCTTCGACGGACGCGAACTTTCGCCACGTCAGGCCCGCTTCGGTCACTCCGTCGATACCTTCCTGCGCCTGCTGGAAACGCTTCGCGCCAGGGAGGACGGATTGCTGCGCGTCGGCATGGCCTTCCACAGCCTGCGTGCGGTGTTGCCAGAGGCGATGCGGGAGGTGTTGGCCGCGTTGCCGGCGTCGATGCCGCGGCATATCCACATCGCCGAGCAAACCGGCGAGGTGGACGAGTGCGTGTCCGTCCGCGGCGCACGCCCGGTGCGCTGGCTGCTTGATCACGCGGCTGTCGATGCGCGCTGGACGCTCGTGCATGCCACCCACCTGGACGGCGCTGAAGTTCAGGACATCGCCGGCAGCGGCGCCACCGTCGCCCTGTGCCCGACCACCGAGGCCAACCTCGGCGACGGGCTGTTTCCGTTGCGCGCTTTTCTCGATGCCGGCGGTGCCTGGGGCATCGGGTCGGATTCGCACATCTCGGTGTCGCCGGTCGAGGAATTGCGCTGGCTCGAGTACGGCCAGCGGCTGTTCACGCACAGCCGCAATGTGGCCGCGGATGCCGATTGCCCGGCGGTGGCAGTGCGCCTGTTGCGCGCGGTGGCCGCGAGTGCGGCCGCCTCCAGTGGTGTGGATCTCGGAACGTTGGCGGCTGGACGGCGAGCGGACTGGATGACGCTGGACGAAACGGCGCCGGAGCTGGCCGCGCGCGGCGAGGCCGACGTGCTCAACAGTTGGTTGTTCAGTGGAAACCGTCCGCTGGTGCGGGAGGTCGTGGTCGGTGGGCGGCGCGTCGTGGATCAGGGCGTGCACGTCGACGGCGAGCGTATTGCCTCGCGCTACCGGCGCTGTGTGCAGAAGCTGGCGGCGGCAATGTGACGGGCAGATGACTGCCGGATGACGGCCGGATGAATGCATGGCCGGACCCGATGCGCGGTCTGTCTGCGGTTGTCGTATAAGGAGCTGTCCGTAGTCCGCGAATCGTTCCACAGTCCCGAAGGAGTGCTGCCATGAAACTGATCCTCATCGTCGCCGCAATGTTTGCGCTGGCCTCCGGCGCGGCCATCGCGCAAGGTGCCGCCGTGGTCGTGGGCAGCAGCAAGGCCGATACCACCGTGAGCGCAAGGGAGCAGCGGGATGCCGACCGATTCTGCCTGCGCAGCACCGGCACGCACGTGCTTTCCGTGACCCGCAAGCCGAACAGCGACCGCGCCGTCGAGTGCGCCGCTGCGCCGGGCCGGGTTTACACCCGCGAGGACATCCAGCGCAGCGGCGCTGCCACCACGGCCGACGCCCTGCGGACGCTGGATCCCTCGATTCATTGAAGGCAGCATTTCGCCCGTGCGCGGGCCAATGAATCCGTGGTTCATCGAGGCCGGGTTCATCGAGGCCGGATTCGTGGGTGCCAGGGTTTCGCGCAAACCCTTGCCGGCAAGGGGGGCGTCATCCCGCGCGGTGGTGACGCCTGCGCGGGGCTGGGCGTGACGTGCGGGGGGTCTACCCCACCAGTTGCGCAGGCAGTGCGCCCTCGTGCGCCAGGAGGAAGCGTTTGAGTGGCAGCCCACCACCGAAACCGGTCAGGCTGCCGTCGGCGCCGATGACGCGGTGGCAGGGCAGCACGATGGGCAGGGGATTGCGGCCGTTGGCCGCACCGACCGCGCGTGTCGCCTTCGGGTCGCCGATGCGCGTGGCCAAGTCGAGGTAACTCCAGGTTGCGCCCCAGGGGATCTGCACCAGCGTCGTCCAGACCTTGAGCTGGAATGGCGTTCCCTGCGGCGCGAGCGGCAGGTCGAAATGGCGGCGGTCGCCGTCGAAATATTCCAGCAGTTGCTCGCGCGCCTCGCGCAGCGCCGTGGCGTCGTGCCGCCAGCCCTGGCGCGCGGGCACGTCGGCGCCGGCGTCGGGAAACAGCACGTGGCGCAACCCCTGTGCGTCCGCGGCGAGGGTCAGGTTGCCGATGCGGGTGGAAAACACGTCGTACCACATGCCTGGTCTCCTTTGATCATTGGCTGTCGTCTTGCGCCATGCGCCACAGGTGGATGACTGCATACGCACGCCACGGCTGCCATGCCCGGGAACGGGCTGCGGTGGCGCGCTCGTCCATGCGCTTGCCGCTGCCGAGGACCTGCTGCACGACGAGGTCGCCTGCCGGGAAGGCATCGGGATGGCCGAGGGCGCGCATGGCGATGTAATTCGCCGTCCATGCGCCGATGCCGGGCAACGCGCACAGCGCCGTGGCGAACGTGTCCAGGCGTTGCCCGGCGTGAAAGCCCACCCGCCCGGCGTCCACCGCCGCGGCCAAGCCGCGCAGCGTCGCCGCGCGCCTGGCGGGCAGACCGATGGATTCCAGCGGCGCGTCGCGCAGGCGTGCCGGCGTCGGGAAACGTCGATCCAGACCTGCGTCGTCGCTGGCGTAGCGATCACCGAACGCCGCGACCACGCGCTGCGCGAACGTGGTCGCCGCCTTCACGCTGACCTGCTGCCCGAGCACGGCGCGCACCGCGATCTCGAACCCATCCCAGCCTCCGGGAACCCGCAAGCCGGGACGTCGGTGGATCGCGCGGGCCAGCAACGGATCGCTCGACAGCGTGGCGCACACCGCGGCAAGGTCGGCGTCGAGGTCGAACAGGCGACGTACGCGCCGGATGATGCCCTGGATCGCGCGCGGATCGGCGTGCTCGACGTCGAGCAACAGTTCCGGCCGGTCCGGATCGTGGGTGACGCAGATCCGGGTGGGTGCAGCGGTCGGACCGAGGATGCGTTCATACCGATCCTCGCCGACGCGCTCGACCCCGGGGATCGCGCGTGCGCGCAGGAAGGCAAGCATTTCGGCGAACGCGAACGGTGGGCGGAACCCCAGCCGCAGCCGGAGCGTCGTTTGCCGGCCCGCGGCGGGGCGCTTGCGCAAAACGCCAGGTGCCATGCCGCAGCCGGCATGGAAGGCGGCGTTGAAGCGGCGCAGGCTGTTGAACCCCGCGGCCCATGCGATCTGCGTCACCGGCAAGCTGGACTCGGTCAACAGTTGCTTGGCCAGCAGCAGGCGGCGGGTGGCGTGGACCGTGAGCGGGGTTGCGCCGACCCTGGCCAGGAACAGACGGCGCAGTTGGCGCGCGCCGACGCCCACGCGCGCGGCAAGCCCTGTCACCGAACCATCCTGCAGCGCGCCCTCGGCGATCAACGCCAGCGCCCGTGCCACCGCATCGTCGGCATCGCGTGCGCGCACGTCCGGCGACAGCTCCGGCCGACAGCGCAGGCATGGCCGAAAGCCGGCCGCGGACGCTGCGGCCGCGGTCGGGAACCAGACGATGCGATCGCGCCGCGGCGTCGGCGCCGGGCATACCGGCCGGCAAAAAATGCCGGTGCTGCGCACGGCGGTGAAAAACAGTCCGTCGAAGCGCGCGTCCCTGGATGCGCGTGCGCGCTCGCAGATGTCCGGCGTCGGCATCGACGCGAAATTTGCGTTGGTGAAGTCGGCGAGGGAGGCCATGGCGACATCCTACGCGGTGCCAGCGCGCGGCACTGGCCGTTTTCGGACATCACTGCCTGGGCGCGGAAAGCGCTTTGACGATCGCGGTTACCGCGCGCCGCGGCGAGACGCGCACCGATTGTGCCAACGCCTTGTTGAGCAGGCCGGGAACGACGACGCGGCGCCCGCGCATCATCGCCGCGTAGGCCTGTGCGCCGACGCGCTCGGCGTCCGGCAGGCGGCGCCCCTTGATCAGGCCGGAGGCGTTCATGGCGGCGCGATCCTGGAATCCCGAGCGGGTCGGGCCGGGACAGAACGCCGTCACCGTCACGCCGGTGCCGGCCAGTTCCTCGGCCAACGCTTCGCTGAACGACAGAACGTAGGCCTTGGTCGCGTAATACACCGCCATGTACGGACCGGGCTGGAATGCCGCCGTGGAGGCAACGTTCATGATCCGACCGCGGGCGGCGAGGATTTGCGGCAACAGGCGCTTGGTCAACACGGTCGGTGCGGTCATGTTCAGTCGCATCATCGCCAGTTCGTCATCCAGCGCCAGATCCTTGAACATGCCGAACAGGCCGTAGCCGGCGTTGTTGACCAGGTGCGAGACCGTCAATCCGTTCTGCGCGATCGCGTCGGCCAGTTGCTGCGCGCCATCGGGCTGCGCGAGGTCGGCTGCGAAGGCGGTCACGTCCACGCCGTGCCTGGCGTGCAAGTCGTCGGCGAGCCCCGCCAGCGCCTGCCCGTTGCGCGCGGTGATCGCCAGGTCGTGTCCATCGCGGGCGAAGCACTCGGCGATCGCCTTGCCGATGCCCATGGATGCGCCGGTGACGAGGGCGAGCTTGTGGGTGCGGGCGGGCATGGCGCGCTCCGGGGGCGAGGTCCGCGTGACCGCGGTCGGAGGCAAGCGTACGCCGGAACGGGACGCGATGGCGTTCGCCGTATCCTCCGGCGGGGCGAGCGCCTGCCTTTGCCGTGGTGATCCCGGGGCATGGGCCGGCCGCGCGCTTCTGCGATAATGCACGTCTGGTCGCGTCCACGTCCGTCGGAGCCCGCATGTCCAACCATCGCAACGATCCTTCGCGTTCCATCCGCGCCCCGCGCGGCAATGAACTTGTGTGCAAGTCATGGCTGACCGAGGCGCCGTACCGGATGATCCAGAACAACCTCGATGCCGAGGTCGCGGAGAATCCGGCCGAGCTGGTGGTGTACGGCGGCATCGGCCGCGCGGCGCGCGACTGGGATTGCTACGACGCGATCCTGCGCTCGCTGCGGGAGTTGCGCGACGACGAATCGTTGCTGATCCAGTCCGGCAAGCCCGTGGGCATTTTCCCGACCCATCCGGATGCGCCGCGGGTGTTGATCGCGAACTCGAACCTGGTGCCGGCGTGGGCGACGTGGGAGCACTTCAACGAGCTCGACCGCAAGGGCCTGATGATGTTCGGGCAGATGACTGCCGGCTCGTGGATCTACATCGGCTCCCAGGGCATCGTGCAGGGCACCTACGAGACGTTCGTCGAAATGGGTCGCCAGCACTACGCCGGCGATCTCAAGGGTCGGTGGATCCTCACCGCCGGGCTGGGCGGCATGGGCGGCGCGCAACCGTTGGCGGCCTCGCTGGCCGGTGCCTGTTCGCTGAACATCGAGTGCCAGCAATCGCGCATCGACATGCGCCTGCGCACGCGCTACGTGGACGAACAGGCGGTGGACCTGGACGACGCGCTGGCACGCATCGCCGGTTACACGAAGGCCGGGACGGCACGCTCGATCGCGCTGCTCGGCAACGCGGCGGAAATCCTGCCTGAACTCGTGCGTCGCGGCGTGCGGCCGGATGCGGTCACCGACCAGACCAGCGCGCACGACCCGGTGCACGGGTATCTGCCGATCGGCTGGACAGTGGAACGCTGGCTGGCCGAGCAGAAGGCCGATCCGGCTGCGGTCGCGGCGGCGGCGAAGAAGTCCATGCGCGTGCACGTGGAGGCGATGCTCGCCTTCAAGGCGGTCGGCGTGCCGACCTTCGATTACGGCAACAACATCCGTCAGGTCGCCCGCGACGAGGGCTGTGCGAATGCCTTCGACTTCCCCGGTTTCGTCCCGGCCTACGTGCGACCGCTGTTCTGCCGCGGCGTCGGCCCATTCCGCTGGGTCGCGCTGTCCGGCGACCCGGAAGACATCTACAAGACCGACGCCAAGGTCAAGGAGCTCATTCCCGACGACGCCCACTTGCACCGCTGGCTGGACATGGCGCGCGAGCGCATCAGCTTCCAGGGCTTGCCGGCGCGCATCTGCTGGGTTGGGCTGGGGCAGCGCCACCGCCTCGGGCTGGCGTTCAACGAGATGGTGCGCCGTGGCGAGCTGAAGGCGCCGATCGTGATCGGGCGCGATCACCTGGACAGCGGCTCGGTGGCTTCGCCAAACCGCGAGACTGAGGCGATGCGCGATGGTTCCGATGCGGTCTCCGACTGGCCGCTGCTCAATGCGATGCTCAACGTCGCCGGCGGTGCGACGTGGGTGTCGATCCACCACGGCGGCGGTGTGGGCATGGGCTACTCGCAGCATGCCGGCGTGGTGATCGTGTGCGACGGCAGTGAGGCGGCGGACAAGCGCATCGCGCGCGTGCTGTGGAACGATCCGGGAACCGGCGTCATGCGTCACGCCGACGCCGGCTACGAGATCGCCAGGGCGTGTGCGGTCGAGCAGGGCCTCAAGCTGCCGATGCTCTGACCCTGCGGGCGACGGTCCGGGGCGAGCCCGTGCGGAAGGCAATGATCTTTCGTTGCCGGTGGGTGGCGCTGGGTGTGCAGCCTGTTACCCTGCACGCATGCCGTCGATGATGCAGAAGCTGGCGCGGTTCGGAGTGGTGCTGTGGTGCGGCGCCGCGCTCGCGCAGGCCCCGGATCCAGCCAGTCCGCGCGCCGGCAACGGCGAACGCGGACGCGAGCTGTTGACCATCCTCGGGCCACGGCCGGCGAGCGGATTTTCGCCGCTGCAACAGCAGGAGCTGATGCGGCGGGTGCGCTGCGCCGGCACCCGCCAGCAGATCCAGGATGAGCTCGACATCGAGGCGGCCGGTGCCAAGAGCAGTGTGTACGACATGGCCGAGCTGCGCATGCTGGAGAGAGAAAATTGCGCGCCTGTACCGCTGCCCTCCGGCGCTGCCGCAGCCCCGGTGGTTGCGCCGCCGCACGCGGCTTCGCCGAACTGGCGACCGCCGCCGGTGGTGGTGACGGAATCTGCACCGCCCGCGCCGGCACACGTCGGGTCCGCGCCGGCCAGCCGGCCGCCGGCGGTGGCCGCGTCCGCCACGCAAACGGCGGTTCCGGCGACGCCGGAAATCCACGCCATGGGCAGCGCCTACACGCCCGCGCCGGAATATCCGCCGGCGGAAAAAGCCGCCGGACACGAAGGCACCGTCATCGTGCAACTGGTCATGAATGCCGACGGCTCGGTGCGCTCGTCCGCGGTCGGCAAGTCCAGCGGTTTTCCGGCGCTGGATGAAGCCGCCGTGCAGGCCACCCGCAACTGGCGGATTCCGGCGGCCGCCGGCGATGGACGCACGATCGGCGTGCCGCTGCGTTTTTCCGCGCACTGAAGCACGGCCCGCCTCACTCCACCGAAGTGGTGCCCCCGGCGTCGTAGTGGAAGGTGCGGGTGATGTTGAGGATGTCCGGGTTGTCCCTGGTGCGCGGCAACTCGCCGAACGGTGCGGCCATGCGCACCACCTGCTGCGCGGCTTGGTCGAGTACCGGGATGCCGCTGGACTGGATGACCTGCGGTGGCCCGGCCAGGCTGCCGTCGCGGCGTACCTCCACGGTGATCACCACCGAGCCGGACAGGTTGCGGCGACGTGCCTCATCGGGAAAATTCAGCGTACCGATCCGCTCCAGCCGGGCGACGTAGGCGCGCATGTAGGCGGCGTATTCGTAGGCGCGGGTGCTGGCGCTGATGTAGGCACGCGTCGGGCGGCGCGCATCGGCCTGCAGGCGACGCTGCAGTTCCGGGGTCAGGCGCGCCATTTCCAGGTTCAACTCGGTCAACCTTTCGCCGACCGGCAGCGGCTTGGCGGTGGTGGGCTGGGCCTCCTGCGGCGCGGCGACGGCGAGCGGGGTCGGGCTGGACGTGGTCAGCAGGCGCTGCGCGGCGTCCGGCTGCGGCGGCGGGTTCTGCGCGCTCATCGGTTGCGGGGCGATGCCGGGTGTGGGCTTGGGCGCGATCGCCAGTTGCGCCTCGCCGGGGCGAAGGGCCACCTCGCTGTGGCCGCCACCCTGCTGGTTGGCCTCGGCGAGGAAATCGGCCTGCTTTGGCGCCTGCGGAGTGCGCGTCTGGGTGAGGATCACGTCCAGCGTCGGCACCACCGGGGCGGCGTCATCCAGCGTGAAACCCACGCCCAGCACGAGGATGCCGTGGACCAGCGCCGACAGCGCGAGGGTGGCGATCAGCCGATCCCCGGGGCCGACGCGTCGAGCGGACGGCAGGCTGGCGACGGTGGCGTTCATGCGTGGCGGGCTGCTGTCATGGCGTGTTGCCGTCACGCCGGCGCTGGATCGCATCCAGCAGCAGCCCGGCGATGTTCAGGCCGAACTGCGAGTCGAGTTCACGGATGCAGGTCGGGCTGGTCACATTGACCTCGGTCAGCCAGTCGCCGATCACGTCCAGGCCGACGAAGATCATGCCACGGCGCTTGAGTTCCGGGCCGACCTGGGCGGCGATCCAGCGGTCGCGTTCGCTCAGTGGCTGGCCGCGGCCGTGGCCGCCTGCGGCGAGGTTGCCGCGGAACTCGCCGCTGCGCGGGATGCGCGCCAGGCAATACGGCACCGGTTCGCCATCCACCAGCAGGATGCGCTTGTCGCCCTGCGCGATCTCCGGCAGGTAGCGTTGCGCCATCACCAATTGCCCGTTGCCGCCGTGGTCGGCGCCGATCAGGGTTTCCAGGATCACGTTGAGGTTGGGGTCGTCGGCGCTGGCGCGGAAAATCGAACGTCCGCCCATGCCGTCGAGCGGCTTGAGCACCGCCTGCCGGTGTTCTTCCACGAATGCGCGCAGTCCGGCGGCGTCGCGCGCAACCAGCGTGGGGGGGCAACACTGCGGAAACCATAGCGCGGCAAGCTTCTCGTTGAGGTCGCGCAGGCCCTGCGGGTCGTTCACCACCAGCACGCCCTCGCGCTGGGCCAGCGAGAGGATGTGGGTGTCGTGGAGGTAGTTCGCATCCACCGGTGGATCGGTCCGCATCAGGATCGCGTCCAGTTCGGACAGGTCATGCACCGAAATCCCGCCCAGCGTGTACCAGTCGGCTGGATCCTCGCGAACCTGCAGCGGCGCGCAGCGCGCCTGCGGCTTGCCGTTGCGCAAGCCCAGCCCGCCGGGGACCACGTAATGCAGCCGGTGCCCGCGCCGTTGCGCCTCCAGCAGCATGGCGAAGGTGGAATCCTTGGCGATGTGGATCGCCTCGATCGGATCCATCACCACGGCGATGTCGAGCAACCGGCGCTCCGGCATGGGTGTATCCTCGCGGTGATCGGCAGGGTTTCGCGCCCGCCGGCAGCCGGCGAACCGCCCGCTACGGCGGCGCTGGCGCGTGGGCGATGGTACCAGCCGAGGGTGGCGGGGCGGGGAAAAGCCGGCCGGATGCGTGATCAGCGCTTGACAGCATCGCAGCCGACTGAGATATAGATGGCTCGCGCCGCAACAAGGAACGGTGGACTTCAATGAACCCGGCAGCGACAGGGGATCATCGATGGATGAGGTAAAGAGCGGCGGCCCGGCAAGCGGGCTGAAGGTCATGGTCATCGACGATTCGAAGACCATCCGGCGAACCGCCGAGAGCCTGCTCAAGCGGGAAGGCTACGACGTGGTCACAGCCACCGACGGCTACGAGGCGCTCGCCAAGATCGCCGACCACCAGCCGCAGATCATCTTCGTGGACATCATGATGCCGCGTCTGGATGGCTATCAGACCTGCGCGCTGATCAAGAACCACCAGATGTTCCGAACGACGCCGGTGATCATGCTGTCCTCCAAGGACGGCCTGTTCGACAAGGCGCGCGGCCGCATCGTCGGTTCCGAGCAGTACCTCACCAAACCCTTCACCCGCGAAGAGCTGCTCACCGCCATTCGCACCCACGTTCCCAAGGGATGACTGTCACAAGCATTCGTTGTCGTGCGTCACGGATCGGGCCGTAATGGGGAATTAACATGGCACGCATCGCCATCATCGAGGACTCGCTGACCGACAAGGCGGTGTTTACCGAGATGCTGCGTCGCCACGGCCACGAGGTGATCAGTGCGGGCAGTGCGGAGGAGGGTGTGGAACTGGTCAAGCGCGAGTTGCCCGCATTGGTGTTGATGGACGTGATCCTTCCGGGCATGAACGGATTCCAGGCCACGCGGGCGCTGAGCAAGGATCCGAAGACCAGCTCCATCCCGGTGATCATCGTGACCACCAAGGCGATGGAAACCGACCGCGTGTGGGGCATGCGACAGGGGGCCAAGGACTACATGGTCAAACCACCGAGTGAATCCGAGCTGATCGGACGCATCAATTCTCTGCTGGGGGTCGGCTGACGGTCATGGCGAAGCGTCGCAACAAGAACAAGAAGGCCGGCCCGGTCAAGGTCATCCGCCCGGCGGAGGCCACGCCGGCCGAGATCGTCGAGGCGCACATTGCCACCCCGGAGGTCGCCGAGGACGTCGCGGCCGCGGTGGACGCGCCGGTGATCGAGGAGGTTGCCGAAGAGCAGGCGGCCGCGCCGATCGGCGATGATGCCGCGGCGACGCCGGACGGCGATGCGATCGCAGCCGATGCCGCATTCGAGATTCAGGATGCCGGGCAGGTTGGCGATGAAGAGGCTTCCGGCACCGACGTGGATGCGGTGGCGCAGCAACACCCCGACGCCCCCGTCGAGGAAACTTCCGCGGTCACCGAGGCACATGGCGACGGGCCTGTCGCGGAACACTCGCCCGCTGCGCTGGATCTCGCTGCCATCGGCGACGATGGCACGCTTGCTGGACAGGTCGACGTGGATGCATCCAGCGAAGCTGTGGCGGCAAGTCCGCCCGCGGCGCCGTTGCACGAGTTCGACGACGCCTCCGCGTTGCTTGCGCAATCGATCGAGGTGGTGGCCAGTCACGAGGAGCCTGCACGCGCGATCGAGTCGATCCTGATTCCCGGGGCCTCGGCCGAGGCCACCGAGGTGGCGGCAGCCTTCGAGTCCGCGGACGAAGCGGTGGCCGGCAGTGCGCCGCCGCGCAGTTCCTCGCGCGTGCTCAAGCTCAACAAGCTGCAGCGGCACCAGCGCAGCGACCTGCAGGCCGAGCCGGAAGCCGAAGCACCGGCGCCGGTCGAGGACGAGCGCCGCGCCCCGAGCGAGCCGCGCATGGCGGCGTTCGAAAAACTCGCCGAATACCAGGCGTTGTCGCTGGCGCACGTCGCCGGCTTGCCGGAAGAAGCCGATGTGCCCGGACACTGGCGCGGCGTCGGCTTCGGCATCGGCGGCCGTCGTTTCGTGGCGGGATTCGACGAGGTCGTGGAAGTCATACGCATGCCGCAGGTCACCCACGTGCCTGGCACCCAGCCGTGGATGCTCGGGGTTGCCAACGTGCGTGGCACCCTGTTGCCGGTCGTGGACCTCAAGCAATTCCTGGAGGGCGAGCGCACCGTCGTGTACGAGGGCCAACGGGTGATGGTGGTGCGGCAGAGCGGCGGCAACGTGGCGGTTTTGATCGACCAGTTGTTCGGCCAGCGCACGTTCAACGATTCCCACAAGGTCGATGTAGCGGCGAGCGGCGGGAGCCGTTACGACCATTTCATCAAGCAGATTTACCGCGTAGGGGACAGCGACTGGGGCGTGTTCAGCATGGCGATGCTGACCCGTACCCCGGAATTCAGGCAGGCCGCCGCGTGAGCGGCGATCTTCATTCTCAGGCGATCGAGGTCGAGTCATGAGCAATACAGGTGGCGGTCTGGCGGGGCGCGGCAACACGTTCTGGGGAGGTCTGATCGGTGTCACCGCGCTGGTGTTCTTCGGGAACTACATCGCGACCAACTACGTGGCCGGCAACGAAACCTGGGCGCGCGGCGTCATCACCGAGGTGCAGGTGAAGTCGCAGCAACTGGCCAAGCTCGGAACCGACGCGGTCGGCGGCGATCAGGATGCGTTCGCCAAGTTCAAGGCAACGCGTGACCAGATCGACGCCGACGTCAAGGCCTTGTCCGCCGGCCAGGGCATCCACTCCGGCTATGCGGGCACCATCGGCGTGAGCGGCCAACTCGACGCGCTTTCCAAGACGTGGGATGGCCTTTCCTCCAATGCCGATCTGTTGATCCGCAATCAGGACCAGGTGCAGGCCATCGCGCAGAACGCCGACAAGTTCACCCAGTCCGTGCCGCAGTTGCAGGCGCGCCTGGACGAAGTGGCGCGGACGATGTCCGATGGCGGCTCGCAGGCGCAGCAGATCTTCCTGGCGATGCGGCAGATCAACCTGGTCAACAAGATGGCCAGCGACATGGCCGGGGTGCGCGCCGGCGGCGCCGGCGGTTCGGCGTCGGCTGACGCTCTTGGCCGCGATTCGAGCATGTTCAACGGCGTGCTCAAGGGCTTCCAGCAAGGCGACTCCGACCTTGGAATCCAGAAGCTCAACGGTTCCAGTTCGGTGGCCTCGCTCAACCAGGTCGCGCGCCTGAACAACGACGCGCAGGCGGCGATCAACAACATCCTCAAGTCCGCCAAGCAATATGCGGCCGTGCAGGACGCACAGAAGCAGATCTCGGATGGTTCGGTCACCCTGCTGGGGAACGCGCAGGATCTGTATTCGGCGTTCAGCAACATCGCCTTGCGCCGCCCGTTCCCCAACACCTACTGGGCGCTTGCCTCCGGCCTCGGCCTGCTGATCGGCCTTGCCGGCTTGGGCTTCAAGCTGCTGCGTGACAACCAGGCTCGTTTCCGCAAGCAGCAGGAAGACAGCCAGCGCAACCAGGAAGCGATCATGCGGCTGCTGAACGAAACCGGCTCGCTCGCCGAGGGCGACCTGACGGTTCGGGCAACGGTGACCGAGGACATCACCGGCGCCATCGCCGACTCGATCAACCTCGCCGTGGAAGAGCTGCGATCGCTGGTGACGACGATCAACGAGACGGCAGTGCAGGTGGCCGCGGCCTCGCAGGAAACCCAGGCGACCGCCATGCACCTGGCCGACGCGGCCGAGCATCAGGCGCAGCAGATCAACACCGCCTCGGACAAGATCTCGGAAATGGCAGCATCGATCGACGCGGTGTCGAAGAACTCCGCCGAGTCGGCCGAAGTGGCCCAGCGCTCGGTGCAGATCGCCGCCAAGGGCGCGGACGTGGTGCGGCAGACCATTCAGGGCATGGACTCCATTCGCGACCAGATTCAGGAGACCGCAAAGCGAATCAAGCGCCTGGGCGAGTCCTCGCAGGAAATCGGCTCGATCGTGGAACTGATCAACGACATTTCCG
>CAZXGS010000040.1:0-31008 GCA_964640525.1 uncultured Gammaproteobacteria bacterium | reverse complement strand
TGCTCCCGGAACTGTGAAATCGAGCGAAATCACCCACACGAATTCACGAAGACCCAGAAAAATTCGTAGGTTGTCTCACCCGAACCGGCCGGATAACCGAAGTCCAGAACGCCGTCGCCGTCGCTGTCCAGCGATGGCGCCGCGCTCCTGAATGCATGGCTGGCGTGGCGCCAGGCCACCGCGACCCCGACGGCGTCGTCCGGGCGCTGCCAATGGGCGCCAGTCCAGGTCGCGCCGAAGGTGGCAGCGCGGTCAAACGGCGCCTGGCCCCGAGATTGCACCCCGAGCCGGGCGAACAGGGTCGTCACCGGACCCAGCGCCTGATCGATGCTCAGGCCCAGGCCACGATGGATTTGGCTGTCGCCGGCCAGGTCGAACGCCTGCAGGTTTTGCCAGGCATACAGCCTGTAGTGGCTCTCCCGGTCCGCAGAGCCCGCCGTTTGCAGTTCGGCCTGGAAAATGGCGAACGGGCGTCGTGATGGGTGCCGGAATCGGGCCCCTTCTCCGGCACCGAATGCTGCGGCGGACAGTGTGAAGCCGCGGCCCTGGTCGCCAAGGGTGGAATAGGCGGCCCGGACTCCGGGAGAAAATCCAAAATCATCCACCCCGACGTCGCCGCCGGCATCGAGCAGCGGGTTGTGCACGAACAGGGGATTGAGGAAGGCCTGGATTTCGTCGTCCGAAACCGCGTTCTGATCGAAGAACACGAACGGATCCAACTTGCCGGCGGTGAACTCCAGATGGCCTCCGCCACCCGCCGGCACATTCACCTGGTACCAGGCTTCGACCAGGCGCGCCGCGACGTGACCGTCGGGCGAGGCAAACGTGGTGGCATTCGTCCCCGAAGCGGCAGCCGGCATGTCACTCACGCCTGCGCCAACGCCGCCGCGCGCGTGCAGGAAGAAGGTTCCCGCGACCGCCCCGGACATGGGGGCCGGGACGCTCAGCGCAAGATCGACCCGCGTATTGGCCTTGCTGTCCGCGCGGCCGCTGTCGGTGCTGCCTTCGGGCAGGTGCTGGAACAATGTCGTCCAGCCTGCAGTGAACTCCATCGCGGGCGCGGATGACTCGCCGCTGGCGAACGCGGGCAACATCGCCATCGTCAGCATCGCGGTTGCCACGAATTGCGTGATGGTGACAGTTCGCATCAGTTGCCGCCCTTTCCGCCGAGGCCTGCGAGGACGAAGGCGTCATCGACTCGGGACGGCGCGAAGCAGCAAGAGCCGACGTCGTAGCGCCCGGGCCACATCGGTGCGACGTTGTCACGGTCGACAATGCCGTTGGAATCGCGGGCGATGGCATGGTAGTCGGCATCCGCGTGGATGTCCGACTGCGTTGGCTGCGCCATCCTTCCTTGCGGTTCCATCGTCACCGCTTGCAGGAAGGCGGCAATCTCCATGCCGTTGCGCGCTGCCGGCTTGCCAATGGGATCGTCGGTGGCCACGACGCCGGTGCTGCAACGTGGTGCGGCGATGGCCAGGTCAAGGCGCTGGTTCATGCAAGCTCCAATAATTTAAATGATAAACAGTCTTATTAGCGTTGTCGGCGCATCGTAAGGACTGGCTTGCGGATTGGCAAGGGGGGGGGCAGGGCGCTTGTTGTGCGGCGTGCCTGCTGCCTTGATGCAGGCATGAATCAGTTGTGCGGAACGCCCTGCCAGCGCACCTGTCGGCTGCGGATTCCACCGCGCACGTGCGCACGAAAAACCTGCGGCGTCGCCACCGTGGATTGCTGGTTTTTCTCCATGAACCCATGCGATAAGTCGTTGATTCGTCGTGCCTTCCGTTTGTCATCGCGAGCGCAGCGAAGCGATCCAGCGTCCTGGCTCCGAATTTCTGGATGGCCACGGCCCTGCGGTCCTCGCCATGACGGCTGGGTGTCAGGTTCATGGCCCGTGGGCATTTCCAGAACGGAAAAGGGATCTCGCGACGAACCTGATTCCAAGCCAAATGGCGGTGGCGCGGAAGGTCACTGCTAACCGCACGTTCATGCCAGTCGCCGCAGGATCGGCGGCGTGGTTTTCGGATCCGGCAGGCTTGCCGGTCGATCGGTTCCACGGCAAGGAGACAGGGCATGAACATCACGACCAGGATCGCAGCGCTCATCGTCTGCGGCGCGGCGGCCATCGGCATGGCGCAGCCTGCGCAAGCCGATGGCTTCAGCATTGGTTACCACAGTGGCGGCTGGGGCCGCTGGCACCACTCCGGCTACAGCGTGTCGATCGGCACCGGTCCGGCATGGTATGGCGGCGGCTACTACTACGGCGGCCCGCGCTATGTCCCCGCCTCGCGCTGCTTCTACGACTACTACGGCGTGTACCGTTGCCGTGCGCCTTACTACGGTGGCTACTACGGCCCGGCGGTACGCATCGGCTACTACCGCGGGTGGGGCCCGCGTTACGGCGGCTGGTATCGTGGCGGCGGTTGGTACCGCGGTGGTGGCTGGCGCCACGACGGTTGGGGCGGCTGGCATCACGGGCCGCAGACCCGGCGTTGATGGATCGTGCGCGGTGCGGCGCGCATGCCGCGCCGCGTGTCGCCCGACCGGACCGGTGTCCCGGCGGCAGCCGGATTACTGCCGCAGGCTGCGCCGATTGGTCGGCAGCGGGCTCCCCGGCGTGGCACGGAATGGATTGATGTCCAGCCCGCCGCGCCGGGTGTAGCGCGCGTACACCGTCAGGCGTTGCGGCATGCAGCGCTGCATGAGGTCGGCGAAGATCCGCTCCACGCACGCCTCGTGGAACTGCCGGTGCTCGCGGAACGAGACGATGTAGCGCAGCAGGCCGGTGCGGTCGATCCTTGGCCCGAGATAGCGGATCTGCAGGCTGGCCCAGTCGGGCTGGCCGGTGACCGGACAGTTGGACTTGAGCAGGTCGCTCACCAGCGTTTCTTCGACCACCTCTCCCGCATCGGCGCAGAGGAAGCCGGGCTGCGGTGGACCGTAGTGGTCGATCGCGACGGCCACATCGTCGATCAGGTTGCCTTCGAGTGCCTGCGCGGCGAATGCAGGGCAGGTGCTGTCGAGGCCGTGCAGTGCGACCGTGACCGGCACGCCGGCAAGCGCCGTGAGGTCGTCGCGGATGCGCGCGCCAACCGCATCGGGATCGGCGAAGCGGACCGGCGCGTATCCCTGCAGGTACAACTTGAGGCTCTTGGATTCGATCAGGACGGGCGAGTCCGCGGGGATCCGCAATTCGGCCACGGCAACGCGCGGCTTGCCATGCGCGTCCAGCCAGCCCAGCTCCCAGGCGTTCCACACATCCTGTCCAATGAAAGGCATCGCCGGGCGCGGACCGGAGGCGTCGCGCGGGATGGCGAACAACACCGATGGATCGCAGCCCGAGGGTGCGCTGACGGTCTTGCCCAGCGGCGACTGGTCGATGGTGGTCATGCGCGGTTAGATGATGCGTTGGTGTGGATGGTTTGGTTCCCTCATCCGCCCTTCGGGCACCTTCCCCCGCGGGGGGAAGGAAAGGCGGTGTTCACGGCCGGTGCTCCAGCACGAGGTAGTCGTCGGACTGCATCTCGATCAGGCGGCTTTCGGTGCGTGCGAATTCTGCCGCATGGCGATGACCGCGATACAGTGCGGTCGGCGCGGCGGCGGCGGAGGCAACCAGGTTGACGTGGCGGTCATACAACTCGTCGATCAGCAGGATGAAGCGCTTGGCGGCATCCTCGTCCTCGCGTGCGAACACGGGGATGCCCGACACCAGCACGGTGTGGAAGTCGCGCGCGATCTCGATGTAGTCGGCCACCGCGCGCGGGCCATCGCACAATTGCGAAAAATCGAACCAGACGATGCCGTCGGCGTGCGCGCGCGCCGCCAGTGGGCGATCGTTGATGTGCAAGATTTCCGGCAACCGCGGCAGCCCGCAGGACAGGGTCTCGAAGCTGGCCTGCAGGCGCGCCTCGGCGTCCTCGTCGGCCGGCACGTACCACGTGCTGGCCTGGCGCAGGTGATGCAAGCGGTAGTCGATCGCGCCATCGAGTTGCACGACCGCGCAGTGACGCTCGATCGCCGCGATCGCCGGCAGGAACTGGGCGCGCTGCAGGCCGTCCTTGTACAGGTCCGACGGGGCGATGTTGGAGGTGGTCACCAGGGTCACGCCGTTGGCGAACAGGCCTTCGAGCAGGTGCCCGAGCAGCATCGCATCGCCGATGTCGGTGACGATGCACTCGTCCAGCACCAGCAGGCGCGCCTGGGCCGCCATGTCGCGGGCAATGGTGCGCAGCGGATCGGCGACCTCGTGCATTTCGCGCAGGCGGGCGTGGACTTCGGCCATGAAGCGGTGGAAGTGCAGGCGGCGCTTGGCCGCCATCGGGATGTGCTCGAACAACAGTTCGGTCAGGAAAGTCTTGCCGCGACCGACCGAACCCCACAGGTACAGGCCGCGCACCGGCGCCGGTGGACGCAGCCTTGCCAGCAGGCGGCCCAGCGCGCCGGCCTGCGCGGCGGCGACGGCAAGCAGGCCGGCATGGATGCGGTCGAGCTCGATCAGCGCGCCTTGCTGCGCCGGATCGGCCTTCCACGCGCCGCCCAGCGTGCCCTGCGCGTAACGCGCGGACGGGCGCATGTCGCCGGCTCCGTCAGCCATGCAGCAGCGGTGGCAGATTGCCGCGGACGCCGTTCTTGAGCGCGCCGCGCAAGTCCATCAGGCGCTGGTGGAAGAAGTGCCCGGTGTCGGGCATCCGCACCAGCGTCGGCTGGCGTTCCAGCTTGAGCAGCCAGTCGTACACCGCCTTGGGCGAGACGATCTCGTCGGCATCGCCCTGCACCACCAGCCAGGGGCAAGCCGGTGCGTGGACAGCGGAAAAATCCCAGCGTCCGGCGGGCGGGGCGATCGAGATGAGCTGGGAGGCGCCGAGCTCGCGCGCACCCAGCAGCGAAATCCAGGCGCCGAACGAAAACCCTCCCAGCCAGAAACTCCAGTTCGGCAGCGCCGCCTGCGCCCACTGCGCCACCGCGAGCAGGTCCAGCGTCTCGCCGCGGCCACTGTCGTAGCTGCCCTGCGATTCGCCGACCCCGCGGAAATTGAAGCGCACGCTGACCAGCCCGAGCTCGCGCAACGCCCGGCAGGACATCGTCACGACCTTGTTGTGCATCGTCCCGCCTTCCAGCGGATGCGGGTGGCAGAACACCGCAACCCCGGCGCGGGCATCGGCCGGCTCGGGAAAATCCACGCATACCTCCAGCCCTCCGGCCGGTCCGGGCAGGAGCAAGCTGCCGCTGGCTTGCGGGAAAGGCACCGCAACTGGCGCCATGGCGTGTAGGTCCCCTGATGAAGCGGAGCGACCCGCGGAGTGATGCTGCGGTCGGCGACCCCCGGTCGCGACCGCCTTCGTGCTTACTTGATCTGTCCGACCATCCACTTCACCGTCGCCTCGACCTGAGCGTCGGTGAGGGCCGGATTGCCGCCCTTGGCCGGCATGTGGTTGCCGTCCGGGCCGGTGTAGCCGTCGATGGCGTGCTTGACCAGGGTCGGAATGCCTTCGGCCACGCGCGCCGCCCAAGCGGCCTTCTCCAGCTTGGGCGCGCCGTTGGCGCCGCTGGTGTGGCAGCCGGTGCACAACTGGCCGAAGATCACCGAACCGTCCAGGGTGCCGCCGTAGGCCACCTGCGAGGCCGCCGCGGCCTTGGCGGCGTCCGCGGCCGCAGCCATCGCCGCCTGCCCGGTCGATCCGGCATACACCGCGCCCACCGGCGCGATCCGCGACTCGACCTGCGCCTGCCGTGCCGGATCCACGTCCTTGGGTGCCGTGCTGTACAGGTAGTTGGCGAACAGGATCAGCGCGATCGCCACCGCCACCAGGAAGCCGATCACCATCGAGAAGTGTTTCAGGAAGACGAGGTCGTGGTTGCGCATCACGCGGGCACCTTCAAAGGGTTGAAACCGGGGCGATCGGGGGATTCCGGCGCGAAAGTATAACGGCTGGGTGCGGCCGGGCGCACCCCGGGCGGCCTGATCGCGCCTTGCGCTACAGGCAGCGTGCGCCCGCCGGGCATGGATCGGATGGGTGCCGGAGGCGCCTCGCGGTCGGGGCCGCCGTTCAGCCGCGGACCTGCCGTCCGCGCGCCAGCGCGGCGTCGAACAGGGCCTCCAGCGTCGCATCGGTGCCGCGCATCGGCGCGACCACCGCCCCTGCCCAGTCGAAGTAGGCCGCGATGCGCTCGGGTTCCCAGTCCTGCGGCGGGCTGTCGGCGATGTCGCGCACGTTGGCGGTCTTGTCGGCGAGTTTGACCAGCCGCGCCTGGCGCGGCAGGTGCGCGGCATGTTCGATCTGCGCCTGCTTGCGCGCCTGCTTGGGCAGCGCCTTGTCGTCGGTGACCGCCTCCACCAATTCGAGCACCTGCGCCCCGAACTGCGCGCCGATCTCGGCACGCCGCTGGTGGATGAACTGTTGCTGCTCCCCGCTGCAGTCCTCGATGACGTCGTGCAGCACGGCAGCGGTGAGCACGTCCAGGTCATCGATGCCGGCCTCGACGTTGAGGATGTTCAACAGCGCGATCGGATGGTTGATGTAGGGCGCGGCCTCCGCGCCCTTGCGGCGCTGGTCGCGATGCTGGCGGGCGGCGTAGCCGAGTGCGGCGACCAGGCGGGGCAGCGAAGGCGTGTGGTCGAACATGGAGGTGGGCTGCAGGAAGGCTCATGGCCATGATGGCACACGTGGGCGTGATGCAACTTTTCCGGTGGGTTGCGCCCGCGCGTCGGGCGTGCACGAGCATCCGATCTCAGTCAAACAGCTCGGGCTGCGGCAGTGCCGGTTCGTTGTCCTCGAAGCGCCCCAGGCCCACGCCGGCCAGCCGGTATCGGGTGCCTTCCGGGAGCAGGACGCGATCGCGCAAGTCCAGCGCGATGCGCGTCAGCTCGGCAGCGCTGGCCGGTGGCGCGGTGGGCGTCAGGCTGCGGGTGAGGATGCGGAAGTCGCTGGTCTTGAGCTTGAGCACCACGGTGCGCGCACTGCGCGACTTCTCGCGCGCGGCCGCGGCCCAGGTCTTTTCCGCGAGCCGCTCGATGTGCGGCGCGAGATCTTCCAGCAGCAAGTCGGACTCGAACGTGTCCTCGGCGGAAATCGACTGGGTGGGCTGGTTCGGGCAGACCGCCCGTTCGTCGATGCCGCGGGCCAGCTCGTACAGACGGCGACCGAAGCTGCCGAAGTGCTGCACCAGCACGGCCAGTGGCTGTTGTCCCAGCCCGCCGACCGTGGTGACACCCAGCGCCGTCAGCTTGGCCTCCATCACCTTGCCCACGCCCGGCAGGCGTCCGACCAGCAGGCTGGCAAGGAAGGCTTCGACCTCGCCGGGCCGCACCACGAACAATCCATCGGGTTTGCGCCAGTCCGAGGCGATCTTGGCGATGAACTTGTTCGGCGCCACCCCGGCCGACGCGGTCAACCCGGTCTGGTCGCGGATCGCCTCGCGAATCGCGACCGCCGCGGCAGTGGCGGAGGTCATGCCGAGTTTGTGGACGGTCACGTCCAGATAGGCCTCGTCCAGCGACAACGGTTCGACCAGGTCGGTGTGCTGCAGCAGGATCTCTCGCACCTGCCGCGACACCGCGCGGTAGCGGGCGAAGTCGGGCGGCACGAACACCGCCTGCGGACACAGCCGCTCGGCGCGCACCGCCGGCATCGCCGAACGCACCCCGAACGCGCGTGCCTCGTAGGACGCCGCGCACACCACCGAGCGCGCCCCGCGCCACGCCACCACCACCGGCTTGCCGCGCAGCGTGGCGTCGTCACGCTGCTCGACCGAGGCGTAGAACGCATCCATGTCGACGTGGATGATCTTGCGCATGCCCGATCCTGCCGAATTCGGCGACTTTACCCGCAAGCGAGGACGGGCGTGAAGCAGCCCGCGTGCGCTGCCTCTCCTGCATGGCCGTGTCGGGCCCGATGCGTCACGGCGTGCCGCTGTCAGCCGGGACGTCTCGTGTTGCCGCTGCCGGGCAGAATCGCAACGAGCGCCGCCCGAAACGACGACGGGCAGCCGAAGCTGCCCGTCGCGGTTCTGCCTGCCGAGCGGATGCGGCCCGTTACTTGCCCTTCAGCCCCGCCGCCGCGCGCAGTTCCTCGGCGCGGTCGGTCTTCTCCCACGCGAACGTCCACGCCTTGACCTTGTTGCCGGCACCGTCGGTGTATTCGATCTCGCGCGGCTTGCGGCCGAAGTGGCCGTAGGAGGCGGTGTCCTGATACACCGGGTGGATCAGGTCGAGCATCTTGACGATGCCGTACGGGCGCAGGTCGAAGTGCTTGCGGATCAGCTTTTCGATCTTGTCGTCGGGAATCGCGCCGGTACCGAAAGTGGTCACCGAGATCGAGGTCGGCTCGGCCACGCCGATGGCGTAGCTGACCTGGATCTCGCACTTGCGCGCCAGGCCCGCGGCGACGATGTTCTTGGCGACGTAGCGGGCGGCGTAGGCGGCCGAGCGATCCACCTTCGACGGGTCCTTGCCCGAGAACGCGCCGCCGCCATGGCGGGCCACGCCGCCGTAGCTGTCGACGATGATCTTGCGGCCGGTCAGGCCGCAGTCGCCGACCGGGCCGCCGATCACGAACTTGCCGGTCGGGTTGATGTGAACCTTGGTTCTCGGCAGCGACGCCAGCCACGCCTTGGGCAGCACCGGCTTGAGGATGTGCTCGTACACGCCCTCGACCAGATCCTTGTGCTTGACCGACGGGTCGTGCTGGGTCGAGAGCACCACCGCGTCGAGGCCGGCGATCGCGTCGTCCTCGAAGCGCAGGGTGACCTGCGACTTGGCGTCCGGGCGCAGCCACGGCAGCTTGGAGTTCTTCGCCTTGCGCACCTTGGCCTGCTGCTCGACCAGCCGATGGGCGTAGTAGATCGTCGCCGGCATCAGCAGGTCGGTCTCGTCGCAGGCGTAGCCGAACATCAGGCCCTGATCGCCGGCGCCCTGCTCCTCGGGCTTCTTGCGATCCACGCCCTGGGCGATGTCGGGCGACTGCTTGCCGATCAGGTTGAGCACGCCGCAGGTGTGGCCGTCGAAACCGACATCCGAGTTGGTGTAACCGATGCCGTTGATGACCTTGCGGGTGAGCGCCTCGATGTCGATCCACGCGCTGGTGGTGATCTCGCCGGCGACGATCGCCACGCCGGTCTTGACCATGGTTTCGCAGGCCACGCGGGCGGACTTGTCGGTGGTCAGGATGGCGTCGAGGACGGCGTCGGAGATCTGGTCGGCGACCTTGTCCGGGTGGCCTTCGGATACCGACTCGGAGGTGAAGAGGTGGCTGCTCACGGGTTTTATATCCCTCGATGCGGATGAAAGGATGGAATCAGCCGGGCATCATACACCGGCGGTGGGGGAGTATGCATCAGGTTCGGAGACGGATGGCGATGCGCGAGGGCGCTACACTGGGCCAGTCGCTGGAACGCACGAGGAAAACAGCGGCGTTGCCGGAGGCGGGCCATGAGCGATGCGGATCTGGAACAGATGCTGGACCTTGCGAACGTGCCCGAGCCGATGCGCTCGCAGTTGCGCAAGCAGGTCGGCAGGCTGCCGGCGCCAGTGCGCAACAAGTTGCTGCGCGAAGGGTCGCCGTTGCTGGCCAAGCTGGTGGCCAAGGCGCGTGCGGAAGCGCGCGAGGTGGCGCCGATGCCGGCATCGGCAGCCCGCGCCGAACCGGATGCCGACATCGAGGCTGCAGCAGGGGCCAGCCGCCCGAACCTCGGCAGCGCGCCGCGCGAGCGGCCACCCACCATCGCGCCCGGTGATTCGGGCAGCCAGGTGGCATGGCTGGCCACCAGCGCGGCCGCCTTGGTCGGTGCGGTCTGGTACGCGTTGCAGGGCTGATGCCCGATCGCTGGAATGCAGCGGAAAATGGTGCGGTCACCGTTGCCAAAACGTCGCCCAAGGTCATGGGCGGGTTGCAAGGGCGGTCGATAGCGCAACGTCCGACTTGCCGCCTTTGCATCAGCCGCTGCCGATGCCGCCGGGGCTGGCAGGAACAGACGTTCGGCGCCGATCCGGATGCGTGCAGCCGGGAGCCTTGCGCGATCGCTGGGCCATCGAACGCGACGCGTTCTCAGGCGGCGACGGCCAAGGCGATGCCGGCGATCAACGCGTCGAAGTAATCGGTGGTCAAGCGCACTTGTTCCGCGGCCGATTCGGCGCGATTGACGACCGCCCGGAACGCCGCGTTCTCCGGTCGATCCTTGGCATACCAGGTCAGGTGCTTGCGGGCGATCCGCACCCCGGCCGGCTCGCCGTAAAAATCGTGCAGGGCGTGCAGGTGGCCGAGCAGGATGGCGCGGACTTCGGCCAGCGATGGCGGCGGCAGCTGCGCGCCGGTGGCGAGGAAGTGCGCGATCTCGCGGAAGATCCACGGCCGACCTTGCGCCGCACGGCCGATCATCACCGCATCGGCGCCGGTGCGATCAAGCACCCACTTCGCCTGCTCCGGCGAGTCGATGTCGCCGTTGGCCAGCACCGGAATGCGCACCGCCGCCTTCACCGCGGCGATGGTGTCGTATTCGGCCTGCCCGGTGTAATGCTGGTCGCGGGTACGGCCGTGGACCGCCAACGCGGCGATGCCGCAATCCTGCGCGATGCGCGCGATCTCCAGCGCGTTGCGATGTTCGCGGTCCCAGCCGGTGCGGATCTTCAACGTGACTGGCACGTCCACGGCATTCACGACGGCCGCGACGATCCGCGCCACCAGCGCCGGGTCGCGCATCAGCGCCGAACCGGCCCAGGCGTTGCAGACCTTCTTTGCCGGGCAGCCCATGTTGATGTCGATGATCTGCGCGCCGTGCTCGACGTTGTGGCGCGCAGCATTCGCCAACGGTTCCGGTTCGGTGCCGGCGATCTGCACCGACACCGGCGCCGGCTCGCCGGCGTGGTCCATCCGCGTCCGCGACTTCGGGGTGCGCCAGAATCGCTGGTCGGAGATCGTCATTTCCGACACGCACAGCCCCGCGCCCAGCCGCTTGCACAGCACGCGGAAGGGTTTGTCGGTCACCCCGGCCATGGGCGCCAGGACGACGGGCGGGTCGATGCGATGGGGGCCGATGCGCATGGTGGGCATTGTAGCCGTGGCACGCGGGCGGATGACTGCGTCCGGCTGGCTGCGCGATGGTCGTCAGAAAAATGTCACGTCGTTTGGAAATTCGATTGTCGGCTGCCAGTCGGGAGGCGGTTCAGGTGAAATGCCAAATCGCCGCAGCTGCAGGGTTGCTGCCTTGAGGTCGCCATACTGAGTGAGGTCTTTCAGGTAGGCCGCGCCGTTGCGGATCGGGTCGGAATCCACGCGCTGCACATCTCGCGTCTTGATCCACATGTAACGGCGATAGCGTTCCTTCGCTTCCTGCTCCACAGGCGAGCCCCGGCCCAGCTTCGATAGCAACATCAGGCCAACGAGGTTGGTCATGGCTTTTTCATGGCTGTCGGCGAGAACGCGGGCGATGTGCATGCACTGCGCCTTCAAGGTGGCGTCGTGGAACCGCGTGCGATCCGGGTCGCAAGACCGGATGAGTACGGCAAAATTGCTGGGCAAGGTCGGCCACAGGAAATATGCCTGTTCCGCCCAGCCGATGAACCCTGGGCTCTCTTGCGTGGGTAGCGCACCTTCGTCGTCGTGGATCCTGACGTTGTGGTGTGTTCCGTAGCCGTATCCAAAGCCACCCGGGCGTCGGACGTAGGGATCGCCGACCACGCTCGCCATGATTTGCATCCTTTGCAGATAGCCGGTGTCCCAATGGTCAGCTTGCGCCGCTCGCGTAATCAGCGGGCGCACCCGGGATCGCACTTCCGGGTCGTCCAGCACCGCGAAGTCCCATGGGGAGTTGCGCTCTGCCCCCATCAGTACCGCCCATGCGAACAGGTTTTCGGGCTCTTTTCGGGACAGTCTGGCCATGAGGTCGCGTCGCGGGCTGTTCGAGCCGTCCAGCGTGCGATAGGCAACCAGCAACTTCAACGCGAAAGGATCGTCAGGTAATGCGGCCAGGGCTCGGCGCAGCGGTGCGATGCCGGGAGCCGGCCATGCAACCTCCATGCTTGCCCCGTTCTCGCTCGGCAGGTAGGTGCCGATCACCGCAGCGCGCAGCCAGTCTTGCGGGTCTTTCGAGCGTTGCAATCGATCGAACACGAGGCGACGGTTTGCCAGGATCGATTCGATGCGCATGTGTTGCACGATGTCCTTGACCGCAGCATCGCGGGCGCTCGGAAAGAAGACCGCGACTTGCAGGTATTCGGCGTCGTCCTGTGCCTGTCGCGCGCTGCGCCATTGCAGGGCGGTGGCAACGACGCCGCCAGCGAGCGCCAATATTGCGATGCCCACCGCCGTCGCCAGCCGGGGCTCGCGCTTGATCCATCGCCCGAGCCGCTGCATTCGATTCAGCGGCCGCACGCCCACCGGCCTGCCGTCCACGAACCGCGCCAGGTCGTCGGCGAGCGCCTGCGCGTTGGCATAGCGCTGCCCCGGATCCTTCTCCAGGCACCGCAGGCAGATCGCTTCCAGGTCGGCCGGGATGTCCTTGCGCAGCGTGCGCGGGCGCGGCGGGTCCTCGCTGACCACCCGCTGCAGGGTTGCCTGCGGGTCGGCACCGCGGAATGGCGGTTGCCCGGTGAGGGTCTCGTAGAGGATCGCGCCCAAGCCGTAGATGTCGGTCGCGGCGGTGAGCGGGTGCATCTCCAGCGTCGCCTGCTCGGGTGCCATGTAGCTGGGCGTTCCCGACACCTCGTCGTTGCCGCCCTCGTGGCCGGCGTCGATCCGCCGCGCCAGCCCGAAGTCGGCAATCAAGGGCGTGCCATCGACGGTCAACAAAACGTTGGCCGGCTTCAGGTCCAGGTGCAGCACGCCCAGTCGGTGGGCGTAGTCCATCGCCTCGGCGAGGGTGCGCAGCAACCGGGCCGCTTCGATCGCCGGCAACACGCCGTCGGCGTTGAGCCGCTGCGCCAGGCTGCGGCCCTCGATCAGTCGCATCGAGAAGTAGTTCAGGCCGTCGCGATGGCCGAACTCGTAAATCTCCACGATGTTCGGGTGTTGCATGCGCGCGGCCGAGCGCGCCTCGCGACGGAAGCGCTCGACGAACTCGTCGGAGGCCCAGGGACCTGCGGCGAGCAGCTTGATCGCCACGTCGCGGTCCAGGCCGTGCTGGCGGGCGCGATAGACCACACCCATGCCGCCCTGGCCGATCTTCTCGATCAGCTCGTAGTCGCCGAACCGACGCTGCGCCGGGTCGGACAGGTCGATCGCCATCTCCTCGGGCGACAGCCAGGCCAGGGGGCGGGAGGCGTCGATCACCTGGGTTTGGCTGGCGAAGGCGAACTCGGCGAAGGCCTGAGTCTGGCCTGCGTTGGTCATGGGAGAGGTCATGGCTGGTAAGCCTGTTAGTGGGCTGGATTGCTTCTTCGCGCCGCAGAACTGTCTCTGCTCGAATTGGCCTGGGCTTCGAAATCTTCCAGTTTGCGGTGCCATTCGGCGGCCTTGGCGTCGTGGCCCTTTCCCGGCTCGGCGCGGTTCCATGCGGTGTACAGATCGACCAAGGCTTGCAGGCAGGCGCGGGCATCGCTGGAACCGGGTCCGGCCGCACGATTGTTTTCCCAGGCTTCCAGCAGGTTCTTTTCGGCGGCTGCGAACTGGCCGGTGCCGGTGCGGGCTTGGCCGAGGTGGAGGAGAAAGCGGTTCAGACGCCAGGCATCGTCGCGCACGAAGAAGCGACGCGAGGCGGCTTCGGCTGGAGTCAGCAGGTCGGTGGCTTTCGCGTACTGTTGCTGAGCCAACTGCGTGGCAGCTTGGTTGTCGATGGCGATCAAGTCGTCGAGTCGTTCGCGCGCCGACAGCAGGCTGTACGGGTCCTTGGGTTGCCAGTTCGCGGGTGGTTGGGCCGGTATGCCGAAGTGCGACAAGCGTCGCTGGTACGCAGCCAGTTCGCCGACAGCGGCCACGTCCTGGTAGAACCGCGTATCCGGATATTCCAGAAATTGCATGCGCGTAAGGTGGTTGGTCGCATCCATGACGTATTGGTATTCGCGCCTCACCTGTTGCGCATGCAGGGCAAGCGGTGTGCCTCTGGCCAACGGCCGCACCAGCGCCACGCCGATCATCCGGGCCAGAATCGATCCATCCGAATCCGCCATGCGTGCGCCAATCGTTAGGCAATCGGCACGCTGCTGAGCGTCCAGTGAGTCCAGATTCTGTGGCAGGCAGTCATGGACGATCGCCATCCACGACGGCATCGGGAAGTTGGCGGCTTCGAGCGTGGCCAGGGCATCCTCCGACGACAGGCCGTTGCCGATCAGGCGGATCGGGCGGGCCAGCAACGGCGGCACAGGGACATTGGCCGCATGGATCGCGTCGAAGAACGCTCTGTAGGTCTGGTTGAAGTAGTCATGGAAACGGGTTCGCTGTGCGGCCTCATGGATGGCTTCGCGCCTGCGTAGTGGGTTGTCGGTGGCAATCGCCACGAGCAGCCAGTGGTACATGTTGTCCGGGTCGATGCGGACGAGTTGCTCGCCTGCCTGCGGAAACTTGCATTGATACTGACCGGCGACGACCGGACAGAACGTCGCGGCAACTTGCCAGGTGAACGGGTCGTTCGGGTTTCTGGCAATGGCTGCGTCCAGCAGCGATTTGAAGGTGGCGACGGAATCGGCGTCATCGGCATCGTGGTAGGCGAGCATGGCTGCCTCCACCAGCCGATGGTCGCCGGGCATCGTCCGCAGGGTACGGATGACCTGCTTGCGATAGTCCGAACCCAGGTTGGTGACGATGCCCGAAAGCAGGCCAAACAAATCCGACGAATCCACGTCTTGCGATTCGTCCACGGACGTCGCGAAAGCCGTCAGCGCATCGGCCTGCCGTGTTTCATTGCCGGGCAGGCGCTTGCGCAGGAAGGCGATCAGCCCACGCGCACGTTCGTTGTCGTCCTTGAGTTGATGGCGGGTGAACAGCCAGCCGCCGATTTCGCTGGCGATCGCCGCGCGATCGCGCTCTTGCTGCGCGAAGGTACGTTCGCGCTGCGCCGTGTTGCGTTGCGCCACCGCTTCGCGCCATTGCTGGGTGGTTGCGAGGATGCCGCCGACGAGTAGCAGCACCGCAGCGGCGATCGCACTCGCCAGCCGCGGCTCGCGGCGCATCCAGCGACCCAGCCGCCGCATCGCACCCAGCGGCCGCACGCCGACCGGTCGCCCGTCCACGAACCGCGCCAGGTCGTCGGCGAGCGCCTGCGCGCTGGCATAGCGTTGCGCCGGATCCTTTTCAAGGCACGTCAGGCAGATCGCTTCCAGGTCCGCCGGGATGTCCTTGCGCAGGGTGCGCGGACGCGCCGGCTCCTCGCTGACCACGCGCTGCAGGGTGGCTTGCGGATCGGCGCCGCGGAACGGCGGTACGCCGGTCAGGATTTCGTACCCGATCGCGCCCAGGCCGTAGATGTCGGTCGCGGCGCTCAGCGGGTGCATCTCCAGAGTGGCCTGCTCGGGGGCCATGTAGCTGGGTGTTCCCGACACCTCGTCGCGGCCGCCGTCGTGGCCGGCGTCGATCCGCCGGGCTAGTCCGAAATCGGCGATCAACGGCGTGCCATCCTTGGTGAGCAGGACGTTGGCCGGCTTGAGGTCCAGGTGCAGCACGCCCAGTCGGTGGGCGTAGTCCATCGCCTCGGCGAGCACGCGCAGCAACTTGGCGGCTTCGATCGCCGGCAGCGGCCCTTCCGCGTTCAGGCGCTGCGCCAGACTGCGGCCCTCGATCAGCCGCATCGAAAAGTAGTTCAGGCCGTCGCGGTGACCGAACTCGAAGATCTCCACGATGTTCGGGTGCTGCATGCGCGCGGCGCTGCGGGCCTCGCGGCGGAAGCGCTCGACGAACTCGTCCGAGGCCCAGGGACCGGCGGCGAGCAGCTTGATGGCGACGTCGCGTTCCAGCCCGTGCTGGCGGGCGCGGTAGACGACGCCCATGCCGCCCTGGCCGATCTGCTCGATCAGCTCGTAGTCGCCGAACCGACGCTGTGCCGGATCGGTCAGGTCGATGTGCATCTCATCTGGCGACAGCCAGGCCAGCGGCCGCGAGGTGTCGAGGACCGCGGTGTGGCTGCCGAAGGCGAACTCGGCGAATGCCTGGGTCTGGCCGTTGCTGGATTCGGTCGGCGACGGGCTCATGGCGCGGCCTCCTGGAGGGTCAGGGAATCACGCAAGCGGCGGCGCAGCAAGTCGCGCGAATCCGGGTCGGGCGCCCAGGCGGACAACGCGGATTCGATCCGCTGCCGCAGCCGATGGCGCAGGCGGGTGAGTGCCAGCGCGATGGTCGATGGGCTGGCGCCCAACCGCACGGCGAGGTCATCGCGCTGCGCGGGATCGGGATCGCGATGCAGGCAAGGCCGCAGCGAGTCGAACCACGCGCCGTGTCCGGCGCGGTCCGCTTCGCGTTCGACTTCGGCGACGGCCGTATCCAGCAGCGCCTGCGCGAAGGCATTGAGGAAGGCGGCGGCGGGCGGCCGGGGTGGATCGGCGAGCCGGGCGGCCAGCCGCGAACCCAGTTCCGGCAAGTGTTCGACGCGCTGCGCCGCTGGGGTGCTCTGCAACCAGTCGCGCCATATCGGCGCGAAACGGCTTGCGGCCGATGGGTCACGACCGCCGGCGCGCAACCAGAGGACCACACTGGCTTCCAGCAGGACGTCGCGGCGGGCGGCATCGGCGACGGGGTCGCGGCGCGCGACACCGGTACTGGTCGGGATCGGTAGATCGGGACGACGGTTCGACATGGCGATTTCCTGGGCGCTCACCCCCGGATATGCCGATCCACGGCCGCGATGACAGGCCGTTCCGTTTCAGCTGCGCAGGGCCTGCCGCAGCCACGCCAGTTCCGCGTCGAGGTCCGCCCCCGGCGGCAGGGTGTCGGCCAGTTCGTGGCGCACCAGCACCCGCAGGCGTTCGCGCAGGCGACGCACGGCAACCGCGACGGTGTTTGCTGGCATGCCCAGCGCGGCGCCGATGCGGACGTAATCGCTGGCCTCGGGCGCCTCGACCAGATAGCCCTGCACGGCGGCGAACAGGGCCGCTTTGCCGGCCCGCTCGACTTCCTCCAGCAGCCGTTGGCGAGCGCGGTGGACCACGTGCAGGGCCCAGTCGCGGTCGAATCCGCGATCCGGTTCGGCTGCCGGGTCGGCGACGTGTTCCAGCAGCTCCGCATCGGCTTTCGGGCCGGCGTCGCGCTTGCGCGCGGCCTGGCTGCGCAGGGATTGCCGCCAGTGATTGCGCACCGCAGCGTACAGGAAACCGCGGAACGAGCCACGCGCGGCGTCGGCGCGCTCGGGCAGGCGCTGTTCGAGGAAATGCAGGAAGAAGGCCTGGGTCCGGTCCTCGGCCTGCGGCCCCGGTTCCAGCCGCCGGAAATGCGCCAGCACGACCGGGCGGTAGGCCTGGCACAGTTGCGCCAGCGCATCGCGCGCGCCCGCGTCCGCACCGCGGGCGGCGAGGATCAGGCTCCAGCGGGTGGTGGCTTGCTCGGGCATGGTCGAAGCCGATGGGCCTGCGTGGATTTTCCCGCGCTGTCGTTGCTTCGGCCCACGTCGATCATGCGGACGCGAAGTGGGTTCAATACACCAACGGCAGCAACCGCCACGTCCGTTTCGCATACGCAACCCACGCATCGCCGAAGTTGGCGGCCAGCGCGGCCTCCTCGACCACGATCCGGCGCACGAAAGTCGCCGCGACCACCAGCAGCACGATCGTCATCGTCAGCGCATTGCCGAAGCACACCAGGTAGCCGACGAACATCAGCAGCGATCCGGTGTAGGAGGGATGCCGCAGCAGGCGGTAGGGGCCGTCCTCGATCAACTTGTGGTCGCCGGCGATGGCGACCTGGACGGTGAAGAAGCGACCGAGCACGTGGATCGACCACGCGCGCACGATCGCGCCGAGCACGAACAGCGCCAGTCCGTACGGATAGATCGCCTCGGCGTGCGGCAGGTGCGCCGATGGCACGGCGTAGCCGGCCCAGATGCCGGCCACGATCGCCACGGTGATGCCGATCCAGATCAGCTGGAAGGTGCCGCGGTCCTTGGTCTGCGCGCCGGCGAGCGGGCGCCGGGTCAGCGAGATCGTGGCCTCGAAGGCGAGGAAGACCACGGCGATGACGTTGGGCGAGGGCAACTCCATGGCGTTCGTTCCGAGTCTTCGGGCGCAAGCCTACGCCGGCGGGGCGGATTCGGGAACGGCGTTTTCGCGGGGCGGGATCGTCTCACGCATCGCGGATCTGGAGGGTGGCCGTGCGTTGCATGCCGGGATTGCGGGTGGCGGTCTGACGCGCCGCTTCGCGTCGCGATCACGATGCTGGCCGCCTCACTCCCTCGCCACCACACGGTTGCGTCCATCCCGCTTGGCCTTGAGCAGGCGCATGTCGGCGCGTCGCAGCAAGCTGGACAAGTCCAGCCCGTCGACCGGGCACGTCGCCAGCCCGGCCGATAGCGTGATCGCGTGCAAGGCTCCCGGCTTGCCGCTGTCCGTCGCATCCAGGCGGGTCGGGAACGGCGCCGCCGCCAGGCGCTTGCGCAGGCTGTCCATGCGCTCCCACGCCGGCCCCATCGGACGCGGCATGGAAAGCACGAATTCCTCACCGCCCACGCGCATCAGGCGCTCGTCCTTGGCCAGCGATTCACCCAGCACACTGGCCACGTGCTTGAGCGCACGGTCGCCGACCGGATGACCAAAAACGTCGTTGATGTGCTTGAAATGGTCCAGGTCGATGATCGCCAGCGTGATCGAACTGCCAGCCGCGCGCGCGGCGTCGATCAATGGCGGCACGCGATGGTTGAGGTAGGAGCGGTTCGGCAGGCCGGTGAGGGTGTCGGTTCCCGACAGCAGCACGAGGCGCTGGATCCGGTACACCACGACCGCGGTGAGCAGCGTGGCGATCAACAGCAGGACCATTCGCGAGACCTGGTTGCCGACCGAGACCACGCCGTAGTCGGCAGTGGCCAGCACCTCGCCCGGCCCGAGCGGCAGCAGGTACGCCAGCGCGAGCGCGCCGTACTGCACCATCGCCAGTACGCCGGCGAACAGGGTCACGCGACCGTCGTTGCGCAAGGCGGTGGCAAAGATCGACAGCGGGTAGCAGGCCCACACGATCATCGAGTTCAATCCGGCGGCCGGCGCCTGCGTGGTCGCCAGCAGCACCAGCACCAGCGTCTCGATGCTGACATCCCAGCCGCTGGTCACGAACGGCAGCCAGGCGTAGCGGCGCTTGCGCTTGGCCAGCGTCAGCCAGACCCAGGCGGCGGCAATGCCCAGTCCGACTCCGGTCAGGCCGATCAGCGATTCCTCGATGTTGCCGCCGTCCAGATGGTTGATCAGCGGCAACAGCAACAGCAGCAAGGTCGCGACCAGACGAATGCGGGCGACCAGCAACTCGCCGCCGGCACCGACGTCCAGGACGATTTCGTCCGGACGATCGCGCAGGGTGCTGGCGAGATGGCGCAGGGTGTCGCGCAGGCTTTCCACGGGGCGTTTTCCGTCGTCCGGTCGAGGGTCTGCTCGCGGGCATGATCGCACTTGCGAAAGCCGCATGCGTGCCGGTTTCGACCCTGGACAGCAGGTTCGGTTCAGCGCAGCAGGTCGTATCCGTTCCAGAGCCCCAGCGCGAGGAACAACAGCGCCGCGGTGATGCGCGCCGTGCGCAGCGGAATGCGGTGCGCGAAGCGCGCGCCAAGCAGGACCACCGGCACGTTGGCGACCATCATCCCCAGTGTGGTCCCCGCCACCACCTGCCACAGCGGGTGGTACTGTGCCGCCAGGGCGACGGTGGCGAGTTGGGTCTTGTCGCCCATCTCGGCGAGGAAGAAGGTGATGATGGTCGCCACCATGAGGCCGTGGCCGCCGCCCTTGTTGGCGTCCTCGGGATCGGCCTTGTCCGGGATCAGCGCCCATCCGGCCATGCCGATGAACGAGGCGACCACCGCCCATTGCAGCGCGCGCGGCGAGATCCACTGCGCCAGCAGGGCGCCGACGCCGCCGGCCATGGCGTGATTGGCCAGGGTCGCCAGCAGGATGCCGAGCACGATCGGCCACGGCCGGCGGTACTTCGCGGCCAGGGTGAGCGAGAGTAGTTGGGTCTTGTCGCCGATCTCGGCGATCGCGACCGCGATCAGGGACACCAGGAATGCGTGCATGCGAGGGGTACTCCGGGCCGGGCAGATACAGGAAACGCGCCACGCACCCGGCCGGGTTGCGTCGCGCATCTCCTGGTCTTGCCCATCGATGCCTGGCATCGACCCTGCGCGCCATGGCCGGTGGCCCGTCGCGGGCCTTGGCCAAGCATGTTGACGCGCGGTCCCGCAGTGGCGGGCGGCTACTCCCCAGAATGCTTCGCGGCCATTATATAGGTGTCACGCCGTTGGGCGTACCACCTGGAGTGGGCCATGCATTATCGTCGTATGGGAACAACTGGCCTGAAGCTGTCCGCGTTCTCGCTTGGTGCCTGGGTCACCTTCGCCAACCAGCTCGACCGCGGTGCGGCACGCGAACTGATCGCGCAGGCCTTCGATGCCGGCATCAACTTCTTCGACAACGCCGAGACCTACGCCAACGGCGAGGCCGAGCGGATCATGGGCGACGTGCTCGCCGACCTGCGCCAGCCGCGCGATGCATGGTGCGTGTCGAGCAAGGTGTACTTCGGCGCCGTCGAGCATCCGGCGCCGACCCAGAAGGGCCTGTCGCGCAAGCACGTCATCGAGGCCTGCGAGCAGGCGCTGCGCCGGCTGCGCGTGGACCACCTGGATCTTTTTTTCTGCCATCGCCCGGACGAGGACACCCCGATCGCCGAGACCGTCGCGGCGATGGACACGCTGGTACGGCAGGGCAAGGTGCTGTACTGGGGCACCTCGGAATGGCCCGCCGCAGCGGTCGAGGAGGCCGCTGCCATCGCCCATCGCAATGGCATGTACGGGCCGAGCATGGAGCAGCCCGAATACAACCTGCTGCACCGGCAACGCGTCGAGGTCGAATACGCACCGCTGTACGCATCCCTCGGGCTGGGCACGACCGTCTGGTCGCCGCTGGCCTCGGGTCTGCTCACCGGCAAGTACAACCAGGGTGTGCCCGCGGATTCACGGATGGCCACCCCGGGCTACGAATGGCTGGCGCGGCGGCTGGCTTCGCCCGAGGGGCAGGCGCGGCTGGATCGCGCGCGCAAATTCACCGCGCTTGCGGCTGCGCTGGGTGAAAATCCCGCGCAACTCGCATTGGCCTGGTGTCTGCACAATCCACGTGTATCCAGTGTGATCCTCGGCGCCAGCCGGCCGCAGCAGTTGCGCGAGAACCTTGGCGCGCTGGCCGTGGCCGAACGCCTGGACGCGGCCACGCTGGCGCAGATCGAGGCCGCCGTGGCCGAGCCGGCAGGCGAGGCGGGATCGCTATAGACTGCCCCCGTCCACGTCCGCGGAGATCGCCATGGGAATCCTCGTCCTCGTCGTCCTCATCCTTGCCCTGGTCATCGTGTTCAAGGCGGTGCGGATGGTGCCGCAGGGCTATCAATGGACGGTCGAGCGGTTCGGCAAGTACACCAACACGCTCGACCCCGGCCTCCACTTCCTGTTCCCGGTGATGCAGAGCATCGGCCGCAAGATCAACATGATGGAACAGGTGCTCGACGTGCCCTCGCAGGACGTGATCACCAAGGACAACGCGGTGGTCAAGGTCGATGGCGTGGTGTTCTTCCAGGTCCTGGATGCCGCCAAGGCCGCCTACGAGGTGGCGCAGCTGGAAGTGGCGATCCTCAACCTGGTGATGACCAACATCCGCACCGCGATCGGTTCGCTGGATCTGGACGAATCGCTGTCCAAGCGCGACGAGATCAACGCCAAGGTGCTGCTGGCGGTGGACGCGGCCACCCACCCTTGGGGCGTCAAGGTCAACCGCATCGAGCTCAAGGACATCCAGCCGCCGCGCGATCTGGTGGATTCGATGGCGCGCCAGATGAAGGCCGAGCGCGAGAAGCGCGCCAACATCCTGGAGGCCGAGGGCCTGCGCCAGGCCGCGATCCTCAAGGCCGAGGGCGAGAAGCAGTCGGTGATCCTGGAAGCCGAAGGTCAGCGCGAGGCCGCGTTCCGCGCCGCCGAGGCGCGCGAGCGCTCGGCCGAGGCCGAGGCCAAGGCAACCGAACTGGTCAGCACCGCGATCGCGCGCGGCAACGTGCAGGCGATCAACTATTTCGTCGCGCAGAAATACATCGAGGCGTTCAAGTCGTTGGCCGAGGCGCCGAACCAGAAGTTCGTGATGCTGCCGATGGAGTCTTCCGGAGTGCTCGGCTCGCTGGCCGGCATCACCGAACTGGCCAAGGAGAGCCTGTCGAAGCAGCAGGCGGTGGCGTCCGGCCGCGCCGCGTTCCCGGTGGCGCCGGGCCCGCAGGGAGGCTGAACCATGACCACGACCCAGATCGCCTGGGCGGTGGCGGCGGTGCTGCTGATGGCCGCCGAGATGGCCGCGCCGGGCGCCTTCATGCTGTGGCTGGGCTTTGCCGCGGCCGGGGTGTTCGTGCTGGTGTGGTGCGTGCCGACGCTGGCGGCGATCTGGCAGGCGCTGGCGTTCGCGGGGTTTTCGGTGATCACCGTGTCGGTGTATTGGAAGGCATTCCGAAAGACGCAGGTTGCCAGCGATCGACCGCTGCTCAACCGCCGCGGGATGCAGCACATCGGCCAGCACTACGAGTTGACCAGCGCGATCGTCAACGGCCGCGGCAAGGCGCGGGTGGGCGACACCCAATGGCTGGTGGAGGGCCCGGACCTGCCGGTCGGGGCGATGGTGGAAGTCATCGGTGTGGACGGCTCGGCGTTGAAGGTCAAGGCGGTGGGGTGAGGGTGTTGCGGGGCCGCTGCATGCGTGACGGCCCGGTGCGTGCGCCGTCGCGGCGTGTCAATACAACGCGCGACCCCGGTATCGCGGCCACGAGGTTCATGCCAAGGTTCGCACGCCCCCCGTGTTCGCAAGGTCCGTGAAGTGCAAGACCATCGGCTGAACCCGAAGCGAGTTGGGCGCATCCGCGGCGTTCGCATTGCGGTGATCGCGCTGTTCGCGCTGGCGTGGGCCAAGGAAGCCGCGGCCGCGGATGGCGGCGCCCGCGCACGCGGGGACATCGCCATACTCGGTGTCTCGGTCGTGGACGTTGCGCATGGGCGTACATTCGGGCCGCGGACGGTCCTGATCCACGACGGTCGGATCACGGCCGTGGGAACGCCACGCAGCGTGCGCGTTCCGCCTCGCAGCGTGCGCGTTGCTGCCCGCGGGCTCTACCTGATTCCTGGTCTGGTGGACATGCACGTCCACCTGTTCAACCTGTCCTCGCATCGACCGGACAACGATTGGTCGTTTCCGCTGTTCGTCGCCAACGGGGTGACGGGGATCCGCGAGATGCGCGGGAATGCGGCTACGATGGTGCAGGTGCGGCGCTGGCGCGCGCAGGTGGACAGTGGTGAACTCGTCGCACCACACATCCTCGCGGCCGGCGTCGCGGTGCAGGGTGAATCGCCCGACGAAGCACGCCGTCAGGTCAATGCGGCGGTCGCGGCTGGCGCGGACTTCATCAAGGTGTTTTCGGAGATTCCCGAGGCGAACTGGCGCGCGGCGCTCGCTGCGACGCAGGTGCGTGGCTTGCCACTCGTGGGTCACGTTCCGGCAGGCGTCGGCCTGGTCGCGGCCGCCGCGGCGGGGCAGCGCAGCGCGGAGCATCTCTACCAGGCCTACGAGGCGTGTTCGTCGATCGAGGCGGACCTGCTCGCCAGCCGCTTGCAGCTCGCCGGCGAAGCGCTGTCTGCCCGTCGCGACGAGCAGGAGGCGAGGGTGCTCGACGCGTTCGATCAGGCTGCCTGCGAGCGCGCCGCGAAGGCGTTGGGGTCGATGCCGCCGTTGTCGCAGCAGGTCCAGGTCCCTACGCTCGCGCTCGCCGACGAAGACGATTTCGCGGCAGCTGCGGCGCCGGAGTCGAACCCGAATTGGCGCTATCTACGCCCGGACGAGCGCCTGCGCTGGCAGCGCTTTCGTGCTGGGTACACGCCCGCAGATGCCGAGCTTGCGCGCAAACGCTGGCCGATCGCGTACCGCATCGTGGCGATCCTGCGCGCGGCCAAGGTGCCGATCCTTGCGGGCACCGACGCGCCGATGCCCGGCGTCGTACCCGGCTTCTCGCTGCACGATGAGTTGGCGCGTCTGGTGGCCGCCGGCCTGACCCCGCGTGAGGCGCTCTGGTCGGCCACGCTCGGGCCGGCACGGTTCCTGGGCATCGATGAGCGGGCCGGTCACATCGCGCCCGGCCAGCGTGCGGACCTCGTCCTGCTCGAAGCCGATCCGCTGCAGGACATTGGCAACACGCGCCGGATCCGTGCCGTGATCCTCGATGGTCGGTTGCTGCGGCGAACGGATCTCCATGCGCTGCTCGAAGATGCCGCACGAGCCCAGGCTCGTTGAAGCGCACGTGGCAAGGCTTCTTCTCCTGCACCTGGCGCGGGAACGCATGGGCTTGCCGTTTCGCTGCCGGAGTCTAACGGCGCAAACAGCGTCCTCCCGATGTCCGGGCGCCGGCTGAGTGATCGTGTCGCGGTCAGGCGGCTCATCGTGGTCACCGCTCGATGCGGCGGTTTTCGGAACGCAATGCCGTTTGGCGCAGCGCTGGAGTTGCGCGGTCTACGGCGGCGCGATCCGAACCCCGTCCGATGGTCGATGACGGATCACCAGCGGCCGGACGAGGACGCCGATACCGACGAGGAGCAAGGCGCCGGCCAGCAGCAAGGTCGGCCCGAGCCAGTTCGGGAAGGCGCCGGCCCAGGGCAGGGTTCCGCTGCGGGCCATGCGGATGCCGGAGGCGATGCCCACCCACAGAAGTGCCGACCACAGCAACAGCAGGCCGGCGTTGGCCAGCACCACGCCGCCGATGCGCAGGCGCGGCTTGGCCGCTTCCCCGCCGAAGCGTTCACACGCCAGCCACAGGCCGACCGCGAGCATGGCCATGGTGTCGATGCCGATCAGGGTGCCCATCGAGTGCGCGGGGATGGCCAGGGTGCCGTGCACGAACACGTTCAACGGCGGCACCGAGATGACCAGTGCCAACAGCAGTTGCAGGGCTGTCCACGCGGTGGTGGCGATCAACAACGCGCTCACTGCCGGCCAGGCGCCGCGTCCGGTCCATTTGCGCGCCAGCCCCGCGCAGTCCCAGGCGACTTTGGCGAAGATCGCGATTTCGCTCATGCTCACCACGAACGACACCCACTTCATCGTCTCGCCCTGCGGCAAGTGGTAGGTGTGATGCCCGTAGTTGGTGAACGAGTTGAGGATGCCGACCAGGAACAGTGCCCAGGCGGTGTTCGAGCGCGCGTACGTGGCATCTGCCGACATCCGCGTCGCCAACCAGCTCACGCTGCCGTACACGAGCAGGTTGAACGAGCCCACCAGCGAACCCATCGCTTGCCATTGGATTGCCATGTCACGCACCGGGCGGGCGCGCAGCACATCCAGCAGCCACGCGTTCGCTTCCAGAAACGAGGTGACGAACAAGAACACGCTGGTGCCCCACATCCATGCGTACACCGGCAACGTGCCGAGGGCGAACCGGGTGGCGGCGGCGAAGTTGGCGGCGAACAACAACCAGCCGGCGAGAATCGGAACGGCCAGCCAGGGCGGATATTCGAGGTATTCGCGACCGGTGGTGTGGCCGGTGGCGTATGCGTAGGCCGCGACCAGCGCGCTGCCGATCCACAGGCCCTGCTGCAGGCGCGCCCGCCATGCCATGCGCCGGGCGATGGCCAGCGCGCGTTCGCCGTGCAGGCGATCTGCCAGGTGCTCGAACAGCCAGCGCTGCGCCATCGCCATGCCGGCGAAGTAGATCCAGCCCATCGCCGCGCCGGTATGCAATGGGCGCAGCAAGTAAAGGCGCAGGCCGCTGTGGTTGAGTGGTTCGGCCAGCGGCGTGTAGTACAGCGCCAGCAGCAGGCCGAAGCAAAGGCTCGCCAGCAGGAGGACGATCGCAGGAAGCAGGAAGCTGCGCGCGACGCTTCGGCCCAGATCGACGATGGCCGTGGTCGCGGTGTCGATCGGCGCGGCGCTCATGGCGCCTCCGACCCGGAGGATGCCGTCGCACCGTAAGCGAACCAGGACAGGGTGCGCAGCGAGATCGTTCGCTGCGGAACCAGTTCGTCGCGATGGCGAGATAGCCAGCGCAGGAAGGCGATCACCTGTGCGGTCTGGGTTGGGTCCAGGCCCTGCGGCGGCATGATGCCGCGACCTTCGGCCAATACGATCCGAATCTGGCGCTCGTCGAGATGGCCCAGGGCCAGACTCAGATCCGGCGCACGCAGTTGCGGATCGACCGCAAAGCTGCGATGGCAGGCAGCGCAGGCGCCATCGGCCACGAGTTTGCCGCCGGCAGCAACGTCGGCCGGCACGACATGTGCGCGTGCGCGCCAGCGCGCCATGGCGTCGGCGAACAGCGGTCCGCTGTCGGCCGGCGGCGGCGACGGCGTGCCTTGCCCGG
The DNA here is from genome assembly GCA_964640525.1 of uncultured Gammaproteobacteria bacterium. Taxonomy (GTDB): domain Bacteria; phylum Pseudomonadota; class Gammaproteobacteria; order Xanthomonadales; family Xanthomonadaceae; genus SZAS-103. Next base: position 4,543 of record CAZXGS010000040.1, on the reverse strand, counting down.
TGGCATCCAGCGCTTGCAGGTAGGCCCACAGCGCGGCGCGTTCGGGAGCCGCCAGAGCGTACGCCGGCATCGGCCCGCTGCCGCTTTGCAGCAGTTGGTCGAAACGTACGGGCGGCACGCGTCGGGCGGCATTGGTCAGGTCGGGCCCGAGGAAACCGCCCATGCCGTACAGCGCGTGGCAGCTCTGGCAGCCGTGCGAACGGAACAGCGCCTGACCGTACCTTGCCTGCGGTGTGATGGTGTGCGTGGAGCCCGGACGTGGGCCGGCGTCCCACCACACGAGAGCCGTCTGGATGAAGAAGCAGGCGGCGACGAGCCCGTACGCCAGCCAACGCGTGTTGCCGCTGCTTTCCATGAAGCTCCCTTGTATCGACTGGCCCGCGCGCCCGGTCGTGGATGCAGCCGCCCGCACTGTGCAGCGTGCGCTGGCCGGCAGCGGCGTGCGTTGATGCGGATCAAACCTGCGCGTCGAGCCGCCGTGTCGGGCCCGCGCCTTGACGGCCAAAGAGCCCGAGAGCCCGCAGGGTCGCGTCTTGTAAGCCCGCAGGGTCGTAAGCCGGCAGGGTCGCGTCTTGTATTGCAACAAGCGAGCGATGACCACACCTCGCATTGGACGGATGCGTGAGGTCATGGGCGTTTGCACCCAGCGGTTCAATCGCCGTCATGGTCGAGTTGGGGCGACTGCGCTCCCGCTGCAAAGCGGCTCAGTGGATTGCGTTGAGCAACGCCGCCAGCTTCGTCCGCTCGCCAGCATCCATGTCGGTCACCATCACCGCCGGCTGGCTGCCGAGGCGAATCGCATCGGCGGCATAGCCGCGTGCCTGCGCGTGCTCTGGCAGGCTGGAGAAGCCCGGCGGCAAGGCATAGACATCGATCCAGTGGGCGCCGTGGCGATACACCAGCACCGCGACCCGCGCGTCGCCGAGGTAGTCGATGCGCCCGCCGACCAGGATGAAGCCCTGCGCAGCAAAATCCTGCACGGCCGGCGACTCGGCGATCTTGCCGGCGAACCACGGCTTGACCGTGTGGTGGTCACTGGAGATCACGTCCACCGGCGAGGTCGCGGCCAGTGCGCGCCAATGGCTGGCGAACAGGTCGCGTTCGAGTTGCGCGGAGGTATCGGCGGTCGCGGGCGCGCCGGTCTCGTGGCGCATCATCAGCGCGCCGCCGCCGAAGGAAAGCAAGCATGCGGCGGCAATGCCGAGCCACACCGGCAGCGCACGTCGCCGGCGCGGGGTCAGCGCGGAGACGTACGTCGTTGGTGCCGGGGTGGCTGGCGCGGATACGAATGCGGCCACGTCGCTCGCCGAATCGACGCTCGCGGAATCTGCAAGCGCTCCCGCCGCACTGATGCGGATGCGTTCGCGCAGTGCGACCGGGGCAACGTGGCGAAGTCCGGCTTCTCGCAACGCGCGGCGCAAGTCGTCGGCGGCGGCCAGCCCGGCAGCGCAGGCCGGGCAGGCGTCCAGGTGTGCTTCCAGTGCGCGTGCCTCGGCGCGGTCGAGTTCGCCGTCGAGATAGGCAGCCAGCAAGGTGGCGACGATCTTACAGTCCATGGCCGCACTCCTTGGGCGTTGCGGTGAGCGCGCGTTGCAGCAAGGCGCGTCCGCGTGCCAGCCGCGACATCACGGTGCCGATCGGCACGTCCAGCACGTCGGCGATCTCGCGGTAGGACAGGTCTTCGATTTCACGCAGCACCAGCGTTTCGCGGAACTCGGTCGGCAGCGCGTGCAGGGTGCGCACCAACAATGCGTGGCGTTGGTCGTGCTCGGTGCTTGCTTCGACATCGGCGTTCGCCGCTGGCTGGGAGTCTGCGATCGACGCGATGTCGGTGGCGCCATGCAGGGCGTCGTGGCTGCGCGCTCCCAGCTTCGCCATGCAGCAGTTGCGCACGATCGCCAGCCACCACGCGCGCGCGTTGCCGCCGGCGTAGGTATGCGCCGAGCGCAGCGCGCGCACGAAGGCGTCGTGGACCGCGTCGGCGGCGTCGCAATCGTTGCCGAGCAGCCAGCGGCCGAGGTTGTAGCCGGCGTCCAGATGGCGCTGCGCCAGTTCGCCGATCACCGCCGCGGACGCGTTCATCGGATTTCCAGCCGAGCGCGCAGGTCGTGGATCATTTGCGAACGTGGACGATGCCGGTCATGAACGGGTGCATGGTGCAAAAGTAGCTGAAATCCCCGGCCTGGGTGAAGGTATGCCGATAGCTGTCGCCAGTGTCCATGCCGCCGCTGGAAAAGCTCTTGTCGCGCGCTTGCACGTCGTGTGGGGTCTGGTCTTGGTTGGCCCAGACGAGGGTGGTGCCGGGTGTGATGGTGATTTCCTTCGGCGCAAAGGCGAACTTCGCGATCACGATGGTCGATGCGAGCGGCTCGTGGGCTGCGGGGTGTCCCTTCAGGGCATCGCGGGCCGGGGCGCTGGTAGCGAACGGCAACGCGCAGACCGCGGCGGCGACGAGGGCGCAGGAGGCGCGGGTGAGGTGGGTCGGACGCATGGCGGGTTACCTCAGGCAGCGCCGAGCGGGTGGTCGATCGTCGCCAGCGGTCCGCGGCCGCGGACGATGCGGATTTCACGGCTGCCGATGCGCTTGCCGAGTTCACCGGCGGGCACGGTGACCGGCGCCGGTTCGCCGATCCCGGCCTGGCCTGGCGTGGGCAACGGGTAGGCCAGCGACATCGCGGTGTGCAGGGCGATGTTGCCCTCGACCTTCTGCAATACCTGATGGATGTGGCCGTTGAGCACGGTGACCGAGCCGAACGGTCGCAGCAGGGCGAGCGCCTGGTCGGCGTCGGCGGTGCCCCAGCCCCACGGCGCCCAGATCGTCCACATCGGGATATGCGCGAGCACCACCACCGGCGTGGAGTGCGCCACCCCGGCCAGGTCCTGCTTCAGCCACGCCAGTTGTTCGGCGCCGAACGAGGTCATCGTGCCGAGGGTGAAATTCAGCACGTTCGACAGCCCGATGAAATGGACCCCGCCGTGGTCGAAGCTGTACCACGCGCGCTGCTTGCCGTCGTGGTCGAAGACCTTGAGGTAGCCGCTCAAGCCATCGTCGAGGGTATCGTGCTCACCGGGGATGACATGCAGGCGATCGACTTTCAGCTCCTGGAACAGCTCGCGCGCCTGCCCGAATTGTTCAGGCTTGGACAGGTGGCTGATGTCGCCGGTGTGCACGGCGAGCGCCGGCGCCTGCGGCAGGGCGTTGATGCTGGCGATCGCGCGGCGCAAGCTGCCGGCCACGTCCGGGTTGGCGGCCTTGTTGAAGCCGAGGTGGGTGTCGGAGATCTGGACGAAACTGAAAGTGCCGACGGGCTGCTTCGCCGCGCCAACCGCATCGCCGGCCGCGAACGCGCGTGGCACCCCGCCGACCACGCTCCAGACCACCGCGGCGCCGGCCCAGGCGCCGAGGCAGGACAGCGCCTGGCGGCGCGCGGGACGCTCGGGAAGGTTGCCGGGATCGTCGATGCGGCGGTTCATGCTGGGCTCCGGTGGGCTGGGGTGTGCTCAGGAGTCCAGATCGCGAACGCAGACGGTTTATTCCAGTACCGCGAAAACCCGAAAACCCGTTCGTGGTGCGCCCTTCGACAAGCTCAGGGCAGGCCTGTCGAACCACACCATTCGTGGTGAGCCCTTCGACAGGCTCAGGACAGGCCTGTCGAACCACGCTTTTCGCCGATCGGCATTGCCGCCCTTCGACAGGTTCGGGGCGAACGCTCATGCGTTTCCTGATGATGCCTGCGGAGGCCGACCGAGCCTGCGATAATGCAAAGCTGGCGGCCGCCCGGCCGCCTGCCCTGACCCAACGAGTACCGCATGAGCCAGCCCGCCGCACCGCTGCAGCAAACCGTCCTCAACGCCACCCACCGCGCGCTCGGCGCCAAGATGGTCGATTTCGGTGGCTGGGACATGCCGATCCACTACGGCTCGCAGCTCGACGAGCACCAGCAGGTGCGCCGCGACGCCGGCATGTTCGATGTCTCGCACATGACCGTGGTCGATCTGCACGGGCCGCGGGTGCGCGAATTCCTGCGCCAACTCGTGGCCAATTCGGTGGACAAGCTCAAGGTCTCCGGCAAGGCTCTCTACACCACCATGCTCAACGAGCGCGGCGGGGTGATCGACGACCTGATCATCTACTACCGCAACGAGACGTTCTTCCGGCTGGTCGTCAACGCCGCCACCCGTGACAAGGATCTGGCGTGGATCACCGCACAGGCACTGGGCTTTGGCGTGGAAGTCGCCGAACGGCCCGAGTTCGCGATGATCGCGGTGCAGGGCCCGAACGCGCGCACGAAGGTGCTGGGCTTGCTGTCGGCCGAAGGTCGCGTGGCGGCGGGCAAGCTGGGCAAATTCAGCGCGGCGGAGGTCGATGGCATGTTCGTCGCGCGTACCGGCTACACCGGCGAGGACGGTTTCGAGATCATGCTGCCGGGCGACCACGCCGCCGCGTTCTGGCAGCGCCTGCTGGATGCCGGGGTGAAGCCGGCGGGGCTGGGCGCGCGCGACACCCTGCGGCTGGAGGCCGGGATGAACCTGTACGGGCAGG
>CAZXGS010000039.1:27885-31610 GCA_964640525.1 uncultured Gammaproteobacteria bacterium | reverse complement strand
TCCGCTCGCTCAACTTCATGCGCGGGCGCACCTTCCTCAACCGCTGGCTGATCCTGGACGAGGCGCAGAACCTGACCCCGAAGCAGATGAAGACCCTGATCACCCGCGCCGGCCCCGGCACCAAGATCGTCTGCCTGGGCAACGTCGAGCAGATCGACACCCCGTACCTGACCGAGACCACCTCGGGCCTGACCTACGCGGTGGACCGCTTCAAGAACTGGGCGCACTCGGCGCACGTGACCTTGCGGCGTGGCGAGCGCTCGCGGCTGGCCGATTACGCCTCGGATGTGTTGTGAGGGATGGGACTCAGGGTTGGGAGGCTGAGGGCTGAGCGAGCCTGTGGTTCGACACGGATCGGCTCGAACTTCGTTCTCGACCGATCCTGCTCACCACGAACGGCCTCCGGATGGCCCGAACGTCGTTCTCGACCGATCCTGCTTATGCGCAACGACATAGCCGGAGAGACGCAAAGCCGTTCGTGGTGAGCCTGTCGAACCACGGACGGCGGCAATGCTCCCAACTTTAGGATCGTCATTGACCGGCTTCGCCGTTGTGAAGCACTTCCGCATGCTTCTGGCGGGGTGGTCAACAGCCGAATGGCTGGTCATCCAGCGCCTTTGCCAATCACGGCATCCAAGCCACTGAAAAGGCACTGGATTGACCGGCTTCGCCGTTGTGAAGCGCTTCCGCCTTCGCGGGAATGACGAGCGTTGCAGCCGACGCTGCCGGAATCGCTAAATTGGGAGCATTGCGAACGGCGGCACCCATTGTTCACCTTCTTCCCGGTGGTCATGCCGCAGGCGAGCAAGAAGTCGGCCGCATGGGCATGGCATTCCACGTCCTAAATGATGTCAACAACATCATTTATCCATTTCAAAGTTTGCATTTGTACGGCACGGACATGGAAAATCCCGCCTTTCACCTCCGGAGCCACCGTGATCTCCTCCGCCCAGATGCGCGCCGCGCGCGCCCTGCTCGGCATCGACCAGCGCGAACTGGCGCGCCTGGCCGGGGTCTCCCTGCCCACCGTGCAACGCATGGAGGCCAGCGGCGGCACCGTGCGCGGGGTCGTGGGCACGTTGACCAAGGTAGTTGCAGCGATCGAGGCCGCCGGGGTCGAGCTGATCGGCAACGAACAGGTCAGCCAAGGCAGGGGCCGTGGAGTTCGGCTCAAGGCGTCGCCGCCGTGATGCCTGCCGCGCCCAGTCGTTTGTCGGGTCGATGGGCAGCCTAGCTGGCCATGCCTGCACGCTTGCCAGGGTGGGTGTGGGGTGGCGCCTGGTCGCTGGCGTGCATCGCGGGGATGGTCAACGTCACCGGTTTCCTCGGCTTCGCCCACCAGGCGATCACCCATCTCACCGGAACCACAAGCCAACTGGGTGAAGGCATCGCCCGCGGCGACCTCCACGTGTTCGGGCGGGCGCTCGGCGGGATCGCGGGTTTCCTGGCCGGCGCGGTGCTGGGCGGACTGATCATCCAGAACAGCACGCTCAAGCTCGGCCGCCGCTACGGGGTGGCGCTGGCGATCGAGTCGATGCTGCTGTTCGCCTGCGTGCCGCTGTTCCAGCACCGCTTTTTCGCCGGTCCGATCCTGGCCGCGATGGCCTGCGGACTGCAGAACGCAATGGCGACCACGTTCAGCGATACGGTGGTGCGCACCACCCACCTGAGCGGCATGTTCACCGACCTTGGCATCGGCCTTGGCCATGCACTGCGCGGCATGTCGGTTCCACCACGACGGCTGTGGCTGAGCGTGGTCGTGATCAGCGGGTTCGCGACCGGCGGCGCGATCGGAACCCGCGGCTTCCTGGCCTGGGGTTACGACGCCCTGTTCGTCCCTGCCGCCTTGACCGGCCTGGTCGGGATCGGCTATGTGACGTGGCGCCATCTCCAGCTTGTGAGCGCAAGGCGCACCCCGTGAACGCTGCCGCCCCACCCTGCACGCTGACCATCGCCGGCTCGGATTCCGGCGGCGGCGCCGGCATCCAGGCCGACCTGAAGACCTTCGCCGCCCATCGCGTGCACGGTCTGACCGCGATCACCGCGCTGACCGCGCAGAACACCCGCGGCGTGCGCGCGGTAAACGTGCCACCAGCCACCTTTCTGCGCCAGCAGATCGACGCCTGTTTCGAAGATTTCGACGTCGGCGCGGTGAAGATCGGCATGCTGGCCAACGCCGCGGTCGTGCATGCGGTCGCCGACGCGCTGGCGCACTGGAATCCGCGCTGGATCGTGCTCGACCCGGTGCTGGTGGCGACCTCTGGCGCTCAGCTTTTCGTCCCCGACGCCCTCGACGCGCTGCGCATCCGGTTGTTGCCGATGGCGAGCCTGCTCACCCCCAACATCCCGGAAGCCGAACGCCTGCTCGGGTACCCTGTCGCCGACGCCAGGGCCGCGGACGCCGCGCTGGACGCCCTGCTGCGGCTGGGGCCGGCGGCGGTGCTGCTCAAGGGAGGCCACCTGCCGTTCGGCGGCGCGGCAATCGACCGCTTTGCCGACGGCGAGTCCCGCGCCTGCTTCAGCCACCCACGGCTTGATGTACAGCCACATGGCGCCGGCTGCACCCTGGCCGCGGCGGCCTGCGCCGGGCTCGCCACCGGCCTGGCGCCCTTGAAAGCCTGCGAAAATGCCACAGACTATGTCCACGGCGCGCTGCGGAACTCGTACCGCCCGCCGCGTTCCAAGCTGGCGTTGCTCGATCATTTCTGGCGGGACACCGCCCACCACCCGGAGCCGAGGTAACCCATGGCCATGCCCATGCGCAGCAGCAATCCAGCGCTGAACAACAGCGCCTTCCTCGACAGCGCCAGCGGCGTCGTCGTCTCCAGCGACGGCGCGATGACGCTCAACGGCACCGTCAACAAGACCGCCTTCCTGCTGGTCCTCGTGCTGGTCGGGGCGATGTACAGCTGGAGCCAATTCAGCGGCCCGGCCTCGATCAACGCGATGTGGCCGATGGTCCTCGTCGGCAGCCTGGGCGGATTGGTGCTGGCGTTGGTCACGGCATTCAAGCCGCAGTGGTCGATGTACACCTCCCCGGTCTACGCCGTGCTGGAGGGCCTGTTCGTCGGCGCGCTCTCGGCGATTTTCGAACTTCGCTGGCCGGGCATCGTGATGCAGGCGGTCGGACTGACCTTCGGCACCATGGGGGCTCTGCTGCTGGCCTACCGCAGCGGCCTGATCCGCGCCACCGAGAAGTTCCGCCTGGGCGTGTTCGCGGCGACTGGCGGCATCGCGCTGTTCTACCTCGCCAGCATGGTCGGCGGCCTGTTCGGCCACTCCTTCAGTGTCATCACCTCCAGCACCCCCCTGGGGATCGGCCTGAGCGTGGTGGTGGTGATCGTGGCTGCGCTCAACCTGATCCTGGACTTCGACATGATCGAACGCGGCGTGGCCGCACGCGCTCCGAAATACATGGAGTGGTATGGCGCGTTCGGGCTGGTCGTGACGCTGGTGTGGCTGTACCTGGAATTCCTGCGCCTGCTGAGCAAGCTCAACTCGCGCAACTGATCGCCTTCAAGCGTCAGCAGAACGAGGGGCGGCCGCAAGGCCGCCCTTTGCTTTTTGTCCTGACGCGACCACGCCCCACGCACCGGTACGGGGTGAATCATTCCGGAAACTGTTCGTGACGTGCCATTCAAGAATCCGTTCGTGGTGAGTCATTCGAAATTCCGTTCGTGGTGAGCCTGTCGAACCACGCCCCGCGCATCCGTTCGTGGTGAGTC
>CAZXGS010000039.1:0-27785 GCA_964640525.1 uncultured Gammaproteobacteria bacterium | reverse complement strand
TCCGTTCGTGGTGAGCCTGTCGAACCACGCCCCGCGCATCCGTTCGTGGTGAGTCATTCGAAATTCCGTTCGTGGTGAGCCTGTCGAACCACGCCCCGCGCACCCAATCGTGGTGAGTCATTCGAAATTCTGTTCGTGGTGAGCCTGTCGAACCACATCCGGCGTCGATGTGGTTCGACACGGATCGGCTTGAACTTCGTTCTCGTCCGATCCTGCTCACCACGAACGGGTGCAAGGACGGCTTGAACTTCGTTCTCGTCCGATCTGCTCACCACGAACGGGTGCAAGGACGGCTTGAACTTCGTTCTCGACCGATCTGCTTACCACGAACGGGTACAAGGGCGGCTCGAACGCCACCCTCTTCCGACCCTGCTCACCACGAACGAGCGCAAGCGCGGCTCGAACGCCACCATTTTCCGACCCTTCCCACCACGAACGGGCGCAAGGACGGCTCGAACCTCGTTCTCTTCCGATCCTGCTCATCACGAACGAGCGCAAGCGCGACTCAAACGGCGTTCCTTTCCGCTCCCGCCTTCATTGCCTGACCGCCGCAGATCGCGACGCATTGGCACCTCGACTTGCCCGCTCCCCCTTTGCATAAGCCATGCGACGTCCCTGCCCGCAGCACCACCCTCGCGCCACGGCCGAATGGAAACACCGTCGCGTTTTCGTTGACCCCGGGCAGCCTTTCGCTGGACCTGTCACGCCGCGACGGCCAGTGCTTGACGCCAGCCTGCCACGCTCCGAGCATCGAGCTCGCCTTTCCAGCGACCTGCGACCATGGACCTCCAACGCACCACGCTCGACGATGCCACCGCCGCCGGCATCCTCACCGCCGACCAGGCCGCAAGCCTGTGGGACTTCCTCGCCGCCCGCAACGTCGACCGCCCCGGCTTCCAGTTCACCCACATCCTGTATTACCTCGGCGGGCTGATCGCGATCGGCGCCATGAGTCTGTTCATGACCCTGGGCTGGGAAGCTTTCGGCGGCTGGGGCCTGTTCTTCATCGCCCTGGCCTACGCCGGTGCCGGTCTGGCGTTGACCGAGTTTTTCCTGCGCAGCAAGCAATTGCGGGTACCCGCGGGGATCACCGCGACCTTCGTGGTGGTGCTGATTCCGCTGGCGACATACGGCCTGCAGCTCGGCCTGGGCTTGTGGCCGCCGGGCGGCCACGGTTACGTCGAATACCACCAGCAGGTGGACTGGCGCTGGCTCTTCATGGAGCTGGCGACCCTGGCCGGCGGCATGGCACTCCTGCGGCGCTATCGACTGCCATTCATGATCATGCCGATCGCAGTGACGCTGTGGTACATGAGCATGGACCTGACGCCGTTCCTGTTCGGCGAAGATGCCTCCTGGGACAAGCGCAAGATGGTTTCGGTGGGCTTCGGTCTGTTCACGCTTGCGTTGGCGCTGGTGGTGGACGTGCGCACCCGCCGCCGACCGGACTTCGCGTTCTGGCTCTACCTGTTCGGCACGCTGGCTTTCTGGGGCGGGCTGTCGTCGATGCAGTCCGATCACGAACTGGGCAAGCTGCTGTACCTGGCGATCAACCTCGCGCTGATCGGCGCCGGTGCGGCGCTGGTGCGGCGGGTGTTCGTGGTATTCGGTGGCCTGGGCGTGGCCGGCTACCTCGGCCACCTGGCCTGGGGCGTGTTCAAGGACAGCCTGCTGTTCCCGTTCGCATTGACCGCGATCGGCCTGCTGGTGATCGGACTGGGCGTCTACTGGCAACGCCGCGAAGCGGAATTCGCAGCGTCGCTGCGCACGCTGTTGCCGGGGCCGCTGCGCGCGCTGGTCGAAAGCGTCGGGTGAAGCATCACACGCGCGAGGCAATCGCCTTGGCGAACCCCATCGTGTTGCCGCTGCCGCCGAGGTCGGGGGTGAGCGAATCCTGCGCCTCCAGCGTCGCGCGGATCGCCTTGCGCAGACGCTCGGCGTCGCCCGGCAGCGCGAGGTGGTCGAGCATCTGCGCCGCACCCAGCAGCAGCGCGCAGGGGTTGGCGACGCCCTGCCCGGCGATGTCCGGGGCCGAGCCGTGGACCGCTTCGAAGATCGCCGCCTCGGCGCCGATGTTGGCGCCCGGCGCCAGCCCGAGCCCCCCGACCAGTCCCGCGCACAGGTCCGAGACGATGTCGCCGAACAGGTTGGTGGTCACGATCACGTCGAATTGCTCGGGCTTCATCACCAGTTGCATGCAGGTGTTGTCGACGATCATCTCGTTGCAGGCGATCTCCGGGTACTGCGCCGCGACCTCGCGGGCGACCTTGAGGAACAGCCCCGAGGTCGACTTGAGGATGTTCGCCTTGTGGACGATGGTGACCTTCTTGCGGCCGATCCGGCGCGCCATGTCGAAGGCGTAGCGGACGATCCGCTCCGAGCCCTTGCGGGTGATCTTCTGCTGCAAGGTGGCGGTGCTGCCGTCGGCGGATAGCACCTGGCCCTCGCCGATGTAGGCGCCTTCGGTGTTCTCCCGCACGGTGATGATGTCGATGTCGCTGTAGCGCGCCTTGGTGTTCGGGAAGCTGATCGCCGGGCGGACGTTTGCGTACAGGTCGAAGCGCTTGCGCAGCTCGACGTTGATCGAGGCGAAGCCGCCGCCGACCGGGGTGGTGAGCGGGCTTTTGAGCGCCACCTTGTGACGGCTGATCGCCGCCAGCGTGGCCTCGGGCAGCAGGCTGCCGTGCTTTTCCAGCGCGGCCAGGCCGGCATCGACGAACTCGAATGCCAGACCGACGCGCATGGCGTCGAGCACGTGCAGGGTGGCATCCATGATCTCCGGGCCGATGCCATCGCCGGGAATCACTGCAATCGTGTGCGTCATGGGCTTCCGTCGTCGGGAGGACGGCGGACCGTTGCGGTCGCCGCAAGCCGCAAATTATGCCAGAGCACCCGCCGGCCGCGACCAAACCGTGACCCGCATCACGTTGCAAGGCACGCCGGTGCGCCATCGTGCAACCAGTCGCCGCGTTCAGGGGCGACGTGACGGCTACCGGGAAGGATCAAACGAGATGTCAGCGAACCTGCGCCGTCACCGCATCGGAATGATCGCGCTCATCGCAGCAACCTCGGCGTGCCTGCTGGCGACTGCCCAAGCCAGCGTGGGGGTGAGTGTCAGCCCGCGCCAGGTCACCACGGCGCCGGGCGCGCAGGCGCAGTTCAAGGCCAACGTCAGCGGATCGAGCGACCAGACCGTCACCTGGATGGTCGACGGCGTGCCCGGCGGGGCACCGGGAATCGGAACGATCTCTTCCGGCGGGCTGTTCACGGCACCCGCCGACGTCGCATCTCCTTTTACCTCCACCGTCGAGGCCGTGCCCACGGCCGATCCACGGCGACGTGCCAACGCCTCCGTCAGTCTCATCGCCGCTCCGGCATCCCCCGGCGCGACCTTCCATGTCGCCACGACCGGCAACGATGGCGCCGACGGCAGCGCAGCCACGCCCTGGAAGACGATCCAGCACGCAGCCTCCACGATCCCGGCGGGCAGTACGGTGCTGGTGCATGCCGGCGTGTATCACGAGGTCGTCACCGTCACCCTCGGCGGCAGCGCCAGCGCCGGCTTCACCACCATCGCCGCGGCGCCAGGCGAAGCCGCGATCCTCGATGGCACCGGCAAGACGGTCGGCAATGGCGGCCAGCAGGGCCTGTTCACACTGCACAATGCCAGTTGGGTCCGCCTGATCGGCTTCGAAATCCGCAACTTCACTTCCTCCTCGGCCAGCAAGGTACCGTTGGGAATCTACGTCTGGGGCTCCGGAGATCACATCGAGATCCTCGACAACCACATCCACGACATCACCACCACGGTCAAGACGTCCGCCGGCGACGCGCTGGGCATGGCGATCTACGGCAGTGCCACCACCCCGATCAGCCAACTGGTGATCGACGGCAACGAGCTCGACCACCTCACAACCGGCTACAGCGAGTCGCTGAGCGTCAACGGCAACGTCCAGCAATGGCAGGTGACGAACAACCGGGTGCACGACAACGACAACATCGGCATCGACGCCATCGGCTTCGAGCAGACCGCACCCAGCAGCGACGTGGACCAGGCGCGCGACGGCTGGATCGCCGACAACCGGGTCTGGAACATCACCTCGACCAGCAATCCGGCCTACGGCAACCAGCCGGGTGCCGACGGCATCTACGTCGATGGCGGCACCCGCATCGTGATCGAGCGCAATTCGGTGGACCATGCCGACATCGGCATCGAGCTGGCCAGCGAACACAAGGGCCGGACGACCAGCTTCGTCACTGCGCGCAACAACCTCATCACTTTCAGCACCATCGCCGGCGTCTCGATCGGCGGCTACGCCAACGGCGTGGGCGGCACCGAAAACTGCACCATCGCCAACAACACCCTGTTCGAGAACGACACCACCCATTCGGGCAGCGGTGAGTTCGTGATCCAGTTCCATGCCAACGCCAACGTGTTCCGGAACAACATCGTGTTCGCCAACTCGCAGGCGCTGGTGGTCAACAGTTTCGTGGCCGCAAACAGCGCGCCGGCAAGCCTGGACTACGACCTGTACGACGCCAGCAACGGCACGGCCAAGGTGCGCTGGCGCTGGGCCAACAAGACCCACGCCAGCTTGTCGGCGTTCCGCGCCGCAAGCGGAGGGGAAGCACACGGCATGCTCACCGACCCGCACTTCGTCAGCACTGCGGCGGCGAGCTTCGACCTGGGCCTGGCCGATGGATCGCCTGCCATCGACCACGGCGGCAACTTCGGCCTGGCGACCTCCGGGCCGACGGATTTCGATGGCGACAACCGCGTCCAGGGCGTGCGCATCGACCGCGGCGCGTACGAGCGTTGAGCGCCCTCTTCGGGCGAATCGCGCTTTACGCGTGCGGATGCGGCGTGACTGCGGTCGCGGCCGCGGCGGAGGCTTCGAGCCGATCGAGAAAATCCACCCCGCGCCGCAGGTGGGGGATGACGATGCTGCCGCCCACCACCAGAGCCACCGAGAACGTCTCGAAGAACTCCACCCGGCTCACCCCGGCGTCCCTGCACTGGGCGATGTGGTAGCTGATGCAGTCGTCGCAGCGCAGCACCATCGAGGCGACCAGGCCCAGCAGTTCCTTGGTCTTGCCGTCCAGCGCGCCGGGCCGGTAGGTCTGGGTGTCGAGCGCGAAGAAGCGGCGAATGACCTGATTGTCCTCGCCCAGGATGCGCTCGTTCATGCGCTGGCGGAAGGCGGTGAACTCGGTCAGGCGGTCGGGGCTGCTGGCATCGCTCATGTTGGCTCCGGCATGGACGGCAGGCGGCGAAGGGAACGTCGGATCGGCACGAAGACCGGAATCATTGCCCCGCCATTGGCATCAGCCCGCCGCGGCGATCCAGCGCAACCAGTTCATCATAGCCGCCCACATGCGTGTCGCCGATGAAGATCTGCGGCACGCTGGTGCGGCCGGTGCGCTGCACCAGTGCCACCCGCTGCGCGCCGTCGGTATCCACGCGCACCTCGACCCAGCGCAGGCCGCGGCTGGCGAGAAAATTCTTGGCCGCCACGCAGTAGGGGCAGGCGGCCGTGGTGTAGAGGGTGATGGCATGGGCATCGGTCATGGCGGGAACCTGGCGGCTGCGCTCGTGGTCTGGAAATCCGAAGGCTTGCACACCCGCAGCGCAATGGGTCCGGACATGGTTCAATTCAATCCTGCCCTCGTCCGCGGTTCACGTTGCGGCCGGGTTGCCGGGCGCATGCTGCGCGCGGAACTCACTCCAGGGTGCCACATGCCGCCGCGTGCGCCGATCGCCACCGCGATCCTTGCCAGCATCCTCAGCCTTGCCGTGGGATGCATGCCCACCGCCTTCGCCCTGGGCAGCGAGACCAACCTGCCGGACATGGGCTCCAGCGCAGCCCAGATCATCACCCCCGCCGAACAGGACCAGTACGGCCTGATGACCTTCCGCGAACTGCGCAAGGAAGGCCTGGTGCTGGAAGACCCGTTGCTGGAAGGCTGGCTGCAAGGTGTCGGTGACCGCCTGGGCGCGGCCAGCAACCGCCCCTCGCAGACCTTCCATTTCTTCCTGGTCAAGTCCCGCGAAGTCAATGCCTTTGCCACCCTGGGCGGCTACGTGGCGGTCAACGCCGGCCTGATCCTGCTCACCCGCAGCGAGGACGAACTGGCCGGGGTGATGTCGCACGAGATCGCCCACGTCACCCAGAACCACGTGCTGCGCAACGTCGAGGCCGAACGCAAGGCGCAGATCCCGATCGTGCTGGCGATGCTGGCGGCGATCGCGCTGTCCACCCAGTCGCACAGCGACTCCAGCGGCAACGCGGTCGAGGCTGCACTGGCCAGCGGCAGCGGGCTGATGGCGCAGATGGGCATCAACTTCACCCGCGACAACGAGACCGAAGCCGACCACCTTGGCATCCAGACCCTGGCGCGTGCCGGTTACGACCCGGTGGCGATGGCGACGTTCTTCCAGCGCATGCAGGCGGCTTACCGCAGCGACGAGGGCTACGGCAAGTACAAGATGCCCGACTTCCTGATCGATCACCCGGTCACCTCCTCGCGCATCAGCGATGCGTTCGACCGTGCGCGCCAGATCAAGAACCGCCCGCAGACGACCGCCCCCGCCGACACCCTGCCCAACCCCGGCAGCCTGTTGTTGCCGGCAGGACTGAAAGGCACGGCCATCGCCAGCGCACGTGCCACGCCGCAATTGGGAGTGGACTACCCTTGGGCACGCGAGCGGCTGCGCGTGCTCAGCGCCGAGAGCGGCAGCGCCGCGGTGTCCGAGTACGAAAAAATCCGCGCTGCGAACCCGGCCGCCTTCACCGACGCCCAGCGCTACGGCTTGGATCTGGCGATGATAGAAAACGGACAGGCACTGGCCGCCCTGCCCGACCTGCGCGCGCTCGCCACTCGCCATCCGCAGACACTTTGGCTGGAGCTGGCCATCGCCAGCGCACAGTTCCATGGCGGTCAGCGCGAGGCTGCGCTCGCCCAGTACGGGAACATCCTCGATCATTGGCCCGGCAACCGCGCCGCAATCCTGAGCTACGCCGGGGCCCTGGGACAGGCGGGCACGCCGGCAGCCGGTCGCCAGGCGCAAGCGATCCTGCGCCCGCTGGCCGATGCCAGCGGCGAGGACCCGGAGTACCAGCAGACCTTCGCGCGCGCCTGCGAGATCGCCGGCGACACCGCGCGCGCCGGCGAGGCCTACGCGGTGGCGGCCTTCCTCAACGGCCGCGCCGAGGATGCCCTCAACCAGCTCGAAGCGCTCAAGCGCCGCAGTGACCTGGACTATTACGCGCGGGCACGGATCGAGGCGCGGATCGAGGCCTGGAAGCCGGTCGTGCTGGAAATGCAGAAGCAGGGTATCCGGCCCGGACAGCCCGATCGCCAGTTGCAGGTCGGACTGCACTTCGGGCCCGGTTGAAGGCATCGCGCCGACGCCGGCAATCACGCCGGATTTCCCGACTCCCTGCCGCGCCCGTGCGACACTGGTGAGCCAGACCGCCGCCTTGCGGTCATCGGCGCACTGGCGAACGAGCAATGAAGGCCCGCAAGAAAGAGGTGTCCACCGATCAGGCGCCGCCGGCGACCGCCACCGCGCCTGCCAGCGATGCCGTGCCAGCCACGGAGGATCCCGCCCACCGCTCGGCCTACCTCAACCGCGAGCTGTCGCAGATCGCCTTCAACGAACGCGTGCTCGCGCAGGCCCACGACCCGTCGATCCCGCTGCTGGAGCGGTTGCGCTACCTGTGCATCGCCTGCACCAACCTGGACGAGTTCTTCGAGGTGCGGGTGGCGGCAATCAACCACCAGTTGCAGTTCGGCGGTGGCGCCACTGGTCCGGACGGACTGGGTGCAGCGACCGCGTTGCGGCTGATCCACGAGCGCGCGCACCGCCTGGTGCAGTCGCAGTACGCGCAGTGGAAGGTGCTGCTGCCGGAACTGGCCGCCGCGGGCATCCGCGTGCTGCCTCCCGAGGCCTGGAACGGCGCCCACAAGCGCTGGTTGCGACGCTTCTTCCGCCACGAGATCCTGCCGGTGCTCTCGCCGCTGGGGCTGGACCCGGCGCATCCGTTCCCGGGCATCCTCAACAAGTCGCTCAACATCGTGGTGTCGTGCGAGGGCAAGGATGCGTTCGGCCGCAACAGCCACATGGCGATCGTGCGCGCGCCGCGCTCGCTGCGCCGGGTGATCCAGTTGCCGGCCGAACTGTCCGGCGGCGCGCACGACTTCGTCCTGCTCAGCCACGTCTTGACGGCGTTCGTCGAGGACATCCTGCCCGGCATGCAGGTCAAGGGCGCGTGGCAGTTCCGGGTCACCCGCAACAGCGAGTTGTCAGTGGACGAGGACGAGATGGAAAACCTCGCCCACGCGCTCAAGGGCGAGCTGGCCAGCCGCGGCTTTCTGCGCGCGATGCGACTGGAGATCAGCGCCGATTGCCCGGCCTCGATCGTCAAGTTGCTGCTGAAGAATTTCGAGCTCGACGAGAACGCCGTCTATCGCGTGGACGGCCCTGTCAACCTCAACCGCGCGATGCAGATCTACGGTCTGGTGGATCGACCGGAGCTGAAGTTCCCGCCGTTCCGGCCGCGCGTGCTGGCGCTGGAGGCGGACGAGATCTTCGATCACATCCGCCGCAACGACATCCTGCTGCACCATCCCTTCGATGCGTTCACGACCGTGATCGACCTGCTCAAGGAAGCTGCGCGCGATCCCGACGTGCTGGCGATCAAGCAGACCCTGTACCGCACCGGCCGCGACTCGGTGATGGTCGAGCATCTGATCGAGGCCTCGCGCAGCGGCAAGGACGTCACGGTGGTGGTGGAACTGCGCGCGCGCTTCGACGAGGAGGCCAACATCCGCCTCGCCGACCGCCTGCAGGAGGCCGGGGTTCAGGTGGTGTACGGCGTGGTCGGTTACAAGACCCACGCCAAGATGCTGCTGATCGTGCGCCGCGAGCGCACCCGCCTGCGCCGCTACGTCCATTTGTCCACCGGCAATTACCACGCCGGCACCGCGCGCGCCTACACCGACATCGGCCTGATCACCGCCGACGCCGAGTTCGGCGAGGACGTCAACCTGCTGTTCCAGCAACTGTCGGGACTGGCGCCGACCATCAAGCTCAAGCGCCTGCTGCAGTCGCCGTTCACCCTGCACCGGGCACTGCTGAAGAAGATCGAACGCGAGGCGAAATACGCGCGGGCCGGCAAACCGGCACGGATCCTGGCACGCATGAATGCACTGACCGAGATCGGGGTCATGGATGCGCTGTATGCCGCCTCGCAAGCCGGCGTACAGATCGACCTGATCGTGCGCGGCGCCTGCGCGCTGCGCCCGGGGGTGCCTGGCCTGTCGGAGAACATCCGCGTGCGCTCGGTGGTCGGACGCTTCCTGGAACACAGCCGGGTGTACTGGTTCGCCAACGACGGCGCCGAGGAAACCTGGTGCTCCAGCGCCGACTGGATGGACCGCAACCTGCTGCGCCGGGTGGAGACCTGCTTCCCGATCCTGGACGAGGAGCTTGGAGCCCGCGTGCGCGCCGAAGCCCTGGACAATTACCTGCACGACAACGTGCAGGCGTGGGAACTGCGCGCCGACGGCGACTACGTGCCGGTTGGCCCGCACGCCGGCGAACCGCCGTATTGCGCGCAGGCCGACTTGCTGGCGCGGTTGTGCGCCGACGGATGACCACCTCGCACCCCGACGACGCGCAACTTCCCGCGGGCACGATCGTCGACGGCGACCTGCTGGCGGCCCTGGACTTGGGCTCCAACAGCTTCCACATGGTGGTGGCGCGATGCGTGCTCGGCCAGTTGCGGATCGTGGATCGCCTGCGCGAGACGGTTCGCCTCGCCGAGGGCCTGGACGCGCACGGCGGCTTGCGCGAGGACGTGGCGCAACGCGCACTCGACTGCCTGCGGCGCTTCGGCCAGCGCATCCGCGGCCTGCCTGCCAGGTGCGTGCGCGTGGTGGCAACCAACACCGTGCGCCAGCTGCGCGACCCGCGTGGTTTCCTGCAGCCGGCAGAAGCGGCGCTGGGCCACGCGGTGGAGATCATCTCCGGACGCGAGGAGGCCCGCCTGATCTACCTCGGCGTCGCCCATGCCCTGCCCGCGCACGCCAGGCGTCGGCTGGTGATCGACATCGGCGGCGGGTCCACCGAATTCATCATCGGCCAGGGCTTGCAGCCGCTGGAACGCGAGAGCCTGCAGGTGGGATGCGTGGCCAGCACGCGCCGGTTCTTTCCCGAGGGCAGGCTGGACCGCCAGCGCTGGAAGCAGGGCCTGACCGAGGTGTCGGCCGAGTTCCAGCAATTCGCACGCAACTATCGTGCACGCGGCTGGACCGAAACCATCGGATCATCCGGCACGATCAAGGCGATCGCGCGGATGGTGGCGGCGATGAAACTTGCCCGCGCCGGCATCACCCCCACCGCGCTGGCCGAACTGAGCGAACAGTTGCTGGCCTTCCCCAACATTTTTGAGATCGACTTGCCGGGCTTGACCGCCGAACGCCGGCCGGTAATCGTCGGTGGCTTGCTGGTGCTGCAGGCGGCATTCAACGAATTGGGCATCCCGCGCATGCACACCAGCACCGCCGCGCTGCGCGAGGGTGTGCTGTACGACATGCTCGGCCGCGCCGGCGAGGCCGACCCGCGCGATGCCTCGGTGGCCGCGCTGATGATCCGCTACGGAATCGACCGCGACCAGGCCGCGCTGGTCGAGCGCACCACGCTGCAGTTGTTCGACCAGGCCGCGTCGGGATGGGAGATGGACGCCGACGCCCGCCGCACCCTCGCCTGGGCAGCACGCCTGCACGAGCTGGGCCTGGCGGTCGCGCACAGCCAGCACCATCGCCACGGTGCCTACCTGATTGAGCACTCCGACATCGCCGGCTTCTCCCGGACCGAGCAACAGGTGCTGGCGACCCTGGTGGGTTGCCAGCGTCGCGAGATCGCCGTCGGGCGAATCGACCTGCTGCCGGAGCGACTGCATGCCCCGACCCTGCGCTGCGCCTTGTTTCTGCGGCTTGCGGTACTGCTGCAGCGCAGCCACGATCGCGACCCGTTGCCGGAGGCCAGGCTGGCAGTGGACGCTCGCACCTTGCACCTGCAGTTGCCGGGCGTGTGGCTGCGCGATCATGCACTGACCGGACAGGACCTGGATCGCGAGCGCGAGGAGATGGCCAGAATCGGCTACACGCTGCGTATAGCGACGTCGTGATGATGGGCGCGTGGTGCCGGACACGCCGCGGGCCACACGACCCATCGACGGCCAACGCATCCATCAACCGACCTGCCTGCGCATGATCGCGCCAAGCAGGAACGGCAGCATGGATTCCCCCAGTCGCTGACGCCAGAGTCCGCGCGATGGCGTCTTGAGGGTGCTTGCATCAACCAGTCCGGCTGCGTCCCCGGGTCGCGAAGGGCGGCAGGCTTCCGGTTCCCGGCCCCTCCCGCATCACCGGGAGGGGCCGTGCCAGACGTTGCTCAGCGCATCGCCATCACGTACGGACGGTCGGTGAATTGCTCGACGTCCTTCAGGCCCTTCTTGTCGAGGTTGTCCAGTCGCTGTTCCGGGCTCGGATGGGTGCTGAACAGATTGGCGGTACGGCCAGGCGTCGCCGATGCCTCCAGTTTTTGCAGCACCGCATACATCGCCAACGGATTGTAGCCAGCGCGGGCGGTGTAGATCATCGAGGCCACGTCGGAGCGGTATTCCACCGACTTGTCGAAGCCGGTCAGCAGGATCGAGGCGCCCTGTTTGGCGAAATACCCGGCGAGCTGTTGCCCGAGCGCGCCACCACCGGCCTTGCCGACCTCGTGCTGCAGCTTGTCGGTCGCCAGGCTGGTGCCGATCGAGGCCAGGGCCTGCTTGCGGATCACGTTGTAGTGGTCGCGCGAGACCACATGGCTGATCTCGTGGCCGAGCACCGCGGCAACCTCGTCGTCGGACTGCAGCACCTCGTACAAGCCGCGCGTGACCATGATGTAGCCGCCGGGCGCGGCGAAAGCGTTCATGGTCGGGCTGTCCACCACCACGAAGGTCCACGGCAAGTCGTCGCGCGGGGTCTGCAGGGCCACCCAGCGGCCGATGGTGTTGACCCGCCGCTGCGCCTCGGGGTTGTTCCAGATCGGCATCACGCTGAGCACGCGGCCGGCGATCTGCGGGCCCATGGCGATTTCCTCGTCGTATTTCTCCTGCTCGGTCTCGGGAATCGCGGCGGCTGCGCTGCTGGTCACCGAACTGCTCAAGCCCAGCTGGCCACCCACCATACCGAACAGGCCCTTCTTCTCCGACGAGCGCCTGGCCTGGTTGGCCTGCACTTCATCCGCCGATCCGGATGTTTCGCGATGCCCCTGGCCGATGCCCGGCTCGTGCTTGGCAAAGTAGGCGACCTGGGTTGCCTGCAGGTGGTCGCGCGCGGCATACGCGCGGGCGGCGGCGAAATCCACGCGCAGCGTATCCATCTGCGCGACTGCGGCCGGATCGTAGGTCGCCCCGCGCAGGTCCTCGGTGGTGATGCCGCGCACGCCAGCGGTCTCACCCGGCTTCACACGCCCGCCGAACATCGAGTAGCCGTCGTTGCTGCCACCCGTAGCTTGCGCCAGTCGGATCTGGTTGATCTTCACGAAACCGCTTGCGTCGGGCTGGGCCTTGATGTCGAACCACAGGCCATCCTGCTTGGTCACTTCCACCGAGGTGCCTTTTTTCAGCGTGGTCACCGTCGGCGAGCTGTCCGCGGCGGCCTGATGCACCGCCACGCCGTCCTTGTAAACCGTCGCAGCAGTCTGGCCGGAGGGTGTCGGCGCGGGCGCCGCGGCAGTGGCAGGTTGGGCCGGCGCGTGATGCCGCGGCGCGGCGGAGGCCGCGGCGGCAAACAGCGCGGCGGCGACGGCAAGGCTCAGGATTCGGACGGGCTTGGGCATGGCGATTCCTCGTTGCGTGTGTGTGGCGAATCTCCCGGATAGACATAACGCGGCAGGCAATCGACATCGGCCGCGATGAAGGCGCGCAGGCTGGTGGTCGCAGGCATCTGCAGCACCTTGCCCAGGGTATTCTGCAACGAAATGGCACGGGTGGACGCTCCCATTTCGCTCAGGTCCACGTAGGCGGCCGCTGCGGTTGCCACCTGTTCGATCCGGTTCTCGTCGGCGATCTCGTTGAGCTCGCGGCTGATCAACTTCAGGTCGTGCAGGATCTCCCAGCGCAATTCCTCCACCGAGGGAGCATCGCAGATCATCATCACCACGTCGTTGAAGTCGGCGGCCAGGAAGGTGTCCCGCTCGACCAGGCCCTCGTGCATCTTGGCGTAGCCGTGCGCATACAGGATGCGACGGATGCGCCGACGGTATTCGTTGGCCTCCCAGAATCGGCGTGCGCCCGGATCGTGACCGGCCACCTCCAGGCCCTCGCCCACGCTCACCCGCAGGATCAGCAGCACCACGTGCAGGCGCCCGTGCTCGCCCAGCTCTGGCACGTAGTCGTCGTTTCCGAGCGCCCGCCCGCGCATGCCAGCCAGATAGGTGCGACACAACCCGAAGAAGGTCAGCGAGGTGGCGACCGAGGTGAAGATGTCGAAGAAGTAGGTGCTGAAGGTGAGCGTCAGCCAGGCCGCCGCGGTCAGCGCCAGGTTGGTGGCGGTGAAGATGGCATCGATGTCCTGTGAGGGCTCGCCGCGCCAGAACTGGAAGCCGATGAACACGATCAGCACCGCCGACAGCATGTACTTGATGCTTTCATGCGGCATCCGGATCCACTGGTTGGATACCAGGTTCTCCACCGCCTCGCCCTGCAGGACCACACCCGCCATCTGCGGGTCGATCGGGGTGGGCTTGAAATCATTGATCCCGGAAGCGACGTAGCCGACCATCACGATCTTGCCTTTCAGGTCGGGCAGCCTCTGGCCCGGCTTCAGGCACGGCGCATGCTCGTCGGGCAGCAGATCCACTGCCGACACCACCGGCAAGGGATGATGAGGCCGCCAGTTCAGCCGGATGTTCTGCGGGAAACTGGTGAACTTGCGATGCAGGAATTTCGCGGCGACCAACGCCGCCATCGAAGGCACGCCCCAGTCACCGCGCTGGATCGACGGGTCACCCTGTTGCGACCACAACTGGAAGTCGCGAATCATCGCGTCGCCCGAGCGCAGGATGTTGACGAAGCCGGCGTGCTGGCTCAGCGGGGGAATCGGCAACTGGATCGTGGCCCGTGGGGCATCCTGCGGCCTGGCCACCAACGGCAGCGCGCCCGGCCAGCGGTTGGTGGTGCTGGTGGCGGGCGTGTTGGCGTCGGCGGGGCCGAAATTGGCACCGAAGTACGTCGGCGCGCCAAGGCTGGCGACCTGGCCCAGCATCTGGTCGGAAGCCGGGTCGGCGCTCTTGTCCAGGAACAGCACGTCGTAGCCCACCACGGCCACGCCGGCATCGGCCAGCGCGGTCAGCAGATCGGCGTGGCGATCGCGCGGCCACGGCCAGCCCGGCAACCCCTTCTTTTCGAAATACGAGATCGAGCATTCGTCGATTTCCGCGACCACCACCCGGCCCGACATCGGCGGATCCACCGGCCGCCTTGCCACCACCCAGTCGAACAGCGAATCCTCGACCGAGGACAACGTGTGGTGGCCGCCGGACAGGGATTGGGCCCACGCACCGATCCCGAAGTAATCCCAGTACAACAGGGCCAACGCCATGACGGTCATGGTGATGAAGAACGAAAACCGCATCCGCTTGGCGATGGCGCTGGAGGCGCGGCCGAAGGCGCGGTCGTAAAGGCCCCAGGTCTTGATGAACCGGACCGCCAGCCGCTCGAATACGTTCGGATTGGGCGGTATGCCTTTCTTTGGCTTGCCCATGGGCGTCAGCGACCGTGGCCGGGATCCTCGTCATCATCGCATTCGATCCAATGATGACGCACCTTGCACGGCGGCGCGCCGGTCCAGGCACGCCATTGCCTGGCACTGCGCGCGGTCCGGGTTTCGAAGTCGTAGTTGACCAGCGGATGCTTTGCAAGCCATCCACAGGCGCACAGCACCCCGAGGACGAGCGGCCATGCCAGCCAGGGCCGCAGCGGCGCCAGTTGCCTTTGGCGGACCACCCACAGCGATACCAGCCATCCGCAGGCACATCCGACGATGGCTTCGATCGGCGTATGCACGCGCATGCCGACGATCGTCGCCGTCACCGCCACGGCCACCAGGCCTCCGCCCAGAACGCCGGCCGACTGCAGCGCCCGTGATCGTCCTGCCGCCAGCACGAAGCCGAACGCCGGCCACACCGCGAACGCACGCAGCACGTGTCCGCTCATGCCATGGAATTCCCCCAGCCCGAAGCGCATGCCCCAGCCGTAATAGGCCATCTTGGATGCCACCCCCACGCTCATCGCCAGCATCGCCAGCAAGGCAAAGCGGATCGCCAGGGTGAATTCGCGGCGCAACGCGAGCGCCAGCATCACACCGAGGCCAGCCAAGGCCACGGTATCGAGTGCGCCAAGCTTTTCCATCCATAACCACAGCCAACGCCACTGCGACATCGGTGGACGACTGCTCGACAAGGGGATGTCGAGCCTATCCGGTTCGATGGCCCGGCGCCAAGCGGCATCGCATCTGGATACCGGCGATCCATCCCTCAAGGCCTTCCGCCCACCAGGGTGCAGCGACCAGGACTGCACCCTGCGGCGACGCCATCCGGGCCCGCGCGGCTTCCAGCAGAATCCGCGCGACCGATGATGCGGCGTGATCGGCGCGCACCAGCAGCCCGGTCACCCGCACGACCGGGACTGGGCGTCGCGGCGCATCGACCCGATCCACGCGAAGAAACCCCAGCGCCGGAGCTGGCACCTCGCGGACGACCAGCACCATCCTCCGCGCGGATGGGGCGAGCATGCCCTGGTCGATGATCTGCAGTGCGCTCGCGCGTGCCCTGCCCGGATGCCGCCAGCACGGAATGCCGAGCGCGACCACGCGATCGGCGATTTCCCACAACGCCTGCCGGTCCATCGCCACCGCTGGACGCGCACGCGGCAAGGCCGTTGCCGCCGCGGCGCAACCCCGCCAATCCGCCGCCGCGCTCATGGCTGCACGCGCTCCGGCACCACGATCGCCGGCTTCACCGGTGCCGGGGCAATCGCGTACCAGTCGATCTTGCGAGTCAGCACCATGATCGTGGCCAGGATCGCGAACAGCAGCAGCGAACCCAGCAACAGCGCGTTGTCCTCCGACTGCAGCAGGCCGAACAGCGCGCCGTACAGCACGGTCAGCATCGCCGCGAAACCCAGCCCGCGCCCTGCACTGCGCAGCACGAAACTCAGGTAGAAGCCCTGCAGGCCGATGCAGGCGGCGCTGGCGATCAGGTACGCCGGCGGGAAGGCCATGTGCTCGGACAGGCTCAGCAGCAGCAGGAAGAAGATCGCCAGCGCCATTCCCACCAGCAGGTACTGGACCGGATGGATCGGCAGCGCCTTGACCAGTTCGAACAGCAGGAAGGCGACGAAGGTCAGCAGCACGAACAGGATGCCGTACTTGCTGGCGCGTTCGGCCATCGAATAGACGTTGATCGGCTCCACCAGATCGAGCTGGATCAGGTCCGGGGACGCGGCGTGGCCGGCGACCGTCTCGGCCAGCGCCGACTGGGTGTTGGCCGCCAGCGCGGGGATCGTCCAGGTCGCGCTGAATCCCTTGGCGGACACGTCGCGCTCGTGCGGCAGGAAGCGCCCGCCGAATTGCGGGCTGGGCCAATTCGAGGTCAGTTCGAAGCGGTTGTCGTCGGCCACCGGAGCCAGCGCGAGTTGTTCGGTGCCGCCCAGGTGGAGGTCGAGATCGACGTCGAACACCCGCGACTGCCCGGCCGCGACCACTGGCAGCTCGCCATGCAGGCCCCTTCCGAGCGCGCCGGCGCCCGCGCCCTGCAGCAGCGGCGTGACCCGACCGTCCACCCGCAGCACCGGCGATTCCACCAGCCCGCGCACGTCGTCGATCGCGACGCCGAGCACCGGCTTGCCGACTTCGACGATCCTTCCCTCACCGGCCTGCGCCGGTAGCTCGAAGGCGAAATGCGCGTGCAGTTTCGCCGCCAGTTCATACACCAGCACCTTGTGGATGCCGCGGAAGCGCTCGCCCGGGATCACGCTGCCGCCGATCCGCAGCGTCCTGGGGAAGAACGTCCATTGGCGGCCCACGCGGGTCGTGGTCGGATGCGGCACGCCATGCTCGTCGGTGGTGCTGCCATCGACCTCGACCACGTACGGCACCACCACCATCGGCCCGAGGATGGTTTGCGCGCCGGCATAACTTTGCTCGACCGAATCGACCGCCTGCCGATGGTAGCCCTGGCGTTCGGAGATGGTGCCCTGGATCATCTGCAGCGGGATCAGGATGGCCAGGATCAGGAGGCCTGCGACGAGGCCCTTGGACAACAGCGGAAAGCGCATGACGGCACGTCCGTGATGGAGGTGCCCTCATCCTTGGCGCGGTGTGTGGAGCCACGACGAAGGCGCCGTGAAGGCTGCGTGAAGTCGGCGCGCCGCGCGCGGGCCAGTCCGACGGTTCAGGGCACGGCCATGGCAATCGCCAGGGTGGCGACGGCGCCGCCATCGGGCGCGTTGTCCAGGCTCGCCAGCCCGCCGTGCAGTTGCGCCACCTCGCGCACGAAGCACAGGCCCAGCCCACTGCTGCGCGCACCGCCGGCAGGTCGCGGCAGGGAATAGAAGCGCTCGAACACGCGCCCATGGGCGAAGTCCGGCACGCCGGGCCCGTGGTCGCGGACTTCCACGCGAACATGGCCTGCGTGCGCCACCAACCGCACGTCGATCGCCCCGCCGCGCGGCGAGAACGCCAGTGCGTTGTCGAGCAGGTTGTGCAGTACCTGGCCGAGCAGGAAGCGATCGCCAAGCACGTCGAACGCCTGCTCCGGCGCCTGCACCTGCAGGGCCACTCCGGCCTCGGCGAGCTTGACCTCGAATTGCGCGGCGACCTCGCGGACCAGTTGCGCGAGCTCGAAGTGCTGCGGATGTTCCAGCACCTGGCGATGCTCGACCGCGGCCAGCGCCAGCGCACGATCGACGGTGACCGCCAGCCGCTGCGCGTGGTCGAGGATGTGGCCGACGAAGCGCTGGCGGTCGCCATCGGGCAACGGGTCGTGCAGCAATTCGGCGGCGCCGCGGATCGCCGCCAGCGGGCTCTTCATCTCGTGGGTCAGGCCGTGCACGTAGTCCTCGACGTACTGCTTGCCTTCCAGCCGCTCGCGCATCGTGTCCAGCGCTGCGCCAAGCTCGCCGAACTCGCCGGCACCGCGCGGCGCCGGCTGCCGCTGGCCCGCGGTCACCGCGCGCGCGTAGCGCTGCAAGCGGCCCAACTCGCGCGCGAACCACAGGCTGACCAGCAGCCCGATCGCAAACGCCGCACCCATCAGCAAAACGCCCCAGCGGACGATGGCGTTCTGCCGCGCGGCGATGAATGGGGCGATGGTCTGGTTCGGCTTGGCCACGGTCAGCGCACCGATGATCTTCCCGCCCTCGCGGATCGGCGCGGCCACGTGCATCACCGTGGAGTTCTCGTCGGCCGGGTTGCTGCGCGTGGAGCGCGCACCGTAGCGGCCGCGCAGGGTCAGGTACACGTCGTTCCAGTGCGAGTAGTCGGCGCCCAGGTCGCGGCCGGTTGAATCGAACACCACGATGCCGCGCGCGTCGGTGACGTAGATGCGGTAGTCGAGTCGATGCTTGCGGAACCCCCAGACGTTGGCCTGCACGTCGCGCGAACTCAACTCGCGCACCCGGCGCGCGAATTCGCCGCTGCCGATCCGGCCCGCGGTCATGTCGTCGGTCGCCAGCAACGCGAGCACGTTGGCGGTGTCGATCAGGTTGTCCTCCATCGCCTGGCGCACGCCCGGCTTGATCTGCCCGACGAACACCCGCAGCACCAGCCACGCCGCCAGCGCGACGATCAGGAAGTAGCCCAGAAAGATGCGCAGCCCCAGCTTCACGCGCTCGCCACCTCAGCCTTCCGGGTCGAGCGCGTAGCCGATCCCGCGGTGGGTCCGCACCGGCTCGGCATCGGCGCGGATGGCGTGCAGCTTGGCGCGCAGCGTCTTGATGTGTGCGTCCACGGTGCGATCGGCGCTGTCGCCGTGATCGTCCCATACTGCATCCATCAATTGCGCGCGGCTGTGGATCGCACCTGGCCGCTCCAGCAGCACCGCCAGCAGGCCGTATTCGTAGCGGGTCAGCGCCAGCGCGTGGCCGTGATACTGGATGCGCCGACCGCTCGGATCATGGGCGAAGGCACCGCGACGCTTCCAGCCATCCGCGTCATTGTTCGCGGCCGTGCTGCGACGAAGGCGGGCACGCACCCGTGCGACCAGCTCGCGCGGCGAGAACGGCTTGACCATGTAATCGTCGGCGCCCAGCTCCAGCCCGACCACGCGATCGACCTCGCCGCCACGCGCGGTGAGGAAGATCACCGGCACCTGGCTTGCCTGCCGCAGCTCGCGGCAGACCGCGAAGCCGTCGCGGTCAGGCAGGCCGACATCCAGAACCACCAGGTCGATCCCGCCCTGCGCGATGCGCTCCAGGCCCTGGCCGGCGAGCAGGCAATGGCTGGCCTGGAACCCCTCCGCACGCAGCGCGTACAGCACGGCGTCGGCGATTCCCGATTCGTCTTCGATCAGCAGGACATGGGGCATGGCACACGATTCGCCGACGCTGAGCGGCCCCAGCATAGCCGCAACCTGGCGCGAGGGCAGCGTGCGAGACTGTGGCGATGAACTATCGCCATGCCTTCCACGCCGGCAACCACGCCGATGTGCTCAAGCACGTCATCCTGCTTGCCGTGCTCGACGCGCTGGGGCGCAAGGACACGGCGTACTTCGTGCTCGACACCCACGCCGGCCGTGGTCGTTACGGGCTCCACGACGAGCAGGCGCGGCGCACCGCCGAGGCCGATGCGGGCATCGCCAGAGTGCTGGGCATGCACGCTGCCTCGGCGGCGATCGGCCGCTATCGGCAGGCGATTCGCGCCTGCAATCCCGACGGCGGCCTGCGCATCTACCCCGGCTCGCCGCTGCTTGCGGCCATGGCGATGCGCGCGCACGACCGCTTGTTCTGCCGCGAAACGCAGCCCGAGGAAGCCCACGCGCTGGCGGCGCTGTTCGCGCATGACCGCCGCGTGCACGTCCAGTGCGGTGACGGCTATGCCGCGATCAAGGCACTGTTGCCGCCGACGCCGCGCCGGGGCCTGGTGCTGATCGACCCGCCGTACGAGTTGCAACTGGCCGAGTTCGACGTCGCACTAGCGGCACTGGCGGAGGGCTTGCGACGCTGGCCGCAAGGCGTGTTTGCACTGTGGTATCCGATCAAGCGCCGCCGCGACCTGCAACCCTTCCTGCGCCAGGCCGCGCGCTTGCCTGCCAGGCAGATCCTGAGCGCCGAATTGCTGGTGCACGCGGACGACTCGCCGCTGCGCCTGAACGGCAGCGGCATGCTGTTGCTCAATCCGCCCTGGAAGCTCGACGCGGAGATCAGGGCGGCGTTGCCGGAGCTTACGGATGAGCTCGGCCAGGTCGGCTCCAGCCACGCGCTTGGCTGGCTCAAGTCCGAGGATTCCGGAAACGGATGACCGGATCGGCCACGACCTCGCTCAATCCGACTCGTCCGGTTCGAAGAACATCCAGCGCACCTGCGGAAACTCCTGCTTCACGCCCTTCTCGACGGCGTTGATCTGCTTGACCAATTCCCGCCCGGTCTGCTCGAAGTCCATCTCCGCCTGCACGGAGACCATCACCTGCTCGCCGAGCTGCATGGTAATCAGGCTGAAGATGCCGCGGACTTCGGGGCGGCCGTTGATGTATGCGTAGATCGCGCGGTGCACCGCCGGTTCCACGCCCTGGCCGACCAGCAGACCCTTGACCTCGACCGCCACGAACGAGGCCACCACCACCAGCAACGCGCCGATGACCAGGGTGCCGATCGCGTCCCAGATCGGGTCGCCGGTCACCATGGTCAGCACCACCGCGGCCAGGCCCACGCCCAGCCCCAGCAGATCGGCCAGGTTCTCGCCGAAGATCACGATCAGCTCGCTCTGCCGGCTCATCCGGAACCAGCGCCACAGGCTCATGCGCTCCCTGGCTTTGTCGGCCTCCTGGATGCAGGCACGCATCGACACGCCCTCGGCGATGATCGAGAACAGCATCACGAACATCGCCCAGGCCGGCTGGGTCAGCGGCTCGGGATGGTGCAGCTTTTCCCAGCCGGTCCAGATCGAGAACACGCCACCCACGGCAAACAGCAACAGGGCGACCACGAAAGACCAGAAATAGATCTCCCGGCCACGCCCCAGTGGATAGTCCGGCGAGGGCGGCCGGGCCGCCTGGCGCACGCCCCAGAGCAGCAGCACCTGGTTGCCGCAATCGGCCAGCGAGTGGATGGATTCGGCGAGCATCGCGCCCGAGCGCGTGAACAGCGCCGCGCCAAGCTTGGCGGCGAAGATCAGCAGGTTCGCGCCCAACGCGAAGAAGATGGTCTTGAGCGAGTCGGCCTTGGCGGACATGAGAGCATCGCCTGCGAAATGACCGGCGATGATAGCCCGAACGAATTGCCCTTCGCCGCAAGCTGCCATTGCAAGGGCGCGCGGCTCGCCGAGTACGAACTCGGCTGGATCCGTGCCATCGTGCGGGCGCGGAGTCCCCATGACACCACGCTCGACCTTTCAGCGAATCCGGCAGCCCTCGCCCTGGCGTGAGTCGCTGCGCCTGCGCGACGGCCGCGAGCTGTTGCTGCGGCCGATCGACCCACGCGACATCGAGCCGATCCGCGCCAGTTTCGCGCTGCTCCACGACGAGGAGGTGCGGCTGCGTTACCTGCACCCGGTCAAGGCACTGGCCGAGGATTACCTGCAGGCACTGGTCCACCCGCGCCGCGGGCGTGACTTCACCCTGGTGCTGGCCGAACCCCTGGCTCCGGGCGAAGCGCTGGTCGGTGCGGTCGCGCGGTTGGTACGCGACCCCGACGGTGGCCAGGCAGAGTTCGCGTTGCTGGTCTCGCACTTCCTGGCCGGTCAGGGCCTGGGGCGGCTGTTGTTGCGCAAGCTGATCGCACGCGCGCGCCGCTGGCGCCTGCGCGCGCTGTACGGCCAGGTGCGCGAGGACAACACGGCGATGCTGGCGCTGGCGACGGCGCTGGGTTTTCGGTACTTGGCATCGAGCGAACCGGCCACGCTGCGTGTCCAGTTGGACCTGTTGCCGCAGGGCGCCGCACCGACACCGCCAGCACCCGTCGTCGCGCAGGGGCAGGACGGCACGCCGCGCTGAGCTACACTGCGCGCCCTGATGCACGTCACACCCTCGACCCTTCCCGCCACGCCCCTGCCCACCCCGCCGCTGCCGCGGGCCGGCCAGCAGCGCGCGTACTGGCGCGCGCCGGCCAGCCCGAGCGCGCTGGCGTGCGCCCTGCTGGCCTGCGCGCAGGCGCACCCGGGGCTGGTGCTGGCGGTCACCCGCGACACCCAGTCTGCGCACACGCTCGAATCCGACCTGCGCATCCTCACCCACCGCACGGCAGTGCCGGGCGAAGCCACGGACGAATCGGCGAGCGCGCTGCCGGTACTGCACTTCCCGGACTGGGAGACCCTGCCCTACGACTTGTTCGGCCCGCACCCGGACATCGTCTCCCAGCGCATCGCCACCCTGTACGCGCTGCCATCGGCGCGCCGCGGGGTGCTGGTGGTGCCGGTGGCGACCCTGATGCAACGGCTGTGCCCGACCGGCTACATCGGCCGCCAGTCGCTGCTGCTCGAACGCGGCCAGAAGCTCGACCTGATGACCGAGCAGCGCCGGCTGGAAGCGGCCGGCTACCGCAACGTGCCGCAGGTGCTCGACCCGGGCGACTACGCGGTGCGCGGCGGCTTGCTCGACCTGTACCCGATGGGCGCGGCCGCACCGTACCGGATCGAGTTGCTCGACGATGTCATCGACACCCTGCGCAGTTTCGACCCGGAGACCCAGCGCTCGGCGCAGCCGGTGGATCACGTGCGCCTGTTGCCGGCACGCGAGTTCCCGCTCGACGACGCGAGCATGAAGCGGGTCCGCGAAGCGCTGCGCGAACGCTTCGACATCGACACCCGCCGCAGCGGCCTCTACCAGGACCTGAAGGAAGGCAGCGCCCCGGCCGGGATCGAGTATTACCTGCCGCTGTTCTTCGATGCCGCGCAGCGCGACGCGCACGACCGCACCGCGACCCTGTTCGACTACCTCGCCGGCGACACCCTGGTGGTACTCGGCGAGGACGCATTGGCCGCCGGCGAAACGTTCTGGGCGCAGACCGGCGCGCGCTGGGAGCAGCGCCGCCACGACCTCGAACGCCCGATCCTGGAACCGCGCGAACTGTACCTGCCACCGGAAGCCCTGCGCGAGCGCCTCAACCGCCACCGCCGGGTGGACGTGTGCGGGCGCGAACACCCGCAGTTCGCGCAAGCCCGCGCACTCGGCGACCAACCCGCGCCGGCCTTGCCGTTGAACCAGAAAAACCGCGAACCGTGCGCGGCGCTGAAGGACTTTCTCGCCGCCTACCCCGGCCGCGTGCTGATCGCCGCCGACTCCGCCGGCCGCCGCGAGGCCTTGCTGGAGCAATTCGCCGCCGCCGGCCTGACCCCGACCCCGGTCGCAAACTGGCAAGCGTTCTTGAGCCCCTCTCCCACCGGGAGAGGGGTTGGGGTGAGGGGTCATTCAGCCGAGACCCACGCAAGCCCGCATCCGCCGTCCCTCACCCCAACCCCTCCCCCGGCGGGGGAGGGGCCTGAAACCCGCACATCAACCTTTCCCGTCGGCGCGCAGCGGCTTGAAACCCTCGCCCCTCACCCCTCGCCCCTCGCCCCTGCCTTCTGCATCACCGTCGCCGCGTTCGAAGACGGCTTCGCGCTCACCGAGCCGGCCCTGTGCGTGCTCACCGAGCGCCAGTTCCACCCCGAGCGCGCGCCCGGCGTGCGCCGCAAGCGGCGCGCCGGCAAGGACCCGGACACCATCATCCGCGACCTCGGCGAACTCGCCGAAGGCGCTCCGATCGTCCACGAGGACCACGGCGTCGGCCGTTACCGCGGATTGATCACCCTGGAAGCCGGCGGCGAGCGCGCCGAATACCTTCAGATCGAGTACGCCAAGGGCGACAAGCTGTACGTACCGGTGGCGCAGTTGCACCTGGTCAACCGCTATTCCGGCGCCTCGCCGGAGACCGCGCCGCTGCACGCGCTCGGCGGCGAGGCCTGGGCCAAGGCGAAGAAGAAAGCCGCCGAGCGGGTGCGCGATGTCGCCGCCGAGCTGCTGGAGATCCAGGCCCGCCGTCACGCCCGTCAGGGCCTTGCGATCGAACTCGACCGCGCGATGTACGAGCCGTTCGCGGCCAACTTTCCGTTCGAGGAAACCCCCGACCAGTTGCAGGCGATCGAGGCGGTCATCGCCGACCTCGCCCGTCCGCAACCGATGGACCGCGTGGTCTGCGGCGACGTCGGCTTCGGCAAGACCGAGGTCGCCCTGCGCGCGGCCTTCGTCGCCGCCACCGCCGGTCGCCAGGTCGCGGTGCTGGCGCCGACCACCCTGCTCGCCCAGCAGCACGGCCAGAACTTCCGCGACCGCTTCGCCGACTGGCCGATCCGGGTCGAGGTGATCTCGCGTTTCCGCTCGGCCAAGGAAATCAAGGCGGTGCTCGACGCACTGGCCGAGGGCAAGCTCGACATCGTGGTCGGCACCCATCGCCTGCTCCAGGCCGACGTCAAGTTCGCCAACCTCGGCCTGGTGGTGGTCGATGAAGAACAGCGCTTCGGCGTCCAGCAGAAGGAGTCGCTGAAGAAGCTGCGCGCCGAGGTCAACCTGCTCACCCTCACCGCCACGCCCATACCGCGCACCCTCAACATGGCGATGAGCGGCCTGCGCGAACTGTCGCTGATCGCCACCGCGCCGGCGCACCGGCTCGCGGTCAAGACCCTGCTCACGCCCTGGGACGGCCCGCTGCTGCGCGAAGCGATGCAGCGCGAGATCGCCCGCGGCGGCCAGATCTATTTCCTGCACAACCAGGTCGAGAGCATCGAGCGGATGGCGCGCAGCCTGACCGAGCTGATGCCCGAGGCGCGGATCCGGATCGGCCACGGGCAGATGCCCGAGCGCGAGCTCGAACAGGTGATGCTCGACTTCCAGCGCCAGCGTTTCAACGTCCTGCTGTGCACCACGATCGTCGAGTCGGGGATCGACATCCCCAACGCCAACACCATCATAATCGACCGCGCCGACCGCTTCGGGCTGGCGCAGTTGCACCAGTTGCGCGGCCGCGTCGGCCGCTCCCACCACCGCGCCTACGCCTATCTGGTGGTGCCCGACCGCAAGTCGATGAGCGGCGATGCCGCCAAGCGGCTGGAAGCCATCGCCTCACTGGAAGAGCTCGGCGCCGGCTTCACCCTGGCCACCCACGACATGGAGATCCGCGGTGCCGGCGAACTGCTGGGCGCGCAGCAGAGCGGCCAGATCGCCGAAGTCGGGTTCACCCTCTACACCGAATTGCTCGAACGCGCGGTGCGCTCGATGCGCGAGGGCAAGCTCGACCTCGACGCCGAACCCTCGCGAGGGGCCGAGATCGAACTGCATGCGCCGGCCCTGATCCCGGAGGACTACCTGCCCGACGTGCATGCCCGCCTGACCCTGTACAAGCGCATTGCCAGCGCGCCCGACAACGAGGCGCTGCGCGAACTGCAGGTGGAGATGATCGACCGCTTCGGCCTGCTGCCCGAACCGACCCGCCAGTTGTTCGCGGTGACCGAACTGAAACTTGCGGCGACCCGGCTGGGCATCCGAAAACTCGACCTGGGCGCCGGTGGCGGCCGCATCGCGTTCGAAGCCAAGCCGAACATCGACCCGATGAGCGTGATCCGGATGATCCAGAAACAACCGAAGATCTACGCGATGGACGGGCCGGATCGGTTGCGGGTTCGCATGGAACTGCCCGATGCCGCGGCGCGGCTGGCGACCGCGAAAGGCATGTTGGCGGTGCTGGCGGCGTGAGCGCGCCACGCACTGCGCGCACCCGCGATTACCCGCCGAAACTGAGCCACAACAGCAGCCCTTTGTAGCAGGCGTGCAGGAGGATGGCGCGTGGGCAATATCAACTCGCCACGCACACCAAACGTGAAATCGAACCGAGCCGAGGCGTTTGCGTCGAGAATCGTGGCACGATCTTGAATTTGTGGCTGTCCTTGTCCTTTTCGTTGGGCCTTGCTACCCATCAGCCGGGGGGTTCCCGTGTTGCGTCAATCCTCCTGCGCACACATGCCGTCACCACTACCCCGGCGGAACCGCAAGGACCGCGTTGCTCACATCCCTTGCGGTGGCAGTCTTCCCTGTTCTGAAGTCAGGTCGTCTTCCGCATCGGCATTTTCGGGGCCTGCTCGGTGTTCACTCGCGTTACCGCCTGCATGCTCGCCGAGTCGCTTTCACGACCCTTTTCACCAAAGGCTCCGACGGCTCGGTTACCCTCGCCGCCGCTTCGGTTGCTACCGGCTGGAGCAATAGTTGCCGGGCTGGACTACTCTCCAGCTGGAGGACTGCGCCTTTGCACGGCGCACTTCAGACGATTCTTAGTTTTGTCAGCCGCCGACCCCATTGATTCCGTCATTGATGTGATTTATTTGCCTTGTTTTTTTTCACCTCATCCATGATCTCACGATATTCTTTACGTATTGTCAAATACCCGAGTTGCCATAAAATAGATACTAAAATCACGACCATGACATTTGGTGGGATATTGTATCCAATTTTTCTTAACAATTCATAATCTACAAGCAAATACCCAACTCCACAGCTTATTGGCAGAAAAAAAACCACCAATTTAAATACACCGCGAATAATTGGTGGAGTCATTTGTTGCATCCGCAGCCATTACCAGCCCCTAACGCTGCTGCAGCAAAAGCAGTTGCTGCCGCGCCTGCCAAACCACTCTTGACGCCTTCAATTCCACCTCCAACCTGCCCACCAACGCCAGCACCAACAATGTTGCTGACATTTTGATCATATCCCTGCGCTGAAAGTCCATTCGAAACAACACCGGCAACAATTCCACCCGACACTCCCGCTCTTGGGTTTGCATCAACAAGGCCACCAGCACCCCCTGAAACGACAGCTGATGCAACGCCGCTTTTCCCGTATGAAAAAAAGGATGTTGCGCCACCAACAATTGCGCCGGTTATGCCACCCAGAACCGCGCCTTGCCATGTTTTTCCAAATGTCATTGCACCGGATACCGCCCCGCCAACAGCGCCCGAGATCGTCGCTTGTTGCCTCCCGCTCAGGCAAACGGTTCGATCTGGAAGGTGATCAATAACTCCTCCGGACAACAAAGCGAATTCCGGGCCTTCCAAGCCGTATGGGTCGGTACCGGAAACCGGATTCCCCCCGACATAGCCGTACGTATTCACCCCCGCCGCCAACCCCAGCGGATCGCTCTCGACATACCGCCCCAAGCTCGCGTCGTAATCCCGGAACCCGTTGTTCCACAGCCCAGTCTCGGCATCGAAGTACTGCCCCGGGAAGCCGATGTTCAGCCCACCGATGTTGTCCTGCGTCACCGTCCGGTCATAGGCAAAGTTGCTCGCCCGCCAGACGACGTTGCGGTTCGGATCGGTCACCAGTTCCGGCCGGCTCAGGTGGTCGGTATGGATCGCGTACAGGGCCGCGTTGCGCACCATGCCGACCAGGCTGCCGCCCAGCCACAGGTAGTCGGTGGCACCGACCGGGCCGGTGGTTGTCAAGAAAGTTGTCCGCTTTTTCATGCTGCGAGTTGCTCGGGTTC
>CAZXGS010000038.1:0-32761 GCA_964640525.1 uncultured Gammaproteobacteria bacterium | reverse complement strand
GCACGATCTGCCAGGCGCGCTCCATGCCGCCCAGGCTGGCCACCTCGGCCACGTCAGGCACGGTCTTGAGCTGATAGCGCAGGAACCAATCCTGCAAGGCACGCAGCTCGCCCAGATCGTGTTTTCCACTGCGGTCGACCAGCGCGTATTCGTAGATCCAGCCCAGACCGGTGGCGTCGGGGCCGAGCGACGGGTTCACCCCGGGCGGCAGGCGATCGCGCACCTGGCTGAGGTACTCCAGCACGCGCGAACGCGCCCAGTACAAGTCGGTGCTGTCGTCGAACAGCACATACACATAGGAGTCACCGAAAAACGAGTACGCACGCACCGTCCTGGCGCCGGGCACGGACAGCATGGCGGTAGCCAGCGGGTAGGTGATCTGGTCTTCCACCACCTGCGGCGATTGCCCGGCCCAGCTCGTGCGGATGATCACCTGGGTGTCCGACAGGTCCGGCAAGGCGTCCAGCGGCGTGCGCAGCAGCGCGTACACGCCGGTCGCAGCCAGCGCCAGTGCGGCCAGCAAGACGACGACGCGGTGCGCGATGGCGGCGCGGATGAGGGCGGCGATCATGGGCCGTCTCCCGGCGGCATTGCATGACCCTCGTGTGCCCCATGCGCGGGGGCCGGCGGGGCGGCACCGGATTTGGTCTCGGGAACTGCCCCGTTTTCACCCAGGCGCTGCAGCGCGCCGGACAGGCTGGCCTCCGAATCGATCAGGAACTGGCCCGACACCACGACTTTTTCGCCACCGTGCAGGCCCGCCAGGATCTCCGTGTAACCATCGGCCGCGCGGCCGATGCGCACGGCGAGCGGACGGAAGCGGCCGCCGGCTTCCGCCACGATCACCCGCGTCTGTGCGCCGGTCGCGATCAGCGCGTCGCTGGGCACCACCGCCACCGCCGCGCCTTCGGCCGGACGCAACTGCACGGTGACGAACATGCCCGGACTCAGGCGACCGTCCGGGTTGGCCAGCGCGATGCGCGCGCGCTGGGTGCGGGTGGCGCTGTCGATGTCGGGCAACAGCATCTCCACGCGGCCGTCAAACGCCTTGCCCGGCAGGGCGTCAGTGGTGACCGTGACCGGCGTACCGGCACGGACCGTACCAGAAAGCGCCTGCGGCAAAGCGGCCTCGACCCAGACCGTGGCCAAACCGTTCAGGGTCATCAGCGTCTGCCCGGCACTGACCCGCTGGCCTTCCCGTACCTCCAGCGCGGCAATCACGCCCGCCTGTGGCGCGTGCAACGTGATCGCCGCGCCTGCGCCGCGTCGTGCAGCGCGGATGTCCGCGGCGTCCAGGCCAAGCACCTGCAGGCGCTCGCGCGCGGCGCTGCGCAGGGCCTGGCCATCGGCCGACTGCGCGCCCTGCAGTGCGTCATACTCGGCCAGCGCGCTGCTCCACTGCGGTGCCAGCAGATCGGCCAGCGGCTGGCCTGCCGAAACGTGCGTGTACGCTGCGCGTACCCACAACTTGCTGACCACCGCATCGACGCGAGCGCTGACCGTAACCGCGTCGCGAGCGTTCCAGGTCACCGTGCCGGGCACGTTCACCGTGGCCGACAGCACGCGGCGTTCGACCGGCGCCATGCGCACGCCCAGGTTCTGCACGACGGCCGGATCGATCCGCACGACCGGCGTGTCGGTGGCGGAATCGGCGTACTTCGGCACCATTTCCATGCCCATCGGTGACCGGCCAGGCTTGTCGAAATGCTGCTCCGGCACCATCGGGTCGTACCAGTACAACACCTTGTCCGCGCGGTCGGCCGCAGTCGACTTTGCCTGCGTCGGCGCGGACCACGCGGCCTGGCGGCGTCCGCCGAAATAGCCGACGGCCAGCAAGGCTGCCGCCGCGACCACCACGGCGACGATGATCGACGAACGTTTCATGGGGTCACCTCGGAAGGCAGCAGGTACGCGAGCCAGGCCCACAGCCGCGCCTGCGCGGCCAGGGCATCGGCATAGCTCAAGCGCAGTTCGATCTCGGCTCGGCGGGCATCCAGCCACGGTTGCAACGAACCGCCGCCGCGGTAGCCAGCGAGCGCAATGCGTGCGCGGTCACGCGCCAGTGGCAGCAGGGTTTGCCGATAGCGCGCGATCTGCCCACCCCAGCTCTGCCAGTTGGCAAGCGCCCGCGTCACCGCTTCGCGCTGGGCACGGCGCGCGTCTTCGTGGTCGGCCTGCACCGCGTCCCACTGCGCCTGGCGGGCACGGATGCCGCGGTCCTGACGGTCGTGCGCGAACAGCGGCAGGCTGACGCCCACCTCCAGCATCGCCATGTCCGGCAGACCCGGCGCACGCTTGCCATAGCTGGCGGTCACGCTCCAGTCCGGGTGTTTGGCCGCTCGCGCCTGGTCGAGTGCCGCCTTCGCCCGTTGCTCGCGCGCGGCCCATTCCCGCAACGGTGCCTGTTGGTCGATGTCGGACACCAGGCGCTGGGACGATACCGGCAGGTGGCCAAAATCCGGCGTCGGGGCCAACGCGCCGGGCGGCTGCCCCAGCCAGCGCTGCAGGCCCGCCTGCGCTGCCCGCAGATCGGCATCGACGGCTTCCAGCCGATTGTCCAGCGCGGCGAGTTCGGCTTGCGCCGCCAGCACATCGGCCGCGCTGCCGTCGCCACCGCGCAGCCGCGCCTTCGCCATGCGACCGGCCAGCGCGGCTTCGTCGTGCAGGTCGCGCAGCAGTGCACGTCGCTGTTCGGCCGCCCACACCTCGATCCACGCGTCGGCAATGCGCTGCCTCACGCTCTGCTCGATGGCCACGCGATCGGCCTGCGCCGCATCGACCTGCGCGGCGGCCAAGGCGCGCTCGGCCGTGCGCGCGGCACGCGAGGGAATCGCCTGCGTCACGCCGAGGGTGCGCATGGTCATGGCGTCCGAGCGCAGACTGAAAGCGCCCGAGCCGGTGACCGGAACGTTGGACAGCCCCAGGGCCAAGGTCGGGTCCGGCAATCGCCCCGCGCGCGCGACGTCCTCGCGCGCAGCCGCCACGTCGGCGGCACGCGCGTCGAGTTGCGGCGCCCGCGCCAGACCCTGCCGCACGGCCATCTCCAGCGTCAGCGGCGGTTCGGCGGTGCCTGCCGCCGCGGCGACCGCTCCCCACAACAGCGAAACCAGACCCGCCACCCTCAGGTGGCGGATGAAATGCATGGAACCCATGGACGAACACTCCATCGACCTGTGATTCGCGCCATGCCATTCCGGCATGACGCCCGTCGGGGAATACCGCGACGGGTCCGATCAGATCAGGAGCGAGCAGAACAACAAGTGGGGTATGGGCGGCGGCGCGTGCAGGCGGTTGCGTTGCGTCAGGTTTCGCGCCGATGGCAACACCACTGCGGCGACGGTCAGCCATTCCGGCGGCAACGCAACCAGCGTGTTGACCGGCACCGAAGCGGTGCGCACGTCATTCTGGGTGGCCTGTTCGGGCTGGCAGTGGGGCTGACAGAGCGGATCAACCGCCGGCGTTGCCGTGCTCGCGCAGCAGTCACCCGTCATTGCCATCGCAGCCGCGTGCGATACCGCCACGGCGGCGCCAGCCGCTTCCGGAACGGCCGCACACACGTACGTCGCCATCGCCAGCTGCTGCCACAACAGCAACACGATCGCCAGCCACGACACGCGGCGGCGGGTACGGGCGCAGGGACGGAAGGTGCGTTTCATGGCGAAGATACGATAGTACATCCGTATCACATGCAGCATCGATCCGGGTCAAGAAGAGACAAGAATGACGTGCCGGAAACGCCCAAGCCTGCGGGCCGCGGGTTTCAAGGACCGGAATCGGGCCGTCGCAACGGATCAACAACACGTCATGGCGTTCGAGCTTGCTCTTTCCCCGTTCGTGGTGAGCAGGACCGGACGAGAACGAAGTTCGAGCTGGTCCGTGTCGAACCACAAGCCGCGCCGTCCGACTCAGAACGAAAACCGGAAACCGAGTTGCACCTGAACCTCGTTGCTGCGTGGCTTTCATTCCGCAAATGGCGCACGCGCCGTAGTGGCGCATGTCAATCATCCTGATCGCCGGCCGACTGTTCAGGCTGCCCCAAGGCACGTGCGAGCCTTCAGGTATAGGATGCCAAGAACATCGTCGCAAGCGGCTTGCACGCGCACGATTGCATGCGCGTGCGCCGCCTGGAGGAGCCCATGCGCACCCGTCTTTTCATCCTCGCCTCGATGCTTGCTGCCGGCGCAACCTCCTCGCTCGCCGAACCAGCCGCCGCTCCGGCGATACCGGCCAGGCTGACGTCCTATCGCGCCTGGAAACCGCTCACGACAGCGCCAAGGCCGGTTCCCCTGCAACTGGCACAACTGTGTGCGCCCGCGCTCCAGGGTGCTCCACCGCCAGCCTCCGCGTCCCTCAATGCGACTTACGGACCACACGCCAACCGCTGGATCGTCGTGTTCGCGAATCCTGCAGCCGCCTCCGCCCTCGCGGACCCGACGGTCAGGCAATTTCCGGCAGGCGCGATGATCGCCAAGGAAAAGCGGCGCACGGCAGGCGCTGACCATCCCGACGGCGTCGGTTTCATGATCAAGCACAAGGCAGGTGAGTTCGCCGCCAGCGATGGTTGGGAGTTCGGGTACTTCCCGGCGCCGGACAACGCTGTGGACTATTCGGCTTGCGTGGCCTGCCACAAGGCGCGTGGCAACAAGGACTACGTGTTCGGGCGCTATCCGCCGCAGAACTGAGGGTGCCAGGGCCAAGCCGACGCCGTTGCGGGCGCGGCGGTCGCAGTGCGCGGAAAATCGGTGGCGTCGGCTTGCATCGTCGTCGCGCACCTGGATTCCGGCCGCGGACAGCGCCCTTTTCCTATCCAGGATCCGCGCGCGATCGCGTGGATCGCATGACTTCGAGCCGCCGGGGCAGCGCCTCGGGATCTCGGCCCAGCATCTCCAGGCCTTCTGCTCTCGTGCTGCTGGTGCGTGCGCCGCGCC
Source organism: uncultured Gammaproteobacteria bacterium (assembly GCA_964640525.1). Classification (GTDB taxonomy): domain Bacteria; phylum Pseudomonadota; class Gammaproteobacteria; order Xanthomonadales; family Xanthomonadaceae; genus SZAS-103. Next base: position 27,833 of record CAZXGS010000038.1, on the reverse strand, counting down.
GCGTCCGGAACGCCGTGCGCGCCGAACCGTCTCGCGTCTGCGCCCCGCTCAGAGCCTGTGAAAAATTCGAACGCCGTCACGAGTGCGCCGCCGGGCGTCTCTGGCAAGGCGCGATGCGTGAAAACAAGGGAGTTTGGTGAACCAAATGACCGCAGCTTTCGCGCGGCGGACGTCCGCCAGAGGCGTTCGGCGGCGTCCGCAGCAGGTGGGCGATTTTCTCACCGGCTCTCAGTGCTTGAGCAGGAACCAGGCCGCCACCGCGGCCAGCGCCAGCACCGCGACGATGATGCCGACCACCTTGCCGCCGCCACCGCCGTCAGACTTCCTTGCCGGCGTCGGATCGGTCCGCCGCGCGGTGCTCACTTCCTGGCCGGGCGCGATCAGCATGAAGCGCACCGCATCCAGGCGCAGTTCGTCGCCGGCTTTCATGAAGCTCTTCTGCACGCGCTGGCCGTTGACGTAGGTGCCGTTGGCCGAACCCAGGTCCTCCACCGACACGCCGTCGGCGACCGGCTTGAGTTCGCAATGGCGACGCGAGATTTCGTCCACGCCGACCGGGATGGAGCACTCCGGTGCACGCCCGATCACGGTCGGGCCGGCCACCGGGTACATCTTGCCGAACACCGGGCCGGACACACCGCGCAGGACGAACTTGGGCACCGCCGCGCGCATCCGGGTGGCGCCACTGTCGGCATCCACGCCCTGCTGGGAGCCGGTCGATGCGCTGGACGGCACCGCCCGCGGTGCGTCAGCCGGCGCCAGCCTTGCGATCACGCCGCCCATGTTGATGGTGTCGCCCGCCCGCAACGCGATCATCTCGCGCACCGGCTTGTCGTTGACCAGCACCATGCCGCCGCCCGCGGGAACCTGCAAGTTCACGCCGATCCCGCTCTGGTGGATCTCGCAGTGCAGCGGCACCACCCCGGGCAGGTCGAGCACGACCTCGCCGTCGGGCGCCGAGCCGATGCGGTTGATGCCGGCATTGAGCAGCACCTGCGGATGTTCGCCCTGCGGAAAGACCAGTTTCATGCCCCTGCCCTGCATTGCTTGGCCCGCTCGGGCCAGTCGATGCTCAAGATAACCGATTGGATGATTTCATTCTGCCGACCCCGGGTGGAACCGGGCCGCCACGCCGTGATGCTATTTGACCACCCGCAGCTTGGCGCCACCCCGCTTGGGTCCCGGCGGAGGGCCGCGGTCTGGCGGCGGGTCGCCGGGGTCGCCCGCCGGCTGGCCGACCTCGGGGGCCGCCACCGTGCCGGAGGCGGCTTCCTCGGGCAGCGCCATGCCCTGCCCGCTCTCCTGCGCGTAGATTGCCAGCACCGCGCCCAGCGGCACCCGCACCGGCTGACTGACGCCGCCAAAACGCGCCAGGAACTGCACTTCGGCGTCGCCCAGGCTGAGCTGGTTGACCGCGCGGGCCGCGATGTTCAGCACCACCCGACCGTCCTTGACCGCCTGCGGCGGGACCATCACGCCCTGGAAAACGGCATTGACCAGCAGGTACGGCGTCATGCCGTTGTCGTTGATCCACTCGTACATCGCCCGCAACAGGTACGGCCGATTGGAGGTCATCACCGGCGGGGTGTTCGCGGCGCTCACGGGCTGGCCGCGGTCACGGCCCGATCTCGCGCAGCAGCTTTTCCTCGGGGGTCAGGCTGCGCAGGAAACCGGGGTTGCGGAAGATGCGCATGCCGTAGTCCTCGATCGGCTTGCACTCCTTGGGCAACACGATCCCCAGCGAGGGCAGGCGCCAGATGATCGGTGCCATCGCGCAATCGGCCAGGCTCATCTCGGGGTTGAGGAAGAACTTGCTGGCCTTGAACAGCGGCAGGGCAGCGATCGCCAACTCGCGCAGGCGCTTGCGCGCGGCCTCGACCTGCGCCTTGCTGCCGTGCTGGATCGACTGCACGTGCGGCACCCACTCGTGCTCCATGCGCAGCATGGCCAGGCGCAGGCGCGCGCGCGAGAGCGGATCGACCGGCATCAGCGGCGGATGCGGGTAGCGCTCGTCGAGGTATTCGGTGACCACCGAGGCGGCGTACAGCACGAGATCGCGGTCGACCAGCGTGGGGACGCTGTGGTACGGATTCAGATCGACCAGGTCCTCAGGCGGGTTGGCCGGATCGACCGCCACCAGGTCGTAGCTGACCCCTTTGGCCGCCAGCACCAGCCGGACACGATGGCAGATCACGCTGTCGCGTGACGAGAACAGGGTCAGTGCGTTACGCAAACGCGGACTTGCAACCATGTTGCTTCCCCCCGGGGCCGACTTGGCCCCACCCCCCGGTGATTCCGGTGCGGTGGCACGTGCCATTGTGCGGCCTTCAGTGCACGTCGCGCCAGTATTCGCGCTTGAGCAGATAGGCCAGGAAGGTGAAGAACGCCAGGAACAGGAGCACCTTCCAGCCGTACTGCTCGCGCTGCATGATCGCCGGCTCGGCCGCGTACTGCAGGAACGCGGTGATGTCGCGCGCGGCCTGGTCGTATTCCTCCGGCGTCATCTGGCCGGGATGATCCTTGTCCAGCGCCAGGTCCTTGATGCACTTGCCTTCGACTTCGCCCTTGGCGCAGGGCTCATTGCCGTGCTTGGGTTCGGTGACGGCATGCTGGACGCCCTGCAACTGCCACAGCACGTTGGGCATCGAGGCGTTGGGCAGGACGGTGTTGTTCCAGCCCGAGGGCCGCGACTCGTCGCTGTAGAACGCCTTGAGATAGCTGTAGATCCAGTCCGGCCCGCGCGAACGGCCTTCCAGCGACAGGTCCGGCGGGGTCTTGCCAAACCAGTTGGCGGCATCCTCCGGCTTCATCGCCACGTTGATGTGGTCGAGGTTCTTTGCGCCGGTGAAGTTCAGGTTGTCGGTGACTTCCTTCTCGGTCAGCCCGAGGTCGTCGCCGATGCGGCCGTAGCGCAGGTACTTGAGCGAATGGCAGCCCGAGCAGTAATTCATGAACAGTTTGGCGCCGCGCTGCAGCGATGCCGGGTCGTTCAGATGGGTGTTGGCCTCCAGCAGGCCCTCGCCTTCGGACGCCGAGGCGACGACGGGGGCGGCGGCCAGCGCCGCCAGCGCGAGGACGAAGAGAGTCTGGCGCTTAATCATGCATGGTCACCCGCTCTGGCACCGGCTTGTTCGTGCCCCAGCGCGACCACCAGGGCATCGTCACGAAAAACAGGAAGTACAACGCGGTCAGGATCTGCGCGACGGTGGTCAGGGTGCTGGTAGGCGGCTGGGTGCCGATCCACATCAGCACCAGGTAATCGGCCGCCAGCGCCATGATCAGCAACTTCGCCCCGGCCGGCCGGTAGCGGATCGAGCGCACCTCGCAGCGGTCCAGCCACGGCAGCAGGAACAGGATCATCACCGCCGCGCCCATCACCAGCACGCCCCAGATCTGGGTGCCGGCGAACGAGGGCACCGCGCGCAACATCGCGTAGAAGCCGGTGAAATACCACACCGGCTTGATGTGCTCGGGGGTCACCATCGGGTTGGCCGCGGTGAAGTTGTCCGGCTCCAGGAACCAGCCGCCGACGCTGGGCTCGAAGTAGATGATGAACGCGGCGATCAGCAGGAAGAACGAGGCCCCGAACAGGTCCTTGACCGTGTAGTACGGGTGGAACGGGATGCCGTCGGTCGGCGCCTTGGGCGACCAGCGGTTGCCCTTCGGGCCCTTCTTGATGTCCACGCCGTCGGGGTTGTTGGAGCCGACCTCGTGCAGCGCACCCAGGTGCAGCACCACCAGCAGCAGCAGCACCAGCGGCAGGGCCACCACGTGCAGGGCGAAGAAGCGGTTGAGGGTGGCGTCACCGACCACGAAGTCGCCGCGGATCCACTCGGTCAGCGCGCCGCCCACGTAGGGGATGGCGCTGAACAGGTTGATGATGACCTTGGCGCCGTGATAGCTCATGTTGCCGTAGGGCAGGATGTAGCCCATGAAGGCTTCGGCCATCAGCACCAGGAAGATCACCATGCCCAGCAGCCAGACCATCTCGCGCGGTTTGCGCCCGGAGCCGTACATCAGGCCGCGGAACATGTGCAGATAGACCACGATGAAGAACAGCGAGGCGCCGGTGGTGTGCATGTAGCGGATCAGCCAGCCCGCCGGCACGTCGCGCATGATGTACTCGACCGAGGCGAACGCGGTGTCCGCGCCGGGCTTGTAGTGCATGGTCAGGAAAATGCCGGTGACGATCTGGTTGACCAGCACCAGCAGCGCCAGCGAGCCGAAGTAGTACCAGAAGTTGAAGTTCTTCGGCGCGTAATACTCGGTCATGTGCTTGCGGTACGCCGGCATCAGCCCCGGCGCGCGCTCGTTGACCCAGTCCATCACGCCGCAGGCGGTCCGGGTGAAGACGTTGTCCGACATCAGGCGGCTCCCTTCGGCGCCTCGCCGACGACCAGGTGCATGTCGTCCACGAAACGGTAGTCCGGAACTTCGAGGTTCTTCGGCGCCGGCACGCCCTTGAAGACGCGGCCGGCCAGGTCATAGCGCGAGCCGTGGCAGGGGCAGAAGAAGCCGCCCTTCCAGTTCGGATCGAACGGTTCGGGCTGGACCTCGGGTTTGTGGATCGGCACGCAGCCCAGGTGGGTGCAGATGCCCACCAGCACGCCAAGTGCCGGCTTGATCGCGCGCGCCTCGTTCCTGGCGAAGGCCGGGGTCTGCGAGGCTTCCTCGGACTTGGGATCGACCAGCAGGTTGTCCAGGGTCGGCAGGATCGCCAGTTGCTCGGGCGTGCGCTGGAACACGAACACCGGCTGGCCGCGCCACTTCACGCGCATGAACATGCCCGGCTGCGCCGCCAGCTTGCTGATGTCCACGTCCACCGGCCCGCCGGCGAGCAAGGCCTCGACGCTGGGCAGCCAGGAGCGCCCGAACGGTATCGCCGCCCCGACCACGCCAACGGCGCCCACCACCGCGGTGGTGGCGGTCAGGAAGCGGCGACGGCCGGTATTGACCTCTTCGTTAGCCATCGACTCTCCGCAGGAATCCCAGACAAAGGCATGGCGCGCGGCGAGCCCCTCCCCCGGCGCAGACGGCGCAGTTTAACGGAACCTGCACGCACCCCACAACGGCAAATCGCATCCCCGGCGGGCGCGGTCGCCGGCCGGGTGGCCGGATCAAGGCGGGAAACCAGCCGCTGCAGGCTCAGAGCCTACAAAAAATTCCAACGCCGTCGCGAGGGCGCCGCCGGGCGTCTCTGGCAAGGAGCGTTGCGTGAAAACAAGGGAATTTGGTGAACCAAATGACCGCAGTTTTCGCGCAGCGGGCCGCCAGCAGAGACGTTCGGCAGCGTCCGCAGCAGGTGGGCGATTTTTCCCAGGCCCTCAGTGGGCGCCGCGATAGCGTTCGGCCAGGGTGGCCACGCGCTCGGCGTAACGCATGGTCTCGGCGAACGGCGGGATGCCCCCGTAGCGGTCCACGTTGCCCTCGCCGGCGTTGTAGGCCGCCGCGACCAGCTTGATGTCGCCGTGGTAGCGCCGGGACAGGAAGGCCAGGTACTGCACGCCGCCATTGATGTTGTCGGCGGCGGCGAAGGCATTGCTTACCCCGAACCGCGCCGCGGTGCCGGGCATCAGTTGCATCAGGCCTTGCGCGCCCTTGTAGGACACCGCGTTGGGGTTGTAGTTGGACTCGGCGTGGATGATCGCCCGCACCAGCCACTCGTCCACCCCGTAGGCGCGCGCGGCAGCGGCGATCTCGGGCTCGAAGGCGGTGGTGTTGAGCGCGATCCGCCCGAAGCTGACCCCCGGCAGTGCGCCGCAGGCGTAGCAGGTCTCGATGTAGGTGAACAGCACCTTGGCACCCACCGCGGCTGGCGGCGCGACATTCGTATAAGTATTGATACCGTCGCGGGTGTATTTGTACATCGTCCCGCGGGTGACCCGGGCCTGCACGCCCTTGGGGATCACCGGGGCGACCAGCGGGCCGTCCTCGGAGGTGCGGAAGACCGAGCGCGGCGCGGCGGTACCGGTCGCGACGGGCCGCGCCGGCGCAGACGCGATCGCGTTGAGCGCCGGCGAACCGGTGGCCGCCGGGATCGTCACCGCGCCGGCCATGCCCGTTCCCGCGGCAGCCGCCGACGGCGTCGAAACCGTCGTTGCAGCGGTCATGCCGCCGCCGGAACCCGCACCGTACCCGTAGGCGACCGGCGAAGGCCGCCGCGAACGCCCGCCGCCGGCGTAATGGATCGCCTTGCAACTCTGGCCCGGGACCGGCCGGCTGGAGTAACTGGTGGGCTGGTCGGCGCTGCCTTCGCAACGGTACAGCGTGCCCGCCGACGCGCGCCCGCAAAGGCCCAACGCCAGGATGCCCACGCACGCCGCTGCCACCGAACGCATCATCGCCTGCCGGCACCCCTTGCCATGAATCGGACCCCCGCCAGCCATCCGGCGTACGGCGGGTGTCGGCTACGATAACCCCATCCCCTGCCGAATGCACAAACGCCCCCGGCCGGGCCGCGCTGGATCGGCAGGAACACCCTCACCCTGGCGCGACCGACGACGCCATCGCCATGCACGCCGACGAGAATGCGCCACCGCCAGGCCTGCCCCCCTGGGCAAGCCTGTCCTACCCCTTGCAGCCGGCCTGCCTGACCACGCTGGTGGCGATGGCGGTGATGATGCCGCTGACGCTGGCCCCGCTGGCAGGATTTCTGGTGCAACTGGCGATCTGGGCCGCGGCACTGCATTACGCGGTGGAGGTGTTCACCCGCACCGCCCACGGCACCGCGGATGCGCCGGAGTTCGTGCTCGAGCACGACGGCATCGGTTGGCGCCTGCTGGCACTGCAATTGGCCTTCGCGGCGTGTCACTGGCTGCTGCAGGGATTCGTGGCCGGTGCCCTCCCGCGCGCCGCGGGGATCGTGCTGATCGCGTTGCTGCAACCGGCGATGACCCTGACCGCGGCGATGAACCGCAACGTGTCCAGCGCCCTGCAACCGGCGCGGCTGCTGCGGGTGATCGCGGCGCTGGGAGCCGCCTACCTGCTGCTGGTGCTCGCCGGGGTCGGCATGGGCGCCATGCAGGAGTTCACCGGCCGCGTGATCGCAGGCGGGCGCAGCTACATCCTGACGGTGATCGGCGGCATCGGCAGCGGCGACCGCGCGCAGGTCGCGGCGATGTTCGGCGGCAGCGGCATCCTCGCCGTGCTCGCCCAGATCCTCGCCGGATTCGCGTGGTGCTTCGGCCTGGTGGCGTGGTTCCATGCCATGGGCGCGCTGGTCCACGCGCGCGCCCGTGCGCTGGGCTTCGAGCCCGCGCCGCAACGCCGCCTGCGCCCGGAAGACCGCCACGCGCCCCTGTTGGCGCGGGTGGACGCCCTGGTCGCGTGCGGCGAGCTGGCACCGGCCGCACGCGTGCTGGGCGAATGCCTGGCCACCCAGCCGCACGCCTCGATGGCCATGCACGCGCGCTACCGCGACCTGCTGCGACGTATCGGCGACACCGCCGGCCTGCTCGAGCACGCGCGCGCCCGCATTGATGCCCTGCTGGCAGGCGGGCAGCCGCGCGAGGCGATCGCGCTGACCCACGAGGCGCTGGCGATCGACCCGCACTTCCGCCCCGGCTCGGCCGAGCACACCACCGCACTGGCACAGGCCGCCGAAGCCGGCGGACAAGCCGAGCTCACGCTCACGCTGTTGCGCGACTTTCCACGTCGCCACCCGCGCGATCCGGCAATTCCCGACCATGCCCTGGCCTGTGCCCGCCTGTTGCTGGATCGCCACGGCGACCCGGCCGGCGCCCGCGCCGCGCTGCAGGCCGCGCTCGATCGCATGGCGCCGGCGCATCCGCGCCACGCCGAATTGCTGCAACGGCTGGCGGAGGTGGACCGGCTTGCACGCGACGTGGATGCGCGCAGCCCGCCGAAGAACGGCTGACGGGGCGCCGCAGGCGAGGCGATCGGGGACGGGGCGTTCTCGAAGACACATGCCGCCCACGGCAGCCCGCGGCAACGCCCGCGGCTATCATCCGCGCATGTCCCGCTGGCGCCCACCGTCCCCGCACTCCACCGCGATCATCACTCGTGCCGGCTTCCGGCGCCTGCAAGCCGAGCTGGACGGCTTGTGGAAGCAGCGCCGCCCGGAGGTCGTCGCCGCGCTGGCCGCGGCGGCGGCCGAGGGCGACCGTTCGGAGAATGCCGAATACACCTACCGCAAGAAGCAGTTGGCCGAAATCGACCGTCGGGTGCGCTACCTGGGCAAGCGCCTGCCGGCCCTGCGGGTGGTGGACACAGCCCCGACCGATCGCGGCGCGATCTTCTTCGGTGCCTGGTTCACGCTCGAAGACGATTCCGGCCACGCGCTGCGTTACCGCATCGTCGGCCCGGACGAGACCGACGCCAGGGCGGGCCACATCAGCATCGACTCCCCGCTCGCGCGCGCGGCGCTGCGCAAGCGGATCGACGAGGAAATCGAGGTCGTGCTGCCGGAAGGCGCGGCCCGCTTCGTGGTCGCCGCGGTGGCGTATGAACGGGCCGAAAACGACCTGCAGCCGCCGTCCGTGGGATGATGACGGGCGCGGCGACACCGCATGTCGCCCTCCAGGAGCCTGCAGCATGCCGATCCCGAAGCCCAACCCCTTCTCCAGCGGCGCCACCGCGTCCATGCGCTCGTGGATCCTGCGCATCGCCCTGGTGGTGATCGTGGTGCTGATCTTCGGGCGCGCATTCTTCGTCCAGGTCGGCCCCGGCCAGCGCGGGGTGCTGATGAACTTCGGCGCGATCCAGAACGGCGTGCTGGCGCCGGGCATCCACTGGCGCTGGCCGATCGTGCAGACAGTGAAGCTGATCGACGTGCGCATCCAGAAGAGCGAGGAAGACCAGACCGCGGCCAGCAAGGACCTGCAGGACGTCACCACCAAGGTGGCGGTGAACTGGTCGATCGACCCGCAGGACGCGCAGTGGGTGTACCAGCAGATCGGCGACGAGCCGGCGTTGGTGGAAAAGGTGATCGAACCGGCGATCGCCAACGCGGTCAAGGCGGTCACCGCGCAGTACAACGCCGAGGACCTGGTCGAAAAACGCAACCTGATCCGCAAGCAGATTGGCGATCAGGTGGTGACCACCATGATCGCGTACAAGGTGAAGGTGGAGGCGGTGAACATCACCAACTTTGCCTTCAGCCCAGAGTACCGCGCGGCGATCGAGGCCAAGCAGGTCGCCCAGCAGCATGCCCAGCAGGCCGAATACGACCTGCAGCGGGTCAAGGTCGAAGCCCAGCAACGGGTCGCCGACGCCCAGGGCCAGTCGCAGGCGCAGCAATTGATGCAGGCCACCTTGACCAACGAATTCATCGAATATCAGGCGGTGCAGAAGTGGAACGGGGTGCTGCCGCTGGTGATGAGTCCGGGCGCGCTGCCGATGTTCGACCTCGGTGCGGCGATGCAAAAATCCACCGCGCCGGCGAACAAGTAGGCCCACGCGCGGCGGCGCGCGCACCCTTGGCGACGCCGCCGGAGCCGGTCAGATCCCGGCGTACCAGTCGTAGCCGCGATCTTCCCAGTACCCGCCGCGGCCGCCGGCGATGGCCGCGTAGCCATCGACCAGTTCGATCGCCGCCAGGTATTTGGCCTGCTTGTAGCCGAGCTTGCGCTCCAGCCGCACCCGCAGCGGCGCGCCGTTGGCGATCGGCAGCGGCTGGTCGTTGAGTTCGTAGGCGAGGATCGTCTGCGGATGGAACGCGTCCACCAGCCGGCAGCTCTCGTAGTACGGCGCATCGCCGAGGGTGTCCATGCAGCGGAACACCACGAACCGCGCCTGCGGCTGGATGCCGGCGCGCTGCAGGACCTGCTTGAGTGGCACGCCCTTCCATTTGCCGATGCAGCTCCAGCCCTCCACGCAATCGTGGCGGGTAATCTGGGTCCGCGATGGCATCGCGCGCAGGTCCACCAGCGACAGGCTCAGCGGCGTGCGCACCAGACCGCGCACCTGCAGCCGCCAATCGACGAAGCCGTCTTCGGCCAGGTCGAGGTAAGCATCGTCCTGCGGGTTGGTCGAACCGTTGGGGCGGAACGCGGGCGCAATCGCCGAGGCCGGATACTCACGGGCCAGCGCGTCGTTCGGGGTGATCGCGCGCTGCGCGGCCTCGGTGAAGGCCTCCGAACCATCCAGCAGCGCCGCGAACCACGACGTACCGGCGAGCCTGTCGCAGCCGCCCAACAGCAGCGCGCCGGCGCCGCCGAGCGCACCGCGGGCAAGGAAACGGCGACGCGCGTTGACGAGGCGTGCGCGGTCGGTCATGGGGTTCTCCCGACGTCCTCGCCCCCGACCTTGCCGCCGGGCACGTCGTAATAGCCGGTGAGCATCGAGCGCAACTCGTTGATCGGTCCGGCGACGACCATCTCGAACAGATGGATCAGCGCAAACACCACCAACCCGAAGGCAAAGATGAAATGCAGGGTGCGCGCCGACTGCCGCCCGCCAACCGCATCCAGCAACCACCCCAGCGCCGGATCCATGTGCGGCGACATCGCCAGCCCGAACAACACCATGCCCGGCCCCAGCACCAGGATCACCGCGAGGTAGGCGAGCTTCTGCAGCACGTTGTATCGGGTGGCCGCCTCGCCATGCGGATGGCGGAACAGGGCGTGGTCGATGACCGAGCGCAGCAGGCCGCGCCAGTCGCTGCGGGTGGGCAGGAGATCATCGCGGAAGTGCCGACCGGCGAGAGTCCACAGCAGGTACAGGCCGCCATTGATGGCGAAAATCCACGCGAAGGTAAAGTGCCACTTGCGGCCAAGCGCCAGGCTCTGTGGCCCTGGCAGCGTCGCCCAGGCCGGGAACGCGCGTGGCTGTGGCTTGCCCGACGGCCCAGTGGACATGCCCAGCACGCCGTCGGTGGGAAGGGTGCGGCCGGCGACCCGAACCGCGCCGTGGAACTGCCCGTCGGCCCCGCGCAGGGCGACGATCTCGAACACCGGATGCGCGAATCGCGACTGCTCGCCCCAGTACAGGTGCGGATGCGCGTTGAAGATCGCCAGCCCGCTGCCGAGCAGCACCAGCATGCAGGCCACGTTGATCCAATGCATGATCCGCACCGGCAGGCGGTGGCGATAGATCCTCCAGCGCGGCATCGGCGCCGGCGCGGCGGCCGGGACCTCGCTGGTGCTGGCCATGGCACTGGTGGCGGACATCCACACTCCGGCGCATCGTTCGTGACAAGGGTACACCCGTGCCACGCCACGCCGGACGCGGGCGACGCAGGCAGGCGCGGGGCGGTGGGGCGCACAGAACACACCCGGGGCACCGATGTCCGCCCCGCAAGGACGCCAAGCCCTCCCCCGCGCCGTGCGCAAGGCAGGCAATCGCCCTCCATTTTCGACCCCGCGCCCGCAGGTTGCCGAGGCCTCCCTGGCGCGCCTAGGATGCGGCCATGACCCTGTACCGCACCGGCGAGCACGCTTGCGGGTACTACCCCGACCGGATTGCACGCGACCTCGTGCTCGATCCGCGCGATCCAACCCTGGCATCGGTCTATCCGCAGGCGCTCGCGCAGGGCTATCGCCGCTCCGGCGGGCACGTGTACCGTCCCAGTTGCCCGTCCTGCCGTGCCTGCGTGCCGGTGCGCCTGCACGTGCGGGATTTTCGCCCCGATCGCAGCCAGCGCCGCTGCCTGCGGGACAACGTCGACATCGTGGACCGGATGACGCTGCCACTGCGCACCGCCGAGTCCTTCGCGCTGTACCGCCGTTATCTGGTAGCCCGCCACGGCGACGGTCCGATGGCGCACACCAGCGAGAACGACTTCGACCACTTCGTCACCAGCCCGTGGAGCCCGACGCGCTTCATGGAATTTCGCCTGCACGATCGCCTGCTGGCGGTGGCGGTGTGCGACACCGCCGTTGATTCGATCTCGGCGGTCTACACGTTTTTCGACCCGGACGAATCCGCGCGCTCCCTGGGCACGCTGGCGATCCTGCGCCAGATCGCCTGGGCCCGGCGCACCGGCCGCGATTACCTGTACCTGGGCTACTGGATCGACGGCCACCCGAAGATGCACTACAAGTCACGCTTCCGCCCGCAGCAGGTGTTCGACGGGACGCAGTGGCGCGACGAGGACCCGCCGGGCACCGCGGCGACCGCCGTCGAACCCGCGCAGGAAGCCGTTCCGTGAACCGCCTGTGGACCATCCTCGGCGCCGCCGACGTGACGCGCAGCGTGCACTGGTACCAGGCCCTGCTCGGCCTGCCTGCCGCGGCACCGGCCCACGACTACTTCGGCCAGGTCATCGACAGCGATGGCCTCGTGCTGCTGTGCCTGCACGCCTGGGGCGAGCACGACCACCCTTCCCTGCGCAGCCCCCTGCTCGCCCAGCCCGGCAACGGCCTGCTGCTGTTCTTCCGGGTCGCCGATTTCGACGCCGCCCTGGCACGCGCGCGCCGCCTGGTCGAGGCGCTGGACGAGGAACCACACGTCAACCCGAACACTCGCACGGCCGAGTTCGCCCTGCGCGACCCGGACGGCTACCGGGTGATGATCAGCGCCGCCTGAGCCGACCGCCCATGCGCGTGGCCGTGCCGGCTATCCAGCGCCTGTCAAGCAAGACGCGACGGACGGCATGCGCCATCGCCCGAGGGAGCCCATGCCCGCGGCCGCAACGGGCGTACCATGGGCGTAGCCCGCTCCAGACCTGCAACCGCCTCCCGAGGTCGCATGAATCTCGCAAGCCAGGCCTTCGCCCTGCTCGCCGCGTTGCTGCACGTGTACATCTTCTGCATGGAGAGCCTGTGGTTCATGCGCCCGGCGGTGCACCGGCGCTTCGGCGCGGCCACCGTCGAGGATGCGCAGGCGCGTCGCCTGTTCGCGTTCAACCAGGGCTTCTACAACCTGTTCCTGGCGATCGGCGTGATCGTCGGGCTGGCGTGGCCGAATGCCGGAGGCAACAGCGTCGTCGGCCAGACCCTGGTGCTGTTCGGTTGCGCCTGCATGGCCGGCGCAGGCGCGGTGCTGCTCGCGTCCGGGGGCCGACGCATGATCCGTGCGGCCATCCTCCAGGCGATCTTTCCTGCACTGGCATGGTTGGGATGGCTCGCCGGTTGAATCCGGCCGAAGCGTCCATCGCGGCGGCAGGTTTGCGCCGGAACGACGGGGGAAGGGCCTGCTCGTGCGTACGCCATGCAGGCCAGGAGTGGCCGGATTCGCGCCTCGCTCGTCATCCCGGCGCAAGCCGGGATCCAGTGCGGCGTTGTCTTGCTGCGATCGGGTGAGGTTGGTGCAGACCAGCCAAATGGGTCCTGGCAGCGGCGGGCAGCACGCGGCACGAACGGCTATAATGGGCGGCTGTCCTTCCCTTTTCCGATTCCGCCGGCTAGCGCCGGCGCATGTGCCGCCATGTCCATACAAAACCTGCGCAACATCGCCATCGTCGCCCACGTCGACCACGGCAAGACCACCCTCGTCGACCAGTTGCTCAAGCAGTCGCAGACGCTGGGCGAGCGCGAGAAGATCAGCGAGCGGGTGATGGACAGCAACGACCTGGAGAAGGAACGCGGCATCACCATCCTGTCCAAGAACACCGCGATCCGCTGGAAGGCGCCCGATGGCCAGGAATACCGCGTCAACATCGTCGACACCCCCGGCCACGCTGACTTCGGCGGCGAAGTCGAGCGCGTGCTGTCGATGGTGGATTCGGTGCTGATCCTGGTCGATGCGATGGACGGGCCGATGCCGCAGACCCGCTTCGTCACCCAGAAAGCCTTCGCGATGGGCTTCAAGCCGATCGTGGTGGTCAACAAGGTCGATCGCCCCGGCGCCCGTCCGGACTGGGTGGTCAACCAGACCTTCGACCTGTTCGACCGCCTCGGCGCGACCGAGGAGCAGCTCGACTTCCCGGTGGTGTATGCCTCGGCCCTCCACGGCTACGCCGGGCTGTCGCCGGACGTGCGCGAGGGCAACATGGATCCGTTGTTCGAGGCGATCGTCAAGCACGTCGCGCCGCCACCGGTGGACCTTGAAGGCGCGTTCCAGATGCGCGTGACCTCGCTGGAATACAGCAACTACGTCGGCGTGATCGGCGTCGGCCGCGTCCAGCGCGGCAAGGTGCGCACCAACATGCCGGTGACCGTGCTCGACCGCGAAGGCAAGCCGCGCCAGGGCCGCGTGCTGCAGGTGCTGGGCTTCATGGGCCTGGAGCGCCGCGAGGTGCCCGAGGCACAGGCCGGCGACATCATCGCGGTCTCGGGCATCGAGGCGCTGGGCATCTCGGAGACGATCTGCGCGCCCGACGCGCTCGAACAACTGCCGGTGCTCACCGTCGACGAGCCGACCATCAGCATGACCTTCCAGGTCAACGACTCGCCGTTCGCCGGCCGCAAGGAGTTCTCCGGCGGCAAGTTCCTGACTTCGCGCCAGTTGCGCGACCGCCTGGTTCGCGAGACCCAGCACAACGTCGCGCTGCGGATCGAGGAGACCGCCGACGCCGACAAGTTCAAGGTCTCCGGTCGCGGCGAGCTGCACCTGTCGATCCTGATCGAGACCATGCGCCGCGAAGGCTACGAACTGGCGGTGTCGCGCCCGGAAGTGATCGTGCGCGAAATCGACGGCGTCCGGAAGGAACCGTTCGAATCGCTGGTGGTGGACCTGGAAGAGCAATATCAGGGCGGCGTGATGCAGCGTCTGGGCGAGCGCCGCGCGCAACTGTTGAACATGGAGCCCGACGGCAAGGGCCGGGTGCGGATGGACTTCATCATCCCGGCGCGCGGCCTGATCGGTTTCCAGACCGAGTTCCGCACCATCACCGCCGGCACCGGCCTGCTGTTCCACGTCTTCGACCACTACGGCCCGCGCGCGGAAGGCGCCATCGCCGAGCGCCCGAACGGAGTGATGATCTCCAACGGCACCGGCCCCTCGCCGGCCTACGCGCAGAACGCGATGCAGGAACGCGGCCGACTGCTGATCGAGCCGGGCGAGGAGATCTACGAGGGCCAGATCGTGGGCATCCACGCCAAGGACAACGACCTCACCGTCAATGCCCTGCGCGCCAAGCAGCTGACCAACTTCCGCGCCGCCGGCAAGGACGACAACGAGCAGCTCACCCCGCCGGTGAAGCTGTCGCTGGAACAGGCGCTGGAGTTCATCGCCGACGACGAACTGGTCGAGGTCACGCCGATGCAGATCCGCCTGCGCAAGAAGGATCGCACCGAGAACGACCGCAAGCGCGCGGCGCGGGCGGGCTGAGGATCCTCAGCCCGGCGGGTTCGCGAATGTCCGCACCTCGCCCTCGTCGCGCAGGCTGAAGGGGTTGAAGTTGGTGTGCGGGTCGTAGGTATCGGCGTTCTCGCGACGCTTGAGGAAACCGACCACCGCGTAAGTCACCGGGGTGAGCACGGTTTCCACGATCACTTTCATCGTCCAGTTGAAGGCGATCACCTCGAGGATGGTCTGGCTCTCCCAGATGCCCGCGAAGGCGATCGGGTAGAAGGTCAGGCTGTCCACGCCCTCGCCGACGATGGTCGAGCCGATCGTGCGCGTCCACAGCCAGCGCCCGGCGGTCCACAGCTTCATCTTCGCCATCACCCAGGCGTTGACGAAATCGCCGACCCAGAATCCGACCAGCGAGGCCAGCGCGATCCGCCAGGTCGCGCCGAACACGGTTTCCAGCGCCGGCTGCAGGACCTTGTTGAACGGCTCGCCCGGCGCCACCGGCATGCGGATGATCAACTGCGACATCGCGCTGGCGAAGGCCAGCGCGCCAAACGCCGCCCAGGTCGCACGCCGCGCCCGCGCGTAGCCGTACACCTCGGTCATCACGTCGTCGAAGATGTAGCTGATCGGGAAGAACAGGTTGCCGGTGCCGAACACCAGCCCGCCGATCAGCGGCCAGCTCGCCGGAACGATCGAGGTCTTGGCCGGGCCGATCAAGTTGGCGCACAGCAGCACCCCGACCATGCCACCCACCAGCAGGTCGTAGTAGCGAAAGCCTGGGCGGGAGGTTGGTGTCGGTTGGCTCATGGGGTCATCGGCTGGTGAAGGCGGTTTGGCGGCGGGGTGATGGATGGCGGTGACGCAATCGGCCTTCCCTCACCCGGCGCTGCCGCTTTCCCTCTCCCAGGAGGGGGGAGAGGGAAAGCGGCTTTGAAGCCCCTCTCCCGCCGGGAGAGGGGTGGGGGTGAGGGATGAAAGCCGGCCAAACCGGCCACGGAGAGGTCCGCCCTCATCCGCCCTGCGGGCACCTTCTCCCGGAGGGAGAAGGGAAAGGCAGCGGCGTGCGGGCATGCAATGCGCTCACACATCCAGCGTCATGCCCGGCTCGGCCAGGGTGACATGGGTGCCGAAGCGCTTGGCCAGCTCGCCATCCAGCGTCTCGCGGGCCGGGTTCTCGCCGTGCACCAAGGCCACCGGCGGATGGTTCGGGCTGGTGGCGTACCAGTCGAGCAGGGCCTGCTGGTCGGCATGTGCGGACAGGCCTCCGACGGTGTGGATCTGCGCGTGCACCGCCAGTTCGCGGCCGAACAGACGGACGTGCTTGAGGCCATTGAGCAGCAGCCTGCCCAGGGTGCCCTCGGCCTGGTAGCCGACGAAGATCACATGGGTTCTGGACAAGCCCAGGTTGTTGGCCAGGTGATGGCGCACCCGGCCGCCGGTGGCCATGCCCGAGCCGGCGATGATGATGGCGCCGGCGTGGATGTCGTTGATCGTCTTGCTGTCGTTGGCGTCGGCGGTGACATGCAGGTTCGGCAGCTCGAAGGGCTTGATCCGACCGGCCCAGACCTTGACCGCATCCTGATCGAATATCTCCTCGTGGCGGTCGTAGACGGTCATGACCTTGGCCGCCATCGGGCTGTCGAGGAAGATCTTCCAGCGCCCCAGATTCCAGTCTTCGTAGTGGCGCGCGAACCAGTACAGCAGTTCCTGGCAGCGGCCGACCGCGAACGCCGGGATGATGACGTTGCCGCCGTCCTTGGCTGCCTTGGCGAAGATCTCGCCCAGCTCGGTCACGGTGGCGGCGCGATCCTTGTGGTTGCGGTCGCCATAGGTGGACTCCATCAGGATCAGGTCGGCGCGCGGCGGTGGCGTGGTCGGATCGCGCAGGATCGGCGTGTTCTGCATGCCGATGTCGCCGGTGAACAGCAGGGTGCGGCCATCACCGGCGACCTCGACCAGCGATGATCCGAGGATGTGGCCGGCATCATGGAAGGTGACGGTGATGCCCGGCAGGATCGCCACCGGCGCATCGTAGGCGACCGGGTGCAACAGTGCCTGCGCGGCATCGACGTCGTGCTCGTCGTACAACGGCTCGATCTCGTCGTGGCCGTGACGGGCGGCCATCTCGGCGTGGTACTCGGCCAAGTGCGCTGAATCGCGCAGCAGGATCGGCAGCAGGTCGCAGGTGGCGGCCTGGGCGAAGATCGGACCCTTGAAGCCACGCTTGACCAGCAACGGCACGCGACCGATGTGGTCGATGTGGGCGTGGCTGAGCACCAGCGCGTCGATCGCGGACGCGTCGAACGGAAAGGGCTTGGCGTTGAGCTCGTCGGCGTGCTTGTCGCCCTGGATCATGCCGCAGTCGAGCAGGATGCGCTTGCCGGCCACGTCCAGTTGATGGCACGAACCGGTGACCATGCCGCCGGCCGCGCCGATGAAAGTGAGTTGCATGATCGTCCTCCGCTGGGGGAATCCGACCATAACACGCAGAGCATCATGCGCAGTCCGGCCCGCTGGCCGGCGGCAGCAGGCATGACCTTCGACACGCGCAGGTGCGAACGTTTCCAGCCAGAATGCGTCCTCGCGCACGGGGCGGTTCGCGCCCCGCGGGGGGTTGCGTGGCCGCGCGCCACCAGCCCGACGCGCCCCTTCCATCGAGGAGATCCCATGAAACTGCGTGTCATCCGCCCGCTCGCCGCCGCCGCCATCGTGTTCACCCTGGCCGCCGCCAGCGCCAACGCCGCCACCGACCTGGGCGCCACCAGCACCCTCAAGTCCTCGGACCTGGATCCGGCAATCAACCCCTGCACCGACCTCAACGGCTTCGTCAACCACAAATGGCTGGCCACCAACACCATCCCCTCCGATCGCACCTCATGGGGCAGCTTCGAGATGCTCGGCCAGCGCTCGGACAACGCCCAGCACCAGATCGTCGACGGCCTGACCGGCCACTACGCACCCGGCTCGATCGAGCAACTGGTCGGCGACTTCTACGCCAGCGGCATGGATGCCAAGCGCATCAATGACGTGCCGGCGGCGGAAAAGCTCAAGCCCTACCTGAGCGCCATCGACGCGCTCAAGACGCCGGCGGACATCGCCGATTACATCGACGCCAACTACGCCAAGGGTCTGGTCGGCGTGTTCGGTTTCTTCGGCAACCCGGATTTCAAGAACTCCTCGATGATGATCGGTTATGCCTTCGAAGGCGGCTACAACCTGCCCGAACGCGCCTATTACCTGGAAGACCAATACAAGCCCATCCGCGAGGCCTATGTCGCCCACATCGCCAAGACCCTGGAACTGGTCGGCGTGGCGCCGACCGATGCCAAGCAGCAAGCGCAGCAGGTGATGGCCTTCGAGACCGACTTGGCGAAGGCGTCGCTGTCGCCGATCGAGGCCCGCGACACCGCCAACCAGTACAAGCTGGTCTCGGTCGCCGAGGCCGACGCGATCACCCCGCATTTCTCGTGGCAGAAGTTCTTCGACGGCATCGGCGTCAAGGGCGTGACCCACTTCTCCTCGGCCGAACCGAATTTCTTCGCCGAGTTCGACCGCCTGCTGGCCACCGCGCCGATCGCGCAGTGGCAGGCCTACCTGCGCTTCCACGCCATCGACGGCGCCGCGCCCTACCTCAATGACGCCCTGGCCGACGAAAACTTCAATTTCTACAACAAGACCCTGCACGGCCAGAAGGAGCAGAAGCCGCGCTGGAAGCGGGTGCTGGGCACCGTCAACGGCCTGGAGGGCGAGGCCCTGGGGCAGTTGTACGTCAAGCAGTATTTCACGCCGCAGGCCAAGGCCGAGGCGGAGAAGCTGGTGGACAACCTGCGCAACGCACTCAAGGAGCGGATCGGCAAGCTGACCTGGATGAGCGATGCCACCAAGGCCAAGGCGCTGGAGAAGTGGTCCACCTTCATGCCCAAGATCGGCTACCCGAGCAAGTGGCGCGATTGGACCGGCCTGAAGATCTCCCGCGACGACTACCTGGGCAACGTACTGGCCGCCGGCGAGTTCAACACCCGCTGGCAACTGTCCAAGATCGGCCACCCGGTGGATCGCACCGAGTGGGGCATGACCCCGCAGACGGTCAATGCCTACTACAACCCGCAGCAGAACGAGATCGTGTTCCCGGCCGCGATCCTGCAGCCGCCGTTCTTCGACGCCAAGGCCGACCCGGCGCTCAACTACGGCGGCATCGGCGTGGTGATCGGCCACGAGATGAGCCACGGCTACGACGACCAGGGCGCGCAGTTCGACGCCCAGGGCAACCAGAGCAACTGGTGGACGGCCGAGGACAAGAAGGGTTTCGAGGAGCGCACCGCCAAGCTGGTGAAGCAATTCGACGACTACGTGGCCTACACCGACAAGGACGGCAAGCCAGTCCACGTCAAGGGCAAGCTGACCCTGGGCGAGAACATCGCCGACCTGGGCGGCATCAACATCGCCTACGACGCGCTGCTGCACGAGTTGGCCGGCGATCCGAACTACAAGATCGGCACCAAGGTCGATGGCTACACCGAGGACCAGCGCTTCTTCATGAACTTCGCCAACGTCTGGCGGCGGATGTTCAAGCCGCAGGAACTGGCGGTGCGGGTGAACACCGACCCGCACGCACCGGCGCAGTTCCGCGCGATCGGCGCGCCTTCGAACATGCCGGCGTTCGCGCAGGCGTTCTCCTGCAAGGCCGGCGATCCGATGGTGCGGCCGGCCGACAAGCAGGTGGTCATCTGGTGATGCCCAGGCGCCTGGCAGGCTGACCGGAAGGCCCCGCTCGCGGGGCCTTCCCTTTTCAGGCCGCACGGTCGTGCTTGACGTGCGCATCGCCTGTCGGGACGATCCTCCCACCGCCGCCACGGCGCGCCACGCATCGGCCATGAACGACCTGCAAGCATTTTTCGAGGCCAACCATGGCCGCCTGATCCACAAGTGGATGCACTATTTCGAGGTGTACGACCGCCATTTCGCGCGCTTTCGCGGCAGCGACGTGCACGTGCTGGAGTTCGGGGTGTCGCAGGGCGGCTCGCTGGACATGTGGCGGGATTACTTCGGTCCGCGCTGCACGCTGTACGGTGCGGACATCAACCCGCAGTGCAAGGCATTCGAACGCGATGGCACCCGCATCTTCATCGGCGATCAGGAAGATCGCGGTTTTCTGCGCTCTCTGGCGCAATCCATCCCGCGCATCGACATCCTGATCGACGACGGCGGCCACACCATGGGCCAGCAGATCGCCACCTTCGAGGAACTGTTCGGCAAGATCTCCGACCATGGCGTGTACCTGTGCGAAGACATGCACACCTCCTACTGGCGGCGCTGGGGCGGCGGCTACCGGCATCCCGGGAGTTTCGTGGAGTACGGCAAGCGCTTGATCGACCGCCTCAACGCCTGGCATTCGCAGTCGGCCGTTCTGAAGGTGGATGACTTCACCCGCAGCGTGCACTCGATGCACTGGTACGACAGCATGCTGGTGATCGAGAAGCGCCCGATGGCCGAGCCGACCCACCGCAAGACCGGGACGGCGTCGATCAGCGATTACACGCCGCCGAACTGGCGCGCCAGTTCACGGCTCGGGGCGCGCGTGCGGCGCGTGATCGGGCTGAAGGACCGGCCACGCTGACGCCACGTGCAGGGCATGTCCCACGCTTGCGACCTGCTGGCGCGCGAGGGTGCGGCCGCCAGCGCTTGCTACACTCGGCCGTCCCCGTCAGGAGTCCTGCGATGATCCGTGTGCGCCACCTTGCCCTGCTCGTTCCCGTGCTGCTGCTGGGTCTGCACGCGCCCGCCGACGCAGCCCGCAAGGTCAGGGCGCACAAGCCCAAGGCAACCGCCGCAGCGCCTGCCGCGGGGCCGTGCACGGATTTTTACGAATACGCGAACGCCGCCTGGCTGAAGGCGAACCCGGCGCCGCCGCAGGGCAGCGTGTCCGCTTTCCAGGTCCTGCGCGCGCATGCCCGTGCGCAGCAGCGTGCGTTGCTGGACGATCTGGCGCGTGCGCCGACCGACGATGCCGGGCGCGCACTGGGGACGCTGTGGAGCGAGGGCATGAACCAGACTGCCGTCGATGGCGCCGGCAGTGCGCCTCTGCAACCCTTGTTCGAGCGCATCGGGAGATTGAAAAAGCCGCGCGATGTCGCCGCCGCGATCGCTGCGTTGCATGCCGCCGGCATGCCGGTGCTGTTCAACTTCAGCGACGATGCGGATCTGCAGGATCCATCCTTGCGCATCGGTTACGCCACCCAGGGTGGGTTGGGCCTGCCCGACCCGGCCTACTACACCCGCGGCGAAGCGCAGGCACGCGACCTGCTCGGCCGTTACCGCGCCTACATCCAGACCATCCTGCAACTGTCCGGGACGCCGGCCGATCGGGTCGGCACCGAGTCGGGCTGGGTGCTGTCAATGGAGATGCAGTTGGCGCAGGCCTCGGTGCCTGCCGCGCAGGCACACGGCGCCGAGGCCTACCATCCAACCCCGGTCGCAGCGCTGGAGAAGGACTACAAGGCGCTCGCGCCCGGCAAGTTCCTGTCCGCCCAGCGCGTCAAGGCCGACACCATCTCGCTGGGGCAGCCGGGATTCTTCCGCGCCGCCGACGCGATGCTGGCGAGCGTGCCAGTCGAGCAGTGGCAGGCCTACCTGCGCTTCCACGTCGCCAGCGCGATGGCGCCGTACCTCTCGCAAGCGTTCGTCGACGCCCATTTCCAGATGTACGGTCGCTTGCTTGCCGGCAGGGAGCAGGCACCGGATCGCGGACAACGGGTGATGGATGCGATCGATCGCGCGCTGGGTCCGACCATGGGGCATGCCTGGGCGCAGCGTTACCTGCCTGCGGCCAGCCGCGCCCTCGCATCACAGGTGGTCGCCAAACTCCGGAAGGCGGTGGCCGACGGGATCACCGCCAATGGCTGGATGGATGCACCCACGCGCGCGATCGCCCAGACCAAGTTGTCCAGGCTGGAGGTGGAGATCGGTGAACCGAAGGTCGCGCCTGCGGCGATCGACGCGAGTCTTGGCAAGGGTTACGCGACCGACCTGCTGGCGCTGGCGCAGTGGCGCCACCAACTGGCGATGGCCGCGATCGGCACCCACGGCGACAGCGCGTGGCCGATGCCGGCGCAGAACCCCGCGATCAATTACGACCCGTTGCACAACCGCATCCTGGTGACCGCCGCGCTGCTGCAACCGCCGGTACTCGACGCCGGCAAGGACAGCGCGCAGGCCATGGGTTCGCTGGGCGCGCTGCTCGGACGCACCCTGCAGGAGGCCATCGCCGGCAGTGGCCGCGGCGTGGATGCCGATGGCCGTATCCGCGACTGGTGGACGCCGGCAAGCACCGCGGCGTTCGTGCAGGCGACGGCGCCGATCATCGCCCAGTACGATCGTTTCAGGCTCTCCGGCGGGGCGCATGTCGATGGCACCGCCAGCCAGGCCGCGAACCTGGCCGACCTGGGCGGCGTCGAGCTGGCGTGGGCCGGATTCAACGACGCCTTACCGGCCAAGCCGGGCAACGACGCCGAGCGCGCGTTTTTCCAGGCCTACGCGCAGGTCTGGGCGGAAACGCAGCACGCGTCAGTAACCGACCCGGGCCAGGTGCCAGCCAGATACCGTGTAAACGGCGTGCTGGCGAACCTGCCCGGATTCGCCAAGGCCTATGCCTGCAAGGCCGGGCAACCCATGCTCGAGGCCAATCCCGTCAAGTTCTGGAATTGAGTGCGCAGGACGGGTCGGGTCAGCGCCGGAGCCCGCCGCGCGGGCGCTTGGCGAACGGCGGCTGCCCGCGCCAGTAGCGGATCACCAGCCAGCCGAACAGCATCCCGCCCAGGTGCGCGAAGTGGGCGATGTTGCCGCCCAGGCCGGTCACGCCCATCAGCAGTTCCAGCACGCCGTAGCCGATCACCAGCGTGCGCGCGGTCATCGGGATCGGCGGGAACAGCAGCATCACCTGCTGGCGCGGGAACAGCATGCCGTAGGCCAGCAGCAGCCCGAACACGCCGCCCGAGGCACCCAGCACCGGGCTGGAAATGGCCATCACCTGCGCCCACAGCAGGTAGGTCAGGCCGGCGCCAAGCACGCACACCACGTAGAAGGTGAGGAAGCGCTTGGTGCCCCAGGTGTATTCCAGCGGCGCGCCGAACATCAGCAGCGCGAACATGTTGAAGAAAATGTGCGACAGGCTGCCGTGCAGGAAACCGTAGGTCAGCAGTTGCCACGGCATGAAGCCGATGCCGAACGGCAGCGTGTCCACGCCGAGCGCCGACGGTTCCAGCCCGATCGGCCAAAGGTAAAACGCCGCGAAGGCCGTGCCGGAGGGATCGAGCAGCTTCTGCAGCAGGAACACGATGCCATTGATCCACAACAGCGCCTGGATGCCTTTCGGCAGGTGGTTGAACATGCACACTCCGCGCGATTTGCACCGGCCATGATAACGGCACCTTGCCCGCATGCGCGGCATCGCCGTTCCATCGCCGGGCTCAACGTCGTTCCGGCCCCCACACGATGGCATCGAGCGATCGCGCAGCGCGCGCGACATCGCGTACCCGGCCATTCTCGACCCTCACGCCTTCAGCCCGCAGCCGACGCGCCTGCTCAGCGGCGTCTGCCGACCCCGGCGGAAACGCGATCCGCCCATCGCTGCGCAACACCCGGTGCCACGGCAGGTCGGGATCGGCGTTGCTTGCCAGCACGCGCGCCACCAGGCGTGCGCGCCCCGGCAAGCCGGCGCGTCGGGCGATGACGCCGTAACCGGCCACGGCGCCCACGGGAACGGCGCGGACGGCAGCGAGGATGCGCGCGCGCGCGGCTTGCGGGTTGCCGGGGGGCTTGCGTCGCGCGGTGATCCTGCCCGCTGTCGATCGGCGATCGACCGCGGGTGCGTCGGGCGGTTGAGGTTTGCGCATCCTCGATCGCATCGGAGGGATCAGGCCGAATCCGTCAGCATACGGCGTCGAGGGCTGCCGATGTGTTTCGCGACGCCGCCGCGGAGCGTGGTTTGGCGCAACGCATGGCGCTGCGTCGGCTGGGCCCTTGCGGTTCGCCTCCGGACCGACCACGATGGCCACGCCATCTATCGCCTGCCCTGCCCGCCATGACCGCCACCGACGCCGAAGGCCTCCCGTTGCCAGCCAACACCAGGCAGGCGCTCGATGCCTTGCTGGACAAGATCATCCAGTATCCGGAGCGGCATGCCGAATACCTGGCCAGGATCGAGCGCGATTTCGAGCAGCAGCTCGCGCCACTGATCCTGGACATGAGCGGCTTCACCCGCACCACCCATCAGCACGGCATCGTCGAGTTCCTGCTGATGATCCGGCACATGCACCGGCTGTGCTGTCCGGCGGTGGTCGAATACGGCGGCAAGGTGGTCAAGACCGAGGCCGACAACCTGTTCTGCCTGTTCCCGAACGTCGATGGCGCCGCCGGCGCGGCGCGCGAGATCATCCGCCGGCTGCGCGAGATGAACCTGCAACTGCCCGAGCACCGGCAACTGTATGCCTCGATCGGCATCGGCTGGGGCCGCATCCTCAACATCGACGAACACGACCTGTTCGGCGACGAGGTCAACTTGGCCTGCAAGCTCGGCGAGGATATCGCCGACCGCAACATGGTGCTGATGACCGAACGCGCGTTCGCCCAGCTCGGCAATCGCAACGATGCACAGGGGCGCGAGGTGAGCATTTCCGGGCTCACCCTGCGTTACTTCGAATTGGCGGATTGATCGCGCATCGCGGCAGGCATCCCAGGCGTGCCGCTGCAAGAGATGTCTTCACGGATCGATATCCCGGCGCAAGCAGGGATCCATGGAAGGCGCGAATTCGGCAGCAGGATCAAGATGGATCCCAGCCAGCGCCCGAATGACGACGGGGCTGCCAGGATCGTCGACGCGGGATGTCGGCGGCGACCGGCACGCAACCCGCCATGATTACCGCGATCAGTCGCCCATCTGCTTCTGGCGGTGCTCCCAGCGTTCCTGGGCATCCAGGGTGCGTTCGGCGGTCAGGCGCGCCTCCAGGCGCTCCAGGCCGATCTCGTCGCCAGTGTCCACGCAGTAGCCGTACACGCCGTCGTCGATGCGCTTGAGGGCGTCGTCGATCTTGCCGATCAGCTTGCGGTAACGGTCGCGGGTGCGCAGCTCCAGCGAGTTCTCGGTTTCGCGGGTGGCGCGCTCGGCCTCGTCGCCGACGTCGCGCACTTCTTCCTTGAGGTTCTCGATGGTCTGCTTGGATTCTTCCACCAGGTCGTCCCGCCACCGCAGCAGGCGCTGGCGGAAATACTCCATCTGGAACGGGCTCATGTAGTCTTCTTTCGCCGAGGGCTTGTAGCCCTTGGGCAACTTCAGGCCGGTCTGCACCAGTTGCAACGGGACCATCTTTTCCGGCTTGTCCTGGCGCACCACCGCCTTGGCGCGCACGCCTTGCACGCGCGCGGCGGCGACCGGCGCCTGCACGCTCGGAGCCGCAGGCTTGGCCTTGGTCGCCACGACGGGCGCGGCTGGCGTCTTGGCCGCGGCGGCGGGTTTGGCGGGAGCCGTCCTGGAGGGAGCCGCCTTGCCGGCTGGCGCGGGCGCAGGCTTGCTGGCCGGTTTGCTCGCGACCTTTTCAGGCGCAGCCGCCGCAGACTTGGCGGCGACCTTGGGCTCGGGCTTCCTTGCCGCGGGCTTGGCGACGACCTTGGCCTCGGGCTTCTTTACCTCGGGCTTCTTTGCCACGACCTTCTTCGCGGCAGCCGCCACCTTCTTGGCCTGAGCGGGCTTGGCGGCGGGCTTGGCGGCAGGTTTTGCGGCTTTCTTGGCGACCGGCTTGGCGGGCTTCTTGGCGGATTTCTTGACTGCCACGATGGGCGATTCCTGTGTGATGGCGACGAGCCGAACGACGCGCCCCCGCGGGGCTTCGGCAATGCAGCGGGGTGTTATAACCTAGTACCACGACAGCGGCAATATCGCCAACGTCGCGCCGATCCCGGAGCGGTCATTGAACCTGGCCCAATCCATCGTGCTGTGGATCCTGCGCGGCTACAAGCGCTGGATCAGTCCGTGGCTGGGCAACAACTGCCGGTTCCTGCCCAGCTGCTCGACCTACGCCATGACCGCCGTGGAGCGCTTTGGCGTGCTGCGCGGCGGCTGGCTGGCGGCACGCCGGATCGGCCGCTGCCATCCGCTGCATCCCGGTGGCCATGATCCGGTGCCAGACCGTTCGCCATCCTCACCCGGCCACCACTGAATACCGCCATGCCCGACACCCTGATCGTCAACGCCGAGTTGGTCAACGAAGGCCGCCGCTTCCACGCCGACTTGCGTATCCGCGGCGAGCGCATCGACGCCATCGCGCCCACGCTTGCCGCGCGCGATGGCGAACGGGTCGTGGATGCCGCCGGCAAGTGGCTGCTTCCCGGCGTGATCGACGCTCAGGTCCATTTCCGTGAACCGGGCATGGAATACAAGGGCGGCTTCGACACCGAACCGGCGGCTGCGGTGGCCGGAGGCGTCACCAGCTTCCTGGACATGCCCAACACCAAACCGCCCACGCTGGATGGCGCCGCGCTGGAGGCCAAGTACGCGCTGGCCGCCGGTCGCTCACGGGCGAACTACGGCTTCTATCACGGCGCCAGCAATGACAACCTAGAGGCGATCCGCCGGATCGACCCCAAGACCACCCCGGGCCTGAAGATCTTCATGGGCGCCTCGACCGGCAACATGCTGGTGGACGATCCGGCGGTGCTGGATGCGATGTTCCGCGATTGCCCGACGCCGATCATCACCCACTGCGAAGACACCCCGATGATCGAAGCGGCGCAGGCCGCCGCGCGCGCCCGCTACGGCGACGCCATCCCGATCGACCAGCATCCGCTGATCCGCTCGCGGGAAGCGTGCATGAAGTCCACCCTGCTGGCGCGTGAACTGGCCCGTCGCCACGGCACCTCGTTGCACGTGCTGCACATCACCAGCGCCGAGGAAATCGCCCTGTTCGATGCCGCCCCGCTGATCGACGCGCAGGGCCGGCGCAAGCAGATCACCGCCGAGACCTGCGTCCACTTCCTGCATTTCGCGCGCGACGATTACGCGCGGCTTGGCAACCTGATCAAGTGCAATCCGGCGGTCAAGGAAGCTTCCGACCGTGCCGCGTTGCTGCGCGCGATCGCGCAGGACCGGGTGGACGTGCTGGCCACCGACCACGCCCCGCACACCTGGGAAGAAAAACAGCAACCCTACGCCAGCGCGCCCTCGGGCCTGCCGCTGGTGCAGGATTTCCTGGTCTGCGCCCTGCAGAAGGTGGCCGATGGCCACTTCAGCCTGCCGCAACTGGTGAACAAGATCTGCCACGCCCCGGCGCAGCGCTTCGACATCGCGCAGCGCGGCTTCCTGCGCGAGGGCGCCTTCGCCGACCTGACCCTGGTCGACCCGCAGGGCGGCACGCGCGTCACCCGCGATCGCGTGCTGGCCCGTTGCGGCTGGACCCCGTTCGAGGGCGAGCGCTTCGACGCACGAGTGGCATCGACCTGGGTCAACGGCGAACTGGCCTGGGACGGCGAAAACCTGGCCGGCGCCCCGCGGGGCCAGCGTCTGCGCTTCGACCGTTGAAGCAAGGCCGACCCGCAACCACCGCGAACCCTGCCCGCACCCGTCCGCGACGCGTCCCGGCCTGCTCGTGCCAACCACACCCACCCAACCCGCCCACAACCCGTTCGTGGTGAGCCTGTCGAACCAC